>JBGOZF010000013.1:0-76953 GCA_041480065.1 Rhodocyclaceae bacterium
CGAGAAATACACGCCTTTCGGGCATAGCGACTATCAGACGATCGTCGCCGACATCAAGAAGTTTTCGGCCGGCGGCAAGACCGCGGTGGTCTCGACCATCAACGGCGACTCGAACGTGCCCTTCTACAAGGAACTGGGCAACGCCGGCCTGAAGGCCACCGACGTACCGGTCGTGGCGTTCTCCGTCGGTGAAGAGGAACTGCGCGGCGTCGACACCAAGCCGCTCCAGGGCCACCTCGCCGCCTGGAACTACTTCGAGTCGATCAAGAACCCCGAGAACGAAGCCTTCATCAAGATGTACAAGGACTGGGCGAAGAAGAAGAACCTGCCCAACGCCGCCACCGTCGTCACCAACGACCCGATGGAAGCCACCTACATCGGCATCCACATGTGGGCGCAGGCGGTCGAGAAGGCCAAGAGCACCGACACCGACAAGGTGATCGCGGCCATGGCCGGCCAGACCTTCAAGGCGCCGTCGGGCTTCGTCGCCAAGATGGACGAGAAGAACCACCACCTGCACAAGCCGGTGTTCATCGGCGAAGTGAAGGCGGACGGCCAGTTCAACGTCGTCTGGAAGACCAAGGGTCCGGTAAGAGCACAACCCTGGAGTCCGTTCATCGCCGGCAACGACAAGAAGAAGGACGAGCCGGATACCAAGTAATCCCGGCTCGGCGTACGACCCCCTCCGGCCTGTGCCGGAGGGGTTTTCCACCAGATACGAGAACATGAGAACCGCCTGCGTCGCCCTGTTGCTCTGGATCGCCGCCCTGCCCGCCTGGGCCGGCATCGACGCGGCCGTCATGAAGCAATTGGCCGCCGAAGATTCGGACGAGAAGATCGCCGCCATCCAGACACTCGTGCGCAGCGGCGATCCCGAAGCACTGAACATCCTGAAGCAACTCGACGAGGGAACGCTGAAGGACGAGCACGGCGACGACATCACCGTCAACAACCGCGTGCGCGGCAAGATCGCCGAGGCGATGGCCGCGCTGCGCCTGTTCGACCCGGACCAGGCCGTGCGCCTCGCCGCCGTCAAGGGACTGCTGGGCGCCGTCGAGCCCGGCATGGCGCCCATGCTGGCCAAAGCGCGCGACCACGAAACCGACACCCGCATCAGGAACCTGCTCGACCAGGCCTACGCACTGGCCACGATCCGCGCCCCGGACAAGGCCGTGCGCCTGGCCGCGGTGAAAGCCCTGGCGGCGAGCGGCGACCCGAACGTGCGCACCCTGCTGCTCGACTACTACTGGGACAAGGCCGCCGAGCCCGACCTCGCCATCCGCCGCGCCGCCTTCGCCTCCTACCTCGAGGTGCGGCAGCGCATCGACATCGCCGACTTCGTCGGCCGCGTGTTCTCGGGCCTCTCGCTGGGCAGTATCCTCCTGCTGGCCGCGCTCGGCCTGGCCATCACCTATGGCGTCATGGGCGTCATCAACATGGCCCACGGCGAGTTGCTGATGATCGGTGCCTACGCCACCTACGCGATGCAGGGTCTGTTCCGCAAGCACCTGCCGGACTACCTGGACTGGTATGTCGTGGCTGCGGTCCCGATCGCCTTCTTCTGCGCTGCCGCCGTCGGCATCCTGCTGGAGCGCACGGTCATCCGCCGGCTCTACGGCCGGCCGCTGGAGACGCTGCTGGCGACCTGGGGCCTGTCGCTGATCCTGATCCAGGCGGCGCGCGTGCTCTTCGGCGCCCAGAACGTCGAGGTCGCCAACCCGGCCTGGATGTCCGGCGGCATCGAGATCCTGCCCAGCATCGTGCTGCCGCTGAACCGCATCGTCATCGTCGGCTTCTCGCTGTTCGTGCTCGCCTTGGTCTGGGTGCTGATGAACAAGACGCGGCTGGGCATGTTCGTGCGCGCCGTGACGCAGAACCGCGCCATGGCCGGCTGCGTCGGCGTGCCGACGTCGCGCATCGACACCCTGGCCTTCGGCCTCGGCGCCGGCATCGCCGGACTCGGCGGCGTCGCCCTGTCGCAGATTGCCAATGTCGGCCCGGACATGGGCCAGGGCTACATCGTCGATTCATTCATGGTCGTCGTGCTCGGCGGCGTCGGCCAACTGGCCGGTGCTGTGTGGGCGGCGCTGGGGCTGGGCGTGTTCGCCAAGTTCCTCGAAGGCTGGACCGGCGCGGTGATCGCCAAGATCGTCGTTCTGGTGTTCATCATCGTCTTCATCCAGAAGCGCCCGCAGGGACTGTTCGCGCTGAAGGGGCGCTTCGTCGAATCATGAACGAATTCATTTTCACCGCCAAGGACGCAAAGGACACAAAGGGAAACCCTTCCCTGCAATTCCTTAGGCAGTCCTTTGCGTCCTTGGCGTCCTTTGCGGTGAATCGTTCTTGCGAGCCACCATGCGCAAGCCTCTGATCATCCGCATTCTCACCGCCATGCCGAAGTCCGGCTGGATCGCGCTCGGCGCCTTCGCCTTCGTTGCGCTGGTGCTATTGCCGGCGCTGCACCTGCTGGTGCCCGAAGGCAATCCGCTGCACGTCTCCGCCTACGTCATCACCGTCGGCGGCAAGATCATGTGCTATGCCATCGTCGCCGTCGCCATGGACCTCATCTGGGGCTATGCCGGCATCCTGTCGCTCGGCCACGGCGTCTTCTTCGCGCTCGGCGGCTACTTCTTCGGCCAGTACCTGATGCGCGAGATCGGCCTCGATGGCGCCTACCACGCCGCGCTGCCGGACTTCATGGTCTTTCTCGACTGGAAGGCCTTCCCCTGGTACTGGCTGGGCACCGACAGCTTCGCCTTCACCCTGTTCAAGGTGCTGACCATTCCCGCCTTGGTGGCCTTCATCTTCGGCTACTTCGCCTTCCGCTCGCGCATCAAGGGCGTCTACTTCTCGATCATCACCCAGGCCCTCACCTTCGCCTTCATGCTGCTGTTCTTCCGCAACGAGACCGGCTTCGGCGGCAATAACGGCTTCACGGACTTCAAGCGCATTCTCGGCTATGGCATCACGACTGCCGAGATGCGCGTCACGCTGTTCGCACTGTCGGCGGCGACGCTGATGAGCGCGCTGCTGTTGGGGCGCTATCTCGTTACCTCGAAGTTCGGTCGCGTGCTGGCCGCGATTCGCGACGCCGAAAGCCGCGTCATGTTCCTCGGCTACAACCCGCTGCACTACAAGCTCTTCATCTGGACGCTGTCGGCCATGCTCTGCGCCGTTGCCGGCGCGCTCTACGTGCCGCAGGTGGGCATCATCAACCCCGGCGAGATGAGCACGGCCAACTCCATCGAAATCGCCATCTGGGTCGCCGTCGGGGGCCGCGCGACGCTGATCGGGCCGGTCATCGGCGCTGCCGTGGTCAACCTGTCGAAGAGCTTCTTCACCCAGGCCTTCCCGGAGTATTGGCTGTTCTTCCTCGGCGCCCTGTTCGTCGCCGTAACGCTGTGGCTGCCGGACGGCCTGGTCGGCCTCTGGCGCAAGTGGCGGAGCAAGACATCGTGAATGATCTCGCGCACAACGTCGTCCCGGACGAGGTCGACCTCTCCCACAACGTCATCCTCTACCTCGACAACATCACCGTCAGCTTCGACGGCTTCAAGGCGCTGAACAAGCTGGCCCTGACCATCGACGCCGGGGAGCTGCGCTGCATCATCGGCCCCAACGGCGCCGGCAAGACGACCATGATGGACGTCATCACCGGCAAGACGCGGCCGGATACCGGCAAGGCCTTCTTCGGCCAGACCATGAACCTGCGCACCATGACCGAGCCCGAGATCGCCCACGCCGGCATCGGCCGCAAGTTCCAGAAGCCGACCATCTTCGAGAACCACACGGTGTTCGAGAACCTCGAACTGGCGATGAAGATCGACAAGCGTGTGCGGAGAAGTCTCTTCTCGGTGATCGACGACGAGACGCGCGACCGCATCGCACAGACCCTGGCGACCATCCGCCTCGGCGCAGAAGCCGACCGTCTCGCCGGCCTGCTGTCGCACGGCCAGAAGCAGTGGCTGGAAATCGGCATGCTGCTGATGCAGGACCCCTGGCTGCTGCTGCTCGACGAGCCGGTCGCCGGCATGACCGACGAGGAAACCGAGCGCACCGGCGAGCTGTTCCAGTCGCTGGCCGGCAAGCACTCCCTGGTGGTGGTCGAGCACGACATGGCCTTCATCGGCCAGTTGGGTGGCAAGGTCACCGTCCTGCACGAAGGCTCGGTGCTGGCCGAGGGCGACCTGGCCACGGTGCAGAACGACGAGCGCGTCATCGAAGTCTACTTGGGACGCTGAAAATATGGCCCCCCACGCTCGCAAACTCAGCTCGCTGCCCCCCACAGGGGGGCGCCGCCTCCTTGGGGCGGCCCTGCGGAGGCGGTCATGCTGACTGTCGAACACCTCAACCAATATTACGGCGGCAGCCACATCCTGCGCGACGTTTCCTTCACCGCCGAGACCGGCAAGGTAACCGCGCTGCTGGGCCGCAACGGCGTCGGCAAGACGACGCTGCTGAAATGCCTGATGGGCCTGGTGCCCGCCAAGTCGGGCGGCATCGGCTTCGACGGCCGCGACGTGACGCATGCGCCCTCCCACGAGCGGGTGCGCGCCGGCATCGGCTACGTGCCCCAGGGACGTGAGATCTTTCCCCGCCTCACGGTCCAGGAGAACCTGATGATGGGCCTGGCCACCCGGCCCGCCGGCACTGCGATTCCGCCGCGCATCTACGAGATGTTCCCGGTGCTGAAGCAGATGCTGAAGCGTCGGGGCGGCGACCTCTCGGGCGGCCAGCAGCAGCAGCTCGCCATCGGCCGCGCGCTCAGCTTCGGCCCCAAACTGCTGATCCTCGACGAGCCCACCGAAGGCATCCAGCCCTCGATCATCAAGGACATCGAGCGCGCCGTCCGCGCCCTGGCCGAAGAAGGCAGCATGGCCATCCTGCTGGTGGAGCAGTACTACGACTTCGCGCGCTCGCTGGCCGATCAGTACCTGGTGATGGAGCGCGGCGAGATCATCAAGCGTGGCACTGGCGCCGACATGGAAAAGGACGGCGTGCGCGAACTGCTGGCGGTATGATCGTTCGATGCACCGCGACCCCATTCCAGACACGGCCACCACCGGCTGGCAGGCCCGCCTCGACCTTCGCTTCGCGCGCCGCGACGGCGGCACCATCCTCGCCGAGCGCCGCCATAGCGGCCCTTTGCGCGTGCAGAAGGCGCTGCATCCGGAAGGCGAGGAGGTCTGCCATGCAATCGTCCTGCATCCTCCGGCCGGCGTCGCCGGCGGCGACGAACTGGACATCCACGTGCAACTCGACATGGCAGCCCACGCCCTGCTGACCACGCCGGGCGCCGGCAAGTGGTACCGCTCCGCCGGCCCCTGGGCTCGGCAGGCGCTGGACTTCGAGGTGGCGGAGAACGCAGTGATGGAGTGGCTGCCTCAGGAGACCATCGTCTTCGACGGCGCCCGGGCGCGCATGTGCACGACGGTCGATCTCGAAAACGGCGCGCGCTTCATCGGTGTCGAAACGCTGTGCCTCGGCCGTCGCGCCAGCGGCGAGATGTTTTCGCGCGGGCAACTGCAACTCGCCACCGACATCCGCATCGAAGGCGAACCACTCTGGCGCGAACGCGGCCGACTCGACGGCGGATCGCCGTTGCTGGATTCGCCCATTGGCCTCGCCGGCTTCAGCGTGTGCAGCACGGTGCTCGCGGCAGGCGCGGAAGTCGACGCGGCAACGCTCGCGGCCTGCCGGAACGTCGCCGCGACCGAAACCAGCGCGCAGTGGGGCGTATCGGCCCTGCCCCGGCTCTTCGTCGGCCGCTATCTCGGCCATTCGTCCGAAGCCGCGCGCGCGTGGTTCGTCGAACTCTGGCGCGCGCTGCGCCCCGCATTCGTCGGTCGCGAGGCCACCGTGCCTCGCATCTGGAATACTTGAGACGGACTGCTACGGGCGGTGGCTGGGCGGCTGGTCCCCACTGCCTGCTACGCCCTGTCTTTCCTATCCGCCCAGCGCTGCGCAAGCACGCCACCGACAGCCAACTGCAGCGGGTGATAAATCATGATGGGCATCAGGATCAGACCCAGCGCCGGATTTGCACCAAAGATAAGGTGGGCCATAGGCACGCCGGAAGCCAGGGTCTTTTTGGAGCCGCAGAAGACCGCCGCGATGCGATCCTCCACCGTCAGCCCGAGAAGCCGGGCAAGCAGACGAGTCAGGCTCAGGGCGATGAAAAAGAGCACTACGGTCCCGACGACTGTTTCCACGACCACGAGCGGCCCGTAGTTCGACCAGACGCCTTGCTGCACAGTATCGGCAAAGGAGGTGTAGACCAGGGTCAGAATGGTCAGTCGATCGACCATCTGGATACGCGCCTTGTTGCGGCTTGCCCAGGCTCCCAGCGCAGGCCGGGCGAACAGGCCAAGCACCAGCGGCGATACCACCCAGAGCAGCAGATCGATGATGACCGGACCGACCGCAAAGGCGGTACCACTGCGGCCCAGTATCCAGGCCATCCACAGCGGTGTCAGGACGACCCCGAGCAGACTCGACAAGGTCGCATTGAACACGGCGACAGCCACATTGCCTCTTGCCGCCACGGTCAGGGCCACCGACGACGAGACCGTTGACGGCAAGGCACAGAGGTAGAAGAAGCCAGTCTGCAGATCGGCCGACATCCAGTTGCCGCCGAGCATTGGCATCCCCCAGCCGAGGATGGGAAAGATCAGGAAAGTGGAAGCCTGGATCAGCAGATGTACCCGCCAGCGAAGTGCGCCGTCCTTCAGGGCTGCCAGGGAGAGTCCGAGACCATTCAGGAAGAAGACCAGGGCGATGCCGAGCTTATTGAGCAGCTCCGGGTGCAGGAAGCCGCCCTTGGCGCCGGGCGCCGGCCAGAGAAAGGCCACGGCCACCGCTACAAGCATGCCTTTGAGAAACCAGTCGAATTTGAATCTCATAATGAACCTGTGGTTACGTGGCTACGCAGTCCGGGCCGACCGGCCTTACCAGGCCGCCACGCAGCCGTCGCTCCGTGGATCTTCGCCACCCTCGATCCATCCCTCGGGGTGCAGGACGAGCGCGCCGGCATGTCCCATGCGCTCGTCGAAGTCACCGACTACCTCGACGGGGTGCCCCATCGCACGCAGCGCATCGATTACCGCCGGTGAATAGCGCGACTCCAGCTTCAGCGTCGTGCTTTGCTCCGCCCAGGTCCGGCCGAGCAGCCAGCGTGGCGCCGCGACTGCCGAGCGTACGTTGTGCCCCCCCCACACGTAGCGCGCAAACACCGCCGCCTGGGTCTGCGGCTGGCCTTCGCCCCCCATCGTGCCATACACCAGCAGGCGGCCGTCATCGAGCCGGGCCATTGCCGGATTGAGCGTATGGAAAGGCTTGCGTCCCGGTACCAGGCTGCGCAGCCTGTTCGGCCGCAGGTCGAAGGAACAGCCGCGGTTCTGCCACCAGATGCCGGTCTGCGGCAGCACGACACCGCTGCCGAACTCGAAGTAGATGCTCTGGATCATGCTCACCGCGCGGCCGGCGGCATCGACGACGCCCATCCATGTCGTGTCGCCGTCCGACATCGGTGCCGGCCACGGGCTGGCCTGGTCGAACGGCACGGCAGCGGCCAACGTCTCCAGCGTCTGCGCGCCGAGCAGGCTGGCCGGGTCGATGCGCATCGCCGCCGGGTCGGTGACGTGCTTGTCACGCAAGATGAAGGCCTGCTTGGTGGCTTCGACCAGGGCGTGGATGCCTTCGGCATTGTCCGGATTCCAGTCGGCCTGGCGAATGCGGTCGTAGATGCCGAGAATCAGCAACGAGGCCAGACCCTGGGTCGGCGGCGCCATGTTGAACACTTTGCCGCAGGATAGCCGGACCTCGAGCGGCACCTTGATCTCGGCTTGATGGTTGGCGAGATCGGCGGCAGTGACCGGGCTGCCGACGGCCGCGAGGTCCGCGCCGATCTGTTGGGCCAGTTCGCCGCGATAGAAATCGTCGGCGCCTGCCCGCGCCAACTGCTCCAGCGTCGCAGCCAGCGCCGGGAAACGGTGGCGCTGGCCGTAGACCGGCACTTTGCCGTCGGCCAGGAAAGTCGCAGAAAAACCAGGCTGCATGACCAGTTCGGCGAGCTTGTTGCGGGTGTTTTCCTCCTGGCTGTGCGTCACGGGGAAGCCCTCGTGGGCGTAGTGGATGGCGCTTTCCAGAAGATGTGCGAAAGGCAGGCGGCCGCCCCACTCGCGCCGGCTGTATTCGTAGGCGGCGCCCCAGCCGGAGAGCGTGCCGGCCGCGGTGTTGGCGGCCAGCGGGCCACGCCAGGGAATGCCCGGCAAGCTTTCGTAGAGTTCGCGGCTGACGCCAGCGCCCGCCGCACCGCAGGCATCGATCGAGCGTATCGCGTGGCCTGGCGCATGCAGCAGCCAGAAGCCGTCGCCGCCGATGCCCGTCATGTGCGGATAGACGACGGCCAGCGTCGCCGCAACGGCGATGGTGGCCTCGATGGCATTGCCGCCGTCGCGCAGGACGTCGAGACCGGCCTGCGAGCCAAGCGAATGGGAGGCGACGACGGCGCCACGGGTGCCAAGTATTGGTTTCATGTTCTGTCTCCGGTTACTTGCCGCTATCGAATGGATTACCCCAAGCCGGCGCGACGCGAGTGGTCGCGCTGCGGGCCGAAAGCAGGTGGGAACGCATCTCCCGGTAGGTGGTGATGACGTCGTGGGCGAGGATGGCCTCGACGATCACCGAGTGTTCCTCGAAGGATTCGCCCATGCGCTCGAGATTGCGGAACTGCGTCCTGCGGAAGGGCGCTACGCGATGGCGCAGACTCGTTGCCACCTCGATCAACACCGGGTTGTAGCAGCCACGGATGATAGTGGCATGCAGTTCCAGATTGGCGGCGTTGTAGCGGTCGATGTCCCCGACCTGCATCGCGGCCCGCCCCTCGGCGTGCAGCTCGATCATCCGCGCCCGGTCTGCCTCGGTCATGCGCAGCGCCGCATGGCGGGCGCAGGCGGCTTCCAGCTCGCCGATCGCCTCGAACATCTGGTCGAGCTGACCGGCGCTCAGCGCCGCAACCACCGAACCGCGGTTCGGCCGGGTATCGACCAGGCCCATGATGGCCAACTGCTTCAGTGCCTCGCGCACCGGTGTCCGCGAAACCTTGAAGCGGGCCGCCAGGCTGACCTCGTCGAGCCGCATGCCGGGGGCAAAATTACCGAGGACGATTTCGTCGGCGATGCGGCGGCAGACGTCGTCGGCCAGGCTGCCCCGGCCGCGGTTGGTTTCGGCAGGATCGACGTTCATCAGGCCGCCTCCGCCAAGGGCAGGATCGGATGCCAACAGGCCAGCGCCTGGTGGCCAAGCGACTGCAGCGGCGGCACTTCGCGCCGGCACTGGTCGCTGACATGGGTACAGCGCGGGGCGAAACTGCACCCCGGGGGCAGGGCCGCCAGATCGGGCGGCGAGCCGGGTACCACCAGCAGCGGCTGGCCACGGTTTTCGGTACCGACGGTTGCGGCAAGCAGCCCGGCCGTGTAGGGATGGCGCGGCGTACGGACGATGTCGCCGACCGGCCCCTGTTCGACAATGCGTCCTGCATACATGACGGCGATGCGGTCGGCCACCTCGACGGCAGCGCCGATGTCGTGGGTGACGAATATCACCGACATGCCGGTCTCGCGCTGCAATTCGCGCAGCAGCAACAGAATCTGGATCTGCACGGTGGCGTCGAGCGCCGTCGTCGGTTCGTCGGCGAGCAGCAGTTTCGGCTTGCAGGCCAGCGCCAGCGCGATCATGGCCCGCTGTCGCATGCCGCCGGACAACTCGTGCGGATAGGCATCGAAGCGCCGCCTGGCTTGCGGAATCTGCACCTGCTCCAGCATTTGCAGGGCCCTGGCGCGAGCGGTGCTTTCATCGACGGCCTCATGGGCACGAATCGACTCGGTGATCTGCCGGCCGATGGTATAGACCGGGTCGAAGGCCAGTCCCGGCTCCTGGAACACCATCGACACCGTACCGCCGCGATAGAGGTCGAGGGCCCGCCCCTTGAGGGTCATGACGTCCTGGCCGTCGACCACCATCCGCCCCTGTATCCGTGTGGTGCGTTCCGGATGCAGGCGCAACAGGGTGCGCAGCGTGACGCTCTTGCCGGAGCCGGATTCGCCCAGCAGACCGAGAACCTCGCCGGCCGCCAGATCGATGTTCACCTGGTTGAGGGCGCTGGCGCTGCGGTTGCCGCAGAACTGGACAGACAGATCCTGCAGGGAAACCAGAGGGGAACTCATGGCTGCATCTCCTGAACGGCTGCGGGGTGACCTGAGCGCGGGTCGTTGAGATGGCAGGCGGCCTGATGCGCCGGTTCCCCGGCAATGCAGATCAGGGCCGGTTGCCTGGCTTCGCAAACCGGATGGGCATGCGCACAGCGGTCGCGGAAGCGGCAGCCGCCCGGCGGATTGATGGGGTTGGGCGGATCGCCGGTGAGCGGCGAAGCCTGCGTCCGCTTGTCCGGATCCATCGAGGGTACGGCGGAGAGCAAGGCGCGCGTGTAGGGATGCGCCGCATGGCCGTAGATGCGCTCGACCGGTCCTGTTTCGACGACCTGGCCGAGATACATCACCATCACGTAGTCCGAGATGTAATGCACCACATGCAGGTCGTGCGAGATGAACAGATAGGACAACTGGCGCTCGGTCTTCAGTTCCTGCAACAGGTTGAGCACCTGTGCCTGCACCGACTTGTCGAGCGCTGCCACGGCTTCGTCGAGGATCACCAGGCGCGGGTTGAAGGCCAGTGCCCGGGCGATATTGACGCGCTGGCGCTGGCCGCCCGACAGTTCGTGCGGGTAGCGGCTGCCGAACTGCTCCGGCTCCAGGCCGACCCGGGCCAGCAGATCGCGCGCCAGGCGGTCGGCTTCCGCCTTCGGCAGGCCGTGCACCCTGGGGCCATAGGCAATGGTCTCGGCAATCGTCAGCCGTGGATTGAGCGAGGCGAACGAGTCCTGGAAGACCATCTGCAGGTTGCGACGGAACTCCTTGAGGCGTATGCCGCCGTATTCCTCGACGCCCTCACCGTCGAAGATCATGCTGCCGTGGTCGGCCGCCAGCAGGCGGGCGATCAGCCTGGCGGTGGTCGACTTGCCGCAGCCGGACTCTCCGACGATGCCCACCGTCTTGCCCTTCGGCACGGAGAAGCTGACACCATCGACGGCATGGACGAATTTTCGCGGCCGTTCGAGCAGGCCGCCGCGCACGGCGAAGCGTTTCTTCAGGTCGCGGACGACCAGCAGCGGCTGGGCAGGGCCACCCCGGTCCTGAACCGGAGCCAGGGATTGGAGAGTCTGATTCATCGACGGATGTCCATGGCCGAACGCACGCTGTCTGCCAGCAGATTGAATGCGATGGAAGTAATGAAGATCAGGGCGCCGGGCAGCGCCGCGATCCAGGGATTGACATAGATGGCCGAGCGCAGCGTGTTGAGCATCAGGCCCCACTCGGGCTCCGGCGGCTTGACGCCAAGACCAAGGAAGGAGAGGCCGGAGGCGAGAATCATGCTGACGCTGAGCAGGCCGCTGGCATAGACGAAGACCGGCCCGAGGACGTTGCCGAGCACATGCACGCGGATGATCGAGAAGGCGCCGGCGCCGCTCATCCGCGCTGCCTCGATATAGTCGAGCTGGCGCACCTGGGTGGTCACGCTTTCGGCCACCCGCACCACCTGCGGCACGAAGACCAGGGTCAGGGCGAGCAGGCTGTTGCTCATGCCCGGCCCCAGGGCGCCGGAAATGGCGACGGCGAGCAGCACCGAGGGGAAGGCGTAGAAGACATCGAGCACCCGCATGATGATCATGTTGACCTTGCCGCCGACATAGCCTGCCAGCAGGCCGACGGCGGTGCCGATGCCGAAGGCCGCGAGCACCGGCACGACCCCCATCAGCAGCGACAAGCGACCGCCGTGCATCAGCCGTGAAAGCATGTCGCGGCCGAGCTCGTCGGTGCCGAACAGAAAGCCCGGGCTGCCGAGCGGCAACAGGCGTTTCAGCATGCTCGCCTTGTAAGGATCGGCGGGCGCCAGCCACGGGGCGAAGACGGCGGCGCCGATGATGATCAGCAGGATCAGGGCGCTGGCCAGCGCCATGGGATCGCGTCGCAACTGGCGCCAGACCACGAGCCAGTAACTGCGGCTGGGGGCCGTCGTCATGATGGGGGCGGCAGGCGAGAGGGTCAGTTCAAGAGAAGCGGACATGGTTGACCTCCGTTCAGCCTCGCCCCATGCGCGGGTCGATCATCGGTTGCAGGATATCCACCAGCAAGTTGAGGACGACGAAGAACATGCACAGCACCAGGATGGTTCCCTGCAGCAGCGGGACGTCGCGCTGGAAGATCGCGGTATTGAGGAGGAAGCCCGTGCCCGGCCAGGCGAATACGGTTTCGACCAGGATCGAGCCCCCCATCAGGTAGCCGATCTGCAGACCGGCGACGGCGAGTACGGTGGGCGCGGTGTTCTTGGCGATATGGCGAAAGACGGCCAAGCCGGAAAGACCTCGGGCACGCAACGCGGTGACGAACTCCTGTTCCAGCATGTCGGCCACCAACGCGCGCACGGTGCGGGTGATGATGCCCATCGGGATCACCGACAAGGTCAGCGCCGGCAGCGCCAGGTAGCGCATGTGCTCGTAGTCCCACAGCCACTCCGTGGAACCGCCGGGACCGGCGCCCATGGCCGGAAACCACGGCAGCCAGATGGAGAAGACGATGGTGAGCACCAGGCCCAGCCAGTAATGGGGAATGCTGACGCCGACCACCGAGAGCGCCGTGGCGACGCGATCGAGCCAGGTGCCATGGCGGTAGCCGGCAAGAGCGCCGAGGATACAGCCGACCAGTACGCCGCCGATCGCGGCCACGCCTGCCAACAACAGGGTATTGCCGACCGCACTCAATACTTCGGCGCTGACGGCGCGACCGGAGGCGATCGAGGTGCCGAGATCGCCCTGGACGGCGCGCAGCAGCCACAGGCCGTACTGGACCGGGACCGGCTTGTCGAGGCCGTAGGCGCTCTTGAGTGCCTGAATGACTTCCTCCGGTGCGTCGGCCGGGGCGATGGCATTGAGCGGATCGCCCGGCGCCAGATAAACCAGCAGGAAGGAAACCACCGTCACGCCCAGCGCGATGGGGACGGCGTACAAGAGACGCTTGAGGACGTAGGCAAACATGAGGCACTCTCGTTAGCGTGAAATACGTTGGTAAGCGCGGCTGGTGATCTTCGAGCGAAGCGAGCCAATCGGAAGCCTCCCCGTGAGGGGAGGATGGGAGGGGCAGGTCCATTTGCCAGCTCTCGGCATTGCGATAGGTGCGTGTTTCATGCTGCAGGGTGGTCCATCGGAGCTATGAGCGTCAATCCGGCCGGGGCGGCTGCCCCGGCGCGGCGGATCACATGCGGATGGTGGTCAGGTCCTGGAACCAGTGCTGAGCCTGGACGAACTCCTTGACCTTGGGCGAAAGCGCATGCGGATTGACGTCATGCACCACCCACAGCATCAAGGCCTCATCGACCATCGACTGATGTACGAAGGCGAGCAGGCCATCCTGAATCTTGGTATCGAACGTCGTGCGCACCTTGTCGAGCGCCTCGTCGACCTTCGGGTTGCTGTAGCCGCCCCAGTTCACGCCGTTCGGCGCGACGTAACGGCTGTCGGCAAATCGGGTCAAGGCGTAGAACGGGTCGGCAGTGACGTAGCCGAGATTGATCGCAGTGATGCCCTTGCCGGCGTTCATGTCGGCCTTGGCCCCGCTACGCCAGTGCAGGTAGAGGTTTTCCAGCTCGACGACTTCAAACGTTACCTGAATGCCGATTTCGGCCAAACTTTGCTGGATGAACTCGTTCATTGGCAGCGACAGCATCTGGCCGGTACCGCCCTGGGCAATGATCACCTTGGCCTTGAGCGGCTTGGCCTGGCTGTAGCCGGCCTGGGCCATCAGAGCACGGGCGGCGGGCAGGTCGTAAGCGATCTTGAAACCCGGCTTGCCGAACCACGGGCTGGTCGGATCGAGCTGGCCCTTGGCCGGTGTCGCAAGCCCGCTCATCAGCTTGACAACGGCATCGCGATCGATGGCGAGATTGGCGGCCTTGCGTACCCGGATGTCGGTCCACGGCGAGCCCGGCTGGGTCGAGAAATGGTAGGGCCATACGTGCGGCGTGACGTTCTGCACCAGCTTGAAGCCGCCAGCCTTCAGTTGCGGCAGGACATCGGGCGGCGGGGTCTCGATGATGTCCACCTGGCCATTGAGCAGGGCGTTGGCACGGGTCATGGCATCGGGGATGGGAACCAGGACGATGCGGTCGGTCTTGGCCAGGCGGGACTTGTCCCAGTAGGCCGGGTTCTTGACCAGGTCGGCCCGCTCGCGCGGGACCAGCTTGTCGAGCTTGAAAGGACCGGTACCGGACGGCTGGGCTGCCACTTTGTTCCAATCCTTGCCAAGCTTCTCCCACTGGCTCGGGCTGGAGATCAGGAACCAGGGCAACTGGTAGGGAAACAGGGCATCAACCTCCTTGGTGGTAATTTCCACGGTGTAGTCATTGACCTTGCGGTAGGAGGCGATGGACGGAATGCGCGGCCGTACCTGCGCGCTCTGCTTGGCATCGAACTGCGGCGACTTGTCGGCCAGGACCTTGTCCAGATTCCAGATCACCGCATCGGCGTTGAATTCGGAGCCGTCATGGAACTTGACGCCCTTGCGCAGCGTGAAGGTCCACTTCTTGTTGTCCTTGGCATCGACCTTCCAGTCGGTGGCCAGGCCCGGGACGAGCTTGCCCGGACGATTGCCGACATTGGCTTCCCAGGCCACCAGCGGATCGTAGAGGGTATGTCCGGTGAACTGGTAGGCGCCGGCACCGCGATCCGGCTGCCCGGTGGTCAGAGGAATGTCGGCCATTGAAATTCCGTAGCGGGCAACGGTCTCTGCATGCAAACTGCCCTGCAGCACGATAGCCAGCGGTAACGCGATGAGCCAGCGGGAAATCGTCTTGTAATTGGGCTTCATGTACATCTCCGAAGTGGTTGGGACACTTCGGAGATTGCATGCAATGTGCCAATAGCTCACGGAGTGGCAAATGTTTTTTCTAACCACCTATTTAGCCGATCTTAATCCAGATATTGTTCGCCGCAATAGGGTTGGCAACTCAAGACTTCGTTGCTCAGAGTTTCTAGATCTTGCATACAAGATGCACTACCGCGGGGCGTCCTTTCGCATGGACGACCCAAGCTGGGGCAATGCTCAGATCTGTTGTGCAGGCAGAACTATTGCTCCAATCGAGCGCCAGCGATACCGCTGTCGGCGCAAGCACTTTTCGCTATCGGGTATGCTTGTTGCGAGGGCCTACCTGGCCGCCGCTTCTTCGATCCACGCATAGGCAGGCGCCGCCGCATCTGGAACACACGAATAGGGAGAATCCATGGAACTCACACCAAGAGAAAAGGACAAGCTCCTGATCTTCACCGCCGGCCTGCTCGCCGAACGGCGCCGCGCACGCGGTCTCAAGCTCAACTACCCGGAGGCGGTGGCCTTCATCAGCGCCGCCATCATGGAAGGTGCCCGCGACGGCAAGAGCGTCGCCGAGCTGATGAGCGAAGGCACCACGCTGCTCGCCCGCGACGAAGTGATGGAAGGCGTGCCGGAGATGATCCCGGAGATCCAGGTCGAAGCCACCTTCCCCGACGGCACCAAGCTGGTGACTGTGCACCATCCAATCATCTAGGAGAGCGCCGCAATGATCCCAGGCGAAATGAAAGTCGAGAGTGGCGAGATCGAACTCAACGCCGGCCGCGAGACCGTCACACTGACCGTCGCCAACACTGGCGACCGGCCGATCCAGGTGGGCTCGCACTACCACTTCTTCGAGACCAACGAAGCCTTGCAGTTCGAGCGCGACAAGGCGCGGGGCTTCCGCCTCGACATCGCCGCCGGCACGGCAGTGCGCTTCGAGCCGGGCCAGACGCGCACCGTGCAACTCGTGGCCTTGGCCGGCGAACGCAAGGTCTACGGCTTCGCCGGCGCGATCATGGGAGAACTGAAATGAGCGTGAAGATCTCGCGGCAGGCCTACGCCGAGATGTTCGGTCCCACCACAGGCGATCGCGTCCGCCTTGCCGACACCGACCTCTGGATCGAAGTCGAGCGCGACCACACGATCTTCGGCGAGGAAGTGAAGTTCGGCGGCGGCAAGGTGATCCGCGACGGCATGGGCCAGGGCCAGCGCACCGCCGCCGAGGTGGCCGACACCGTCATCACCAACGCGCTCATCGTCGACGCCGTCACCGGCATCGTCAAGGCCGACATCGGCATCAAGAACGGCCGCATCCAGGCCATCGGCAAGGCCGGCAACCCGGACATCCAGCCCGGTGTGACGATAGCCATCGGCGCCGGCACCGAGATCGTCGCCGGCGAAGGCATGATCGTCACTGCAGGCGGCATCGACACCCACATCCACTTCATCTGCCCGCAGCAGATCGAAGAGGCGCTGATGTCCGGCGTCACCACCATGATCGGCGGCGGCACCGGCCCGGCCACCGGCACCTACGCCACCACCTGCACGCCGGGGCCGTGGCACATCCATTCCATGCTGGCGGCGGCCGAAGCCTTCCCGATGAACCTCGGCTTTCTCGGCAAGGGCAACGTCTCCCTGCCCGAACCGGCGCGCGAGCAGGTGCGCGCCGGCGCCATCGGCTTGAAGCTGCACGAGGACTGGGGCACCACCCCGGCGGCCATCGACAACTGCCTCACCGTCGCCGACGAAATGGACGTGCAGGTGGCGATCCACACCGACACCCTCAACGAGTCGGGCTTCGTCGAGACCACGCTCGCCGCCTTCAAGGGCCGCGCCATCCACACCTTCCACACCGAAGGCGCCGGCGGCGGCCACGCGCCGGACATCATCAAGGCGGCCGGCGCGCCCAACGTGCTGCCCTCCTCCACCAACCCGACGCGGCCCTACACGGTGAACACCATCGACGAGCACCTCGACATGCTCATGGTATGCCACCACCTCGATCCCGCCATCGCCGAAGACGTCGCCTTCGCCGAGAGCCGCATCCGCCGCGAGACCATCGCCGCCGAAGACATCCTGCACGACCTGGGTGCGTTCTCGATGATGAGTTCCGACTCCCAGGCCATGGGCCGCGTCGGCGAGGTGTTGATCCGCACTTGGCAGACTGCGCACAAGATGAAGGTGCAGCGCGGCGCACTGAAGGAGGACAGCGCAAGGAACGACAACCACCGCGTCAAGCGCTACATCGCCAAGTACACCATCAACCCAGCCATCACCCACGGCATCAGTCACGTTGTGGGTTCGGTCGAGGCCGGCAAGCTCGCCGATCTCGTGCTCTGGAAGCCGGCCTTCTTCGGCGTCAAGCCGAGCCTGATCCTCAAAGGCGGCATGATCGCTGCCGCCGCCATGGGCGACCCCAACGCTTCGATCCCGACGCCACAACCGGTGCATTACCGGCCGATGTTCGGCAGCTTCGGATTGGCGCTGAAGACCTCGCTCACCTTCGTCTCGCAAGCCGCGCTCGAGAACCCGGCAGTCCACTCGCTCGGCCTCGTCAAGCCATTGGAGGCGGTGCGCAACACGCGCAAGATCGGCAAGCGCGACATGGTGTACAACGACGCCCTGCCCCACATCGACGTGGACGCGGAGACCTACGCCGTGCGTGCCGACGGCGAACTGCTGGTCTGCGAGCCGGCCAAGGTGCTGCCGATGGCACAGCGTTACTTTCTCTTCTAATCCATGATCGTCATAGAACATCGCGCCACCGATGCCGCGCCGCCGGCCGCGGCACAGTTGGTGCTGCCCTTCGACGATCGCTGCAAGAGCCGCCTGCGCACACGCCTGGCCGATGGCGGGGAAGTCGGCCTGTTCCTGGAGCGGGGCAGCATCCTGCGCGGCGGCGACCGGCTGCTGGCCAATGACGGTCGCATCGTCGAAGTCGTGGCCGCCCCCGAGGCGCTGATGGAAGTGCGATCCAGCAACCCTTTGAGCCTCACCCGCGCCGCCTACCACCTGGGCAACCGCCATGTCGCCGTCGAACTCGGGCCAACGTGGCTGCGCTTCGCGGCCGACCGCGTGCTCGGCGACATGGTGATGGGCCTCGGCTTCACGGTAGTCGAAATCGTTGCCCCCTTCGAGCCCGAGGCCGGTGCCTACGCCGGCCACAGCCATGGCGAGCCCACCACGCCGGGCGCCCGCATCCACCAGTACCGGGCGCCGGCATGAACAAGCTCGCGCGCCTGCTGCAACTGGCCAGCCCCGCCCTGCCCGTCGGCGCCTACAGCTACTCGCAGGGCCTCGAATGGGCGATCGAAGCCGGCAGCGTGTGCGACGAGGCTACGGCCCTGGTCTGGATCGCCGACCTGCTGGAAGCCAACCTCGGCAGCTTCGAGGCACCGGTGCTGGCGCAAATGCTCGTCGCCTGCCGCGAGGGCGGCGACCTCGGCGAGCTCAACGCTCTCTGCCTCGCCAGCCGCGAGACCGCCGAACTGCGCGCCGAGACAGTGCAGATGGGCTACTCGATGACCCGCCTGCTCGGCGAGCTGGGCGACTTCCCCGCCGCGGCGCTGGCAACCCTGCGCGCCCTCGCCGAACCGAGCTTCCCGGCCACCTGGGCCATGGCCGCCGCGACCTGGCAGATCGACGATCTGGCGGCGGTGACCGCCTATCTCTGGTCCTGGGCCGAGAACCAGGCCATGGCCGCGCTCAAGGCCGTGCCCCTCGGCCAGGCCGCCGGCCAACGCCTGCTGCTCGCGCTAGGCGGGCGGCTCGACGCCATCGCCGAGCGCGCAATGACGCTACCCGAATCCGACTCCAGCAACTTCGCTCCCGGCTTCGCCATCGCGTGCAGCCGACACGAAAGCCAATACTCGAGGCTCTTCCGATCATGACCCGACAACCACTTCGTATTGGGATAGGCGGCCCCGTCGGCTCCGGCAAGACCGCCCTAACCCTGGCGCTGTGCCAGGCACTGAGGGACAAGCACGACATCGCCGTCGTCACCAACGACATCTACACGGAAGAGGACGCCCAGTTCCTGGTCAGGAACCAGGCCCTGGCGCCCGAGCGCATCATCGGCGTCGAGACCGGCGGCTGTCCGCACACGGCCATCCGCGAAGACGCCAGCATCAACCTCGAAGCCGTGGCCCGTCTGAACGTCATGTTTCCCGGCCTCGACATCATCTTCGTCGAGAGCGGCGGCGACAACCTCGCCGCCACCTTCAGCCCCGAGCTTTCCGACCTCACCATCTACGTCATCGACGTCGCCGCCGGCGACAAGATTCCGCGCAAGGGCGGCCCCGGCATCACCAAGTCCGACCTCCTGGTCATCAACAAGATCGACCTGGCACCCATGGTCGGCGCCTCGCTCGAAGTGATGGAGCGCGACGCGAAGAAGATGCGCGGCGAACGCCCCTTCGTCTTCTCCAACCTCAAGACCGGCCAGGGTCTGGCGGAGATCATCGCCTTCATCGAGCGGCAGGGCTTGCTGGCGGAGAAGTGAAGGGCGGGTGTCGGCCGCGCACAATCGCTTGTGAAAGCGTGAATCAAGGTCGATCATCGGCCCTCGCTGCCGCTTGATCTCCGGGGCCGGAACGTCCGCTGCTTGTGATCGCCCACCTGACGCCGTTAGCGTGATCTGCCCGAACGGCAGCCTTCACATTCCGATCGACTCAAACCGACCCTACACGTCCTGATCACGTACGACATGGCCGACTACTTGGTGCCCATTGCGGAAATCGGCAATCTCGAATTGCCTGGCGCCAAGCCGACATTCACGCCTTCTAGAAGTCGCTCGCTAGCGCTTCCAAGTGTCCATGGACCCGACTTCGCCAACCGCCTCGTTGTCCAAGGTTATCCATGCTGGTTCGACGTCGCAGATTGCGCCGGGCGGACCAAATCCAAATATCCGGGCTGTCCGATCGAGGCCAGGAAACTCACGAGTTCTTTCACACGTTCGGCTGTTGCGGTTGTGCCGTGTGATTGGCCGGCCGTCAGCAGCGCTCGAATTGATTGATCTTGGCCTACGTAGGCCCATTGATCAACGTTTGGATTCGTGAGCAGCTCTTCTAGGACCTCGACAGCGCGATCCACATGTGTTTCGCGAACCCTGGCCAGCCACTCCACAACGTTGTATGCAAGCGCTGGGACGAACCCGGAGCGCAACATCCTGAGCAGTCGGTCAAAGAGCCAAGTGGGGTCGATTTGATGGTTCTCGCACCACTGACCGATTGAACCGAGCTCTCCCTTAAAGTCGGCACGCTCGGCTGCGAGTTCGCCGGCGGCAAGCCGACTGTCCCAATAAGCCAGCGCCCGCGTCCGCAGCAATTCCGGGAAGTCAGTGGCAGGCTTCTTCAAGTTCGTACCGAGCGACCACATGACATGTTGGCGAACCTTCCCTGATGCCTTGGTCAGGAAGGAGTCAAGCAACCCGCCGGATTGAAGATCGAGGCACTCGTCCAGATAGAGAGCAACCAGGTAGTCGCCAAGACGCCTCTGGCAGTACTCTTCGCGATCGTTGGACGTGTCAGCGATAAGTCCTATCTCATGCGCATAGTTGCCGCGCAGATCGTCAAGCTTGGGACCAAGTGGCCCGCCGTCGTGAAGAAGGTGGCCAAGCCAAGCAGCGCGCCGCAGCTGTTCATCGGATTGCGGAAAGAGCTGTGACATGTTTTCGGTGAGCCAGCTCTCCCCGAAATGAAACAGCCACTGAAGATAGCGCCCCAAGATCGACCGCGGGATGCGGCCGTTTGGTGAGCGATCCCCAAGTTCAGTCTCCAACGCGACCATGACCGGCGGCGTCAGCGCGAGGGCTTCGCGCGGCGTGCTCGCATACGTCGATCGCGGTTCCTTGCTCAACCAGAAGATCAACAGTATGCAAAGCTCAACGGCTGATCCTCGCAACGTCGCTTCCGAAGCGAAGTACGGATCCCTCTCAAATCGATCCGCGAAGTTTTCTAACTCAGGTGTCTGAGGTGCATGACGCTGAAGGGTTAGCACCAGGTCTTGAACTGCTGCCTTGTGCTCAAAACCAATCCCCGCAGCGCCACGACGCAAACCTGCCTTCAGGAGCTCGCCCCCGGCTGCGCAGGCCCAATGCCATGTCGGGTCGTCGCCGTCGGCAACTGAGGCCGGAGCGATTGGCTCGTTCAGGCGGGTGAATGTACGGTCCAGCAACTGTAGAACTGAGGCCCATGAGAAGTCGCGCTGATTTCTTGCCGCATCGCTCAAGCCGTCAAGCAGTCGATGGACGTAAATGGCGGGAAGGTCGGCGAACTGCATGGCCCCTTGCGCATACTTCACCGGGTCCTGAGTCGCAGCGCTCCTTAGTTCCTGCGCCAGAGCCGTGATGGTCTGACGCCGCGGCTCTTCGCCTGGCTGCCAGGCACGCAGGAATGCGGCGATCTCAGCGATGGGCTGCGACGCGAAATCTGCGGTTGCCAGCGGGCTTTCTTCCTGCCGAGTCGAATACGTATTCCGCCAAGCCTCGGGATCGCCAAACTCGGCGACGATCGCATCGATCGCAGCCTGTCGATCAGTCGGCAGCGCAGCCCGCCAGTACCACAGCGCATCGCGTAACACGTAGGCCGAGAAGGCACGCACCTCTTCAGCATTCGGTGGCCGCTTCTCGCGCTCATCAACGCGTGCCTTCCAGCCTTCCATATAGCGCCCAGAAATGGCATCCGCTTGCCGGAGGACTGTCTGCTGATCCGGGGGTGTCAGCGATGGAAACCAAGCAAGCGCTAGGCTCGCGTACTCGTGCTTGCACCATGGCGCCTCAAGAAGCTCGACGTCCAAGAGCAGTGACCTGGCCCGCTTGGGCGCCTCAGCCGGGCACTTAGAAAGCACAAACATTTCCAAGCGGCGAAAAAGCTTCGGCGCATACTTGCCAAGGACTTCCACGACAGATGACATCTGCCGTGCGTCAGCGTCGATGATCTGCCCGGCAGAACGCCGCACTTGGCACTTCAGCGCGTCATAGACGCTGTAACCAGCGCTCGAGTCATCGGTGAGCGGGTCTTGTTCATATGACGTAGGGTCGAAGGCTGGATCATGGCCAACCTTGCGAGTGACCACCGCTTGGTACAAGAGATCGCTGAACAGCCCAAGGGCTGCTACGCCAAATGCCTTCGTCAGCACGGGCGCCAACTGCGGCAAGCTATGCTCGTACATGTGTTGTGGGTAGAGGCTTGTGACGTTGCCGTCGTCGCCGAACACCTGAAGGAGGCGGGCTGCCACTGCCAGCGCGGCAGCGCGCTCGCCCGCAATTGCGAGCTGCTTAACCAATTGCTCAGCCGGCTGAAGCGCCATGAAGCTGGCATCGCGGGCAAGCCAACCGGCAGCAACCCCCGCAAGAGAAGCAGCTTCGCAGGCAGGAAGCACTGCGATGATGTCCATGCCGCCGCGCCTGACATCGGGATGCTTTGAAGACGCGACATTTCTGATAGCTGTCGCGACCTGGCCCCTGACATTTGCGTCGTCGGACTCCGCCATTCGCCGCAGATAGCTTCCTGCCGGCCATTCTCCAAACCTCCCGGTGTTGACGCCTGGGCCGGTGAGCTCTGGCAGGGGCGGTCCGATGAGATTCCGCTGCGCCAGATGTGGCAACCAATCTGCGGTTTGCAGTCTCTGGAAGAAGTGCCACTGCAGTGGCATTGCCCCGGGCACTTCTGCGCTGAACAGCTTGGTCGCTTGCGCTTTGTCGGGCATCGCCGCAAGTTCCTCGACCCGTCGCATGAGCACGCTGTAGCGCCGTTGTAGTGCTACCGCGACGGCGCGGATCACCATCTCGAATGGTTGCTGGGACTTCTTCCGAAAATCTTCGTCGACCAACAATGACTCGTGGAACGAGTGCTCATGCGCTCTGCCAGCCGACTTGGACAGCGAAATCCAAGCTTTAGCAACGTCACCGTCAGGTGCAAGTCCGAGGCTTGCAGTGATTTGACGAATTTGGTTCGCTTGGTTTGTCTGAGGCTTAAGTGCTTTAACCGCTCTTTCGATTGCGGCGTTGTCGAATCCGAGTTTTGAGAGTTCTTCCCTGCCTTTGGTGTGCCGGGGATCGATTGAATCTTCGGTGGGACGTACCTCCAGTGACGCCTTTAGCGACCGACGCAGTATCCCTTCGAGCTCACGCAATGCATGACGGGCGAGTGGCCGTGATACGCGCAGTTCGAAGACTCCCGATGCCAAACGGCAAAAATCGACGTAGCGGTCCGCGATCGCGCGGCCGAGCAAGCGCTCCAGCAAGTTGGTGGTGTCTTGCTGTTCGGCGCTCAGCTCACCGCTGTCGTCAGGTTCAGTCATCGATTTGGCCTTGATTCGGTAGAACTGTCGTGCCGGTGCGATGCCTAGCAGCCTGTCGGACTTGAGCCTTTCAGAGACGCTACGGCCAATTCTGCGCGGCTCAACGGCTCCGAGAACCCCAGACTTCGCCGTAGAGGGCCTCTGCTGCACAATATTTAGGCAAGTTGCTCGCAGTGAACCGAAAGTCCGACAGGCTGCTAGGCATGTACTTTACTGACGGCCGGCGCCTAAGGATCCTAAAGCAGTCTAACGACGATGGCTGCTCCTGGCCGCATGCCGCCGGTTGCGCCGATCAATGGCCGATTGGCGCACTCGTCATGCGGCTCCTCGCGCTTCCCCGAAGTGGAATGACAAGACCTACTTCCGCTGACTCGCGCTCGAGAAGGAACGCAGCGCAGTCTGCGCTTCCGCCAGCGGATATCGACGCGGTTGACCGATCATCGTGCGTCGGTTGATGGCGCGAATGGACAGAGCTTCGACCCAGTTCCAGAACTCAAGCCTCGCTTCTTCCGGAAACCCGACATCCTCGAGAGCGAAGAGCATCGCCGCCAACCAGACGTTGCGAGCTGTCTCGTCGATAGTGATGGGAAGATGTCGGGCGCGAAACCACGTGGCCCCATGGGATTGAGCAATCCGTGGCGACCCGCTGAGTGTCTCGACGACGAATGTCGCAATTCTCTCCACGACAGCGGAAAAGTTGTCCGGATCTGCCGGAAACAGATTCCCAATGCTTGAATTGCGCAGCCGCTCGTGTTGGCGCCTGATCAACTGGCGTAGCAATGCCTCCCCCACCGCGGCAAGGACACTGGGCGAAGGAATTGGTATCGGCGGAAACGCCAAGTCAAATTCAACATCCTTGCCACTTGAATTGTCGACAAACGGTCGCTGCATGTTCTGGATATGGAGTGGATTACCCCGGGGCAATTCTCTTCGATGGGACTGACAAGAGCCGCAAATCATGTAACGGATCTTTACGGTAGGCAAGCAAGATGTGCAGTGGCGACTTTAGCCCGCACTCACCGAAGCTCGTGCCGACTCTGGCGAGCGGCCAACTCGGCGAGCCCCTCCTGGCGATGAGTGCGACGATCGTCTGGGTTCAGCCCGGTTCGCTGCTCAAGAGGGCGTCGAAGTATTTGCGTCCCGCGGCTGCCTTTGGAACGCCACACGACCTACCGGGGCCTTTGTTGGGTTCCTCGAAGCGGGCACAATGCATGCACAGGGCTTCGCGATATTCGTCAGCCCATGCGGTTTGGAGGCCAACATGCGGGCAGACATGTACAAGCATTTCGGCAATGAGTCTGTTTGGGGTCGGGGCGCGATGCGGCGATGGAAAGCCGCTTGTTGCGCTGCCACCTCCACACGGCATGGGAGATGCAATTGAAACAGATCACCTCGGCCATGCTCGATGCACTGAGCCGGCAGGCACAGGCCTCGTCGCGCCGGCGCGCCAACCTCAACCTCCACGCCCGGCTCGACGACCCGATTCAGCGCCTGGCCATCGCCATGGAGCCGGACACCTACGTCCGCCCGCATCGCCATCCGCACACCTGGGAACTGCTCTACCCCCTGGCCGGCCGCTTCGTCGTGCTGCACTTCGACGAGGCCGGCACGCTCAGCGCGCGGACGGTGCTCGGCGCCGATAGCCGCGTCATCGAAACGCCGGCCGGCGGCTGGCACGCGGTACTCTCGCTCGACCCCGGCGCGGTGATCTTCGAAGTCAAGCACGGCCCCTATCAGCCGATCGCGGAGACCGACTGCGCTCCGTGGTCACCAGCCGCCGAAACGCCGGAGGCCGCAGCCCTCATCGCGTGGTTCGCGACGGCGCAACTCGGCCAACGCTGGCCCGGCTGAGCTGCGCCCTTTCCGCCTGCCATGCCAAACCCGCGCAAAGAGCTGTCCGAAACCTTCCGCGACATGAGCGACGCGGAACTTCTGGATCGATGGATCGAAGGCAACCTCACGGAACTGGCGACGGAGGTGGCGCTGGCCGAATTCTCCCGCCGGGGAATTCTGGCGCCGGAAGTTGCGCCGCAGGAGAGCGCCGACGAGGAGACCGGCAACGCGGACACCGTCGCCTTCGTCACGGTGGCGCGGTCGTTGATACCTTCGGATCTGCACGTACTGTGTGCGCGTCTGGTGGCCGATGGCATTGCCGCCTTTGTCGTCGACGACAACATCACCCGCATGAATTCGCTCTGGGCGGTCGCCGTCGGCGGCGCCAGGCTGCTCGTGCCGCAGGAGGAGGCTGCGGAAGCGAAGCGGATCATCGGTTACGTGAGGTCAGGAAAGTTCGCGCTACGCGAGGGCGAAATTCCGGAGTGAGGCCGACTCATGGCACGGCGATATTGCCTTTACTCTGCGCCGCCCCGGCGGCAAAGCTCAGACGGATATCCTCGATCTCGATCCATACCAGTGTCGGAAAAGGCAGTGCGCCAGGGCTCGCCAGATGGCGGCGAGCCCTTCGATGCAGGGCCGATTGGTGCGGCTTTCCGGCCAGCAGCCTGGTCAGTCAACCAGCCGATCTTGATTGACGAAACCGTTTCAAGCGCCGCAGTCGCCGGTGCTAATCTGTTTCGCATCGACATCAGGGAGCCGGCCATGGGCGCCATCGACACCGCGGAACCGCTCAGGGAGCGCCTCTTGAAGGCGGCCCTGGATTGCTTTCTCGCCGACGACTACCACCGGGTGACGACGCGACAGATCGCCGAGCAGGCGGGCGGCAATGTGTCGATGATCCGCTACTACTTCGGCAACAAGGAGGGGCTCTACGAGGAGATGATCCGCGAGACCCTGAATCCGCTGCTGGCCGTGCTCGACGGGCCGATGCTGGCCTCGGCCGACGGTCTCGGCGGCTTTCTGCGCCTCTATTACGACACCATGGCCACGAAGCCCCAGTTTCCGAAACTGATCCTCAAGGTGCTGGCCCTGAACCACGGCCCGGGCCGGCGCTTCATCCAGCAGTTGCTGGAGCGCGGCCGCACCGGGGCCGCCCGCAAGGTGGCGGACCTGAAGGCCGAGGGGCAGATCGGGGCGGGCGTCGATCCTGACATCCTGCGCATGGCCTTCGTCAGCCTGGCCATGACGCCGATGCTGCTGAAGGACATCTTCCAGGAGCAGATGGATCGCCCCATGGACGCCGCTTTCCTGGAGCGCCTGGCGGCCTTCAACGGCCACCTGTTCTCGGCGGGCCTGGCGCCCAAGGTTTCAAGCTAGGGAGGCGGCACGATGCCCTACCAGAAGAACGCCGGCGCCGTGCGCCGATTCGGCTGGGCCATGAGGTTCGGCGCCTGGCTGCAAGGCATCCCCAACAGGCTCACGCCGCCGCCCTTCCGGCTCTTGCAGATCGGTTCGGCCTTCTGGCAGTCCCGCGCGCTTTACGCGGCGGCGCGGCTGGACATCGCCACCGCCTTGGGCGACGAGGATCTGGAGGCGGAGGCCATCGCCGCCCGGATCCATGCCGACCCGGATGCCACGGCCCGCCTGCTGCGCTTCCTGGCGGCGATGGACGTGTTCGAGGAGACGGGGCCGCGCCGCTTTCGCAACAACGGGCTTTCCGCCGTCCTACGCACGGACAAGCCGAAGAGCCTGCGGGCCATGATCTTCATGCACAACGACGAGGCCATGAGCCGCCCTTGGTTCGAGCAGCTCGAACGCGGCGTGCGCGAGGGAGTGCCGCCCTTCCGCCTGACCCACGGCGAGGAACTGTTCGGCTACCTGGATCGCCACGCCGATTTCGACGCCTTGTTTTCCGAAGCCATGGACAGCGTCGAGGCGCTGACCGGCGACAGCTTCGCCACCGATTTCGACTGGGGCCGCTTCGACCGCATCATCGACGTGGGCGGCTCCCGGGGCGCCAAGTCTTTGGCTATCCTGAAACGCCACGCGCATCTGACCGCCCTGGTGGTGGACCGCCCCCAGGTGGTGGCCGAGGCCGAGCGCCACTGGGCCGCCCACCCCACGGCCGGCGCCGAGCGCATGAGCTTCCAGGCCGGCGATGTGTTCGACTCGGTGCCGCCCGCCCGGGACGGCCGGGACATCTACCTGCTATCGGCCGTGCTGCACTGTTTCGACGATGAGGCCTGCGTCGCGGCGCTGGACAATCTCCGCCACGCCTGCGCCGCCAGCGGCGCGCCGATCGCGCTCTTCGAGATGGTGCTGCCCGAGACGGGCGGCGACCTGGCCGGCGCCTCGTTCGACATGCAGATGTTCATGGCCTCGCGCGGCCGCGAACGGACCTTGACCGAGTGGCAGTCGCTGTTCGGCCAGAGCTGCCTGGTGCTGGAAGAAGTGGTCGGTCTGCAATCGTTCGGGAATATTCTGGTCTTGCGAACCAGATCGAAACTCAGCGGTATGGTGTGAAGTCGTTGCCGTCGCGAGTCAGCAGTTGCATCAGTTTCGGATGGATGAACAGCTTCTCCCTGCGGCCGTCGCGACGATGTTCTCGATCTTGGAACTGTCCTTGGCTTCCAACAGCGGAATCGTGTTGACCAGCATGGTCCGGTTGGGGATCAGTTCGGCGGCCTGCTTGCGACCGGCCAAGGTCACGTGTCGATGATTTTCGATAATTGCGACACGTCATCAGAACATGTCGCCGGCAACGACACCTTGCGGCCATCGGAAACCGGGATGGACGAGGGATCAAAGCGCCCGGAAGCCGATCAAGCCCCCCCGGCCCGCGGCCTTAGGGCTTGCTGGCGGCCTCATCGAACCAAAGTTCCAGCCCCTGGGCATTCAGCTCGATGTCGAGGTCCCAGAGTTCGAGGATCTTCTCGTCAGTCGGCATGCAACCGTGGGTGTGGGCCTCGGCCAACAGATAGGCGGCGATGCCGTCGCGGACGCTGGTGCCCCGCTCCCTTGCCTGGTGCGTGATGCGAACGCATTCGTCCATGCGCCGCAGCATGTCCTGCGCGAGCGGCCTGGGCGGCGCCAGGCGGCTGTAGTGGGCGAGATAGACGGCTTCTGCCTCGAAGCCCAGCATGCGTTCAACGGAAGCGCGCATCTCCACGGGGTCGAATTGCGAGGGCGTGGTGGTGGGAAAGAGGAAGGGCTCGCCGGCGGCGTTGTCGCATTCGCGGTAGCAGATGCCGAAAGTATCGCCGGTGAAGATGCCGCCGCTCTGCCGATCGACGATGGCGATGTGGTGGCGGGCGTGTCCCGGGGTGTCGATGCAGAGCAGTTCGCGGCAACCGAGGCGCAGCACGGTGTTGTCCGGGGCTTCGATGATGCGCTCGGCGGCGATGGCCTGCGGGACACCATAGAGGGCGGCGGCGCGCTCCTTGCCGTAGACGGTTTCGACGCCGGCCCAGAGCTTGGTCGGATCGATCATGTGGCGGGCGCCGCGCGGATGGACGACGAGCCTGGCATTGGGGAAGGCATCCATCATGACGCCGGCGCCGCCGGCATGGTCGAGATGAATGTGGGTAAGGATGACGTAGTCCACCGCCTCCGGGCCGAGGCCGCGCGCTGCCAGCGCCGCGAGGGCCTGGGACAGCACCTGGTAATTCGCCGTGTCGACGAAGGCGGCGCGGCCATCGCTCTCGATCAGATGGATGGCGGCCAGTTGCGGGCGCAGGTAGCCGGCGTCGAAGGCGTAGATGCCGTTGTGGTAGTCGATGAGGCTGGAGTTCACGATGGGGATTGGGGTTCAGGATACAGGCGGGTGTCGCGGAATCGGCCTATGCGATCGGCTCATGCGGCCAGCAGCGGCACGATCCGGGCGAGCCAAGCGTCTACCCGGGCCTCGGTGAGGGCGGGTTGATTCACCTGGTCGAGCGCAAGGCCGAGAAAGCGGCCGTCGACCACTGCCTGCGAAGCCTTGAAGCGGTAGCCGTCGATGGCAGTGTAGCCGACTACCCGGGCGCCGCAGGCGGTCACCGCGTCGTGGAGCAAGGCGATGGCGTCGACGAACTCGTCGGGATACTTGTCCTGGTCGCCGAGACCGAAGATCGCCACGGTCTTGCCGGACCAGTCCTGGCCTTCGAGTTGGGGCATGAACTCGAGCCAGCCCGCGGTCTGCGAACCACTCTCGATGCCGGGCAGTTGGCCGTCGCCGAGCGTCGGCGTGCCCAGGATCAGCGCCCGGTACGGCGCCAGGTCGGCAACGGTGGCGCGATTGATGTTCACCGGCGCGGCGGCGGCTTCGCCGAGCTTCTGCGCGATCAGCTTGCCGACCCGGCGCGTGCGGCCGGTATCGGTGCCGAAGAAAATGCCGATCTTCGTCATGACCGGTTCTGCCGCCAGTTTCGGCGCTCGACCTCGTGCAGGCCGAAGTGCATGGTCAGCAAATCGAGCACGCGCTCGAGCCGGATGTCCCCGCAGTTGGTCGGCACGTTGCCGACATCGTTGTCGACGAGATCGGGATACTCGAGATCAACGTCGTAGTAGCCCGGCGGCTGGCCGTGGGTGGACACGTAGGCGGACAGCCCCGGTTCGCCGGGCTTGTAGAATCCGACGGCCTGCTCGTCTTCGCGCCAACGCTGGGCGACGGCCACCTGGCCGGCAGCGATCGCGCCGGCCAGGCGTTGCAACAGGAGGTCTATGCTGCGGTACTTGTTCATGACAATGGCTTTCATCGATCCGGGTAGGCGGCAGAGGTTTCGAGCCGGGCATCCTCCACCGGCAGCCCGACGGTGAAGTGATAGATGCTCTGGAAGGCTTCGTCCGCCAGCCCGAGCAGCTCGTGGAAGGGATCGTCGAAGAAGCAGCCGATGCCGGTGCCGCGCAGGCCGCAGGCCTCGGCCTCGAGGTAGAGCACCTGGCCAATGGCGCCGGCCTCGCGCAAGAGATCGCGGTAGGCGCCGGGTTCCGCGGCAATGGGGGCCGAGAATTCCGCAACCATGCCGAGAGCGAAACAGGCGTTGGCGGCGAGGTCCTGGTGACAATGGATGGCGCGGGCGAGCCGGCGCAGTTCCTGGGGATCGGCCGTCGTCAGGCGATACAGCGGCAACCCTGCGGGCGCTGCGGCGACCGGCTCGGGCCGGAAGCGGCCGGCCAGCGGCGCCGCGTGCTCGCGGTTGCGGGCCAGCAGGTAGAGGCCGGGTTCGAGCCCATCGACGCGATGCACGAACAGCACGAGGCTGACGCGCGGCGCCTCGGCGAGCGCGAACCACGGCGCCCCGGCACCCGGCATCGCCGCGGCCAGCAGGGTGAAGAAATCGCCCGCGGCGAGGCTGGCGCGGGGATCGAAGCGCTGGGCGCTGCGCCGGCCGAGGATGACGTCGGCAAGTGGCGGACCGCCGGGCTGTGCCGATACCGGCGGTGCGGCGGGAGGCGGCAATTGCCGCGGCTCGGCGCGGGCATCGTTCGTGTGCCGCGTCGCTGCCGCCACTTCATCGATGATGGGCCAGCGATGGACCGGCGCGGGATCGATGACCGACGCACTGCCCTGCCAGCGGGCGCCTTCAAGCAGCGTCCGCGGGTCGATGCCGGCCAGCCTGCCGGCCACCGCCACTTGCAGAAGGACCTCCGCCTCCTCGCGTTCGGTGTCGGCCCGGCGCGGTGATGGGAAGTCGGCCGGCCGGTCGACGCCGAGCAGGCTCGCCAGCGTGAGGGTCGCCAGTTCGCGCCGCTCGTGCAGCGTCCAGCCGAGCGCGGAAGCCGCATAGGCGATTGAGGCGACAGCATGGCCGACATCGAGCTGGCAATAGCGGAAGGCGCGCTCGCCGTATTTCCAGGCCTCGCGCCACATCACCGTGCTGAGGCCGATGGCGAGCAGCGGTGCGGCCGACGCGGCGGCTAGAGCGGCACGGCATTCGAGCGCATGGTCGTCGGGGCGGTAGTGGTACACGCCGGCGGCCAGCCCGTCGACGCCGGCGGCGATCACATACGCCTCGACCGGGTGCAGGTTGCCGCTCGACGGATTCGCCCGCAGCGCCCAACGGCTGGGGCCGTAGGATTTCCAGGCGGTGATCGCCAGCGACAGATTCAGCAGGACGCCGATGCTCTCGACGCCGAGCGGCGCCGCGCCTGCCTCAGCCGACTCGCGCCAGGGCCGCCGCAAGGCGGCTTGCAGCGAAGGCAACGCTTCGGTGGCCTGTGGCAGACGGACGAGCGGCGCGCCGGCGTAGCGGCGGAAGGGCGCCGGCTGGGCATCCCAGTCGAGCGCCGGCGGCCCCGGGGCATAGGCCTCGAAGCGATGCTTGGTGCGCCGGTGATAGGCGAGCACCCGGTCGGAAAGAGAAAGCTCGGACATGGCCATGGAAAAGCAAGAGTGGCGCCAGAAGTGATGCGGGCTGGAAAGCCCCATCCTGCCAGATGCGTTACCACGATGTCAGCCAGGGTTTGTCGGATTTCGGCCAAGCGGTCGATGCAGGGATCCGACTGGTGCGACGCACCTGTATCTACCCATGAATGGGAATGCTTCTTATTTCATAGCGATAGAAATCATTTCATTATATGGAACGTGTTCAGTAACAGTATGAGTCTACACACTTAATAAAATCGTCAACTATTCGGCAAAGGCGATGCTGCGGCGCACTAGCGGTCGTATACTTTGGACGTCGACAGCCCAATTCAGGGCGTCGCAATGGACGGAGTCAAACCCGGTTCGATATTCGAAAACCTGCACCACGCCCCCACCCTGAGGAAGGAGAGATGCCATGACAATTACAACTTACTACGTTACTCACAAGCTCGGCCGTTCCGATGCCGATGCGAATGCCACCATTCATCTCATCAACGACCTGGCAATTGGCAGTGGCGAGAACCGTTCATGGGATGCGACGCGGGCGCTCGTCAATTCGCTGGTTGATGCGGACACGCAAGAGCGGTTCGGCATCAGTATCGACGCCGAGGAATGCGAACTGTTTGCCGAGGACTGAGAACAGGGGGCGCGGGGCCGATCAAGGCAGCTTCCCGGCCCGCAGCTTGCTCAGGGCGAGGTTGGTCGCCGCCGTGCGCGTTTCCACGCCCAGCTTCTCGAAGACGTGTTCGAGATGCTTGTTCACGGTGCGCGGACTCATGCCGAGGATGTCGGCGATGTCGCGGTTGGTCTTGCCCTTGATGACCCAGTGCAGCACTTCCGCCTCGCGGAAGGTGAGGCGGAAGGCGGCGATCAGGGTTTCCAGGGCCTGGGCGTCGTTCTCCTCGCGCAGGACGACGATCAATTCCTCTTCGCCGCTCTGTTCGTGGAAGGAGGCCAGCAGCCGGGCTTCGCCGCGCGTGGCCAGCAGCGCCGGCGGTTCGCGCTCCTCGCGCCGGGCCCGCTCTGCCTCGGCTATCCATTCGAGCAGCCGCGGCGGCGCCTGCTCGTCCATCGACCCGAGGTAGTCGGTCAGGAGCTTGCGCGCGAGATCGGTCTGCCAGACGAGGCGTCCGTCGCGCGGCCGCACGGCGATCGTAGCCTGGCCGAAGGCATCCAGCGCCGTGCACGCCTGCTTCATCTGGCGGGCGTTCTGCATGTGCGCGGCGATGCGGGCCAGCACTTCCGCGGGCTTGATCGGCTTGGTGACGTAGTCGGCGCCGCCGGCGGTGAAGGCGGCGACGACATGCTCGGTTTCGGTGAGCCCGGTCATGAAGACGATGGGAATGTGCTGGGTGGAGAAGTCGGCCTTGAGCCGGCGCGCCACCTCGAAGCCGTCCATGCCCGGCATGACGGCGTCGAGCAGGATCACGTCGGGCACGCTCTGCCGGGCTCGCGCCAGGGCGCTGTCGCCGTTGGTGGCGACCAGCACGGTGTAGCCCGCTTCGTCGAGGGCGTCGTGGAGCAGGGAGAGATTTTCCGGCACGTCGTCCACGATCAGGACGATGTCGGCATTGAGTCGGTCAAGGCGATTCATTGAGACTCTCCCCAAGAATGCTGCGGATGGCCTCGAACTGGAACTGCTTCGCCAGTTGCCGCAGGCGGGCGACGAACTCGCCATGGCCGGCGTCGAGGGCGTCGATTTCGTCGAGCTTGTCCAGCAGACCGCGCAGGTAGCCAAGGCCCGCCAGTTGGTCGAGCGCGCGCAGGTGTTCCGCGGCCGGCAGATGTGCTGTCGGTGCCGGTGCCGCCTGGGGCCGAGGCTCGGCGACCACCCACTCGATCGCCAGGACGCGGCCGATCCATTCGAGCAGATCGTCGATGCGCACGGGCTTGGTGATGAAGTCCTCGGGCGGTATGCCGGCGTCGTTGTCGAGTCCCTTGTCGAAGATATTGGCGGAGACGATGGCGATGATGGCCTCGTCCAGGCCGTCGCGGTGCAAGCGACGAATCGTCTCCCAACCGTCGATGCCGGGCATGGCCAGGTCCATCAGGATCAGGTGCGGCCGAAAGCGCGGCACCACTTCGAGACATTCGAGGCCCGAGGCCGCCTGATCGACCTCGAATCCGAGCGGTACCAGCAGGCCCACCAGCAGTTCGCGGTCGATGCGTTCGTTATCCACCACCAGAACGCGGCGGCGCGGGCCGACGTAGCCGACACGCTCGCCGCGTATCGCCGCCGGCGCGGCCTGGGCGGTATGTATTTGCGGCAGGAAGAGCCGGATGCGGAACAGGCTGCCCTGCCCCGGCGTGCTGGATACGTGCATTTCGCCGCCCATGACGTCGGTAAGCATGCGGCTGATGGTAAGGCCAAGCCCCGTGCCGGCGCTACCCTGGGCGGAACTGCCCCGCGCAAACGGCTCGAAGATGCGCTCGACTTCGGCGGGCTCGATGCCGGGCCCGGTATCCTCGATCTCGAAGGTCGCCATTTCCCTCTGGTAGCGAACCCGCAGGGCGATGCTGCCGCGGGCGGTGAACTTCACGGCGTTGCCGAGCACGTTGATCAGGATCTGCCGCAGGCGGCGCTCGTCGGCGCGCACCAGGGCAGGCAGTTCGCCCTGGGGCTGATAGCGGAATTCGAGACCCTTGTTGCGCGCTTGCAGTTCGAACATGCCGACGATCTGGCCCAGGAAAGCGGGGAATTCCAGAGGTCGCGGCTCCAGCGTCAGCTTGCCGCCCTCGATGCGGGCGATGTCGAGCGTGCCTTCGATCAGCGACAGCAGATGCTCGCCGCTCTTGCGGATCACCTCGACCGCTTGGCGTCGATGCGGCGGAATGCTCTTGTCACCATCCATGATTTGCGCATAACCAAGGATGCTGTTGAGCGGCGTGCGCAGCTCGTGACTGATGGCGGTGATGTAGCGGCTCTTGGCCTGGTTGGCCAGGTCGGCAACCTGCTTGGCTTTCTGCAATTGCTCGTCAGTACGCCGATGGGATTCGATCTCCTGCATCAGCAGATGTGTCTGCCGGTTCGATTCCTCTTGCGCCACCTGGCGGCTCTTGTGCGTCAACACCAGCCACCAGGCGGCAATGCCGCTCACCAGCAGCAAGGCGGCGAAGGCCTTGAGGAAGGCCAGGCCCAGCGGTGCGGCCAGTCTCGCCGCATCGGCGCCCAGGGCTTGCAGTTCGTGGTAGTAGAGCATGCCGAAGAGCAGGCCGAGGAAGGGCACGATCGCCGCCATCACCAGCAGGTAGTGGCCGAGGCCGGTCTCCAGATACGGCCAGACGGGACGCGGCAGCAGGCGGCGCAAGGCGGCGGACCATTGGACCGACAGCCGCGCCTGAGGCTTGCAGAGGTCGTCGCAGCGGGCGTCGAGGGCACAGCAGAGCGAGCAGATGGAATCGCCGTAGGCCGGACAGTGGGCCATGTCGTCGGCCTCGTATTCCTTCTCGCAGATGCAGCAGCGTTGCGTGCCCGCAGCGGGAACCGGTTGGCGGGCGATGTAGTAACGCCCCCCGGTAAGCCAGGCGATCAGCGGTGCGGCGACGAAGGCGGTGACCATGGCGATGACCGCCGAGAATGCCTGCGCCAGCGGACCGAACACGCCCATGAAGGCGGCGACCGAGAGCAGCGAGGCGATGCCCATGGCGCCGACGCCGACCGGATTGATGTCGTAGAGGTGGGCGCGCTTGAACTCGACGCCCGGCGGCGACAGGCCCAGGGGCTTGTTCACCACGAGATCGGCAACCACCGCCATCATCCAGGCGATGGCAACGTTCGAGTACAGGCCCAGCACCTGCCCCAGGGCCTGGAAGACGTCGAGTTCCATGAGCATGAGGCCGATCAGGGTGTTGAACACCACCCAGACGACGCGGCCCGGATGGCTGTGGGTGAGGCGGGCGAAGAAGTTGGACCAGGCCAGCGACCCGGCGTAGGCGTTGGTGACGTTGATCTTGAGCTGGGAGATGACCACGAACAGCGCCGTCGCCGCCACCGCCCACGCGGGATGGGGAAAGACGTATTCGTAGGCGGCCAAATACATCTGGTTCGGATCGACGGCGCGCTCGGTCGGCACCGAGTGGCTGATGGCGAGGTAGGCCAGCAACGCCCCGCCGAGCATCTTGACGACACCGAGGATCACCCAGCCCGGGCCGCCCACCAGCATGCCGGCCCACCAGCGGCGGCGATTGCCCGCCGTCAATTCCGGCATGAAGCGCAGGTAGTCGGCCTGCTCGCCCATCTGGGTGATGAGCGCGATACCCACGGTAAGGGCGGCGCCGAACAGCGCCAAATCGAACTGCGAGCCGGCGCCGCCGTAATGCAGGATGCCGCGCAAGACTTCGGGGCTTTCGCTGAACACGTAGGCATAGGGCAGCACCAGCATCAGCAGCCACAGCGGCTGGGTCAGGGTTTGCAGCTTGCTGATGGCAGTGACGCCGTGGGTCACGAGCGGAATCACCACCAGCGCGCAGATCAGGTAGCCCCAGGCCGGCGGGATGTCGAAGGCGAGCTCGAGCGCGTAGGCCATGATGGCCGCTTCGAGGGCGAAGAAGATGAACGTGAAGGAGGCGTAGATCAGCGAGGTCAGCGTCGAACCGATGTAGCCGAAGCCGGCGCCGCGCGTCAGCAGGTCCATGTCCAGGCCGTAGCGGGCCGCGTAGTAGCTGACCGGCAGGCCGGCCGCGAAGATGATCAGGCCGGTGACCAGGATCGCCCAGAACGCATTGACGAAGCCATAATTGACCAGCAGCGTGGCGCCGACCGCTTCCAGGACCAGGAAGGAGGCAGCGCCGAAGGCCGTGTTGGCGACGCGCAATTCCGACCACTTGCGAAAGCCCCGCGGCGTGAAGCGCAGGGCGTAATCCTCGACGGTCTCGTTGGCGACCCAGGTGTTGTAGTCGCGGCGGACCTTGACGACGCGCTGGACTGCGCCGGAGGTGTCGGGAGGGTCGGCAGGGTCCGTGGCCATGGCGATGGCCGGAACATCAACGCCGGCGCGTGGATGTCTCAGCTAGAGCACCACGGTTTGCGGCTGGCCGGTTGCGCAATTCTCGATGCGGCCGATCAGATAGACGTGTTCGCCGGCTGCGCTCAGCAGGTCTACCGCCTGCCGCTCGTAGTCCTGCGCCACCACCACCACCATGCCGATACCGCAGTTGAAGACGCGGTGCATCTCGCTGTCGGCGACATTGCCTTCCCGCTGCAGCCACTGGAACAGCGGCGGCAGCGGCCAACCGTTCCGGTCCAATACGGCGGCAACGCCCGGCGTCAGGATGCGCGGAATGTTGTCGAGCAACCCGCCGCCGGTGATGTGCGCCAGGCCCTTGACGGGCAGCGCCTGCATCAGCGCCAGCAGCGCCTTGACGTAGATGTGGGTCGGCGCCAGCACCGCTTCGGCGAAGCTGCGGCCGTAGAAGTCGGCATCGAAGTCCGGCTTGGCCCGTTCCAGGATGCGCCTGATCAGCGAGTAGCCGTTGGAATGCGCACCCGACGATGCAAGGCCCAGTATCGAGTCGCCCGACTGGATTTGCGAGCCGTCGATGATCGCGGACTTCTCGACGACACCGACGGCAAAGCCGGCGAGATCGTATTCGCCGTCCGGATACATGCCCGGCATCTCGGCGGTCTCGCCGCCGATCAGCGCGCAGCCGGCCAGTTCACAGCCCTTGGCGACGCCTTCGATCACCTGCGCCGCCACGTCGACGTCGAGCTTGCCGCAGGCGAAGTAATCGAGGAAGAACAGCGGCTCTGCCCCCTGCACGAGGATGTCATTGACGCTCATGGCCACCAGATCCTGGCCGATGGTGTCGTGCTTGTTCAGTTGAAAGGCGAGCTTGAGCTTGGTGCCGACGCCGTCGGTGCCGGACACCAGCACCGGTTCGCGATACTTGTGCGTGATCTCGAACAAAGCCCCGAAGCCGCCGATGCCGGCCAGCACCTCGGGACGCATGGTGCGCTTGGCCGCGGGCTTGATCCGTTCGACGAGGGCGTCGCCGGCGTCGATATCGACACCGGCATCGCGATAGGTGAGAGCGTCGCTCAAGTTGAAGTCCTTCAGTTGATGTCGATGAGTGGGCCGGATACAGTTATGGTTTTCCGCGCCCCGGGGTCATCCCGCCCTGCTGTCCGACAGAAGCGCGATTTTACCGGAAATGGCCCTCCCTCCTGAAGCCGTGAACTACCGTCTGCAAGCCGCCCTCTGGATCAGCCTGGGCCTGGGCATGCTCGGCCTGCTGTACCTGCTGAGCCCCATCCTGACGCCTTTCCTGCTCGCAGGCATCCTTGCTTACGTCTGCAACCCCATGGTAGACCGGCTGCAGGGACTTCGACTGCCGCGGCTGTTGGCGGTGGTGGTGGTATTGCTGCTGCTCGCGGCCGTGCTGGCGGCGCTGGCGCTGATCCTGGTGCCGCTGCTGGCCGATGAGGCGTCGATCCTGTCCTCCCGGTTGCCCGAATGGCTGGCGACGGTCAATGACAGGCTGGGGCCATGGCTGTCGGAACGCTTCGGCGCTCATCTCAACTTCGATCCGGCCGCGCTGAAGAAGTTGATCGGCGAGAACTCGAGCGGCCTGCAGGCGCTCGGCAACAAGCTGTTCGAGTCGCTGAGGATAGGCGGCGCAGCGGTGACCGGGCTGCTGGTCACCCTGGTGCTGGTGCCCGTCGTCATGTTCTACCTTCTGCTCGACTGGCACCCGCTGCTGGCGCGGATGGACAATGCGGTGCCGCGCGCGTGGCACGACAAGGTCGCCGTCATGGCCACCGACGTCGACACGGTGCTGTCGCGCTTTCTGCGCGGCCAGATCCTGGTCATGGTGGTGCTCGCCGTCTACTACAGCGTCGCACTGACAATTGCCGGACTGCCGTCGGCTCTGACCATAGGCATTCTTACCGGCCTGCTGATCTTCGTCCCCTATCTGGGTTTCGCCACCGGGTTGGTTCTCGCGCTGCTCGTGGCGGCGCTCCAGTTCGCCGGCTTCGGTCCGGTCATCGCGGTCCTGATCGTTTTCGGAATCGGCCAGGTATTGGAAGGCTTCCTGCTCACACCCTTCCTGGTCGGCAGCCGCATCGGCCTGCACCCGCTGGCGGTGATCTTCGCCCTCATGGCCTTCGGCCAGTTGTTCGGCTTCTTCGGCATCCTGTTGGCGTTGCCGGCCTCGGCGGCCCTGCTGATCGGCCTGCGCGAGGTGCGCGCGCTCTACCTGGCCAGCCGCTTCTATCGGGGCGAAGCCGGTGGAGACGGCGCGTGACGCAACTGCTGCTTGATCTGAAGCCCGAGCAGTTGCCGACACTCGACAACTTCGTCGCCGGCGAGAATGCCGAACTGGTCGGACGACTTGAGGCGCTGACGGACGGCCGCGGTTTCGATGCCATCTACCTCTGGGGACCGGACGGCAGCGGCAAGAGCCACCTGCTCGCCGCGACCGCGGCAGAGGCCTCGCGACAACGCCCGGTCAGTCTGATGACCGGCGCCGAGACCGGCGCCGAAATCGCCGCCCCACCCGGCGCCCTGATCACCATCGACGATGTGCAGGCGCTGAACGAGGCGGCACAAGTCGCACTGTTCAGGATCTTCAATGCCGCCCGCCTGGCCGGCCTCGCGCTCCTGCTTTCCGGCACCGAGCCGCCATCCCGCCTGCTTCTGCGCGAGGACCTGCGCACACGCATCGGCCACAGTCTGGTCTTCGAGGTGAAGTCGCTGACCGACGAAGAGAAATCCGCGGCCCTGCGGCGCCACGCGCTGATGCGCGGCATGCGCGTGGACGAGGGTCTGGTACGCTATCTCCTGCGCCACGGCCGGCGCGATCTGCCCTCGCTGATGGCCGTGCTCGACAACCTCGACCGCGCAACGCTTCAACAACAACGGCCGGCCACACTGCCGCTGCTGAAAGAGGTGATGGAATTGCAATTCAGCGAAAGTGAAAACGACAACGATGAATCTGGTTCTGTTTGATCTCGATAACACACTGATCGCCGGCGACTCGGACTTCGAGTGGGCCCAGTTCCTCATCGGCAAGGGCGTACTCGACCGGGAGGTCCATGAGGCCCGCAACATCGAGTTCTACGATCAGTACCGGGCCGGCACGCTCGACATCCAGGCCTTCCTCGATTTTCAACTGGCGCCGCTGGCCCGCCATCCGCGCGCCGAGCTGGATGCCTGGCACCGCGAATTCATGGCCACGCACATCCGTCCCCTGATCGGCGCCCCGGCGCGGGCGCTGGTCCAGCGCCACCTTGATGACGACAGCCTGGTCGCCATCGTCACCGCCACCAACAGCTTCGTCACCGGGCCGATCGCCCGCGAATTCGGCGTCGCCCACCTGATCGCGACGATCCCGGCACAGGAGGATGGCCGCTTCACCGGCAAGCCGCGCGGCACGCCGTCCTTCAAGGCCGGCAAGATCGAGCGGGTGGAAGGCTGGCTTGAATCCATGGGGCTCTGGTGGAGCAGTTTCCAGGCCAGCTGGTTCTACAGCGATTCGCTCAACGACCTGCCACTGCTTGCGAAAGTCACGCAGCCGGTGGCGGTGGATCCTGACGACACGCTGCGCTCGCATGCTGCAAGCCATGGCTGGCCCATCATCAGTCTGCGCTAGATCGTTGATCTGCTGTATGATTGCCGCCTTTTTCCGGCCTACTCCCACCGTATGATCCGCAAGCTGCTGCGCCGCGTCTTCCGCCGTGGCGAGCCTACTCCGCACCCGCTGGAAACCATCCCGGCCAGCCGTCACGGCATCCGCCGGGAGCAGGTGTCGTCGGGTGCCCGACGCGTCTGCGAGACGCTGCAGAAGGACGGCTTCCATGCTTACGTGGTCGGCGGCGCCGTCCGCGACCTGATCGCGGGCATCGAGCCGAAGGACTTCGACATCGCCACCAACGCCACGCCGGATCAGGTGCGCAGCCTGTTCCGCCGCTCGCGCATCATCGGCCGCCGCTTCCAGATCGTACACGTCATGCAGGGCCCGGAAACCCTTGAGGTATCGACGTTTCGGGCCGCCCACGACAGCGACACGCTGAAGGACGAACACGGCCGGGTCTTGCGGGACAACGTCTGGGGCTCGATGGTAGAGGACGCCGCGCGGCGCGACTTCACCATCAACGCGCTCTACTACGATCCGACCAGCGAAGTGGTGCTCGACTACCACCGCGGCGTCGAAGACTTGCAGCACAAGACGCTGCGCATGATCGGCGATCCGCGTATCCGCTATCGCGAGGATCCCGTGCGCATGTTGCGTGCCGTGCGGCTGGCAGCCAAGCTTGGCCTGCGCCTGGATGCGAAACTGGAAGCGCCGATCCGTGAAATGGCGGAGTTGATCGACAACGTGCCCGTTGCGCGCGTGTTCGACGAGATGCTCAAGCTGCTGTTTTCCGGACATGCGGTCGAGTGTCTGAAGCGCCTGCGCGACGAGGGCCTGCATCACGGCCTGCTGCCGCTCCTGGACGTGATTCTCGAACAACCGATGGGCGAGAAGTTCGTCATGCTCTCGCTGGCCAATACCGACGAGCGCGTGCGCGCCGACAAGCCGGTATCGCCCGGGTTTCTCTTCGCCACCCTGCTCTGGCATGAGGTGCTGGCCGACTGGGAAACGCGCAAGAAGGCCGGCGAACTACCGATGCCGGCGCTTTACGCCGCCATGGACGGCGTGCTCGATCAGCAGGCAGAGAAGCTTGCCATCACGCGGCGCATCGCCGGCGACATCAAGGAAATATGGGCTTTGCAGCCGCGCTTCGACAAGCGCGCCGGACGCGGACCGCTGCGCCTGCTCGAACAACCGCGCTTCCGCGCCGCCTGGGACTTCCTGGTCCTGCGCGCACAGAGCGGCGAAATCGAAACCGAACTGGCCGACTGGTGGCGCGAGTTCCAGGACGCCGACGACGAACGCCGCGAAGCGATGCTGGTGCCCGATACCGCGAAGAAGCGCCGCCGCTCGCGCGGACACGGCCGCAAGGCGACCGAGAAGGCGGCGCCGGAGACGACGTGATCCGTTGCTACGTCGCACTGGGTTCGAATCTGGGCAACCCGCTGGACACCGTCGATGCCGCAATCGACACACTGGCCGCGCTGCGCGGTTCCATCTTCAAGGCCATGTCTTCGCTCTACCGGACGGCACCGGTCGGCCTGAAGCACCAGCCCGACTTCATCAACGCGGTCGTCGCCCTCGATACCCGGCTGCCGCCACGCGAGCTGCTCGATGAGTTGTTCGCGGTGGAGGCCCGCTTCGGTCGCGAGCGCAGCGTCAGGAATGCGCCGCGCACGCTCGACCTCGACCTGGTCCTGTACGGCGACCTCGTTCAGGACGACCCGGGGCTGACGTTGCCGCATCCGCGCATGCACGAGCGCGCCTTCGTGCTCATGCCGCTGGCCGAGATCGCCCCCGGACTGGTCGTTCCCGGCCGCGGCCTTGTCGAGACGCTGCTCGAGTCCTGTCGCGACCAGCGCATCCACGCGCTGGCCCGGCCATCATGAATGGTATTCCAGTCGTCCTGCAGACGGCGCTGCTGCTGGCGGCGTCGAACGTCTTCATGACCTTCGCCTGGTACGCCCACCTGAAGAATCTCAGCGACCGACCGTGGTGGATCGCGGCGCTTGTGTCCTGGGGCATCGCGCTGTTCGAGTACCTGATCCAGGTACCGGCCAATCGCATCGGCCACAGCGAACTCGACCTGGGCCAGCTCAAGATTCTCCAGGAAGCGATCACCCTGACGGTGTTCGTGCCTTTCGTCCTCTTCTACATGGAACAGCCGCTCAAGCTTGACTACCTGTGGGCGGGTTTGTGTATTCTGGGCGCCGTCTACTTCATCTTCAGGGGACCGTAATGACTTACCTGGCCTCCAACAAGCCGATCACCCTGCCCGAGCTCGCGCGCATGAAGCGCGAAGCCGACAGGATCGCCATGCTCACCGGCTATGACGCCAGCTTTGCCGCGCTCGAGGACCGCTGCGGCGTCGACGTCATCCTGGTCGGCGATTCGCTGGGCAATGTCATCCAGGGCAAGACCTCGACACTGCCGGTGACCATGGAGCACATGGTCTATCACACCGAATGCGTCGCTCACCAGGCCCTGCGTCCCATGGTCGTCGCCGACCTGCCATTCGGCGCCTACCACGAGTCGAAGGAACAGGCCATCCGCAACGCGGGCAAGCTGCTCGCTGCGGGCGCCGAGATGGTCAAGCTCGAAGGCGGCGAGGTGATGGCCGAGACCGTGCACTTCATGACCGAGCGCGGCGTGCCGGTCTGCGCCCATATCGGCCTCACGCCTCAGTCGGTGCATGCCTTGGGCGGCTACCGCGTGCAGGGCCGCGACGAGGCCGGTGCCGCGCGCATGAAGAACGACGCCATCGCGCTCGAACAGGCCGGCGCCGCGCTGATGGTGCTGGAGATGGTGCCCTCCGGGCTAGCCGGCGAAATCACGCGCACGCTCAAGGTCTGCGCCACCATCGGCATCGGCGCCGGCCCGGACTGCGACGGCCAGGTACTCGTGCTCTACGACATGCTCGGGCTCTACCCCGGCAGGAAGGGCCGCTTCGTCAAGGACTTCATGACCGAGGCGCAAAGCATCGAAGGCGCCGTCACGGCCTATGTCCAGGCCGTCAAGGACAAGTCCTTCCCCGCCCCCGAACACTGCTACTGACGCTCATGGCTCCGATGGACCACCCCGCATCATGAAATACGCTGACTTCGTAGCGCTTCATGCTGGCAAATGCGCCCACCCCTCCCATCCTCCCCTCGCCGGGAGGCTACTGATTGGCTCGCTGCGCTCGATGATCACCAAGCGCACTCACCAATGTCTTTCACGCTAAGCTGAAATGCAGATCCACGAGACCATCGCCGGCCTGCGCGCCGCACTGAAGACGGCTGGCCGCGTCGTGCTGGTGCCGACCATGGGCAATCTCCATGAGGGCCACATCTCGCTCATGAAACAGGCGCGTAGCCACGGCGACACCGTGGTCGCCACCATCTTCGTGAACCGGCTCCAGTTCAGGCCGGGCGAGGACTTCGACAAGTACCCGCGCACCTTCGACGCCGATTGCGACAAGCTCTCGGCCGCCGGTGTCGATCTGCTGTTCGCGCCCGATGAAGCCGAGATGTATCCGCGGCCGCAGGGCTACCATGTCGAACCGCCGCCCGAACAGGCCGCAACGCTGGACGGCGAGTTCCGGCCCGGGCATTTCCGCGGCGTCGCCACGGTGGTCATGAAACTGTTCCAGATTGCCCAGCCTCAGGCGGCGCTTTTCGGCAAGAAGGACTACCAGCAGCTTCTCGTCATCCGCAACATGGTCGCCGATTTCAATTTGCCTATCGAGGTCATTGGCGGCGAAACCGTTCGCGCCGCCGACGGCCTCGCTTTGTCCTCACGCAACGGCTACCTGTCGCAGGTCAAGCGAACCGAAGCGCCGCGCCTGTTCAGGACTCTGACCAAAGTGGTAGGTCAGATCCGCGCCGGCAATCGTGATTTCCAGACTCTCGAGTGGCTGGCGACCGCCGAATTGCTGGCTGCAGGCTGGTTTCCGGACTATGTTGCGGTGCGCAAAACGTTTGATCTACAATTGCCGGCCGTTCACGACTCCGGCTTGGTGGTTCTGGCTGCGGCGCGCCTCGGCAACACCCGCCTGATCGACAACCTGGAAGTCTAGCGGGCCCCGGAAACCGTCGCGGATTCGCGTGGGCCGCGTGAGTTGTCGTCCCCCTTTGACCAGAGGATCTACCGTGCAACGAATGATGCTGAAATCAAAGCTCCACCGCGTCACCGTGACGCAGGCCGAACTCCATTACGAAGGCTCCTGCGCCATCGATGAGGATCTCCTCGACGCCGCCGACATCAGGGAATACCAGCAGATCGAAATCTGGAACGTCAATAACGGCGAGCGTTTCACCACCTACGCCATCAGGGCCGAACGCGGCTCGGGGACCATCTCAGTGAACGGTGCCGCGGCACGCAAGGCTGCGCCGGGCGACTTGTTGATCATTGCGACATTCGCCATGTACAACGAACTCGAACTCGCCAAGTTCGAGCCGGATCTGGTGTACGTGGATGCCCGCAACCGAATGACCCGTCGCAGCAGGAGCATTCCGGCCCAGGCCGCCGCCTGATCTGCCGCCGATTCCGCGTCCTCACTTGAAGGAGGCGGGATCGAGTCCGTGGCGCGCCAGCAACTTGTAGAACTCGGTCCGGTTCCGTTGCGCAAGCCGTGCCGCACGGGCCACGTTACCCGCAGTCGTCTGGAGCAGTTGCGCCAGATAATCGCGCTCGAACGCCCGCCGCGCATCGTCGAAGCCGGCCATGTTGCGTTCCTGTTCTTCCCGTAGCAGGCGCCGCACCAGCGTTGCCGGCACCAACGTAGTCACCGACAGACGCAGCGCCTGCTCGACGATGTTCTCCAATTGACGGACGTTGCCCGGCCAGGGCGCTTCCTGCATCAACGCCAAGGCCTCGGGAGAGAAGCGGCGTTCGCCGCCATGGCGCGCGACGAACGATGCCACCAGGGCCGGGATATCCTCTTGCCTTTCCGAGAGGGACGGTACGCGCAGGTTCGATGCGCCCAGCGCATAGTAGAGGTCGGCGCGAAAGCCACCGTCGCGAACAGCCCGGTCAAGCGGCATGGCGCTGGCAGCGATGATGCGCACATCGGGCAGGCCGGAACGGGACCGGCCGAACATCTCCGCCGTGCTATGCACCAACGGCAGCAATCTCGCCTGTGCCACCGCGGACAGGGCGCCCACCTCGTCAATGAACAGGGTGCCGCCCTTGGCCGCAAGCATCAGCGGCCCGACACCGGCAGCGCCTGCCGACTGCTTGTCTCCGCCACCGCCGAACAGCTGCGCCTCCAGTTCGGCCGTGGGTAGCGTGGCACTGGGCGCCACCACGAAAGGCTTGCCGACGCGCGGGCTAATTTCGTGAATCGCCTTGGCCAGGGTTGCCTTGCCGGAACCCGTGGCCCCGACAATCAGCAGCGGCCGGTCGTCCTCGGCAGCCCGTCTCGCCTGCCGCAGCAGTTCGTCCATCACGACGCTCACCGAGACGATCGCCGCCCGCCAGCGGCCGTCCTCCGCGGCCGCCATTACCGGCGGCGAGAGTGCCACGGCAGCAGCCACTCGTTCGAGCAGTTCGCGGCCATCGAAAGGCTTGGTCAGAAAACTGAAGACGCCGCGCTGGGTGGCGGCGACGGCGTCCGGAATAGTGCCGTGCGCGGTCAGAATGATCACCGGCACGGTCGGCGCTTCTTCGTGCAGGCGCTGGAACAGCGCATGGCCATCCATGCCGCTCATGCGCAGGTCGGTAATCACCGCTTGCGGACGTTCGCTGCGGAAACGTTCGATCGCTTCCTCGCCCGACGCGGCCTGAGTGACGTCGTATCCCGCCACCGAGAGCCGAACGCCGATCAGGTGCAGCAGGTCGGGATCATCGTCAACTACCAGGATCTTGGCCTTGTTCATGTCATTCACTTGCGCGCCGGCTTGAGCGTATTCCTGTCGATCTCCCTCAGGGCATCGAGCTTCTGCTGGAGGTCCTCAACCTTCTTGCGCTCATCATGGAGCAATGCTTCGGTACGCCTCAGTTCGCCTTGCTGCGACACGTCCGCGCGACGCTGTTCGTCCTTGATCAGGCGCTGACGTTCGACGGTCAGTCGATAGAGCAACTGCGCCACTTGACGTCGCAGCGTCGGACTGGTGTCCGTTGACCATTCTGCAATCATGGATATCACCCGCGCATCGTCGCGCCACGGTGCCTGCGGCAGGCAGAGCGCCAAGACCAGGCGCAGGCGGTTCGACTCGTTGGGGCTTTGTTCGAACGCCGCCTGAGCCGCAGTGAACTCTCGCTTCTGTTCCTCGGTCGGCTGGCTGGCGAGGCGCTCGAACCATGCCAGCAGTTGTGAGACTTCGCGACCATCCGCTGCGCGCGCCGGCGAGGTCGCCGGTGCCTCGGGCTGGGTCTCGGGCAGGATTACACAGGCCGACAAGCCCAGACAAACGGTAGCGATCGACAATCTTGCCAGGCGAAACCAAGTCATCCCGCAGGTCCTCTCTTGGGCAAGGAAACACGAAAATGGGCGCCAACCGCCGAGTCTACGATCTCCAGGCTGCCACCATGGGCAACGGCAAACTCGCGCGCTATGGCGAGCCCGAGTCCGATGCCGATGACGTCCTTCGAATTCGAACTGCGATAGAACGGCTCGAAGATCCGCTGCCGGTCGTCCTCCGGCACTCCCCGGCCCTGGTCGGCGACATCGAGCACCGCTAGACGGCCCTCCAGGCTCAGGGTCAGGGAAACCGTGCCCCCCTCCGGAGAGAACTTGATCGCGTTGGAAACCAGGTTGTTCACGACAGTCGTCAGCTCCTCGCGGCCTCCGGTCACGGTAATCGGCGCCAGCGAGCCGGAAAAGCGCAAGCGCTTGTCGCGGGCGGCCAGTTGATGAGTCGCCAGCACCTGCTGGATCAACTCGTCCAGACGCACGCGAACGGGTTCCAGGCGATCACCGGCATACCCGGCCTGTTGCAGTTTCAGCAAACCATCGATCAGCGCCTGCAAGCGCAAGGCGTTGTTGCGCATAATACCCACGATCTTGCCTTGGCCGGGCGTCAACGATCCGGCGGCACCTTCGGTAAGCAGGCTCGATCCCTCGCGCAGCGCCGCCAGAGGCGTCTTCAGTTCGTGCGACACGTGGCGCAGCACCAGCGTGCGCTGTTCCTCCAGGGCCAACAGCCGTCGCCGCAGCCAGTCCAAGCGGCGGCCCACCTCTTGCATATCCTTTGGTCCGTCCAGTCGGATCTCGTTGTCCAGCTTACCCTCACCCAAGGATTTCACGGCCTGCTCGAAACGTCGCCACAGACGTGTGATCAACACCCGGCCGAAACTGCCGAACAGGACCACGGCCGCCAATCCGAGCGCCTGCGCCAACATCAGGCGCTGATGCAGCCGCGTGCTTTCCTGACGAAACGACTCCACCTCCCGGTCGGCGATTCGGCCGGTATCCGTCAACACCTGATGCAGTCGGGGCTTGAGGTCGCCCAAGATGGCACGAAGCTCGCCCGCCTTCAGGCTACCGTTCTGGAAACCCTGGTACGCCGCCGCTTCCGTTGCCAAAATGGTCCCAACCTGGTCGGAGATGTCGGTCAACAAGGGTATCGCGGCATATTCCCGCGCGCTCGACAACCAGTTGCGGCGCAAGGTATCGTAGTCGTCAAGCAGCGAGCGATCGGCGAGAACCTCGTACTGACGCAGGATGCGATCCATGGCGCCGAGATCGTCAGGCAACTCCCAACCCAGTCGCGCGGCCAGCGATGCCTGGCGCGTGACCGCCTCGCTGCGCAACGTCAGGCTCTCGATACTGGACGCAACGTAGGCGATGGCGATGATCAACGGCAGCGCGACGACGATGTTTCCCAACAGGATCAATCGCAGGAAGGAACGCGGGTAAAACTGCCTCACGGATGTCATGGTAAGTCACACGAAGATATGGCCGAAGTGTCGGGCACAGGCGACGGTAGCACGGCACCGCCCTGGTCGCCAAGATGGCAAATTCGCCGGCGCCAACTGCAAGGATACTATGCCGGCCGCATTTCAAGCACCGGGCTGACAGTGAAGCGGCCCGAAAAGCCCGCGCGCAATGCAAATCGGCCGGTGGCTGGCGCCCCTTACCGTGCCGGTGGTGCCCGGTCAATGCCGCCGATGACGAAACCCGGCCCGACGCCGCGCTTGCGAAACCAGCCCACGTTCATCTCGAGTGCAAATCTGGCGGGCTTGGCGGCGCAGTGGTTGTTCTCCGTCTGGGGCTGCATTTCCTCGACGTTGATGATCTTTCCGTTCTCGTCAAGAAAGGCAACCGACAGCGCAATCAGCGTCTTCTTCATCCACATGCAGTGCCGCGCGTCGGCATCAAAAACAAACAGCATGCCCCGCTGCGGCGCCAGGTACTCGCGTTGCATCAGTCCGACCATGCGGCTGGACTCGGTATTGACGACTTCGGCTTCGATACGGTGCATGCCGGCGGACAACTCAAGCGTCCGGGAATTTTGCGCCTCTGCCGGCAGGTTCGCCAGGAATGCGGCAGCGATGACGACGGCGTATCGGCTCATGACTATCCTCACAGGAAGCGGTCCAGCAGCCGACGACTCGCTCTGTCCATGGCAGCGATGTCGCGGATGCGAAAATGTATGCCGTGGCTGTCTGCGATCAGCAGGCCGGTCTGGCCAAGGCGGCGAATATCCTCCTCACCTTTGAGGACAAACGAGGTGTCGCCGCGATCGGTGCGCGCGTGCCAGGTGCTCGGCGTGGCGAAGCTTGAAACGCCTCGGATCTGCAGGATCTCCGGAATGAAGTCGCGACTGGCCAATTCCTCTTCCACAAGCGCCCGCGTGCTGCCGGACAGTTCGTCCATCCGGTCGATCCAGGCCACCTCGTGCCCGTCGGCCCCCACCAGGGCGAGACTCTCGCCCGGCGCCGCCAGCGGAAAGGCGCGCACCGGCACGACATCTTCGTGGATCTCGCCTGCTGGGCCGGTGAAGACCAGTCGCCCGAAGCGATTGCGGGCGAGTTGAAAGTCAGTTCTCGGCATCGTCTTCCTGATCCTCCCGTTCGTCCTGCCTGGTCTCCGATTCCGTGTCGACGTTGCGCGCCTGGGCCTGATAAAGCCGGTAGTAGTGGCCTTCGCAGGCCATGAGTTGGTCGTGGTTGCCGGTTTCGACGATGCGCCCCCTGTCCATCACGATCAGGCGATCGGCCTTGCGCAGCGTGGACAACCGGTGGGCGATGGCGATCGTGGTGCGGCCGCGGACCAGATTGTCCAGCGCCTTCTGGATTTCCTTTTCCGTTTCCGTATCCACCGACGACGTCGCCTCGTCGAGAATCAGCAGGCGTGGGTCGATCAGGAGCGCGCGTGCGATCGAGATACGCTGTCGCTCGCCGCCGGAAAGTCCCTGGCCGCGCTCGCCGACCAGCGAGTCGTAGCCGTGCGGCAGACGCAGGATGAATTCGTGGGCATGGGCGGCACGGGCGGCAGCAACGATTTCCTGCCGGCTGGCGTCGGGCTTGCCATAGGCGATGTTCTCGGCAATGGTGCCGAAGAACAGAAACGGCTCCTGCAATACGAGGCCAATGTTGCGCCGGTATTCGGCGACCGGCAGCGAGCGGATGTCGACGCCGTCAACGCGGATGGAACCCTCGCTGACGTCGTAGAAGCGGCAGATCAGGTTGACCAGCGTGCTCTTGCCGGAGCCGCTGTGTCCCACCAGCCCGATCATCTCGCCGGGTAGGATCGCCAGATCGACATTGCGGATGACGGCGCGATTGCCGTAGCGGAAGCCGATGTCGCGAATCTCGATCTGGCCGGTCAACTCCGGGAGATGAACGGGTTGACTGGGCTCGGGCACGCTGGAGACATGATCGAGGATGTCGAAGATCCGCTTCGCCCCCGCCGCCGCCTTTTGCGTCACCGAGACGATGCGGCTCATCGAGTCGAGCCGGGTGTAGAAGCGCCCGATATAGGCAAGGAAAGCCGTCAACACACCGACAGTGATCTGTTTTTGCGAGATCTGCCAGATGCCGAAGGCCCAGACGACCAGGATGCCGATTTCGGTAAGCAGAGACACCGTCGGCGAAAACAGCGACCAGATCTTGTTGATGCGGTCGTTGACCGCGAGGTTGTGCCGGTTGGCCACGCGGAAACGCTCGGCTTCGCGCCGCTCCTGGGCGAAGGCCTTGACGACGCGGATGCCGGGAATCGTGTCGGCAAGCACATTGGTCACTTCCGACCAGACGCGGTCGATCTTCTCGAAGCCGGTACGCAGCCTGTCTCTCACGACGTGAATCATCCAGGCGATGAAGGGCAGCGGCAGCAGCGTGATCGCGGCCAGCCAGGGGTTGATCGAGAACAGGATGGCCGAGGTCATGACGATCATCAGGACATCGGTGGCGAAATCGAGCAGGTGCAGCGACAGGAAGACGCAGATGCGGTCGGACTCGGAACCGATGCGCGCCATCAGATCCCCGGTACGCTTGCCGCCGAAGTACTCGAGGGACAACTGCAGCAGATGTTCGTAAGTGGCGGTGCGCAAGTCGGCGCCGATGCGCTCGGAGACCAGCGCGAGAATGTAGGTGCGTGCCCAGCCGAGGCCCCATGCCAGCAGCGCTGCACCCAGCAGCCCGCCCAAGTAACCCGAAACCAGGACAACATCGATGGGGGCGCCGTTCTGGAATGGAATCAACACCTTATCCATCAGGGGCATCGACAGGTAGGGCGGCACCAGAGTCGCCGCGGTCGCCGCCAGGGTGAGCAGAAAACCAGCCAATAGTTGGCCCTGGTAAGGCTTGGTAAAACGCCACAAGCGGAACAGCGTCCAGGTCGAGGGGGGGGTCTGCGTTACCCGAGTGCAGATCGGGCATTCCTCCTGACCAGGTTCCAGAGGCGCCTTGCACTGCGGGCAGATCGATTCGGTCTCGCTAAGGACCGCTTCGCCGGTCAGGCGGCTTTGCGACTGCCGGCCAAACTGATCGACCAGACGATGAACCGCGATCTCCTGTGCCAGGGTATAGCGCCAGCAGGCCAGCCGCGCCTGCTCATCGCGCAACTCCAGGCTGCCGACGCCGCCATGATCGTGGCTTTGCAGCGTCAGTCCGTGCCTGTAGGCCATTCCTGCCAGGTCGCATCACGCCGCGCTTTCGCCAGCAGACGCCGGTCGGTGACGGCCACCAATCCGGCCGAGAAACGCAGTTCGGCGTCGAGATCCGCTTCGACCCATGCCAGCACTTCTTCGCCGGGCGCCAACAGGGAAGCGACGTCAGCCTGCCAAGCCCCGGGGGCGGAAACCGTCGCAGACGCATGTGCAATAGGCAGGGTAGTCATCGAGAAGCAAGCATGGAGGGGCTGCAAGTATACCTTCTCGCACCGGCTTGCCCGACAGTCGCCGGACCGTGACGATATCGTGAGGCAAGACGACCTGCCGGCGCGGGTAAACCAATTCGCGACCTGCGCGTTAAGAGCGCATCGGGCCTATTATTGCCGAATTATTAATCCCGCCCTATCCTTCCCGGTACATGATAAAAAGCATCGAAGTAGTCCGCGTAATGTATCTGCGCGGGCCGAACATCTGGACCTATCGCCCCGCCCTCGAAGCCTGGGTCGACATAGGCGACCTCGAGGATCACCCCTCGAACACCATCCCCGGTTTCCCGGAGCGTCTGACCGCCCTGCTGCCCTCGCTGAGCGAGCATCGATGCAGTGTCGGCGAACCCGGCGGCTTCCTGCAGCGGCTCCAGGAAGGCACTTGGCCGGCACATATCCTCGAGCACGTGACGCTTGAATTGCAGAATCTGGTCGGTCAGCGAACCGGCTTCGGCAAGGCAAGGAGTACATCGACCCGCGGCGTCTACAAAGTTGCTGTTCGCTCCAGGCAAGAGCAGGTCAGCCACGCCTGCCTGCTCGCCGCCCGCGACCTGGTGATGGCGGCAATCGAGGACAAGCCGTACGACCTGAACGCGACATTGGCCAAGCTGCGCGATGTCGCCGACACCTACTGTCTTGGCCCGAGCACCGCCTGCATCGTCGATGCCGCCACCGAAAGACGCATTCCGTCCGTCCGGCTCACCGACGGCAACCTGGTGCAACTCGGCTACGGCGCCCGTCAGCGCCGGATCTGGACAGCCGAAACCGACAGCACCAGCGCCATCGGCGAAAGCATTTCCCGCGACAAGGACCTGACCAAGCGGTTGCTGCATTCGTGTGGCGTGCCGATACCGGAAGGCCGTGTAGTCAAGAGCCCGGACGACGCCTGGGAGGCTGCCCAGGAAGTTGGTGTCCCGGTCGTCGTCAAACCGTGTGACGCCAACCATGGCCGCGGCGTATCGACCGAGCTGGTCAGCCGCGAGGAAATCGAGGTTGCTTACCACCTCGCCGTCGAGCATGGCACCGGCGTCATCGTCGAGCGCTTCGTGCGCGGCAACGAGCACCGCCTCCTGGTGGTCGGCGGCCGAATGGTTGCCGCCGCCAAGGGCGAAACTGCCTGGGTAACCGGCGATGGCCATTCGACCATCACCGAGCTGACCGACGATCAACTCAACACCGACCCGCGCCGCGGCATCACCGACGAGTACCCGCTCAATGTGATCATGCCCGACGATGACCGCCTGGTTAAACTGGAGCTCCAGCGTCAGGGATTCGAGCCCAATGCCATTCCCGCCGACGGCCAGAAGGTCCTGATCCAGCGCAACGGCAACGTCGCCAACGACGTCACCGACCAGGTGCACCCGAGCGTGGCGGCCGCAGTTTCGCTGGCCGCCCGCGTCGTCGGACTCGATATCGCCGGCGTCGACATCGTGGCGGAGGATATCTCGCGCCCGCTGGCGGAACAGGGCGGCGCCATCGTCGAAGTCAATGCCGGGCCCGGCCTGCTGATGCATCTCAAGCCGGCCGAGGGAAAGCCGCGCCCCGTGGGCCGCGCCATTGTCGACCACCTGTTCCCCGAGGGAGAAAACGGCCGCATTCCGGTGATCGGTATCACGGGAAGCTACGGCAAGACTGCGGTGGCACAGTTGCTCGCGCGTCTGCTGCACCTCTCCGGCAAGCACACCGGCCTTGCATGCAGCAAGGGCAGCTACGTCGATCACCGTTGCGTCGACCACCAGGACGGCGCCAACTGGGATGCCGCGCATCGCGTACTGATGAACCGGGCCGTCGAAGCAGCCGTCATCGAAACCGGTGGCCTCGGCATCGTCAGCGAAGGGCTGGCCTACGATCGCTGCCAGGTGGCCGTCGTCACCAACCTGGATCCGGCTTCGAAGCTGCCCGACTACAGCATCGATTCCCCGCAGCAGATGGTCGGCGTGCTGCGTACCCTGGTCGATGTCGTGCTGCCCGACGGCGTCGCCGTGCTCAATGCCGCAGACGAGCTGGTGGCGGAGATGGCACCCTTGTGCGACGGAGACGTGATCTTCTTCGCCGCCGACCCGGACAGTCCGGTCATCGTCGAGCACCGCAAGCAGGGCAAGCGCGCGGTGTTCGTGCGCGGCGACCGGGCCATGCTGGCCGCGGGCGATGACGAAACATCGCTGCTTGAGTTGGCGCCGATAAGGTCGGCAGGCTTGCAGCCGGAGTCGCTCCGCACCGAGAATGTCCTCGCCGCGGCGGCAGCCGCCTGGGCACTCGGCATCGAGCCCGACCTGATACGCGCTGGTGTCCAGGCGTATGCCGCCGAGCAGACACTTGAAGCGCAACCCACACATCCGGCGACCAGGCCCGCACGGCGTTCGGCCGCCTAGACAGGAAGAGACGTTCGTGGAAGTTTCCCGCATCCGAGCCTTGCGCGGCCCCAATCTCTGGAGCCGGCACACCGCCATCGAGGCGATCGTTTCCTGCACCGACCAGGAACGCGCGATCAGCCGAATCCCAGGCTTCGAGGAGCGACTGCGCGCGCGTTTCCCCGAGATCGGTTTCCTGGCGCCAACCAGCCACGTCGAAGACATCTCCATGGCCCATGCCATGGAATTCGCGACACTCGGGCTCCAGGCTCAGGCCGGCTGTCCGGTGACATTCAGCCGGACGACGGCGACCCTCGAGCCGGGCATCTATCAGGTTGTCGTCGAGTACAGTGAGGAACCGGTCGGCCGCCTGGCGTTCGAACTCGCCGAAGCCTTGTGCCTGGCCGCGGCAAAAGACAAGCCCTTCGATCTGGCGGCGGCTCTGACACGTTTGCGGGAACTGGATGAAGACGTGCGCCTGGGCCCCAGCACGGGCTCGATCGTCCAGGCGGCCGCCGCGCGCGGCGTGCCGTATCGGCGCCTGACCGAAGGCAGCCTGGTGCAGTTCGGCTGGGGCAGCCGCCAACGCCGGATTCGGGCTGCGGAAACCGATCGCAGCAGCGCGATCGCGGAGTCGATCGCCCAGGACAAGGAACTCACCAAGCGCCTGCTGCGTGCCGCAGGCGTGCCGGTTCCCTTGGGACGCCCCGTGGACGACACGGTAGACGCATGCGTGGCAGCGGCCGAAATCGGCGGCCCGGTGGTAGTCAAACCCAGGGACGGCAACCAGGGCAAGGGCGTCGCCGTCAACATCCAGACTCGGGAGCAGATCGTTACCGCTTATGCGGCGGCCGCGGAAATCAGTTCCGACATCATCGTCGAAAGCTATCTCTCCGGCCATGACTTTCGCATGCTGGTGGTCGGCAACCGTCTGGTGGCAGCCGCGCGCCGCGATCCGCCGCAGGTGTTCGGCGACGGTGTGCACACGGTTCGCCAACTGGTCGACCAAGTCAACAGCGATCCGCGCCGTGGCGATGGCCACGCAACCTCTTTGACCAAGATCCGTTTCGACGATATCGCGCTGGCCAGGCTCGCCGAGCAAGGCTACACGGCCGAGTCGATCGCGACCAAGGGCGCCCGCGTCGTCTTGCGCAACAATGCCAACCTATCGACCGGCGGCACGGCGACCGATGTCACCGACGACGTCCATCCGGACATGGCCGCTTGTGCCATCGCCGCCGCCCAGATGGTCGGCCTCGACGTCTGCGGCATCGACGTCGTCTGCGACAGCGTGCTCAAACCGCTCGAAGCGCAGGGCGGCGGCATCGTCGAGGTGAACGCCGCGCCGGGCTTGCGCATGCATCTCCACCCCTCCTACGGCAAGGGACGCGCGGTGGGCGAGGCGATCGCCGCCATGATGTTCCCCGAAGGCGATGACGCGCGTATTCCGATCGTCGCGGTCGCCGGTACCAACGGCAAGACCACCACCGTGCGCCTGACCGCCCATCTGCTGACTTGCAGCGGACTGCGCGTCGGCATGACCAACACCGACGGCGTTTACATCGAGGGGCAGCGCATCGACACCGGCGATTGCAGCGGCCCCAAGAGCGCGCGCAACGTACTGCTGCACCCCGATGTCGATGCCGCGGTATTCGAGACCGCGCGCGGCGGCGTCCTGCGCGAAGGCCTGGCTTTCGACCGCTGCAAGGTCGCCATTGTCACCAACATCGGCATGGGCGACCACCTGGGCCTCAGCTACATCAGCACGGTCGAAGACCTGGCGGTCGTCAAGCGCGTCATCGTCGAGAACGTCGCCGCCGACGGCGTGGCGGTCCTCAATGCTACCGACCCGATCGTCGTGCGCATGGCCGAGGCCTGCCCCGGCTCGGTTACATTCTTCGCCATGGATGGCCGTCATCCGGTGATGGCCACTCACCGCGCGCGCGGCAATCGTGCGGTCTTCGTCGACGACGGCGCGATAGTCGCCGCCCAGGGCGGCTTCGAGCAGCGGATTCCGCTGGCCGACATCCCCCTTACCGGCGGCGGCGCTATCGGTTTCCAGATTGAAAACGCGATGGCGGCAACGGCCGCGGCCTGGGCACTTGGACTGGACTGGGCGGCGATACGCCGCGGGCTGGCGACCTTCGTCAACGACGCCCAGACTGCGCCTGGACGTTTCAATGTCTTCAGCTACCGTGGCGCGACCCTGATCGCGGACTATGGTCATAACCCGGATGCCATCCAGGCACTGGTACGTGCCATCGACAACATGCCGGCGAAAAGACGCCTGGTCGTCATCAGCGGCGCCGGCGACCGCCGCGACGAAGATATTCGGCAGCAGACGGAAATTCTCGGCGATGCCTTCGACGAGGCCATCCTGTACCAGGACCAATGCCAGCGCGGTCGGGCCGATGGCGAGGTAATCGCGCTGCTGCGCGACGGTTTGGCGCAAGCCGCCCGGACGACGGCGGTTCAGGAGATTCGCGGTGAATTTCTGGCCATCGATACGGCTCTGGCCCGGCTGCAAGCGGGAGATCTCTGCCTCATCCTGATCGACCAGGTCGAAGAGGCGCTTGCCTACATCGCTCGCCAAGTCGCCACGGGCTAAGCGACTGATTTCTTGAGCGCGAAAAAGAGAAGGGCAGGTCTCCCTGCCCTTTGTCTACCGATTGCCGACTAATTACTTGGCTTCGGCGGGCGCAGCAGCCTTCTTGGCCTTCTTGGCCTTCTTGCCATGCTTCTTGGCAGCCGGGGCCTTTTCGGCGGGCGCGGCGGCCGGGGCGGGAGCAGCAGCCGGGGCGGGAGCAGCAGCCGGGGCGGGCGCGGCGGCCGGAGCAGCAGCGGGCTTGGCGGCGGCATCAGCCTTCGGGGCGTCGGCAGCAACGGCGATGGACGCGGCGAACAGGCCAGCGGTCAGGGCGGCGATCAGTTTGCTCATTGCAATTCCTTTCACATTAACCTAGGTGGTTTGGGTTCTTGACACAGTCGGTGATTACCGTGCGTCAGGTCAATTAACGCGGCCGCTGCGTCCAGGTTGACAGGTGCCCGGCCGATCCGGAACTTCCCGCCATTGGCCCGGTGACAGTCCTGCCAGCGTCCATGGACCGACGGCCCAGCGGATCAGTCGCAGTGTCGGATGGCCGACTTTGGCCGTCATGCGCCGAACCTGCCGGTTCTTGCCCTCGGACAGGACGATCTCCAGCCAGCAGGTGGGAATCTCCTTGCGGAACCGGATCGGTGGCTCCCTGGGCCATAGGTCGGCCGGCTCCGGAATCTGGCGCGCCAGGCAGGGCTGGGTGACGAAGTCGCCGAGATCGATGCCGCGGCGCAACATCTCCAGCGCCGCCTCATCGGGAATCCGTTCCACCTGAGCCCAATAGGTCTTGGCCTGCTTGTGCTTCGGATCGCTGATCCGGGCCTGCAGGCGGCCGTCGTCGGTCAGCACCACCAAGCCTTCGCTGTCGGCATCGAGGCGGCCGGCAGCGTAGACCCCAGGGATCTCAACATAGTCCTTGAGTGTCTGGCGCCCCGCCACCGGCGAGAACTGAGTCATCACTCCGTATGGCTTGTTGAGAAGGATGATCCTCGACATTAGCATCCGCCACCGAATGCATTGCAAAACCGAAAGGACTCGGGATAGGGGAAGAAGTCCTGCAACTCGCCGCGCCTAATCGTTTCCTGGGCTCGTTTCCAGAAGTCCGGCTCGAGAAGATCGGCGTGATATTTCATGAAGGCCTGGCGGATGCGCGGCGACGTCAGCAGGAAGTTGGCGAATTCCTCCGGAAACACATCGTTCCGGGCCACCGAATACCAAGGCTCAGCGGCGAGTTCCATTTCCGGACTCGGAGCGGCCGGAATGCGCCGGAAGTTGCAGTCGGTCATATAGTCGATCTCATCGTAGTCATAGAACACGACGCGACCGAAGCGGGCGACGCCGAAGTTCTTCCATAACATGTCGCCGGGAAAGATGTTGGCGATCGCCAACTCACGGATGGCATTGCCGTACTCGAGCACAGCCTGGTCGATCAGGTCGCCGCGCCCCGCGCGCTCGGCGCGGTCGAGATACAGGTTCAGCGGTTCCATGCGCCGTTCAATATACAAGTGCTTGATCACCAGATCGTCGCCGTCCGCCTCGAGTTGCGACGGCACCTGACGATAGAGCTCCTCGATCACGTCGGGCGAAAATCTCGCCTTCGGCAGTGCTGCGTAGGAGAACTCCAGTGTGTCGGCCATGCGCCCGACCCGGTCCACCTGCTTGACGAGCAGGTACTTGCGCATGACCGCGGCCTTGTCCATATCCTTGCCGTGGCCGAACACGTCCTTGATCACCTTGAACACGTAGGGGTAGGACGGCAGCGTGAACACCATCATCACCAGCCCGGCGATGCCCGGCGCGATGACGAACTGGTCCTGCGAATGGTGCAGGTGGTGGAACAGGTCGCGAAAGAACATGGTCTTGCCCTGCTTGCCGAGGCCGAGCATCGTATAGAGTTCCGAGCGCGGCTTGCCGGGCATGAGCGAGCAGAGGAACTGCACGTAGGCCGACGGCACCTGCATATCGACCATGAAGTAAGCACGCGAGAGCGAGAACAGCGCGGCGATGCGCCACGGGTCGAGCAGTATCGTGTCCAGGCAGAGCCGGCCATTGGGAGTATGCAGCACCGGCACCGCGAACGGAAACTCGTCGGTGCCGTTGATGACCTTGCCGATGACGTAGGCGCCCTTGTTTCGGTAGAAGGCCGAATCGAGCACCTGGATCTGGAGGTTCGGTTTCGCCTGCGGCCAGTCGCCGAGATGACGGGCCACCGTCCGCAGGACGTACTCCACGTCGCGGTCGAGATCCTCGAATGGCCTCGACCAGGCGAAATCAACGAATAGTTGTCGCACCACGACCGCATACCCGGGGCCGGCAGGGTAATAGCAGCGATAAGTCGGCGGCTCAGACTCAATGAACTCGGTGGACACCGCCGGTCTGAAGAAGATGAACTCGTTATGGAAATAGGTGCGATGCTGAACGCGGCAAAAGACCGAATTGAAGAAAGTCTCCGCCAGTTCCGGCTGCTTGTGGTTGGTGAGGAGGCCGATGTAGTAGAGCTTGGCACGCTGCCAGACCACATCGTCGATACTGCCGACGGCAAAGTCGCGGTTCAGGCGTTCGAGCGTCTCCATGACTCTGGTGTCGTAGAAGGCAATCCTTTCCCTGACCGCCTGCTGGACGCCGTGCCAGTCCGCAGCTTCGAAGCGCTGTTTCGCCGCGGCAGAACTGGCGCGGAAGACGCTGTAATGCCGGTTGAAACCCGCGACCATTTCCGCGGCAATGCGTTGCGCGGAAGCTTCCTGCTCTTCGATGTGCGTTGCCTCCATTTTGTGGCCAGACCGGCAAATCGGGCCGGTTCCGAATCTCTCATAAACAGTCTTTCTGGGATAATAAGTCGCCTGAAGTCAGGTTGCAGCACCTCATACAGAACGGAGCCAGCATGAGCAACTCGTTCGTTACGATTCCCGCCGGACAGAAGATCGTTCCCGGCCAACCTACCCCCGACAATCCGATCATCCCCTACATCGAGGGCGACGGCATCGGCGTCGATATCACGCCGGTCATGAAAGCCGTGGTCGACGCGGCGGTCGCCAAGGCCTACGGCGGCAAGCGCAAGATCTCCTGGATGGAAGTCTACGCCGGTGAGAAATCGACGCGCCTTTACGGTTCCGACGTCTGGCTGCCGACCGAAACTTTGGCGCTGCTGAAAGAGTATTCGGTTTCGATCAAGGGACCGATGACCACGCCGGTAGGTGGCGGCATCCGCTCGCTGAACGTGGCCCTGCGCCAGGAACTCGATCTCTACCAGTGCATACGGCCGGTACGCTATTTCAAGGGTGTTCCCTCGCCCCTGAAAGACCCCTCGAAGACCGACATGGTCATCTATCGGGAGAATACCGAGGACATCTACGCCGGCATCGAATGGCAGGCCGAATCCGAACCGGCGAAGAAGCTGATCAAGTTCCTTCAGGAGGAGATGGGTGTCAGGAAGATCCGCTTCCCGAACACCTCCGGCATCGGCATCAAGCCCGTCTCGCGCGAGGGTACCGAACGCCTGATGCGCGCGGCGATCAAGTACGCGATCGCCAACGACCGCAAGTCGGTGACGATCGTGCACAAGGGCAACATCATGAAGTACACCGAAGGCGGCTTCCGCGACTGGGCTTACGCCCTGGCGCAGCGTGAATTCGGCGCCCAGCCGATCGACGGCGGGCCGTGGTGCTCGTTCAAGAACCCCGACACAGGCCGCGACATCGTCGTCAAGGACGTCATCGCGGACGCCTTCCTGCAGCAGATCCTGTTGCGGCCGGCGGAATACGACGTCATCGCCACCCTCAATCTCAACGGCGATTACATCTCCGACGCGCTGGCGGCGCAGGTAGGCGGCATAGGCATCGCCCCCGGCGCCAACATCTCGGATCAATACGCCTGTTTCGAGGCCACCCACGGCACGGCGCCCAAGTATGCGGGCAAGGACTATGTCAACCCGGGCTCGCTGATCCTGTCGGCCGAGATGATGCTGCGTCACCTGGGCTGGAAGGAAGCCGCCGACCTGATCATCAAGGCGATGGAAGCGGCGATCAGCGACAAGGTCGTCACCTACGATTTCGCCCGGCTGATGGAAGGCGCGACCGAGGTGAAATGCTCCGCCTTCGGTCAGGCGATGATCGACCGGATGTAGGACACCCGGCTGGATTGCGAAGAGAAAAAAGGCCTGCCAGGCGCCGCCTGGCAGGCCTTCTGCATCCAAACAGGCCGGTTAGGCCTTTTGAATGTTGGACGCCTGCTTGCCTTTGGGGCCTTGCACGACGTCGAAGGAAACCTTCTCGCCCTCTTTCAGGGTCTTGAAACCAGCCATGTTGATCGCCGAAAAATGGGCAAACAGATCTTCGCTGCCGTCATCCGGCGTGATAAACCCGTAACCCTTGGAGTCGTTGAACCACTTGACGGTACCAGTTGCCATAAAGCCTCTTCCACATGAACGGAAAATACCCCGGCACGACAAGCGCGCCGGAACATGTTTGTGTTGCAAGTTCTCAACAGTTGGGGGAAGCCGGGCGGTGACTCAGAGAACTGAAGAACTGCGGGGCAACTCCTGGAACGGCGACTGCAGTTAAGCTTGAACCAAACACGGTTCGCTTTTTAGCTCAATTTGCAGGACAACGTCAAGTGGATTCGTTGCTGCGCAACAACATTAGCCACCCGACTGTTTCATCCGGCGAGACAAGGAATGAGCCACGAATGCTCCGTTATTCCCCTCTTGGAACCAGTGTTGAACCTTCGGCGATTCGCATTAGAATCAGTTTATGGCTACACAGAAGCCTTTGCGGGAAGGCAACGCTATACTTGAACCAAAGCGCGCCCGGACCAAGGCGCCACCGCTTTACCGGGTAGTGTTGTTGAACGACGATTTCACGCCGATGGATTTTGTAGTCGTAGTGTTGCAGAATTTCTTTTCGATGAACCGGGAGCAGGCGACGGTTGTCATGCTGAAGGTGCATCGTGAGGGCAAGGGTATCTGTGGCGTCTATCCGCGGGACGTGGCCGCCACCAAGGTGGAACAGGTCACAGCTTTCGCGCGCCAGCACCAGCACCCGCTGGCGTGCGTGATGGAGGAGAACTAGCATGATTGCGCAGGAACTGGAAGTCAGCCTCCACATGGCGTTTGTCGAAGCCAGGCAGAAGCGTCACGAATTCATCACCGTCGAGCATCTGCTGCTGGCGCTGCTCGACAATCCGTCCGCCGCCGAGGTGCTGCGTGCCTGCGCCGCCAGCATCGACGAACTGCGCCAGGAGTTGACCGGCTTCATCGATCAGCACACACCGACCGTCGCCGGCACCGAGGAAATCGACACCCAGCCGACACTGGGTTTCCAGCGCGTGATCCAGCGCGCAATCCTGCATGTGCAGTCCTCCGGCAAGAAGGAAGTCACCGGCGCCAACGTGCTGGTCGCCATCTTCGGCGAAAAGGACTCGCACGCCGTGTTCTTCCTTCAGAAGCAGGGTATCTCCCGGCTCGACGTGGTGAATTTCATCTCCCACGGCATCACCAAGATGCCTCAGCCGACCGGCAAGACCAACGAAGAGCCGGCCGAGGAAGCCGAGACTCAGCAACAGGGCGGGGCGCTGGACAACTTCACCCAGAACCTGAACCAGATGGCGCTGGTCGGCAAGATCGATCCCCTCGTCGGCCGCGAAAAGGAACTCGAGCGCGTCATCCAGACGCTCTGCCGCCGGCGCAAGAACAACCCGCTGCTGGTCGGCGAGGCTGGCGTCGGCAAGACCGCGATCGCCGAAGGTCTGGCAAGCCGCATCATCGAAGGCCGCGTACCCGAGATACTCAGCAACGGCACAGTCTACGCGCTCGACATGGGTGCGCTGCTGGCCGGAACCAAATACCGCGGCGATTTCGAGCAACGCCTGAAGGCCGTGCTGAAGCAACTCGTCGACAACCCGGACGCCATCCTGTTCATCGACGAGATCCATACCCTGATCGGCGCCGGCGCCGCCTCCGGCGGCACGCTCGATGCCTCGAACCTGTTGAAGCCGGCATTGTCGTCGGGCGCGCTGAAGTGCATCGGCGCCACCACGTACAACGAGTTCCGCGGCGTCTTCGAGAAGGATCACGCGCTATCGCGCCGCTTCCAGAAGATCGATGTCAGTGAACCAAGCGTCACCGAGACGGTGTCGATCCTGCGCGGCCTCAAGAGCCGCTTCGAGGAGCATCACGGCGTCAAGTATTCGGCGGCGGCCATCACCAACGCCGCCGAGCTTTCCGCCAAGTACATCACCGATCGTCACCTGCCGGACAAGGCCATCGACGTGATCGATGAGGCCGGCGCGGCCCAGCGCATCCTGCCGAAGTCGAAGCAGAAGAAGGTCATCGGCAAGCAGGAAATCGAAGAGATCGTCGCCAAGATCGCGCGCATTCCGCCGCAGCATGTCTCGGCCGACGACCGCTCGGTGCTGAAGAACATCGAGCGCGACCTCAAGGCCGTAGTGTTCGGCCAGGATCCCGCCATCGAGGCCCTGGCGCGGGCGATCAAGATGTCGCGCTCGGGGCTGGGCAACCCGCAGAAGCCGATCGGCTGCTTCCTGTTCTCCGGGCCGACCGGCGTCGGCAAGACCGAAGTCGCGCGCCAACTCGCCTACTGCATGGGCATCGAGTTGATTCGCTTCGACATGTCCGAGTACCAGGAACGCCACGCGGTATCGCGGCTGATCGGCGCCCCGCCCGGCTATGTCGGTTTCGACCAGGGCGGCCAGCTCACCGAGGCGGTGACCAAGAAGCCGCACGCCGTATTGTTGCTCGACGAAATCGAGAAGGCCCACCCGGACATCTACAACATCCTGCTGCAGGTGATGGATCACGGGACCCTGACGGACAACAACGGCCGCAAGGCCGACTTCCGCAACGTCGTCGTCGTCATGACCACCAACGCGGGCGCCGAAGCCCTCCAGAAGGCCTCGATCGGCTTCACCTCGAACAAGCAGGCCGGCGACGAGATGGAAGACATCAAGCGCATGTTCACGCCTGAGTTCCGCAACCGCCTCGACGCCATCATCTCCTTCAAGGCGCTCGACACCAAGGTCATCCTGCGCGTGGTGGACAAGTTCCTGATGCAGCTGGAAGGCCAGTTGCACGAGAAGAAGGTCGAAGTCGTCTTTACCGACGCGCTGCGCGCCTGGCTGGCCGAGAAGGGCTTCGATCCGCTGATGGGCGCCCGCCCGATGGCGCGCTTGATTCAGGATTCAATCCGCTCCGCGCTCGCCGACGAACTGCTGTTCGGGCGTCTGGTGCACGGCGGCCGGATCACGATCGACCTCGACGCGGACGACAAGATCCAGTTGGTCTTCGAGTCGGCGGAAGAAGAACCGGCCGCTGACCAGCCGGCCTCACTCGGGTAGCTCGAACACCACCGGCAGGTCCACCGTGAACGCCCGTTGCCGCAACACTGGCGGCACGGGCGTCATCGGTAGCGCATGACGCAGCATGTCCAATGCCGCTTCGTCGAGCGCCTCGTGGCCGCTGGAGCGGATCAGCTTCGGCTCCTGGGGCACACCGCCCTCCAGCACCGTAACGCGCACCTCGGTCGTGCCTTGCCAACCCGCAGCCGCCGCCTCACGTGGATAGCGCCGGTGCCCGCGCGCCGCCCGGGCCAGCGCCAGGCGATAGCCGCGCAAGCCCTCCGCATCCAGGCCTTCACCGGATACCTGAGTAGCGGATGCCGTCGTTGGCGCCGGGGCCATCCCGGAACGGACGGCGCCGGCAGCGGCCGAAAGTGATGGTGCGGAGGCTTGAGTATCGCTTCGGGGCAAAGCGGTGACCGGTGCTGTCGGTAGCGGCGAATCCGGCGGTCTAACGATCTCTTGCGGTCTCGGAGCGACCGCGCTACGGGCAGGCGACGTTTTCGGAATCGGGACGACGGCCGGCTGCGGCGTACGCAGTGTGGCGATCAGCCGCTGGGCCGAGCCGGCCTCCTGCCAGGTGACCGGTGAAGGCCACAGCAACAGGACGTGAAAGGCAATGGAAATGGCGAGCGCCCGGCCGAGGCCGGAACGTCCAAGGCTTTGAAAACTCACCTGGCTCTGCTAGATTGTCGCAACTTACGGATTCTAAGGTATGAGCGCTCATCCTCTGATTCTCACTCTTGACCAGCATGGCGTACCGCACCGCTGGGTAAGTTGGCAGCATGCCTGCTTCTACTACGCCAAGGACCTCGTCGCCTGGACGATCGGGGAACACAGCTTCGTCTTCCACGGCGGATTGAATCGCGTCACCGGCAAGCGTTCGGAAATCAGCACCAACAGCATCATCGCCATCAAGGGCAAGGCGTTGGCGGGAAAATCCTTGCACCAGACTCCCCCGCTCTCCAACCGCGAACTGTTTCACCGTGACCGCCATATCTGCGCCTACTGCGGCGTCGAGTCGACCGGTCAGCGCCTGACGCGCGACCACATCGTTCCGGTGGTCCAGGGCGGCAAGGACACATGGATGAACGTCGTCACCGCCTGCCGCAGCTGCAATCAGTTGAAGAGCGGCCGTACGCCCGAGCAGGCGCACATGGAACTGATTTACACACCCTACGTGCCCAACAAGGCCGAGTACCTGATCCTCTGCAACCGCCACATCCTTGCCGACCAGATGGATTTTCTCGCCCGGCACGTGCCGGCCGTGAGCCGCTGGAAGGCGGCGTGAAGCCGCCCAAGCTCCTTACCTCCTACCGCAAGTTCTGGGCGCAGCGCTTCGGCACTGCGCTCTTTCTGCCCATGTCGCGGGCGGAGATGGAGCAACTCGGCTGGGACTCCTGCGATGTCATCATCGTCACCGGCGACGCCTACATCGACCATCCGAGCTTCGGCATGGCGCTCGTCGGCCGGCTGCTCGAGGCGCAGGGCTTCCGCGTCGGCATCATCAGCCAGCCAGACTGGCAATCAGCGAACGCGTTCCGTGCCTTGGGGCGTCCGAACCTGTTCTTCGGCATCACCGCCGGGAACATGGATTCGATGGTCAACCGCTACACGTCCGAGCGCAAGATCCGCTCCGACGACGCCTACACCCCGGGCGGCGCGCCGAACCGGCGGCCCGACCGCGCCAGTGTCGTCTATGCCCAGCGCTGCCGGGAGGCCTACTCCGACATTCCGATCGTGCTGGGCGGCATCGAAGCATCGCTGCGCCGCATTGCCCACTACGACTACTGGTCGGACAAGGTGCGGCGATCGATACTGCCCGACAGCAAGGCCGATCTGCTCTTGTACGGTAACGCGGAGCGCGCCCTGCTCGAGCTCGCCCATAGGCTCGCGAAAGGCGAGAAGGTCGGAGAGATTCGCGATCTGCGCGGCAGCGCCTTCGTGGTGCCGCACGGCTGGACACCCGATCCGAACTGGCGCGAAGCGGGCGAACGCGAAGCGTCGAGCATGCGCGAACGCACGTACGTCCGGCTGCCCGCCTACGAGGAGATCAAGGACGACAAGCTGCGCTACGCCCAGGCATCGCGGGCTTTTCATCTCGAATCGAACCCTGGCAATGCACGCGCAATAGTTCAGGCACATGCTGATCGCGACGTCTGGCTGAATCCGCCGCCCATTCCGCTCACAACCGCGGAGATGGATCACGTGTACGGGTTGCCCTATGCCCGGGCGCCGCATCCCGCCTACGGCACCGACAAGATTCCGGCGTGGGAGATGATCCGCCACTCGGTGTCGATCATGCGCGGCTGCTTCGGCGGCTGCACTTTCTGCTCCATCACCGAACACGAAGGCCGCATCATCCAGAGCCGGTCCGAGGACTCCATCCTGCGCGAGATCGAGGCCATCCGCGACAAGACCGCCGGTTTCACCGGCGTCATCTCCGACCTCGGTGGTCCCACCGCCAACATGTACCGCATGGCCTGCCGCGACACCGCCATCGAAGCCGCCTGCCGGCGCCTGTCATGCGTCTATCCGGAAATATGCGAGAACCTGAGCACCGATCACGGCCCGCTGATCCACCTCTACCGCGAAGCGAGGCAACTGCCCGGGGTCAAGAAGATCGTGATCGGCTCAGGTCTGCGATACGACCTCGCAGTGCGCTCGCCCGAGTACATCAAGGAGTTGGTCAGTCATCATGTCGGCGGCTACCTGAAGATCGCGCCCGAGCACACGGAATCGGGTCCGCTGTCGAAGATGATGAAGCCCGGCATGGAAAGCTACGAGAAGTTCAAGCGCCTGTTCGACCAGGCATCGAAGGCGGCCGGCAAGGAGCAGTACCTGATCCCCTATTTCATCGCCGCCCATCCGGGCACGACCGACGAGGACATGCTGGAACTCGCCCTCTGGCTCAAGCGCAACGGCTTCCGACTCGACCAGGTGCAGAATTTCCTGCCAACGCCACTGGCCCTGGCGACATCGATGTGGCATACCGGCAAGAACCCCTTGAAGCGCGTATCGGCCGATGGCGAGTCGGTGACCGTGGTGCGGGGCGCTTCAGGACGGCGCTTGCACAAGGCCTTCCTGCGCTACCACGATCCCCATAACTGGCCGCTGCTGCGGGAGGCCCTGAAGCGCATGGGCCGCGCCGATCTGATCGGCAACGGCAAGCACCACCTCGTACCGCTCCGGCAGCCAGCCGGCATCAAATCACCTGATGGAACCACGAAACGACGCAAAACGGCGACAAGTTGAGCCCGGTCAAACGCTCGTTTAGGATTCGAACGCTGTTTCATTCCAAGGCTCTGCTCATCTGCAGAGCGAATGCTTCCGATCGAATCACCCCCCCAGCAGGAGAGAATAGTGAACACACTGTATTGGATTCTCTGGCCCGCATTCATGGTTGCGGTCTTGGCAACAGGATTCCTGATTGGCACAGTCGACCCGCAGGCGCTCGAACTCGCCGGGCACCCGATTGCGCTCTCAAACATCGGTGCCTACTCGATTGGCTTCTTCGTACTCTGGACCCTGGCCGCCGCCTCAAGTCTCACGACCTGTATCCTCAGGCGCAGCGGTCACGAGATCAATCGAAGATCCCGTCGTTAGGCGCTCGCCCGACATAACCATACTGCACGGCAGCAACACGATTCGTTGAGCGCGAATGGAAATCGTCCTATGATCGTTTCACCATTCGGTCGCGGCGGCCGGCAGCGGCGGAATGGAACCATAAATGACCGGCCGAACCCGACACGGAGACATCTCATGAACAAGTTGTATTTCATCCTTTGGCCGTCGTTCCTGATGGCCGGAATCGCCGAAGTCATATTCTTCACGGTCATCGATCCGCAGGACCTGTACCTCTTCGGCAAAGCCGTGCATTACTCCAGCCTCGCGACATACTCCATCGGCTTCTTCGCGTTCTGGGCGATTTGTGCCGCATCCAGTTGGGCGACCTGTTTCTTCCAGCGCAGCGGGAGCGATATCAACCGCGAATCGACCAATCACGCTTGGAGTCGACACCCCAAGGAAAGCCACTGAAGCCGCAGTGCGTCTTGCCCACGAGCGTCTGCGCACGCGGGCAAGACGCAAGACTTCAAACGCAGCCGGTCGGCTTCGGCATTCCGGCGTAGCGCGCCGCCTGCTTGGCCGGGCCATAGGGGAACAACTCAAAGAGGAACTTCTTGTCGCCGAAGTTCTCGCCGAGATCCCCGCCGATGGTCTTCTGCATGATGCGCAGATTCGGCGCGGTCCCGTATTCCTCGAAGTAGCCCCGAATCCATTTGATGACCAGCCAGTGGCGGTCCGTCAGGTCCAGGTTGTCCATCCTGGACAAATAGTCGGCCACATCCTCCGACCAATCGTCCAGATTGGCCAGATAGCCCTCTGCGTCGGTAGCAATCGCCTTGCCGTTGATAGCGATCATTGTCGTGTTCTCTCTGTTGGTTTGGGGGTGTGCTTATAGGCGACCATAATAGTCGGGTATTTGTTCGTGTCAAGAGGACCGCGGCACGAGCCCGCGGTGGCCGAGGATCCAAGCGTTTCAAGGAATGCTAATTCCCGGCAACGGAACCGACGAGTGCCTGCCCGCTTAGCCCGAATGGACTATTGCAGAACTGGAGCAGAACTATTTAGCATACTTTGCACATGACATCTCACGGTTCGGATGCCGCTTAGGGTCAAACCATGCGTGCAGGCATTGCGACCGCAGTGCCAATAGCGAGCCTGCTGTATCTCGCAGGCAACCGTCAAACAACCTGTGGAGGTATCAAATGGAAATCCGTCGCCTCGCCATCACCCTTGGTCTCCTCCTCATGGCCGTCTCCGGGTCAGCGGTCGCGGCGCCCGGGTCAGGCTACTGGGCCATCACGGACCTCGGCACTCTTGGGGGAACGAGCAGCGAAGGCTACGGCATCAACAACTCCGGGCAGGTCACCGGATACGCAAGACTGAGCGGCGATTACACGTACCACGCATTCCTGTACAGCAACGGTGCGATGGCCGATCTGGGCCAATTGGGCAGTATCGACGGCGGCAGTCAGGGCAATGCGATCAACGCCGCTGGACAGATCACCGGCTGGACCTCCACCGACAACGGAAATCACACCTTCCTGTACAGCAACGGCACGATGACCGACCTTGGCACCCTGCCGGGCTGGTCGACCAGTTGGGGCTCCGGCATCAATCAAGCCGGCCAGGTGGTCGGAACGGCAAGTGCTAATGGCAACGTGCCGCAACACGCGTTCGTATATAGCAACGGGACTATGACCGATCTCGGCACTTTGCAGGGGCCGCAAGGCGACAGTTACGGGTTCGGGATCAACGCGACCGGACAGGCAACCGGCTGGACGTATACCCCCTTCGGAATTCGCGCCTTTCTGTACAGCAATGGCGCGATGACTGAACTTGGAACACTCGGGGGCACGCACAGCGACGGGTTCGCGATCAACGACACCGCTCAGGTAACCGGAGACGCCCAGATCGCAGGTAATGCGGCCAGTCACGCATTCCTTTACAACGGAGGAGCGATGACCGACTTGGGTACTCTCGGCGGAACCCATAGCACCGGCTTGAGCATCAATGCCTCCGGCCAAATCACTGGCTGGTCCGACATTTCGGGTGGCACCACCCGTCATGCGTTCTTCTACGGCAACGGCGCCATGACAGATCTCAACGACCTGATCGATCCCGCTTCTGGCTGGACGCTAACCAGAGGCAACGGAATAAACGACCTGGGCCAGATCACGGGCGCGGGAACCACCAATGGAGCAACCCACGCGTTTCTGCTAAGCCCGGTGCCCGAACCAGAGACTTACGCCATGCTGCTGGCCGGACTGTGCATGATGCGGCTGATGGCCCGCCGCCGCAAACCCTGAATTCGTAAGGGGCTATCGTCAGAGAGTGATCGGGCGGACCGCCCGGCCAAAGCGGCTCCTGGCCAACCGTGGCGGCACGCTCCCCAGGCGCCTTCGGCTAGCCCGAGCGGAACAAAGCGCCTGGTACGCTAAGCGAAGCCCTGGCGCGCGCCAACGAGCAACGTCGACTGGCATTCACCGCCGGAAACAAGGACGCCCCGCGAGGGGCGTCCTGGATCTTGGCGGAGAGGGTGGGATTCGAACCCACGTGCCCGCTTTCGCGAACCATCCGATTTCGAGTCGGACAGAGCAACTATCGGTTACTTAACAATCAACTACTTAGCTAACGCCTGCCACCCCTTAGCTTGCATACAGCGGCACATCTACGTCACACAATTGCAGACAAGCCCGGAACACGGCAAACAACTGGAGCCTCACATCACCGCGTCATTGCGGCGCAGGGGCCATGAGTTGTTGCCCTCGTCCTCGCAAGCGGGTTCCCCACACTAGGACCGCACCAGTTATCATAAAGACTGTCTTTCTCCGCACCGTTCATCGGCCACTTCTCCAGTACGCCACCCGCGAAAGCGGCATGGTGCCGCCTTTGTTTGGCGGGTGCGTACCACACAAGGAGAAGTTCATGATCCGCAGCAATCAGAAAGTCGTCGTCGAGCGCACCGTCTGCACCTGTGACCGGTGCGGCTGCAACATCACGTCCGAGGATCACCCCGTCGAATGGCACGAGCGCTTTGCCATTCGCTTCCGGGCAGGCTACGGCAGCATCTTCGGGGATGGAAACTGCGTTGAAGGTGACTTCTGCCAACGGTGCATCGAACAGACGTTGGGGAAGTACTTGCGCATCCGATCCGGCGATCCCTTCGGCCAAGAGCAGAAGGCCGAGGGCGATCCCGAGAGAATCTACCAGCCCTACCAATTGGATCGGGTCGAGCAAGCTGCCGGCTGCGCCGGGTCAGGTTGTTGCGTGAGGCTGCCAGACGGTGATGTCGCCCTCGACCGACATGATCCCGTCGAGGCCGATCATGTAGAACTCGACCATGTTGCCCCGTCTGTCGAACATATAGCGCAGCCAGCCGCCATTGCTGAAGCGGACGTAATGGCCCACTGAATCGAATACTTGATTGATCCGATGGTCCACCACCTGGGTGAGGTCGCGAATGCCGACCGAACGTATGTGAGGAAACTCGGAGTGTATGTCCCCGTCGGGGGCCGTGTATGCCGAGTACCGAATGCCGGGTGCCATGGTCAGGGTTGCACCTCGTCCGGCGGTACGGTTGGTCGACGTCACTGCATATCGTCCCATTGCCAGATCGTTTCGCCGTAGTCACCCTCGAATCGCGGCATGATCTCGCCGGCCTTGAAGAGGCGGCGCGAATCGGCCTTGGCGGGGGTGAGCCAGTAGCCTGCCTTCGGGCAGGGCTGGCCGGCGGCGCAGCGCAGGCGGGCAGCAGGCGGGGCGGGGAGTGGCGCTTTGCGGCGTGCGGCATCCGGCCAGGTGCTATCGTCGTCGAAACGGCGCATCCAGCGCGGCGAGCTTTCTTCGTCGAAACGCGGATTCGGGTCGTCGTCCCAAGGGTCCAGTGTCAGCAGTTTGAGTTGATCGCAGCGTACCGGACGGATCAGACGATTCGCCTTGACCAGCAGATTGGGCACGCCGTTTTCGACGGGGTAGAGGTCAAGCTCGCCCAGGCGTATCCAGAGGGCCGGCTCTCCGTTGGGGTTGTGGGGGCCGACAGCGTAAGGAATCGCGGTGATCTCGATGCGTGGGTCATCGAGTTCGGCGCGCACGTCGGCTTCGGTCTTGGCAAGTTTGGCAAGCCAGTACGGAGTGAGCAGGAAACACCACGTCGGCGTGCGCAGGCCCGCGCCCAGGTCGGTTGGATCGATATATTTCTGCGAGGGGTCGAGACCTTCGGCGAGGCGCGGAATGAACAGGGCATCGTCGCTGTGGACGCGATAGCTGTGGTAACAGATCTTCATGGCATGGTCGATATCCATGCCGTAGAAGTGATCGGCGCAAATTCGCTCCAGCACGTCGCTTTCGTAAGCGCCGAGAAAGTTGAAATCGCCGTTGCCGACCTCGAAACCGCTGTAGCAATGCTCGGGCTGCAACCGCTTGAGGCACTGTTGCACGAAAGCATTCCAGCGCGCCTTGTTCTGGTTGTACCACTTGTGGCGGAAGGTCAGTTTCAGGCGGCTGTATTTCATGAGTCCGCTATCCGCTGTGCCGGAAATTGCCCAACGCGCAGTGGTGGCAATGCTATCCATATCCGTGGCGCCAAGCTTGAACATCGTTACATCGTCTTGACATTTGACTGCGCGGGCATGCAGGTCCTTCGGCAGTCGCTTGTCACCCGCCGGAAGCCAATCCTGCGTGTCGTCCTTCCAGATCAGTTGAAACGGCTCGTCGATCAGCTTCCCGAATTCCTCATAGATGGCGATCATCTTGTCGGCCACGGGGACGTATTCGTCGGGGCCGTGGTAGACGTAGAAGGTGATGTATGGGCATAGGCCGATCTCGCTGCCCTCATCGCCGAAGAAATACAGCGAGTCGTCCGCCAGCGTCTCCCGAACAAATTCCTCAATTTCCTCTGGTTCCATGAACAGTTCTGCGGTGCTCATTGCGTTCCCTTCGCGCTCATCTTCTGCCCTTCTTGCCCGTCTTCTTATGACTGGCGTCCTTATCGGTCTTCTTGTCTTCGGTCTTTTCGGCCGGCTTGTCGTACGGGTAGCGGAAGAGCGCCAGCCGACCACCGGAGCTTACCGCCTTGTTCTTGAAGCGTATGGGGCTTGTCTTGGTCTTCTGCAAGGCCGCAGTCTTTAGCAGATCGTCGTACTGCTCGAACTGGCGGCTTTCAATCTTATCCCCCTCGAACTTGATTTCGACAATCGCAAAGATGTTGGTCTTGTCGCAGGGCTTCTTGCGGTAGTCGGTAATGACCAAGTCGGCGCTGATGCTGCCCTTCCTGTTGTTGGGCGGCGGTGCGGGATAGAAGGGGCTGGCCTTGCCCACGCGCAGCAGCCGGGTGGCGGTGCCGCCCTGGATGGGGTGGTCGGTGTATTCGATAGGCGGTCCGAAACTGACCTCGCATTTCATCGGGCTGGCCCAACTGAGGCAGTAGTCTACAAACTCGAAAATCAGGCTGGCGGCAAACTGCTTGAGGCGGACGACGACGAAATCGTCGAGTTCGACGTCGGCGATTTCCTTGAGGGAGTACTTCAGGATTTCTTCGAGCGCCTGCTTCCTCGAAGTCGGCAGGTCCTTGACCGTGACACCCTTCTTCTTGCGCAGTTGCAGCACCGGTATGGCGTTGGCCTTGTCGCAGACAAGGCTGATGACCTGCCGGAAGGGTATCTTCTGCTTGATCGCAGCGCTGATGAGGCCGTTGTCGGCGCCGCGCCCTGCGCCGGCCTTGGTCAACTTGTTCTGCGGGTCTCCTGCCGAGAGTTCGAGCAGGAAGGCGACTTCGCCCTTCTCGGCGATCTTCTCCTCGATCTCCTTCTCCAGCTTACGGATGACTTCTTCAATCTCCTTCTTGGCGACATCAATGCCCTTGTTGTACTGTTCGAAGCCCTCGTAGAGTTCCTTGATGGTGTCGAGCGCCTCGTAGGCAGTGAGTACAGCCGTGATGAGTTCGATGATCTCGAAAATTGCGGCGAACATATCGTCGGACCGGGGGTCAGGGTTGGTTCGGCCGCGGGCGAACGGTGGCCGAGGCGAGTTTGCCTTGCCAACTCTCGGTGATGCGCTCGGACTCGCGCATGATCGATTTGTAGCCCGTGATGGTGTCGGCTTCCTTAGTCGTCACGAGATTGGTCTTGCCGGCGGAGTCGGTCATGCCGCTGTCGAGGAGCTTGCCGCTCGAACTGCGGATGTCGTAGTAGTAGCCCTCGAAGGGGCGGTTGTCGGTCTTGAAGAGATCGTATTTGCCCACGTGGAGTCCCTCGGTTAGCAAAGCCTCAGACTGCTCGGCGACGTTGCCGACGGGCAGCGCCGGCAGGCTGGCCGGATCGCTGGCCGGCCCGGTGAAGGCGTGATTGCTGCCCTTCACGTCCCATGTATTCGGGCAGCGCATGGTGATGTTGCCGCCGTCGAGTACGATTTCCGCGTTGCCGGCGACAAGGCGAATTTTCTGCGCCATGACTTCGATTTCGTCGTTGACGCTGGTCACGGTGATGCTCTTGTCGGCCAGCACGTCGAGCTTGTCGGTATGCGCCTGAAGACTGACCGGGCCATTCGCCGCAACGACCTGGATGTCGCCCGCGTGGGTGTAGAGGCTGGTGATCTTGCCCGACACATTCGAGAAGGTATGCGCTACCGAAATCTGCGCGTCGTCGCGGAAGATACCCATCAGGGTTCGGCCGGCATAGAGGGTGGTGGCGGCCGGCGTGGCCAGGAGCATGCTGGCCGGCGTGTCGGTCAGGATGATCGGCTTTGAGAAGCGCTCGACCGGATCGCCGCCGCTGCGGGCATCGCCGGCCGGTTTCGTGGCCGCCTGCCCGCCGATGGCGCCCTCGTACTTGCCCTCCTGTTTCGGGTCGATGATCTTGATGAACGAGTCCACCGCCTTGTTCGGGTCGTGGCCTTCGAGCTTGAGCGCTTTCTGTGCGCTGGCCGAGTCGGACAGGGCCTTGCCCAGGTCTTGCGCGGCCTTGAGCTGCGAGAGGGATTCGGCGCAGTCCATCTGTGTCGATGCGCCGTTAGGGCGGGGGCTGGTCGAGTATAGAAGCCCCTGGGCGGCGCGCGTGCACGACCAGCCATCGGTCGCCAACTCGAAGCCTTCGCCCCGCCATGCGCCCCGGTTGGCCGAATTAGCGGACTGCTGCACCAGATAGCCGAGATTGAGTTGCGTCGCGGCGGTGCTCGACATCACCCGCTGCCGGAGTTGCCCGCTGGCGTCGTCGGTGACCCACTGGTTGTAGCCGCTGCCGTCCAGGGTGGGGGTGTGGTAGCCGGAGATCACGCCCGGATGATTGACGCCGGAGTCGATGCCCGCCGCAAAGGGCTGGTCGTCCTGGCCGTTGTAGAGGCTGGCGACGATGATCGGGCGGTCGGGATCGCCCTCGATGAATTCCACCAGCACTTCGGTGCCGATGCGCGGAACGAAGTGCGCGCCCCAATTCGGCCCGGCCATGGCCTGCGATACGCGCATCCAGGTGCCCGACTTCTCGTTGCCGGGGGCGTTGGCTTTGTCGGCGTCCAGTCCGCCGGGGTTGGGCTGTGCACCCCGCTGCCAGGGGAACTGGACCTTGACCCGCAAGTCGCGGTCGGTGCTGACGGGTTCGCCGTCGATGCCGACGACGAGGCCGGTATGCAGGCCCGGCATCTTCGGGGCTTGCCGCCATTGGGGGACGATCGGAATCTTGGCCCGCACCAGGGCAGCGCGGTTCCTGTAGCTGCCGTATTCGACGCCGGGATGCTCGACGACATTGCGCATGCCCGGCTCGATGTTGTTGGCGGCTTCGTGTTCGACCCAACGCACCAGCAGGCGATTGTCGCCGGCGGCGAAGTCAGAATGCTCGGTCAGGTTGAAGGCATGGCCGGGGTCGATCAGGCGGGCGCTGGCTTCGGCGTACACCGTCTTGCTGGCCAGTTCGTAGTACTGCATGCGGTTGAGGGCCACGCGCTCGGCGTCGGCGGCGTTGGTATAGCGGTACTGGCCGGAGCCGGAATAGTCCTCAAGCGTGGGAAGCTCGCCGTTGTCGGCGACGGTGGTTTCCTGGGCGCTGTGGGCGATCAGGTTGCGGTGGTCCCACGAGGCGACGGTGACCATGTTGGGCTGCACTTCCCGGCTCGTGCTGAGCGTATGGATGGAGTCTTCGGCCTCCGTGAAACTGAGGCGGTGGAAGCGGATGTTCTCCTGGGCGCAGGCCGGCCAGTGGTAGGTCGAATCGACGATGACCAGGGTATGCTTGCTCTGCGGCGTGGAACTGTCGTCCTTGCCGCTCGCGTTCTGCGTCTGGTCGTGCTCGAAGTAGAACGAGAGGCCATCGCGGGCGAGGACGCGCAAGATGAAATCCAAATCGGTTTCCCGATACTGCGTCGTGATGGCGTACTTCGGCAGCTTGGCGGTGGTCTGGCTGGAAACCCGGAATTCGACGCTGCGGCGCGGATAGTTGTCCAATACCGCTTCGACCAAGTCGATGGCGTTCTTGTCCTGAAGAATGCGGCAGTCGCGCCGGTAGCGGGTTTCCGCCAGCCAGGATTCGACGGTGAGGCGGTAGCGCGCGAGGCCGCCATCGCCGCCGAGTTGCGCGGCGGCGAAGACGAGGCCATGCCAGGCGCGGCGCGTTCCATCCGCTTGCAGCAGGCGGACGGTCACTTCCTCGCCTATGAGGGCCTTGAGTTCGAAGTTCGCCGACGTGGACAGGCAGTCGATGTCCATGTGGGTGAGTTCGGAAATGCCTTCGCGCCAGGACATCTTCTCGACCACCAGCGCGGCCGAGGGTAGTGGCGTTTCGATCTCGATCAGGCGCGCATGCTGCGACAGGAATTTGGTAAAGGTGTCGCGGCTCGGCAGCGCGGCGGAAACGGCGCTGGCGATGGGGGTTAGCGGGGGCATGGGGTTCTCGGAGAACGCAGCGAACGGGTTAGACGACGATATGGAAAATCAAAACCGCGACATGATAGGTCAATTGCCGGGGCTTGCATATATGACGGAAGCAATACGCCGCCGGCCGCGATACCAGATCAAACGGCGTTTGACGGCCGCAAGGGGTGTCGGTTCTTCTCTAAAGACCACGATTTCCGGCGTGCATCGCAGGCGGTCCACCGGCATGCCGTCCCGCAGCCGGTGCGCCCAGAGGCCGCATCGGTCGGCCGGTAGGCGCGGGGTTGGGGTTGCGCCGTAGCCCGGCCGAGGACATGCCGGCGCGATGGCCGCCCGCCTACACATAGCCCGCGTACAGCGCTGCCTTGTCCGCGACGGTCGGCATCCAGGGCACGACAAGGAACTGCGTCCCGACTGCGCCGTCGGTCAATTGCAGGAAGCGCGCCACGCGCAGAGTGCGATTGACCAGCCGCGAAACCCGCATCGGCTCGAAGTAGAGGGGCGCCAACTCGGCCGGGTAGATTTGGCATGACAGCATCCAGGCCAGCATTTTGTTGTCCACTCGGGCGATGGCCACGGGCCTGCCCGCATAGGCTTGCGCCGTCTCGGCCTCGTTCAGGCAGTAGGCGATGGCGTGTAGCCTGTGCTGGCGGTGCCGCTTGTCGCACTTGACCGGATCAACGGGCACGGCGCCCGGATCGTAGCGCCCGAACAGGCTATCGCCTTCGCGGATGACCGCCACGGTATCCCGCGCCACGTCCGTCGCCGGATCGCGCCCCGAAGCCAAGCTCGCCGCGCTGCTCCTGCCGGTGCCGCCGATCATCCAACCCCGGCCGTTGATGAGGAACAAGTCGGCATGGTAGATCGAGTCCGCGTGCGGGCTCGCTGCGAGGCC
>JBGOZF010000014.1:0-75266 GCA_041480065.1 Rhodocyclaceae bacterium
CAGGATGAAATTGAGATCGGTTTCTCGATACTGCGTGGTGATGGCGTACTTCGGCAGCTTGGCGGTGGTCTGGCTGGAAACCCGGAATTCGAGGCGGCGGCGCGGATAGTCGGCCAACACGGCTTCGACCAATTCGATGGCGTTCATCCCTTGCAGGATGCGGCAGTCGCTTCGGTAGCGGGTTTCCGCCAGCCAGGATTCGACGGTGAGGCGGTAGCGGGCCAGCCCGCCATCGCCGCCGAGTTGCGCGGCTCCGGTGACGAGGCCATGCCAGGCGCGGCGCGTTCCATCGGCTTGCAGCAGGCGGACGGTGACTTCCTCGCCTAGCAGCGCCTTGAGTTCGAAATGGGCTGAAGTCGAGAGGCAGTCGATCTCAAAGCAGGGCAACTCCGAGATGCCTTCGCGGGCCTTGAATCGCTCGGGAACCAGTGCCGCCGAGGGCAACGGGGTCTCGATCTCGATCAGGCGCGCATGCTGCGACAGGAACTTGGTAAAGGCATCGCGGCTTGGCAGCGCAGCAGAAAGGGCGCTGGCGATGGGGGTGAGCGGGGGCATGGGGTTCTCGGAGAGGAGAAGTGCGGCAGATGGGATTGACGACAGCATGCGAAGTCGAGACCGCGCCATGATAGGGGTTTTGCGATCCGGTGGGAATATGACGAAAGGCATGCATTGAGGCGCTCTGTCAGGCTGAATGGAGTTCCACAGACCTGAGGATAAGGCCTCTAGGGATATGCCGGCGGGCTATTATGCGTTGGTCGGATACTCATTGTGATTGAGGCCGATGGATACATGACCCTTAATGACCTTACGGAGGACTAGCCGTGGATGCAATTCAGAACTTGATAATTGGTGTGATTGGTAGCCTGATCGCGACATTGATTGTCGCGGCATGGAATGCGGGTTTCAATTCGTTGCCAAAGGTGAAGAGACGGCCATTAGAAGGAATTGTTGATGATGAGGGGGGCGATCATCGAGCAAGGAATCGTGAGCGGTTCAAACTGGCGGTGCTCAACATGTCGTTCTTCTTTTACACATTCTTCCTGCTCTATGAAGCAATTTCCCTGCCGCCAATCCTTCGCGTGATGATGTCCGGGAACGAGATGCTACTGAGCGACGCCCGTTTCATTGGTGGCTGGTTGCCGGAGATATCGATCACTAGGGACATGGCGCAGGTCGGTTTACTGATCGTGGTGGCTGCTCTATATCCCCTGCTGCTAGGGCTGGTGGCGTTCATCGTCAGGAGCGTTGAACCGCTGATAGATAGGTTCTTGGCGATGACGATCATTCTTCGGCGGCGCATTCAGGTTGTCGTCTTCGCGCTTTTCGCCGGCGCGATTGCGATCTCTTCGACTTGGTTGTTCTATCCCATAACTTTGAAGGAAGCGGCAATCGACTTCTCAGGCGTGATGCTGATCGCTCTGCTGTTCATGGCCTCGGGGAAGCGATAGGGATCCGTTTTGGATCTCTCCGTCGGGACCGGCACCATAGTCGGCCGGATGCTAGGTCGGGCCGACTTGCACCTGCTTGTTAGAAATCCGTCGTTTGTTGGGCAAAAGTGAGCCGGCTCATGCCACCTTCAGGCGGCCAGCCAGTTTGCCCCCTCCGAGCGCTGCATCAGGAACTGATGCGCCTTGCTGGCCTGCGAGGCGGCTGTGAAGATTGCTCGCTTATCGTTCCGAAGCACCCGCAGCCAGGAATTGCCTGTGCCGGTTGCGACGGATCGGCGCAGTCGACGGCCTGGCGGCCTGCTTACTTGAGGCCGAACAGCCGGGCGAGCAATCCGCGTTGCGCCTGGGTCGCCTGCACAACCCGGGCGTTGGGACCGTGATGGCTGCTGTGCCATTTTCCGAATCGCATGTCGTGGGTCATGATGTGCCCGATCAGCCACTTGTTGAGGAAGCGGCGCAGTTCCTGGATGCGGTCTTCGCTCCAGACATCGGCGCCGCCGAGAAACTCGCCGACGAAGGCGCTGAACTCCTCGTGGAGTTTCAGGTGCGCCTCGAACGCCGGGTAACCGCTTTGCTCCATCAACGCCTGCTCGTTGGAGAAGTGCGTTACGACATAGTCGAGCAGCTCTTCCAGGGTCTTGTCGATTGTTTTCAGGTTCAGCGCCTTGACGAGTGCAAACAAGTGCCGGTGCTCGCCGTCTACCTGGGGGATGTTGATCCTGAAGCCATCACGCCATTCGACGACGAATGGAGCCCGTTTGCCTTCCTGTTCAGTTGCCATGTTGATTCCCCTCCTCCATCTCCACTTCTCTCCATGGTCTTGGCACTGAGGAGCCCTGGTGCGGCGCCAAGCCGGGATAATTGACAATAACGCACATCATGCTATTACGTTCGGCAGATATCAAGCATTGCGTGCGAGCGATGCAATCGAGGGCGCGGCTGCCCGATTGCTCATCGAGACGGCTCTCCAGAGAAGAGTCATTGCTGCCGCCAGAGGCGGATGCACGTCGCTCTTCCTGCGACCGCGTCGGTGCTGGCAGTGCGGCAAGTGGCCCGCTACCCCGCTGCCCGCTTGAGCGCCGTCTTGCCGCCGGCCCGCGCCATGATCTCGTCGAAGTTGTCGGCCAGCGTCGCCCGCTGGTTGCGGTAGAAGACGCCGAGCGCGGGATTGGCGGTGTTCATCGCCAGCTTCATTGCCGTGGCGAGATCGGAGGCGTCATGGTCGGCGGGAACCTCCTGGACCAGGTCGCCGAGGCGGTCGTAGGTGCGGGTGGTCTTGTCGAAGGTGACGCAGGGCGACAGGATGTGCAGGTACGAGAAGCCGCGGTGTGCGATGGCCTGCTTGATCAACTGCTCCAACTGCTGCGGTCTCCCCGCATAGGCCTGGCCGACCCAACTGGCGCCGTAGGAGAGCACCATCAACAGCGGATTGAGCGGCTGGTCGAGGTTGTCGTAGGGGCTGGTGGTGGTGCGGAAGCCCTTCGCCGAGGTCGGCGAGGTCTGGCCCTTGGTCAGGCCGTAGATGCCGTTGTCGAACAGCAGGTAGGTGATGTCGATGTTGCGCCGCGCCGGGTGCGGCACGTGGCCGCCGCCGATGGCGAAGCCGTCGCCGTCGCCGCCGACGGCGATCACGGTCAAGGCGTCGTTGGCGGTCTTGATGCCGGTGGCGACGGGCAGGGCGCGGCCATGCAGGCTATGAAAGCCGTAGGTGTTCACGAAGAACGGGAAACGCGACGAGCAGCCGATGCCCGAGACGACGACGGTGTCCTTGGGCGCGATGCCGAGTTCGTTGAGGGCGCCGGGCAGGCCGTCGACGATGCTGAAATAGCCGCAGCCCGGACACCAGGTCGGCATCGACTTCGAGCGATAGGCGAGGCGGCCGGAATCCTGGACTTCCTTGAGCTTTTCTTCGAGATAGATCGGTTGCGGGGCCATGGTGTCTTGTCTCCTCAGGCGGCCTTGCGCGTGGCGGCAAGCGCCAGGCGGCGTATCTCGGCCAGTATGTCCTCGACCAGCATCGGCGTTCCGGTCACGCGGTCGTAGCGATTGACGATGCGGCCGACCTGGGACTGCACCAGGTTGGCGAACTGGCCCTGGTAGTTGAGCTCCGGCACCAGGACGACATCGCAGTCGTCCATGAAGGCTGCGACCGCTTCGGTCGGGAAGGGGGAGAGCATCACCACTTTCATGGCGGCGCAGCGGATGCCTTCGCGCTGGGCGCGGAACATCGCCTCCAGGCATTCGCCGAAGGTCGAACCCCAGGCGAGGATGCCGACGTCGACCCGCCCCTCGTCGCCGAAGCGCTTGCAGGCGTTGAGACCCGGATGGTTGAGCGCGCCGCGCAGCTTTTCGTGGCGCTTGCGGCTCATCGCTTCGTGTACCTCGGGCTGCTCGTTGACCCGCCCCAGCTCGTTGTGTTCGAGGCCGGTGACGACGTGCATGCCGCCGGCCATGCCGGGCACGGCGCGCGGGCTGACGTGGTCGTCGGTCAAGGCGAAGCGCTTGTAGCCTGGGCCGAGATCGCGCTCGGCGAGCGGCTTGTTGCTGTCGAGCTCGAACGACGACTTGGCCGGGATCACCACGGTCTCGTAGCGGTTGGACAGGTACAGGTCGAGCAGGACGATCACCGGCGTCTGGAAGCGCTCGGCGATCTCGAAGGCCTTGCCGGCACAGCGGTAGCAGCCATCGACGTTGGTCGGCGCCATGACGATGCGCGGCGCGTCGCCGTGGCCGCCATAGAGCGCGATGTTGAGATCGGACTGTTCCGTCTTGGTCGGGATGCCGGTGGCCGGTCCGCCCCGCTGCGAGACGAAGACCACGCACGGCACTTCGGCCATGATGCCGAGGCCGAGCATTTCCGACATCAGGGCGAGGCCCGGTCCGGAGGTTGCGGTCGCCGCCCGTGCGCCGGTGTAGCCGGCGCCGATGGTGGTGGCGATGGCGGAGATCTCATCCTCTGTCTGCAAGAGGCGCTTGCCGTGCTTCGGCATCTCGGTGGCCAGGCGCTCCATGATGGTCGTCGCCGGCGTGATCGGGTAGCCGAAGAAATTGTCGATGCCGGCATCCAGGCAGCCCTTGACGACGGCATAGTTGCCGTTGAGCATCGATGCCTGCAAGCCGGCCACCGGCGGGCCGAAGACCACGTCGTCGAGCTTGAAGGTGCCGGTACCGGTTTCATAGGCGGCCTCGAAGGCCTTGCGGTTGGCTTCGGCGACGGCGCCCTTGGCCTTGAACTTGGCGTTGATGATCTTCTCGAACGGCTCTTTGGCGAGGCCGTAGAGGCCGGCGATGTAGCCCAGGATGACCATGTTGCGCGAACGCACGGCGCCGGTGGCGCGTTCGGATATCTCGCGGATGGATACGGGGTAGGGCACCTGGCCGGGGCGGATGTGGGCGCTGACGTGGCTGCCTTCGGCGAGACGGACGATGGACTTGCCTTCGTAGATCACGGCGCCGAAGTCGCGCACCTCGCCGACATGGGGAATGCCGTGCTCGTCATTGAGGCAGACGAGGATGTCCGACTTTTCCTTCAGCGAATACACCTGCTCGGTGGTCACGCGCAGGCGGGCGACGCATTTGCCGAAGCCGCGGATCTCGGCCGGGTAGGCATCGAAGGCAATGACCCGGTAACCGGCGCCGGCCAGGGCATTGCGCAGGATGTCGCCGGCGGCGATGGTGCCCTCGCCGGCGGAGCCGCAGATGGCGATCTGGATGTCGGTCTTGTTCATGCGTACTCCCAGAAGGGCGAGTGGATGGTGATGCCGTCGCGGATGTGCAGGGTTTCGTCCTGGGTCGGCTCGAAGACGTCGTTGTCGCCGGTCAGGTTGCGGGCGGCGAGCTCACCCATGGCGCGCACGTTCTTCCAGCCGTAGTAGAAGCGGTAGTGCTTCTCAGGCGCCGACCAGATCTGGCAGACGTCACCGGCGGCATAGATGGATTCGTTGGTGGTGCGCAAGCTGGGATTGACCAGCAGGCCGCGCTCGATGTCCACGCCCGAGCCGAGCATGAATTCCACCGAGGGCACCAGGCCGAAGAAGGGCATGACGACATCGGCATAGCGGTCGAGGCCGCCGCCGAACACCACGCGCCGCGCCGGCAGCCCGCGGGCTCCCGGCTGGATCGACTCGATGCCGCCTTCGCAGTGGCTGACGATCACCTCGATGCCCATCTTCTCCAGCACGGCCAGCAGCGCCTTCTTCTGCTCCTCGTCCACGACATGCGGCCAGAAGGTCTCCTCGCACGCCACCAGCGTCACCTTGTGGCCGGTGTCGAGCAGCGTGCGGGCGAGGTCGAGGCCGATCATGTCGCCGCCCAGAATCATCACCGAGCCGCCTTCCGGCACCTTGCGCTTGACCGCCATCGCCTGCTCGTAGGAACCGAAGCCGTCGAGCAGATGGCGGAACTCGGTCAGTTCCTCCGGCAGGTAGGCGCGGCCGCCGGAGGCGACCAGCAGCGTGTCGTAAGGGATTTCTTCGTTGTGGGCCAGGGTGATGGTCTTGGTGAGGGCATCGACGTTGGCCACCTGCGTGCAGCGGCGCAGCGAAATGCGGTTCTCGAGGTAGTACGCGGGCGGGTCGACCAGGAAGCGATGCCAGTCCTTGCGGCCGCGGAACACCAGCGGCAGGTCGTAGCGGTTGTAGAAGGGCAGGGACGACATGGTCAGCATGGTGATGCGCGCTTCGGGCTCGCGCGCCCGCAGGGTGCGCGCCGCCTGGGCGCCGGCGACGCCGCTGCCGATGATGACGTGGTGACGGGGCGTGACCATCAGTTGTCCACCTCCACGAATTCGTTGCGGGTGATGTTTATGCACTTCACCGGGCAGGCCTTGAAGCAGGCGCCGCAGCGGATGCATTCGTTGTTGTCGATCCAGATGGCGCCTACCTGGTTCCACTCCCTGGCTTCCCTGAGCTTGCCGTAGCTGCCGTCCTGCTGCATGTCGACGCCCTGGACGAGCTTGATGCAGTTGCGCGGCGCCACTTCGATGCAGGCGCGGCAGTAGATGCAGCGGTCGACATCGATCTGGTAGCGCAGGTTGCAGAGGTAGCAGCGCTTTGCTTCTTCGGCGCCGCGCGCTTCGCCGAGGCCGAGATCGACTTCCAGCGTTTCCGAATGCAGGCGTTCGCCGAGCGCGGCCGTGGGCATTTCCTGGCGCGGGACGAAGTCGAAGGCGCGTTCGCGTAGCGGCGCCGCGATCGGCACCATCTTCACCACGCGCTTGCGGCGTGGATGCCCCATCAGCCAGGCATCGACATCCAGCGCCGAACGGCGGCCGTTGCCGACCGCCTGGACGACGGTGGTCGGGCCGGTGACGAAGTCGCCGGCGGCGAACAGGCCATGGACCGAGGTCATGCCGTCGTCGCCGATGCGCACGTTCTGCCAGCGATCGACTTCCACCTTGATGTCGAGGAAATCATTGACCGTCTTCTGGCCGATGGCGATCAGCAGGGTGTCGCAAGGCTCGATGAATTCCGAGCCGTCGATGGGAATCGCCTGCCGGCGCCCGGCTTCACGCCAGCCGCCGAGCCGGTTCTGGACGAACTCGACGCCGGTCAGGCGGCCGGCTTCGTCGAGCACGACGCCCATCGGCGTACGCAGGCCCTTGATGCGGATGCCTTCGCGCTTGGCCTCGAAGATCTCTTCCTTGGTCACCGGGATGTAGTCCTCGGCGGTGCGGATGTGGATGGTCACTTCCTCGGCGCCCAGGCGCGCCGCGACGCGGGCGCAATCGAGGGCGGTGAAGCCGGCGCCGACCACGGCGACGCGGCGGCGCACGCGCTTCGTTTCGCCGCGGTGCAGCGCCATCAGGAAGGGCAGGCCGTGTTCGACGTCCTGGCAGACATCGGCGGGATCCTGGTTGCGCCATTTGCCGTTGAGCGGCAAAGGCAGCGGTGCCATGCAGCCGGCAGCCAGCAGCACCGCGTCATAGTCGTGCAGCAGCGTTGCCACCGGCGTCTGGCCCTCGCCCTTGCCGACGCCGGCGCCGAGCTTGAGTTCGACGCCCAGGCGCAGGGCGTTGTGGAGTTCGAAATCGAGAACGTTGCGCGGCAGGCGGAAAGCGGGAATGCCATAGCGCAGCATGCCGCCGGCCGCCGTCTCGCGCTCGAACAGCGTGACGTCGTGGCCGAATACCGACAGGTCGTGGGCGGCGGCGACCCCGGCCGGGCCGGCGCCGACGATGGCCACACGCTTGCCGGTGGGCGCGTAGAGCTTCTCGGTGATGCGGTGGCCGGCGTTCTTCATGTCGGCCGCCGAGCGTTTCAGGTTGCAGATGGCGACCGGCTCGCCGTTGCCCGGCCAGCCGTGCCGGCAGGCCTTCTCGCACGGGCGCGAGCAGATACGGCCGAGCACGCCGGGCAGGACGTTGGCCTCGCGGTTGATCTCGTAGGCTTCGCCGTGGCGGTTCTGCGAGATGGCCCGGATGTAGGCCGGCACATTGGTTCCGGCCGGACAGGCGCTCTGGCAGGGGATGTTGGTGGCGACCCAGCCGACGTCGCGGGGGTCATCCGAATAGGCTACGGCTCCGGTACCAGCGGCGCTGGCAGCGGCCTCTGTGAGGTCAGGAACGGCCGACATTTCCACTCCTTATGGCGCCCGGGATGGCGGATTACCCAAGCTTATTGGCGCAGCAGTATATCGAATGTCTTACTTGCTGCGTTGCGGGAGATCAAGTTTTTTGCGCCGGCGCTGTGCTAGCTCGAAGCTACGTAGAATGCGCGGCCATGAGCCGAGCAGCGCAGCATCGAGAGCCAAGTGCGGACAAGGAAGCGCGTCGAAACGCCCGCTTGGCCGGGCGGCCGGCGATCGCCTATGACGAGGCCCTGCCGGTCAACCAGCGGCGCGACGAGATCGCGCAGGCCATTGCCCGGAATCAGGTCGTCGTCGTCTGCGGCGAGACCGGCTCCGGCAAGACCACGCAGTTGCCCAAGATCTGCCTGGAACTCGGTCGCGGCATCGACGGGCTGATCGGCCACACGCAGCCGCGGCGCATCGCGGCGCGGGCGACGGCGACACGCATCGCCCAGGAACTGAAGTCGGAGCTGGGGCGTTACGTCGGCTACAAGATCCGCTTTACCGACCGGACCTCGCCGGACAGCTACATCAAGCTGATGACCGACGGCATCCTGCTTGCGGAGACGCAGAACGATCCGTTGCTGAAGCGCTACGACACGCTGCTGATCGACGAGGCGCACGAGCGCAGCCTGAACATCGATTTCCTGCTCGGCTACCTGAGGCAGTTGTTGCCGAAGCGGCCGGACCTGAAGGTGATCGTGACCTCGGCGACGCTCGATGCCGAGCGCTTCTCCCGGCATTTCGACGGCGCTCCGGTGATCGAGGTCTCGGGACGGCTGTTTCCCATCGAGACGCGATATCGCCCATTTGATGAGGATCGCGACCGGGATCTCAACGATGCCATCGTGGATGCGGTATCGGAAGCGCATCGCGAAGGCGCCGGTGACGTTCTTGCATTCCTGCCCGGCGAACGCGAGATACGCGAAGCCACCGAGGCCCTCAGAAAGCACCACCCGCCCGGGCTGGAGATCGTGCCCCTGTTCGCGCGCCAGTCGGCGCAGGAACAGTCGCGGGTCTTTGCGCCGCACCAGGGCCGCCGCGTCGTGCTGGCGACCAATGTCGCCGAGACTTCGCTGACCGTGCCCGGCATACGTTACGTGGTCGACACCGGTCTCGCCCGCGTCAAGCGCTACAGTCATCGCAACAAGGTGGAGCAGTTGCAGGTGGAGAACATCTCGCAGGCGGCGGCGAAGCAGCGCGCCGGCCGTTGCGGACGTGTGGCGGCGGGCATCTGTTTCCGGCTCTACTCGGAAGAGGACTTCAACAAGCGCGCGCCCTACACCGATCCCGAGATCCTGCGCTCGAGCCTTGCCGGCGTCATCCTGCGCATGAAGTCGCTGCACTTGGGCGAGGTCGAGGACTTCCCCTTCCTGGAAGCGCCGGCACCGCGCATGATCACCGACGGCTATCAGTTGCTGGCGGAACTCGGCGCCATCGACGAGACCAGCAAGGAACTGACCCCCGTCGGCCATGAGTTGGCCAAGCTCCCGCTCGACCCCAAGATCGGCCGCATGATGCTCGCCGCGCGTGACCAGAACTGCCTGAAGGAGATGTTGGTCATCGCCGCCGCGCTGTCGGTGCAGGATCCGCGCGATCGGCCGCAGGAAGCATCCGGCAGCGCCGACCAGGCGCACGCGAAGTGGAAGGACGAGAAGTCGGAATTCCTCTCCTGGCTCAAGCTATGGAATGCCGCCGACGAAGTCTGGCGCCACGAGTCGACCAACAAGCAGCGCCAGTGGTGCCGGCAGAACTTCCTCTCCTGGCTGCGAGTGCGCGAGTGGCGCGACATCCACGGCCAACTGCACACGCTGTGTACCGAGCACTCGTGGCAGGAGAACCAGATCGCGGCGAACTACGATGCCATCCACAAGGCGCTGCTGACCGGGCTGCTGGGGCATATCGGCCTCAGAAACGAGGAGGATCGCAACTATCTTGGCGCGCGCGGCATCAAGTTCTTCATCCATCCGGGCTCGGCGCTGGTTAAGAAGGCCGGGCGCTGGATCGTGGCGGCTGAACTGGTCGAGACTTCACGCCTGTTCGCGCGCTGCATCGCCAATGTCCAGCCCGAGTGGCTGGAGGAGGTCGGCAAACACCTGATCCGCAGCCATGTCTTCGAGCCGCACTGGGAAAAAGGTCCCCCCCCGAAGTCGCCGCGAAGCGGCGACCTCCCCCCAGGGGGCGATGAAACACTTGGGGCGGCCCGGCGTGTTTCATCCGGCGGCGGCCAGGTGGTGGCCTGGGAGCGCGTGACGCTGCATGGACTCCTTCTTCATCCAAAGCGGAAGGTTCACTACGGGCCCATCGACCCGAAGCTGGCGCGCGAGATCCTGATCCGCTCGGCTCTGGTTCACGGCGAGGTCGGCGAGGACTGGCTGAAGAAGTGGCGCTTCCTTCAGCACAACCTCAAGCTCACGCGCGACATCGAACACCTGGAACACAAGTCGCGCCGGCCCGATGTGCTCGTCGACGAGGAGTTGATCCACGCCTTCTACGATGCCAAGATCCCCGAGGGCATCACGACGCTGGCGGCCTTCGACCACTGGCGGCGCGAGGCCGAACGCGCGGCACCGAAGCTGCTCCATCTGGAGCGCGAACAACTGATGCGCCACGAGGCGGCCGGCATCACCACCGATGCCTTTCCGCCGCAGTTCGAGTATCGCGACCAGAAGTGGAAGCTCGCCTACAAGCACGACCCCGGCGCCGCGGACGACGGCATCACGCTGTCATTGCCGCTCGCGGCTTTGAACCAGGTGCCGGCGCAGCGCGTCGACTGGCTGGTACCGGGCCTGCTGAAGGAGAAGGTGGTGGCGCTCCTGAAGACGCTGCCGCAGAAGTACCGCCATCGTTTGCAGCCGCTCGACGCATTTGGCGAGAGTTTCTGTGACGGCGAGCCGGACCGCGACGAGCCGCTGGTGCGCGCACTGACCCGGGCGGTGGAGGAGAAGCTGGCAATGAAGCTGCCGCTCGACGCCTTCCGGCCCGGCGAACTGCGGCCACATCTGCTGATGAACTTTCGGCTGCTCGACGAGTACGGCGGCACACTGGCGTTCTCGCGCAATCTCGCCGAATTGCGCGGTCAGTACGGCGAGCGCGTCACCCAGACCTTCGCCCGCGCCGAAGTCAGGCATGAGGCTGCCGAGGGGGAACTGACGGGTCTCACCGGCTGGTCGTTCGGCGAACTGCCGGAACTGCTGGAGGTGAAAGTGGGCGGCAAGATGGTGGCCGGCTTCCCGGCGCTGGTCGATGAAAGCGAGAGCGTTGCCCTGCGTGCCTTCGATACCGAAGAGAAGGCAGCCGAAATCCATCGCAAGGGCTTGTCGCGCCTGTTCGCGTTGGCATTGAAGGAGCAGTTGAAGTTCATCGAGAAGAACCTGCCGCGCGAACTGGGTTTGCAGTTCATGGTGCTCGGCACGGAGAAGGAGTTGAAGGAGCAGTTGATTGCGACAACGATAGAGCGCACCTGTCTCGCCGATCCGCTGCCGACCGATGGCGCGTCTTTCGATGCGCGCGTCGCCGCGGCCAAGGGCCGGGTGGTGCTGGTGGTGCAGGAGATCGCGCGCCTGGCCGGGACCATCCTGACCGAGTATGCCGTCGTGCAGAAGAAGCTCGCCGGAGCGCAGAAGGCGTTCCCGGTCACCTGCACCGACATCGCGGCCCAATTGGCGGCTTTGGTGCACAAGCGTTTCGTCTCGGCTCTGGCCTATGAGCGGCTGGCACATTTGCCGCGCTATCTCAAGGCTGCCGCGCTACGGCTGGACAAGGCGCGCACCGATGCCGCTCGCGACGCGCGGTTGATGGCCGAATGGCAGGCCCTGGCGAAGCCCTGGGAGCGCGAGCACCAGGCGATGCGGAAGGTCGGCGTGGTCGATCCGTTTCTCGAGGAGTTCCGCTGGCTGCTCGAAGAGCTGCGCGTGGCCTTGTTCGCGCAGGAATTGAAGACGCCGTCGCCGGTCTCGGTGAAGCGGTTGCAGAAGATGTGGGACGGCAGGCCCCATACCTGAAAGGAAGACGATGCTGCTGCAAGCGATACTGAAAACCCTGCGCGACATGACCCGGCGCGACATTCTCTGGCAGGCGCTGTGGCCGCCGCTGCTGTCCTTGTCCGCCTGGACGGGCGTTGCCGTCCTGGCGTGGATGCCGATGAGCCGGTGGCTGCTGGCGAACATGCCCGAATGGTCGTGGCTCGACTGGCTGGGCCCGTATCTCGTGCATGCGGTGCTGGTGCTGGTCTTCGCGCCGCTGATCTACATGACGACCGTGCTGCTGGTGGCGACGTTCAGCCTGCCGCGCATGATGGCCATCGTCGCCGCCCGCGATTATCCGGAGCTGACGCGCTACGGTTCTGCCGCCGCCGCGTTCTGGGGCAGCCTCGGCAATACCGTGGTGGCCGGGCTGATCTTCGTCGTCGGCTGGCTGATCACGCTGCCGCTGCTGCTCATCCCCGGGGTGCTGCTGGTGCTGCCGCTGCTCTGGGCCGCATGGCTCAACCAGCGGACCTTCCGTTTCGATGTGCTGGCCGAGCACGCGACGAGCGACGAGCGGTCGTCGCTGATCAAGCGCAGGCGCTCCAACTTCTGGCTCGCCGGGTTTGTGTCCGCGGTCGCCGCCCATGTGCCGCTGGCGAACGTGATGGCCCCGGCCTTCGGCGCGCTGCTGTTCGTGCATGTCGGCCTGTCGGCGCTCAGGGAGACCAGGAGCCGGGAAGGTATCATCGTCTCGTAATGGAGGAAACATGGGCTTCGGAGCATTCATCATCGGCGACGAGATCATGCGCGGCAAGCTCGAGGACAAGCATTTCGCCAAGCTGCGCGAACTTCTCGCCACGCGCGGCCTGCATCTCGACTGGGTGCTGTACCTGGGCGACGACCGGCCGCGACTGATCGAGAACATCCGCCGCACGTTGGCTGGGGGCGATGTCGTGTTCAGCTTCGGCGGCATCGGCGTCACGCCCGACGACCATACGCGCCAGGCGGCCGCCGCGGCGGCCGGGGTGCCGCTGGCGCTGCATCCCGAGGCGGAAGCCGAGATCCGCGCCCGCATGGCCGAAATCAACCACGAAGTGACGCCGGCGCGGCTGGAACTCGGTACTTATCCGGCAGGTTCGCGCATCATCCCGAACCCGTTCAACCGCATTCCGGGCTTCTCCTATGCCGACCATCATTTCGTGCCCGGATTTCCCGAGATGGCATGGCCGATGGTCGAGTGGGTGCTCGACACCTACTACCGCGATCGCTTCCGGACCGACCGGGAAGCGGAAGCCGCGATCACCATCCGGGACGGTCATGAGGGGACGCTGCTCGACCTGATGATCCGCATCGAGCGCGACTACCCGAGCCTGAAGGTGTTCAGCCTGCCTACCGTCCATACGGATACGATGCCCGGCCATCTCGAGCTCGGCGTGCGCGGACAGCCGGAGCAAGTGCCACCTGCGATGGCGGAGATCGAGGCCGAAGTCACGAAGCGCGGACTCGCGTTCGACAGGAAATAAAAAAAGCCCCGGCGCGTGGCCGGGGCTTGAACTCCAGCCTGTTGGGGCTGGGAGGAGGAGGTGGTGAGCCTGACTCAGGCGGCCTTCTTGGCCTTTGGCGCGGTGGTGACGGCCTTGACGGTGGCGTTGGTCGCGGCAGCCACGTTGGCTTCGGCGATCTCGGCAACCTGCTTGGCGGCCTTGGACATGCTGTCGTAGGCTGAGTTGGCGGCGGCGATCGCGGACTTGACGGCGGCGACAGCGACGTCGGAACCGGCCGGGGCGTTCTTCACGGCCTTGTCCAGGGCGGAAGTGATGTTCTTGTTCATCTCGGCAAATTGGGCCTCGATGACCTTGGACAGTTCTTCCTGGGTCTGGGTGGCGATTTCATAGATGCTGCGCGAATAGGCGATCGCCTTCTCCGCGGCCGGCTGGGCCAGCGAGGCTTGCACATTCATGAATTCCTGCACGTCCTTGGCGCCCATCAACGACTTGGCGTTGGCCACGACGTCTTCGAGCAGGTTGCGGGCGGTGTTGAGGTTCAGGGCGGCGAGGCGCTCCGCGCTGGCAAACGTGGTGTTGGCCAGGGTCAGGATGCTTTCGACATTGGCCTTGTTGGCCGAGGCGAGTTGTTCGGGGGTGTTGTACATAGTCTTGCTCCTGTATGGGACGACGGTCGGGGGAACCTTCACTGCGCTTCCCACCAGCCCGGAAGCGCTATGTTGCACTGCATCACAACTCGAATTATAGGGACGGACGGACCGAAGTCAACAGTTTGTTGGTGCAATGCACCAATTTTTCTTCTGCCTGACTTTGGTTATAAGAAACAAAGGCCTGTGAGCTTGGCGTTACGTCAGGTTCGCGCTTGTTGCTGCAACGCGCAAGGCGAATCCCCGGCTGCCGGCTAGCGGGGCTCGGTAATGTCCGCGGCGGGCTTGAGCGGCGCGTCATTGCGCGCGGGTGAGGACGGGGCCGCTTTCGCCGCATCCTTGTTCTTGGCCTGGATGACCGCGTGAACGCGCTCCGGGCGACCCGCCGGCGTTCCCGCCGATCCGGTCACGATGTAGTTCTCGGTCATGCCGTCATAGGAGATATAGGGGCCGCGAACTTCGTCGAGACCGCTGGTGACATGGGCGCGGACGAACAACTCCGCCTTGTCGGACTTGCCGTCGTATTCGATCCGCTCGGCTTCGCCATCGACATATTCGTCCTTGCCCTCGCGCTTCTGCCGGAATCGGGCCAGTCCGCCGGCGCCGCCGTACGCGATGCCCTTCTGGAAACCTTCGGCGTCCTGCGTGACCACCAGTCTTGTCGTCCGGATGATTATCGTGCCCCGGACCATCTGGACGTTGCCCTCGAAGATCTGGATCTTCTTCGCCTCGTCGACCGTGATCCGATCGGCTTCAAGGTTGACGGGCTTGTCACGGTCTGCGCGTTCTGCCATGGCAGGCGCGACGAACGCCGCCGCGAACAGCGTAATCAGGATACCTGCGCGGGACAGTCGGGTGTGTGCGTTCATTTCGTTTCGTTCCCATGGATGGTGCCCTGTACCGGGCCCGAAAGCACTGCGACCTCGGTCTTGTTGTTGGCCTCGAGCCCGATGCCGTTGACGACGCTCTTGCCCTGCGTGATGGTCACCGGTGCGTGCGTGTAGGCATATTCGTCATCCGGCGTCACGAACAGAATGCTTGTCGTGATGATGGTCTCCGGAGTATCGGCGCTGCCGGCGCGAACGATGCGCACGTCGTCGTTCAGGCGAACGTGCTTGCCCTCCTTGTCGAGCCAGGCCGTCCGCGCCGTGACCACGGTTTGTCGGCTCGAATAGTAGACCAAGCGCGGTGCTGTGACCGTGGTGCTGTCGTCGTCGGGGAAATGAAGCATCTTTTCCGCGGTGACCGTGTGCTGGAGAGAACCATCGGCGGCGAAGCGCCGCACCGTGAAATGCTCGACGAAGAAGTCTGCGTCATGGCGGCCGTTGGCACGACGGCCGGCATCGTCGGTCTGGGTGGCGCGATCCAGCCAAAGGGTCAAAGCGGCCAGCAAGGCGACGACCAGCAGGGGGAACAGGGAGGCGCCGACGTGCTTCACGCGAACTGCCCTGTCGCCTCGGCAGGATTCGGCGGTGAGCCTTGCAGGGCCGAAAGCGCCTTCTGCCAGTTGCCCTGGGCGGACAGGATCAGTTCGCAGACTTCGCGCACCGCACCTGCGCCAGCCGCGGCCGTCGCCACGAAATCGGCCTGCCGCCTGACCAGCGGGTGACCGTCGGGAACCGTCGCGGAAAAACCGCAGGCGCTGATGACCGCAAGATCCACCACGTCGTCGCCCATGTAGCCCGCTTCGGCGAAGGTCAGCCCCTGTTGCGCCAGCAGGCCGGCCATGGCGGCGCGCTTGTCCTCGACACCCTGCAATACCAGGGTGATCCCCAGGTTCTCCGCCCGGCGCGCGACGATGGGCGAATCGCGGCCGGTGATGATCGCCAGCTTGACGCCCGAGCCGGCCAGCATCTTCAGGCCGAGGCCGTCGCGGGTGAAGAAGGCCTTCAACTCGTCGCCGGCGGGGCTGAAGTACAGGCGGCCGTCGGTCATGACGCCGTCAATGTCGAAGCCCATCAACCGTACCGCCCGTGCCTTCTCCTCAGCGCAGCTCATACCACCTTGGCCCGGAACAGGTCGTGCATGTTGAGTGCGCCGGCGAGCTTGCCCAGCTTGTCCAGCACCAGCAACTGGTTGATCTTGAGCCGCTCCATCATTTCCACGGCTTCGATCGCCAGGCGATCCGGGTCGATGGTGTGCGGCTCGTGAGTGGCCACGGTGCCGACCGGCGTCGAGCGCAGATCGCCGTGACTCTCCATCGCCCGGCGCAGGTCGCCGTCGGTGAAGATGGCGGTGACGCGGCCGTCGGCATCGCATACCGCCGTCATGCCGAGACCGCCGCGCGAGATGGCGCGCAAGGCCTCGGGGACCGGCGTCGCTTCCTGCACCGAGGGAACCTGGTCGGCCGGCCGCATGACATCGCGGACATGTGTCAGCAGCCGCCTGCCGAGCGATCCGCCCGGATGGGAACGGGCGAAATCGGAGGCCGAGAAGCCGCGGGCGTCGAGCAGCGCAACCGCCAGAGCGTCGCCGAGTGCCAGCGCCGCCGTCGTGCTCGCCGTCGGCGCCAGGTTGAGCGGGCAAGCTTCTTCGCGCACGCCGGCATCGAGATGTACGTCGGCATCGCGCGCCAGGGGCGAGCCGGCCTTGCCGGTGATGGCGATCAGGCGGCCGCCCTGGCGCTTCACCAGCGGCACCACGGTCAGCAACTCGTCGTTCTCGCCGGAATTGGAAATGGCGATCAACACATCGTCGCGCGCGATCATGCCGAGGTCGCCGTGCACCGCCTCGGCGGCATGGACGAAGTAGGCGGGTGTGCCGGTGCTGGCCATGGTGGCGGCGATCTTGCGCGCGACATGGCCCGACTTGCCGATGCCGCTGACGATCACCCGCCCGGTACAGGCGAGGATCAGATCGACCGCCTGGCGAAACTCCGGACCAATGCGCTCGGCCAGCGCGCTGACCGCGTCGGCCTCGATGCGCAGCACACGCTGTCCCATCTCGACGGCGCGTTGGGAATCCGGATCTTGGGTCATGGTCGACAGAGGCATTATGATTGACCTTGATTATACCAACCGGCCAAGCCCGACTCCCCGCTACCGTGAGTACCCTGCAACTCGTCCTGCTGCTGCTCGGCGCTTCGGTGCTGGTGGTGACCGCTTGCCGATTTCTCAATCTGCCGGCGGTGTTCGGCTACCTGCTGGTGGGCGTGGCCGTCGGCCCGCATGCGCTCGACCTGCTGCCTGACGCCGAAGGTGCGAGCCAGCTGGCCGAATTCGGCGTCGTGTTCCTGATGTTTTCCATCGGCCTCGAATTCTCGCTGCCGCGTCTGTTCGCAATGAAGCGCATCGTGTTCGGCCTGGGCTTTGCGCAGGTGGTGCTGACGGCCATCGCGGTCGCGGTTTTGTCGAAGCTATCGGTCGGCGTGCCGTGGCTGGTGGGCATCGGGCTGGGCGGCGCGCTGGCGATGTCGTCGACCGCGATACTCTCGAAACTGCTCGCCGACAGGCGCGAACTCGACTCGAGTCACGGCCGCGAGGTGATGGGTGTGCTCCTGTTCCAGGACCTCGCCGTGGTGCCCTTGCTGGTCATTGTTCCCGCGCTGGCGCAACCGATGGAAGAAATGGCCGAAGCGCTGGGTTACGCGAGCCTGAAGGCGGCCGTGCTGCTGACGCTGATCCTGTTTTTCGGCCAGAAGCCGATGCGCGCCTGGTTCACGCTGGTCGCGCGGCGCAAGTCCGCCGAGCTGTTCATGCTCAACGTACTGTTGATCACCCTCGGCCTTGCCTGGCTGACCGAATGGGCGGGCCTTTCGCTGGCGCTCGGTGCCTTCCTTGCCGGCATGCTGATCTCCGAAACCGAGTACCGCTACACGGTCGAAGAGGACATCAAGCCCTTCCGCGATGTGCTGTTGGGACTGTTCTTCATTTCCATCGGCATGATGCTCGACCTGGGCGCAATCCTGGCCGAATGGCCGCGCGTGCTTGGCGTGCTGGCGGCGCTGCTGGTCGGCAAGCTCGGCGTGGCCTGGGCACTGTCCAGGCTGTTCGGGTCGACGCCAGGCACCGCGCTGCGCGCCGGCCTCTGGCTGTGCACCGGCGGCGAGTTCGGCTTCGTGCTGCTGGCACGCGGCGAGAATGTCGGTCTGCTGGCCGGCGGCCCGCTGCAACCGGTGCTGGCCGCGCTCGTGCTGTCGCTGATGCTGGCGCCGCTGATCGTCCATTTCTCCGAGCCTATCGTCCTGCGCCTGGTGGCGTCCGAGTGGCTGCAGCGCTCGATGCAACTGACGCAGATCGCGGCACGTTCGATGGGCACGGAGAAACACGCCATCCTTTGCGGCTACGGACGGACCGGCCAGTACCTGGCGCGCTTCCTGGAACAGGAGGGCGTCACCTACATCGCCCTCGACCTTGACCCGGAGCGCGTCAGCGAGGCGGCCAATGCCGGCGAATCGGTCGTCTACGGCGATGCGACCAGGCGCGAAGCGCTGCTGGCGGCCGGCCTTTCCCGCGCCAGCGTCGTCATCGTCACCTTTTCGGCTCGTGCCGACACGCTGCGCACTTTGCACAGAGTGCGCGAACTGGCGGCGGGAGTTCCGGTGGTGGTGAGGGCGCGCGAGGATGATGCCGCCGAACAGCTCTTTGCCGCCGGCGCCGCGGAGGTCGTGCCCGAGGCCCTGGAATCGTCGGTGATGCTGGCCACGCATGCGCTGGCCTTCGTCGGCGTGCCGCTGCACCGCGTAATCAAGCGGCTGCGGGAATTGCGCGAGCAGCATTACGGGTTGTTGCGCGGTTTCTTCCACGGCGCCACGGACGTCGGCGATCGGCTGGCGGAGGCCGATCTACCGCGGCTGCATTCGGTGGTACTGGCCGACGGCAGTTTCGGCATCGGCCGCAGGCTCGAAGAGATTGAACTGGCCGACGTCGGCGCGTCGGTCTCGGCGCTGCGCCGGCACGGCATGCGCGGCCTCGAACCGGACGCTACCGTGCGGCTGGAGACCGGCGATGTCGTTGTCCTGCTGGGCACGGCCACGGCCGTGGCGGCGGGTGAGGCGAGGTTGTTGCAGGGGCGGTAAACGACGAAGCCCGCCGAAGCGGGCTTTGGCAGCAACTGGCAGCCCTTACGAGTCAGAACGACGAGCAGACAGTATAGAGCGCTGCATCGTTGGCAGGCGTTAGGGCAGCAGGAAATGCAGCGGCGTTGGCGCATGTGCCCTGGCATATCACCCGCACCGTTCCCGTGTTGGTAACCCCATCGTCCACTGTCGTATCGATCTGCCGGGCAAAGCGCCCCTGAATGCCTGCCGTGCACACAAAGAAGTTGCCGGCCCAGCCCGGCACCGGCGGAACGCTGGTGATGCCGACCGGAGCGCCTTCGGCGTTCAGTGGTTGGTAGTCTGCGGCAGCTTGATTGGTTGATCCGGCCGCGACGTTGGCCAAGCGCACATGGAGCCAGAAATTGCAGGCTTCGGAGGCGCAGGCACCTCCGGCTGGCGCATCGTTCCAATTGCCGGTGATCTGACCATCGCCGTTTCCATTGGTGCCAGCGGCCGCACCCACATGGGTATCCGCGGCGGGGTCATCCCCGGGCAAGCGCCGATACTTGTCCTGGTACGCATAGATGAAGGTGGGAATCGTGCGGAAATCGTTGGCCAGGTCCTTGACCTTGGCGCTGTTGATCAGTTCCTGCCCCTTCAAGACGCCGCCGAGCAGCAGGCCGATGATGACCAGCACGATGGCGATTTCGACCAGGGTGAAACCGGACTGCTGTTTCCGCATGACGGACTCCGTATAACTTGAGTAATAGGACTGCAATGCAGGCAGAATTGCCGCAATAAATGTGCCATGGCCAAAAGCGCCAAATCGGCTGCGGAATCGGGCAATTTGCGTCAGAATCCGGACATACCTGTCTATGTTTCGACTGCGGGCATCTGCCGGCGATTACAATGTCCTGAAAGAAGGCCAGCCCGATGACACTGTCGCCACTCCTGATCCGCATCGCCAGCCGCATGGCTGGCTTGCGCTCGACGCTGTTCGTCGCGCTGCTGCTGTTGCTGCATGTGGTGGTCATTCTTGGCCCGGGCAATCCGCTGGCGCGAACCTTGTTCGTGGCCCACCTGGGCCTCTTCATACTGTGGCAACCGTTCGTTCGATCGGATCAGCGCCTGTCGGCCATGGCGCTGGCTTCGCTCGCGGTGCTGGTGGCCATCGTCACGCTATGGCTGAACGACTGGATGATGGTGGTATGGATCACGCTCCTCGGCGGCATTGTCGGCGGCAAGGTGCTGTTGTTCGAGGCGCGCGGCGCAAAGTACTTCTACCTGCTTGCGCTCGCCTACCTGGTCGCGGTGCTGTTGTTCCTGGCGCTGCCGGCGGCGGTTCCCAGTCAGATCAATCCCAGGACCGTGGCAACACTCCTCGGCCAGTGGGTGTTGCCGTTCGTGTTTCCGGTGATGCTGTTTATCCCGGAAAAGCAGGAGGCGGACAGCCAGCCTGAAGTCATCGATTTCATTTACAGCGTCCTCATGGTGTTGCTGCTCGGCGTGCTTGTTCTGGGCAGCCTGTCGCTCATGCTGCTGCTGCGCAATTCCTACGTCGAGGCGCTGATCGAGATCCTCCTGGTGATCGGTGCGGTGCTGTTGATGCTGGGTTGGGTGTGGCATCCCCACGGCAGCATGGCCGGAGTCAGCACGATACTCTCGCGCTATCTGCTTTCCATCGGCTTGCCGATGGAACAATGGCTGCATACCCTCGCCGACCTGGCCCACGGGCAGGAAGACCCGGAAACCTTCGTGGCCGACTCCTGCGGGGAGATGGTGCGACGTCTTTCCTGGGTAACGGGCGTTTCCTGGGCGACGCAGTCCGCATCCGGCAGCGCGGGTAATCTGGTCGGCCGCAGCAGCGAGTTTCGCTTCGACAACCTGGAATTGGCGATCTTCACCCGCTATCGGATGAATCCTGCGCTGATCTGGCATTTCAACCTGCTGGCGCAATTGATCGCCGAATTTCATGCCGACAAGCAACGCTCCCGCCAACTGGAGCGGCTGAGCTATGTCCAGGCCATTCATGAAACCGGCGCCCGCCTGACCCACGACACCAAGAATCTCCTGCAGGTGCTGCGCACCCTATGCACCGCCGCAGAGAAGGAAGAGGGCGAGGTTTCACCCGAATTTGCCGCCCTGCTGCGCCGTCAACTGCCGGCGATCACGGCCCGTCTGGAGCAAACGCTGGACAAGCTTCGGGTGCCGCATCTGGAGGACAGCGAGCAGGTTCCTGTCGGGATCTGGTGGGAGGATCTGCGGCGACGCTTTGCCTCCGTCGTCGTCGATTTCGTCACCGAGGGCTGTCCGCCTGAACGAGCGACGGTTCCATCGGCATTGTTCAACCACGTTACCGAAAACCTGCTCGCCAATGCCTTGGCCAAGTCGACGACCACTGCCGGCTTGCCGATCCAGGTCATCCTGCGTTCGGCTGGTCGCGGGATGGAGCTGGAAGTGCGCGATGCCGGCAATGCGATCCCGGCAAGCCTGGCCGCAGACCTGTTGCGTGGCCCGGTACATTCGGAAAGCGGGTTGGGCATCGGCCTCTACCAGTCGGCCCGGCTGGCCCGGCTGGCCGGCTATGAACTGGCACTGACGTCGAACGAGCCGGGGCGGGTCAGCTTCCGATTGGCGCCGGCGACCGCGTGACCGGAATTTCGGACTTGCGGCCGATCAGCCGATAGACCGTCATATTGCCCTTGCCCTTCAGGTACACGGTTTGCGGCTCATGGAACTCGAAGCCGCTGCTCAGCCGGCGGAAGGTGGCGGCGTCGCACTGGATCATGCCCGGCACGCCTTCGGACGTGATGCGGCTGGCGATATTGACCGTGTCGCCCCAGAGGTCGTAGATGAACTTCTTCTTGCCGACGACGCCGGCGACCACGGGCCCGGTGCCGATACCGATGCGAATCTCCAGGTGCGCATCATTGACCGCGAAGTCGCGCCGGAGCAAGTCGCGCATGGCAATCGCCATGTCGGCGATCGCCTCGCTGTATTCCGCGTTCTGCTCATTGAGCCCGCCGGCGATCATGTAGGCGTCGCCGATGGTCTTGATCTTCTCGAGACCGAACTGCTCGGCCAGTTCGTCGAAGGCCGAGAAGATCCGGTTGAGCATCGAGAACACCTGGTTCGGCGACATATGTGCCGCCACATGGGTGAAATTGACGATATCGGCGAACATCACCGTGACGTCGGCGAAGCCGTCGGCGATTGGATGCTCCAAGGCCTTCAGACGCTCGGCGACGGGACCGGGCAGGATATTGAGCAGCAGCCGCTCCGAGCGCGCCTGCTCGGCCTTGAGCAGGCCGTGGGCTTCCTCCAGCCTCGCCTTCATCTTCTGCTTTTCCTGGATCGAGTAGCGCAGCAGGGTGTAGATGATGCTCGCCACGCCGACGAAGTTGAGGGCGAAGAACACCACCGCCGTGCGGATCGGCACGGCGAAGGGCGATTTCAGGTGGGGATCGGTCAGATAGAAGTCGAAGAAGCCGGACATGGCGGTCATGAACATCCAGGCGAAGAACCAGGCCATCGACTCGCGGACGCCGAAGAACAGGATGGCGCCCACCGGCGCCAGCAATCCCCAGAGGATGACGCCGCTGGAGTCGATGAAATTGCCGAAACCCCACTGCATGGCGAAGGGGCCGAACAGGAACAGGCCGAGCTGGCTGACGCGGAAGAAATTGAAGTTGCGCGTGGATGAATACAACAGCATGTTGCCGACCAGCAGCAACTGGAAGGCCATCGGCGCGGTGCTCGAGATGTTCTGGCCCAGCAGCCAGTAGATGGCCACCCAGAGCATCGAGGCCAGGCTGACCAGGCCGGTGGCGAACATCAGCAGCGACTTGTTGAGCCGCTGCTCGTCGTCGTCGCCCGCTTCGACGCCGGCATTGCGCAGGCGATCGAGGAAGCTTTCTCGTTCTGTTATGGCAGGTGGCCTCATTGACGGCAGCGGCCGCGCAAATAGCGCAACCGCATGCGCCAAAGTGTGGCAGGAAGCCCTGATGGGGTCAAGGCAGGCGGCCGGCTGCGATCATCTTGTTGTAGAGGATGTTTGGGGAGAGCCAGATCACGATGTCGTCGAACTCCCCATTGGCGGAGCCGGCATCGGCTGCTTCGCGGCTTACGAACAGGCGGTCGGCAGGGGCGGCGACGTGGGGGTTTGGGTTTTGTTGTTCATCCGTGCCCGTTCCACCTATCGTTCCATTCCTGCCTAACGAGTAGATTACGGCGACCGCATTGGTGGCCAAGGCGTTACCCGTGCATTGAACCGAGGCACTGGGAGCGCCGCCGCTACATACCTGGAGGTCGGGGTGAAGGTTCGACATGCCGATTCCGGCAATGCCCGCTGCGGCGGTCGGTGTCGTCGTGAAGCTGTTGTTCCAGAAGGGGGGGGTTGCGCTTCCGTCGCTGGGGTCGCGGCTGACTGCAAGATGTATCGGATTTCCCCAGGCATCGAGGACGTAACCATCGCCGTGAAGTGAGCCCAGGCCCAACGTTACGCCGGGAACGAGGCCGTCATAGGGATTTGTGCAAACTCCCCCGCCGAGAGGTGCTTCCACTCCGGTTGCCGCCGGTGCCGCGGGACATGGCAGCCGACCATTGGCGGCAGCAAAACCGAGCAGCGCGTCATTGATGTCGGCCAAGGTCTTCCGCGTTTCGCTGGTCCGGCGCTGATTGTCCTGTTCGCTGAGCGGCATCAGCAGACCACCGATCAGCAGGGCGACGATGATGAGCACAACCGCGAGTTCGGTCAAGGTAAAGCCGGCTTGATATCGAGCCGGCGCGCCGCCCGCATCGGGCACGCTGAGGCGATAACGAGTCTTCATCCGATCACGCGAGTAACCGCCCTTTCAATTCGTCATAGAGAGGGAACTTCGTGTCGGCCGAGATCAACGTGCCGCTGTTCGCAATGGCCGTCGCGATGATGATCCGGTCTTGTGGATCGCTATGGTGTTCCATCAGGCCGACCGCGAGAGTTGCGACCATCGGTGTGATCGGCAGCAACGAAACACCGGAACCGTCAAGGGCCTTGGCGAACCATTCCGCTTGCGGACAGGGCAGAGTGATGCGGCCACGACGTTGAAGCCATGCTACCTCGAAGCAACTGATGGCAGAGACGCCAACCGGGTCGCTTCCTTCGATATGGTCGAGCCAGGCCGGCTTCAGGCGGGATGTGTCCTGATTGACCCACCAGAGCCAGATGTGCGTGTCAAGAACAATCAAGATGGCAGATCCCAGTCCGTCCCGGGAGCGCTCGATATTACATCGCCGACAATGGTGGTCTTTCCGGCGATATCCGGATGGGGGCGACGGATCCCGTGCGTTTCGCCCGAACCCGATGGCAACACGAGGAAGATCGCCTCCACGCGACTATTGGGTGGCAAGTCCGGGAGGCCGGTCACCTTGCCGGACTTGTCTGTTTCGAGAATGACGCGTTCTGCGTACATGACGTGCTCCAGTTGGACTATGCGTTGATTTCACATGTATCTCAGGTTCGATGTCGAATGAGCGTGCTGCCATTCCCACTATGGACAGGCGACGACATTGAGGCCCGTGTCGATACAGTACAACAGGTCGTTGAAGGTGGGTGACGGCATTCCCGTCTGGTAGTCCGAACTGGTCCTTCCAGTTCCGGTACCAAGCATGCCACCGATCAACAGGGTAACGATGACCAGGACTACGGCAAGGTCTGTAAGCGTAAAGCCATTCTGCGAGGGGCGCATGTTTCAGCCTCTATTGGGGGGAGTATCTTAGGCGATCATTGAAGGTACTTGTCGTTGTGCCCATCTCAAATATGCTGTCCCCAGGCGTCGAGTTTTCAAGTTCCAAGTAGTTCGCCACGTTGCCTTTTTCCGCGACGGTTGTACGTGTCAGTCCGGGCAAAGCCCGGCCCGCCACGAGGACGACCAAACTGCGATTGGTCAGTGCCAAGCCTGTTCGGTTGACCGTAATGCAGGCACCACATGCGGCTGCAACGGACGGGCAGGCAGGCTTAAATCCGTTGGCGATGGCAAAAAAAACAACTTCCCTCCAATTGTTAAACCAGAGATTCCCACTATTGATCATGCAGGTCCCGGTCCAGTTGGACAGCATTGGGGGTAGCGCCGGCGGGGGGGGCGGTGGACAGGTGCTATCGGTGACAGTATCTGCGAAGGAGTCGGGCAACCTCCCGAACAGGGAGCCGCTTACTCCAGCGTAGTTTCCGCCGGCCGAATTGGCTAAGCTCGCTGGCCACGGTAGGTGGCCGTTGTTTTGGGGCTGTGCGGCGTAGTCCTCCAAGCAGTGGGTTACCTCGGCGGCGACACGTTTCTCGACTGCGGCCATGATCTCGTCGCGCGTAATCACGATCAGCCGGTCGTTGGCAACGATCTCTCCGTTTGTGTTCCGCACTGGTCCAGAGAAGAAGCCGTTGGTCTTGTTGACCACTTCGTCGAAGTCCGCGTTGTCTTCGGCGGCGATGTTGTCCAAGTAATGTCTTGGATTATTGATTGTGGTACCTGAACGATCCTGCTGCAGGCCATCCTGTCGGGTTATCGGTGGTCCCGGGGCGATGATTACGGCAACCACGCCAGTTGTGCCGCTGCCGTCATGGATGAGATTGCCAGTGTTGTCGCGCACGGTAATCGTGCCCAACGTGTCGCTGTTTAGGAAATCTGTCCGCGATTTCTCCTTGAAGTTGTTTGACACCGCATACCACAGCCGTTCGCCGCTGCCATCACGAAGGTCGGGCAAACCGAGCGTGTGCCATGGCAGACGGCCGAGTCGTTTCTGGGGATTGCTGCCGACCTTGTCGCCGCAGAACTTCGGGGGAGCTTCTTTGCTTTCGGCTATGCCGTTGTCGTCAAGGTCGGGACAAGGAAGGTCGCCGGGACGATCGTCGCCGCCGTTCAGGTTCACGCTAACCGCGTAGGCTATGAGCGCTTCTTTCGCTTGGGCCAGCGCCCGCGTGGTCGCCTCGTCCTGTCTGCGCTGCATCGCGCCCGCATCCAACTGCCCCACGAGGAAATACAACATGCCGGTGGCCAATACCGCCAGCAGGGCGATCAGGGCAAAGCCGCGCTGCGGGAGGGCATGTGGCAACCTGGCTCCGGTCGTGACCCGCACGTTGCGCCCCTTCCTACTTGCCAGCCACCGGCCGCTTGACGACGACCGCGCCGCGATCACGCCGCCAGGCTCCTTCCTGCGTTGCGAGCTTGACTGACCTGACAGCCGCCAGGCAGACCGGTGGCGCAATGGAGATCCGGTCTGTCAATCCGCAGTCGATCAGATTATGCCAGTTCGATGCAGGCAAGATGTTCATCCTGAAGCGCGCTCGTAATCGCATCCTGGTTGGCAACAAGAAGATTCAGAATTGCCGCTTTTGATTGGTTGGACACACGAAGCCAAATAACTTGTGGTGGTTGGCCGAGAAACATCGACAACTCCTCGAAATCGGCATCTCGGCTGACGATGACGTACCCATTGTCCTTCGCGTAATTCCAAATGGTGCGGTCGTCAGCCCGCTCTAACCCAACCAAGGCGACTTGAGTGCTGCCGGGATACGGGTCCTGCAAGAACGGAACAATTCGACGAGACAGGTTTTCGTCGAGAAGCAGTTTCATCAGCTGGCGAGCGTTACCGCATTGTGCTCCCGACTCGCTGCATAGGCGAGACAAGCACGGATGTCCGCCGTTTCCAGTTCGGGGAAGTCCTCCAGAATCTCCGCCTCTGACATGCCATCCGCAAGCATGGCCAGGACATCGTAGACGGCGATGCGCAAGCCCCGGATGCAGGGGCGCCCACCGCGTTTCCCGGGTTCAAGGGTAATCCGGCGTGCTTCGTTCATGGCTTTCTCGTGATTTGGCAACGATCAGGTAGCAAATCTACACTACAGTACGGTAGGGATGAAATAGGGGGAACAGACTGCCTATCCATTGCCTGTCGCTACTGACCGTTGGTCTTGCGAACGGTGACCCGGCCACCGCCAAGTGCGTTGGCCTTTTCCCGCGTCGCCCGGTTGATCGACTCGCCGACCTTGAGCGATGCCGGGGGTTCCTCGCCCGGCGTCACGACGGCCTGGGCGGGGTTCCTGGGCGAGACGGCCGCGGTGACGCCGGTGCCGGAGGCGTCCTCGTTCTGCGGCCTTTGGTTGACCCAGACGGTGGTCCGGCCGCTCGATCGGGTGACGATGCCGTCGAGGCTGACGCTCGAGCCTTCGAGGGTGCGCGTTTCCTGGATGTTGAGCTGGCGCTGCCTTTCCAGCGCGGCGCGGCGTTCCGGCGTGAAGAAAAGCTTGCCCAGCGGTTCGGCGCAGGCGAACCCGGTTGCGACGAGGGCTGCGATGGCGGCGAGCAGGAGTGCGCTACGCCTCATGGTTTCTTCTCCCGCAGCGTGACCCAGTCGATCGTGCAGTCGGCTTGCAGTTGTGCCTGAACCGCTCCCTGGTTGCCAGTGCCGGGGTTGCGATCGACCCGGCACTCGCGAACCAGCAGATCTGCGTGCACCACCTGGCGCAGGTCGGCGATGAAACCGATCAGGTCGTCCTCGTGCAACAACTGCATGTGCAGTTTCATGGTGCTGGCCATGACTTCATAAGGGCCGGCCGCAGCTCCGCCGGGCAGGGCGGCGGGGCTGATAGCGCCTTGCGGCTGGATCTCGTACTGCACGTCGAGCAGGCGCCGGGCGGCCTTGATGCGGGCGATCTGTTCCACCCAGTTGAGGCGTTCTTCCTGGCCGATGATGCCTTTTTCCATCAGTTCCTGGAAGCGCCGGATTCTTCCGCGCATGTCCTGTTCTTCTTCGTGGGCGCGGAAGACCCGGCCGTGAATGTCGGTGACCTGCCTGGAGAGTCCGCGTTCGGAGATTTCGGCTTCTTCGACGATTTGCCGCATGGAGTAGACCAGCGCGGCGCCGCCGACGATCATGGCGACCAGGAACACCAGGCTCCAGCGCAATCGGAGGAAATCCTTGGCGGCGAAGTTCATCCCCAGAACCTCAGTTCATTTACCGCAAAGGACGCCAAGGACGCAAAGGAAGGCAGTGTAGAGACGAAGCACGAATCGCCCGCATGGCCCTCCGCCCCGAAAATCAAAGCACTTGTCTTCCTTGGCGTCCTTAGCGGTGCAAATGCCTTCTTCGGGTTCATAGCTTCTGCACCATCCGGAAGGCGAATTTCGGCGGCTCGATCTGGGTCGCGGACTCGGCGCCGCTCTTGAGCAGTTTGCCGGATTCGGTCTCGAAAGGAAGGGTCACGACGCGAGCCTCGACGCGATCGGTCTTCAGCGCCTCGATCAGGCTGTTGACCGTGTCGATCTGGGCCCGATGGTCGCTGACCATGGCGAGGGGAAGCTGGGCCTGGACGTCAAGCAGCACGTAGCTGCCGTCGCCGCTGCTCTTGTCGGCCTGGGTCTCCTTCGCGCCTCTGCCCGCATCGGCGCGGTTGGCGAGCTGCCATTCGAGTTGAGTCAATTCGACCTTGGGCACACGGGCGAGGCCGCGGCTCAGTTGCTGTAGCGCAGGTTCCAAGCCCGGGCTGCGTCGTGCCAGCAGGTCGCTGCGGTCGGTCACGGCCCGGAGGTTCTCCGTGCTGATCGGGATTTTCGGCAGCGTCTGCAGGATGCTGTCGTAACGCCGGTTGCCGATCTCGATCTGGGCCTTGAGGATGCTTTGGCGCTCCGAGAGATTGTAGACCTTGAGCGCCTCGTTCATCGTCGCCAGCAGACAGAGGGCGAGAATGCCGAGGCCTGCGGCGCGCAGTCCGAAGCGTACTTGCCAGAGTCGGTAGAAATGGCGGTCCTCGGGCGGTGCGAACTGCTGGCGCGGCGTCTGACGAACCAGCGTGTGCAGGAGGAGTTCCTCGGCATGGGAATCGGCAGGCGGCCTGGTGAGTCCGTGCTGCTTGCTCAGCGCGACCAGATCGAGGAACTGGAAATTCGATTTCTCGGTGTTCCGGCAGCGGTTGCCGATGGCGGCGAAATCCGACGGATGCGCGAGTATCAGGGTCGGCAGCGGCGCGTCGCGGGCAATCATGCGCTGGCCGGCGAGGTACTGGACTGTCTTTTCGGACTCGGTGGCACAGGTGACGGACACTTCATCGATCGAGTTCGAGGCAATCTGGCTCAAGCGCGAGAAGCGCAACTGGCCGCGATCGAAAAAGGTTTGCCGCAGGCCGGCGCGGGTGACGGAAACGACCAGTGCCTGGCCGACGTCGCGGACCTGGCGGGCGACGGCATCGGCCACCGCCATCGGCATGGCATAGACGCCGACCAATTGCGTTTCGACCTCGCGCATGGTCAGCAGCCAGGGCTCGAATTGCGAATAGCCGCTGAGTCCGGAGAAAAGTATTCTTTCGTCGCGGCGACCTTCGCTGCTGCGACCGAGGGAAACCGCGGTCGCCAGGGGCGTGCCGTAGTAGTACTGAGCGAGTTTGCGTTTGATCAGGCTGTCGCGGTCGCGGCCATGAACGTAGGGGACCTCCTCGATCTGGAAGCCTTCCTCGGCGACGTCGGCGAGCAGGTAGAAGAGGCTGGAACGGTGGCCCTGCAGGTATTCGCCGAATGCCGCCAGACCGGTCTCGTCGGGCGGGAAGTCGGCTTCGTGCTGCGTGCTGCCCAGGTGCCATTGGTAGGCGGTCAGGCGGGTGGCGTCGAGAAGCAGCAGGCGGCGAGCGGGCATGGGCGTCTACATCTTCAACTTGGTGATGGCGTCGTAAATCGGGCCGAGCACGGAGAGCATGACCCAGCCCAGGATCAGGCCGACCGCGATGGTCATCACCGGTTCGATCATCGCCTGGACGCGTCCGATGGATTCCTTGACGTCGCGGCCGTAGAAATAGCTGACGTTGATCAGGGCGGTGTCGAGGCCGCCGGTGTTCTCGCCGACGCGCAGCATGCGTACCACCAGCGGCGGGAACAGGCCGACGTTCTGGAAGGCCACGGTGATGCTCTGGCCCTCGGCGATCATCTCGCCGACGCGCCGGAGGCCGCGCCGGATGACCCGGTTGCCGACCACGCCCTCGGTGGCGCGCAGCGAATCGAGAACGGAAATGCCGGAGCCGTACATCATGGCGAACACGCCGGCGAAGCGCGACAGGATGATCTTGCGCAGGATGGTGCCGACCAGCGGCAGGCGCAGCTTGAATTCGTCGAATCGGTAACGGGCGTCGGCATTGGTGCGCAGCAGGATGGCCAGGCCGACTGTGACGAGAATCGGCGCGCCGATCACCAGGTACCAGTAGTGAACGAAGATGTTGGATGTCGCGATCAGGATCCTGGTGTGCAGGGGCAACTGCTGGCCCATGCTGGTGATGAAGCTGACCATCTTGGGCACCAGGTAGATCATCATGAACAGCACGACGCCGATGACCACCGTGCCCATGAAAGCCGGGTACATGATGAGCTTCTTGGTTTGCGACGTCAGTTCGTCCTGCCACTTCAGCGATTCGACCAGATTCTTCAGCACTTCGGGCAGGTTGCCGGAGTTCTCGCCGGCGCGTACCAGGCTGGCGAAGACGCCGTCGAATACTTTCGGATACTCCATCATCGCCTGCGACAGCGTCTTGCCGCCGTCGATGCTCTCGATCATGCCGGCGATGACTTCGCGGAAGCGCGGGTTCTCCAGGCTGTCGCGCAGGTCGGTAAGGCCGTCGAGTATGGGCACGCCGGCACGAATCAACTGTTCGAGATGGAAGCAGAAGTTGATCAGTTCGCGGCGGGATATCGACGCGCCGGGAATCAGCCCGCCCTGCCGGACCGGATCGCCGTTGATGAAATCCAGTTCCATGCGCTTCAGGCGCAGTTCCAGGTCCACGGCGTTGATGGCGTCCATGCGGCCGAGCACGATGCGGCCCTGGGGGTTCATGGCTTTGTACGAGTACAGGGACATCATGCCCTCGCAGGGCCGCCCTGACCGGAGGAAATCCCGGTGGGACAAGAGGGCATGCGCCCCCTGGTGGGGGGCAGCGAACAAATGTGAGCGTGGGGGGCCACGACTACATTCTCTCGGTCAGGTCGATGACGCGGCCGACCTCTTCGAGCGAGGTGGAGCCGTCAAGCGCGCGCCTGACGCCGTCTTCCGCCAGGGGCCGGAAGCCCTTGGCCAATGCGGCGTTGCGGACTTCCCGGGCGGTGGCGCGACGGGCGATCAGCTCGTCCAGATCGGCATCGAGGCGGATCAGTTCCATGATCGCCAGCCGACCACGGTAACCCCGGAAATCGCAGTATTCGCAGCCGCCCGGACGGTAAAGCACCGGCGCCGGCTCCGGCTGGTCCGCGCCGAGCAATCGACGTTCGTTGCCCTGTGCGGTGTAGGGCTTGCGGCAGTGGGGGCAGAGTCGCCGCACCAGCCGCTGGGCGACGATGCCGATGATGTTGCCGGCCATGATGTCGGGCAGGATGCCGATGTCGAGCAGGCGCGGAATGGCGCCGATGGCCGAGTTGGTGTGCAGCGTCGAGTAGACCTGGTGGCCCGTCATGGCCGCGCGGAAGGCCATTTCGGCGGTCTCGGCATCGCGGATTTCGCCGACCAGGATGACGTCCGGATCCTGGCGCATCATCGAGCGGATGCCGTTGGCGAAGTCGAGCTTGACCGCCTCGGCGACCGAGGTCTGTCTGATCATCGCCATCGGGTACTCGACCGGGTCTTCGAGGGTCATGATGTTCTGACCCTCGTCGTTGATGTGGCTGAGTAGCGAGTAGAGCGTCGTCGTCTTGCCGCTGCCGGTGGGGCCGGTGACCAGGATGATGCCCTCGGGCCGCGCCACCATCAGCTTGAGGGTCTCCAACTGGAGCTCGTCGAGGCCCAGCCGGTCGAGCGGCACGATGCCCTTCTGGCGGTCGAGGATGCGCAGGACGACGTTCTCGCCGTGAATCGTCGGCTGCGCGGCGACGCGGAAGTCCACCTGGCGGCCGCTGATATTGAGCGAGATGCGGCCATCCTGGGGCGCCCGGGTCTCGGCGATGTTCATGCCGCTTATGACCTTGATGCGCACGGCCATGGCCGCCCAGTAGGATTTGTGCAGGGCGCGGATCTGGCGCAGGATGCCGTCGATGCGGTAACGGATGCGCAGGAAGCTGGCTTCCGGCTCGAAGTGTATGTCGGACGCCTCGCGCTTGACCGCATCGGTCAGCAGCGCGTCCACCAGCCGCACCACCGGCTGGCTGTATTCGTCCATCGAGGCGGCCAGGCTGCGGTAGTCGACCTCGCCGGTCTCGATCTCGTGCAGGATGCCGTCGATCGACAGCTCGTGGCCGTAGTATTGGTCGATGGCCCGGGCGATTTCCGACTCGCCGGCCAGCAGCGCCTCGATCAGCAGTTCCTGCGGCACCAGCGCCCGCAGCTTGTCGATGGCGACGATGTCGTTGGGATCGGCGATGGCGATGGTCAGGCGGTGCAGCTCGGGCGTGTAGTCGAGCGGCAGCAGGGTGTGGCGCTTGGCGATGTCGCGCGGCACCAGGCGCAGCGCCGCCGGGTCGACCGTGGCGTGGCCGAGGTCCACCGATTTCTGGCCCAGGGATTCGCCCAGCGCGTCGCGCAGCGTCGCCTCCGAGACGAAGCCCAGCGACACCAGCAGCTTGCCCACCGGCTGGTTGGACTTCATCTGTTCCAGCAGCGCGATGCGCAACTGGTCTTCGGAGATGACGCCCAGCGAGATCAGAATCTGGCCGATCGGACGTCGAAGGGGGGTCGGTGAGTTCATCGGCTCCTTCCGGTTGTCGTTGGCAACTGCGTCGGGTGGTCAGTCACGCTGAAAACGACGAAGAACCCTCACCACCAAGACACCAAGAGCACCAAGGAACACCAAGACGGCAAACCGTTCCGTTCAAGATTCTCCTGGTGCATCTTCGTGTCCTTGGTGTCTTGGTGGTGAAAGGTTTTCATGTTTACCGACTACTGGGGCTGCAAATCGCGCAGGCGTCCCGCGACCCTGGCCTGGTCGAAGGCCGCCGGTCGCGCGGCCGCCGCCGTCAACGCCTGCCGGTAGTATTGCGCCGCCAGCTTCGCCTGATGCAACTGGTCGAGACTGACCGCGAGGTTGAACAAATAGTCCGGGTTGTCGCCGTCGCCGGTGACGGCGTTGAAATACGCCTGCTGGGCCTCGTTCCAGCGACCCTGGCGCGCATGGAGATTGCCGAGGGCGAAGTGCAGGGCCGGCGCGTCGGGCTGCGCCGCCAGCAGGGTCTTCAGCCTGGTTTCGCCGCCGACCGGGTCGCCCTGGCTGTTGAGGCCGAGTAGTCCTGCGTGGGCGACGGCATCCTGGGGGTCGGCGTCGAGCAGGCGCAGGTAATACGATTGGGCATCGGCGCCGCGGCCTTCCCGCAGGGCGATGGCGGCGGCACCATGGAGGGCGTCGGCGTTGCGGGGATCTGTCTGGAGCACGCGCTCGTAGTCCGCGCGCGCCTTTGGCAGGTTGCCGGCCTGGAAGGCGTCATAAGCTTCCGCGAGCGTCGGGTTCAATGTCGGGCGGGACGTGGTGATGCGTATCGGGCTGTACGCAGCCGCGGCGCCTGGCGCCGTTCGCGCCTCGACGGAACGAGCGACGGCGGCAGGCCGGTCGCGCGCCGCGTCGGCGACAGGATGCGGCAGTCCCGGCGCAGGCGGCAAGGGCAAGGTCCGGGTCGCGGCAGGATTCAGCCCGGTGGCGGGCGTCGTCATTCCGGGATTGAGCGCGGCGACAGGTTGTGCAGCCGACAGACCCGGTGAGGGCTTGAGCTGCAGCCAGAAATAGACACCGATGCCGCCAACAGCCAGAAGGGTGATCGCGCCCACGACGACACTGAAAGACCTGTTGCCGTCAGCCCGAGCTTGCTTGGCGGCGAAGGCGTTCTGCGCCGCAGTGCGGTTCGCCGCCTCGGCCGTGGACGTCTGGGCGGCCTTGACAACCGGCGGTGGCGGCGATGCCTTCGCCGGGGTGAGCGCCGGTTCGCTTCGCGCGCCGGAATTCGCAGCGGGTGGCCGGCCGACCGGACTCGGTTTGCGCGGCGTATCAGTCACGAACTCGTCGTCGAGTTCTTCAAGTTTCAGCGGCAGATCCGGCAAGGTCGCCGGCGCCTGACTCGCGGCAGTCTCCGGCGCGGGCGAACGATCCGCTGGCTGGGGAGACTGCATGGCGGAAGCATCGCCACCGTCTCCGGCACCGGCCGGTGGATCGGTCGCGCCCGGGACGGTGACGTCGAGACGACCCCCACGCTTGGCCTGCTCGGCCTTCTTGAGGGCGTCCATCAGGAGGCTCACTGCTCGCCTCCGTCAGAGCCGATACGCTGGTTCGGACCCAGGTTCTTGTCGAAGAAATCCTGCCCGGGGAGCTTCTCGCGGAAGCTCGAATAATCGCCGCCCATGCTGGCGTCCTTGACGACTATGGGGCGCAGGAACACGACTAGTTCTGTTTTGTGCCGGGTGTCGTCGCGGTTCTCGAAGAACTTGCCGAGGAGCGGAATCCTGGAGATTCCTGGTACGGCGCTGTCGTTGTTCTCCAGCGTGTCTTCCATCAAGCCGCCCATGACGGCGATGTTGCCGTTGTCGACGCGGATCATGGACTCCATTTCACGCGTGCGAATCACTGGGATCATGCTGACGACGGCTTGAGTGGTCACAGGAGGCATAAGTGCCGGATTGGGATCCTGTACCTCACCAAACTTGCGCGAGATGCTCGGTCGGATGTTGAGCTGCACAGTGTCGTTTTCGCTGATTTGGGGAGTGACGTTCATCACGAGACCCACCGGAACGGAATTTAGCGTGGTCGTGTACGTCGTAGTGCTTGTTGTTTGGTTGGTGGTCGTGTCAGCCTTGATCGTGAAATACACGAGGTTGTCCACCACCTTGAGCACTGCGGTCTGATTGTTCAGGACCGAGAGCTTCGGACTGGAAAGCACCTTGACTGTGCCAAAGGTATCCAGGAGTTTGACGGCGGCAGTGAGGCTACCGAGACGCGAGGCCGTATTTAAGTACGCGAGTGAAAAGACATCGGACGTCACCGTGCTACCGTTCTTCGCTATCGTGAAACCGGCACGACCGAGCTTTGCCGCCGTCCAGTCGATACCCTGCTGGTAGTTGTCTGAAAGCGAAACCTCCGCGATGGTGGCTTCGATCAGCACCTGACGGCGGGCAGAGGACATGACGGCACCGAGGAACTCTTGAATCTTCTCGTGCTGACGAGAGGTGGCGCGCACCGTGACGATGCCTGCTTCGGGGTTGATGATTACGGATGCAGCTTCGCGGAAGGTGGTGCGCTTGACTACCGTGGTGCCGGTCTGCTGCAAGCTAGCGGGATTCGGGCTGCCGGCGATTCCCTGAGAACCGGAAGCCGATGTTCGCGCACTGGCTGGCGGTTGCATGCCCGTACCCGTCGTCGCCTGCTGGTCCGCTCGCTCGATCACGGTTTCCGACGAGCCCTCGGGCAGGATCTTGTCGGTTTCCCGTAGGATGTCCTTGATGTTCTTTTCCAGGGTCTCCCAGAAATGGTGCAGCGATTTGTTCTCCACCTTGGTCTGCGAGTTGTTGCCGCCCGTCGTGACGCTGGTGCCGCCGGTGACGCCGGCGGCGCCGCCAGTTGAGGCGACCTGGGTGGTCACGGTAACGGTGCCCGTGGTGTCCCGCGACATATTGACGTAGTCGACCTTGTAGGTGCGCAGGAAAGGCGAGTCGGGCATGACGGCCAGATTGGCGCCATCGAGTTCCCAGCGCATGTCGATCTGCTTGGAAATGCGCGTGAGCAACTGCTGGAGCGTCTGGTCGATGGCGTTCAGGGTGACGCTGCCGCCGATGCCGGGATGGATGTCGACGTTGATCTTGGCATCCCTGGCCAGGGCGAACAGCAGTTCTTGCGCGGGAATGTTATTGACGACGACACTGTAGGTTTCGACCTTGGCGGCGGGCTTCGGCTTGGCCAGCGTAACGGTGTTCTGCACCGGTTGCGGGATTTCCGCTTTGGACGACTTTGGCGCGAGAGCTGCGCTTTCCGCCTGAAGATGGCCGCTGGAAGGCGGCGAGACGGGCGTCGTGCTGCACGCGGCGACTGTCGACGCCAGAAGCGAAGCCGCAAGGAGTCGTGGTGTGATCAAGATCTGGGCGCCTTCCGATGCAGGTCAATACGATTTGTCGGAACGTATCCGGCGGGCAGCAGTAAATCACGACAAGCGGCGACATTTTCCGCTACTGCCGCAGGACACGCGGATTGCTCTTCCGGTCGATTCTCCTCGAACTTCTTATAGCACATAAGCAACTTGGCACACTTTATTGATTTTACATCGACAGCCATCGGTTACGGGCATATTTGCTATTACTTTAGCCATCGGACCTGGCGCGGAAACGGGCTGTTGTCGAGCAGTTCCGTCGGCAATTGGCGAACGGCCTCGCTGGCGGCCCGCCAGCTCGGGAATTCACCGTAGATAATGCCTATGCGCGGGTCGTTGGCCGACCCGGCCAGGTACATGCGGACCTGTTCGGCGGGGAGCAGGCCGCTGGCCCTGCCGAAGTAGGACTGGGCAAATTCTGCCTGTCTGCCATCGACAGTGGCCAACTGGATGAACCAGCGCTCGCCGGCGGTCGCGTCGATCCATTGTCGGGTCTGGTCGAACTTCGCCTGCAGCGCGGATCCGGCCGCCTGCTGCGATGCGGCCGATGCCGCAATCGGCGAGGTCGCGAGCCCAGGACCGTCGCCGGCAGGCCTGGCAATCTGCGGCGTCGATGCGGCCGCCGGGGAGCCCGCCGCGCCGGCGGACGGCGCGGCGGCCAGCGCCGGTCCTGTGCCCGAAAGCGCACCGCGGTCGGGCTGCCAGGCCAGCGTCGCGACGCCGAGGACCGCCAGCGCGAAAGCGCCTCCCAGCGCCGGCAGCCAGCGGCGAAGCGGGCCCGGGCGGCCTTGGTAGTCGGCGTCGCGGACGGCTGCATCGACTTGTTTCGGCGTGACTTCGTGGCCGTTTTCGGCGTAGGCGGCGAGCAGGGACTTGTCGGCCAGGATGTTGACGCGCCGGGTCAGGCCTTGCGAGGCCTCGGCAATGTGCCTGATCGCGGCCGGCGAGAAGACGTTCGGGCCGCGGTAGCCGGCGGTACGCATGCGGAAATCGAGGTACTCGCTGATGTCGTTGCGCCGCAGAGGCTCGAGGCTGAAGTTCTGGGTGATCCGCTCCTTCAGTTGTCGCATGTTCGGCTGCGCGAGCACGTCGTCGAGTTCCGGCTGTCCGAACAGGACGAGTTGCAGCAGCTTGTGCTGGGTGGTTTCCAGATTCGACAACAGGCGGATTTCTTCGAGCGTTTCCCGGGGCATGGCGTGGGCTTCGTCGATCAGCACCACGATCTGCCGGCCTTCGCTGTAGATCTCGATCAGCCGGGTCTGGAGTGCCCGTACCAGGGCACTCATGCGCGTATCGTCGGGCAGGCTCAGCGCCAGCTCGTCGGCGATGGCGAACAGGATGTCGTCCCGCGACAGCGACGGGTTGGCCAGGTAGATGATCACCACGTTGGCGGGCAGACGTTCCATCAGCACCCGGCAGAGCATGGTCTTGCCGCTGCCGACTTCGCCGCTGACCTTGACGATGCCTTCGTCGTGCGTGATGGCATAGAGCAAGGCTTCCAGCGTGGCGCCGCGATTGGCGCCGGCGAAGAAGAATTCGGTATGCGGCGTGATCCGGAAGGGCGGCTCGGAAAGGCCGAAGTGCTCGAGATACATGGACACGGTCTACCGGCTCCCGGATGTGGATGTGTCGCCCTGGGCACGCGCCAGGACGTCCATGCGGTTGTAGAGCGTAGTCCGGTTGACACCGAGCAGTTTTGCCGCCTGGCTGATGTTGCCGTGGGTCAATTGCTGTGCGGCCGCAATGTAGGCCGCTTCCCATCGGTTGAGGGTGTCGTCGAGACTGAAGTGCGCGGATTCGCGCAGATGTCGCAGCGCCAGGTCGGTCAACTGCACATCGTCGCTGGGCAGGCTTGTCGCCTGTGCAGCGGCGATCGCCGTGTCCAGTTCGGTATCGAGGTCGAAGCTGGAGACCGTGCGGCCGGCATGCCTGGCGATAAGGCGGATGGCGATGTTGCGCAATTCGCGCACATTGCCCGGGAACGAGTAGCCGAGCCAGCGGGTTTCGGCTTCGGGCGACAGCTTGAAGGGGGTGACCCCGGCCTGGCGCGCATAGAGGTTGCGAAAATGATCGAGCAGAAGAAGGCGGTCGCCGCCCATCTCGCGCAATGGCGGCACGTTGATGGTGAAGACCGACAAGCGGTGGTAGAGATCGGCGCGGAAGCGCCCCTCGCGCACCTCCTTCTTGAGGTCGCGGTTGGTGGCGGCGACGACCCGGGCTTTCGAAATCCTCTGCTGGGTTTCGCCGACCCGCTGGTATTCGCCGTTCTCGAGAACGCGCAGCAACTTGGGCTGCAGGTCGAGCGGCAATTCGCCGATCTCGTCCAGGAACAGGGTGCCCTCGGCCGCTTCCTCGAAGTAGCCGGCCCGCGAACCGATGGCACCGGTGAAGGCTCCCTTGGCATGTCCGAACAGCGTCGGTTCGACCAGGTTGGGGGGGATTGCCGCGCAGTTGAGCGCCAGGTAGGGCCGCGCAGTCCGTTCGGAGAGGCGGTGCAAGGCGTCGGCCGCCAGTTCCTTGCCGCTGCCGGATTCGCCCTCGATCAGTACCGGGAACGGTGAACTCGCATATTGGCGCAACTGCGTGCGAAGCTTCTCGATCGGCGGGCTGTGGCCGATCAGCTCGATGCTGCCCGCTGCAGTGGTGTCGTAGGCCAATACGCGGCGCAAGGTCTGCCGCAGCGCCTCGGGATCGGCCGGCTTGGCCACGAAATCGACCGCGCCCAGGGCGCGGGCGTGGCGGGCGTTGGCGTCGTCGTTCTGGCCGGACAGAATGACGATCGGCATCGAAGGCGCCAGCGCCAGCAATTCGGTCACCAGGGCGAAGCCCTCGTCGGGACGGTGCGGAATCGGCGGCAGGCCGAGGTCGACCAGCGCGGCGGCCGGCAATTCCGGTTGCTGCCGGATCCGGTCCAGCGCCTCGCCTCTGCTGGCAGCCAGGAGAACCTCAAAATCGCCGCGCAGATAGAAGGCCAGGGTTTCGGCGATCAGCGGATCGTCGTCGACCAGCAGCAGGGAGGGTTTCTCGGCGTTTTCGGGCACAGGGACGACATTGGGACAATAAACGACCGGTCATGATAGCCTAGGCGTGGCTTGGTGAGAGGCTCTTGATCTGCCGCAAGATCAAGCAGCTTTCATGAATTCGCCGTGGTCTGACGGCGCGGTCCGGCAACGGCCCGACCGTCACTCTGGTAGAATCCGACCGATTCTCGACCCTATTCCCCGAGCATGTCCCCAGAACCAATGGCTCCGCTGGTTGAACTGACCGACGTCAGCTTTGCCTACGATCGCCGCCCCGTCCTGACCGGATTCAATCTGAGTATCCCGAAGGGGAAAGTGGTGGCGATCATGGGCATCAGCGGCGGCGGCAAGACCACGACCCTGCGCCTGATCGGCGGCCAACTGAAGGCAACCACCGGCACGGTGCGCGTGGCCGGCCAGAACGTTGCCGATCTCGATAGCGACGGCCTCTACGCCCTGCGCCGGCGCATGGGGATGTTGTTTCAGTTCGGGGCGTTATTTACGGACATGTCGGTCTATGACAATGTCGCCTTCCAGATGCGCGAGCACACCGATCTGCCGGACGACATGATCCACGATCTGGTGATGATGAAACTGCACGCCGTCGGCCTGCGCGGCGTTCATGATCTGCTGCCGTCGGAGCTGTCCGGCGGCATGGCGCGGCGGGTGGCGCTGGCGCGTGCGATTGCGCTCGATCCGATGCTGATGATGTATGACGAACCTTTTGCCGGTCTCGATCCGATTTCGCTGTCGGTTATCGGCGAGCTGATCCGCAGCCTCAACGATGCTCTCGGCGCCAGTTCGATCATCGTCACCCACGATGTCCAGGAGTCGCTGAAGATCGTCGATTACATCTATTTCGTTTCCGAAGGCCGCATCGTCGCCGAAGGCACGGCCGACGACATACGCAATTCCTCGACGCCCTACGTGCATCAGTTCATCTGGGGCGAGGCGGACGGTCCGGTGGCCTTCCATTATCCGGCCGCGCCTTATGGCGAGGAGATGTTCGCGGGGGCTGGTCATGCTTGATGTGTTGCCGCGATTCTTCCGTTGGCTGGGCAATGGTGTGAACGATCGCATCTGGCGGCTCGGCTTCGCCAGCCGTTTCTTCCTGATGGTGTTCGTCTATTCGGGCACGGCCTTGCGGCGCTTCTTCCTGACCATCCGCGAGATCTACTTCACCGGCGTGCTGAGCCTGATCATCATCCTGGTGTCGGGCCTGTTCGTCGGCATGGTGCTCGGCCTGCAGGGCTACGACACCCTTCAGCGCTACGGTTCTTCCGAGGCCCTGGGCGTTCTCGTCGCCTTGTCGCTGGTGCGCGAACTGGGACCGGTCGTTGCTGCGCTGCTGTTCGCCAGTCGCGCCGGTTCTGCGATAACGGCAGAGATCGGCCTCATGAAGGCGACCGAGCAACTTTCCGCGATGGAAATGATGGCCGTCAATCCGATTGCCCGCGTGGTTGCGCCGCGCTTCTGGGCCGGCGTGATTTCCATGCCGATCCTGGCGGCCTTGTTCTCGGCCATGGGCGTGTTTGGCGGCTATCTCGTTGGTGTCAAGTTGATCGGCGTCGACGAAGGGGCGTTCTGGTCGCAGATGCAGGCGTCCGTCGACTTCCGCGAAGATGTCATGAACGGCGTCATCAAGAGTTTCGTCTTCGGTATCATCGTCAGTTGGATTGCCGTGTTCGAGGGCTATGACGCCGAGCCGACGGCCGAGGGTGTTTCCGGCGCCACCACGCGTACCGTGGTAACGTCTTCGCTGGCGATCCTCGCCGCGGATTTCATTCTTACCGCACTCATGTTCAGGGGAGCCTGATGAATCGTCTAACGCTCGATCTCTGGGTTGGTTTCTTTGTTGCAATCGGCCTCGTTTCACTGTTGTTTTTGGCCCTCAAGGTTGGCAACCTGGCGAGCGCCAGTGTCGGCGAGACATACCGTCTGGAAGCCAAATTTGATAACATCGGCGGGTTAAAGGTCAGGGCTCCGGTCAAGAGCGCGGGCGTGGTCGTCGGTCGTGTGTCCGGAGTTCGCTTCGATCCGGAGAATTACGTGGCGGTCGTGGCGATGGATGTGGACAGCCGCTACAAGTTTCCGCGCGACACGTTCGCCACCATCAACACGTCCGGCCTGCTGGGCGAGCAGTACCTGGGTTTCGAGGTCGGCGGCGACACCGAAATGCTGAAGAGCGGGGATGTGATCAAGAAGACCCAGTCGGCCGTGGTGCTGGAGAAGCTGATCAGCCAGTTCATGTTCAACAAGGCCGCCGAAGACGGCGGCAAGAAGTAGTTGTGTAGTTGTCGGCGACCAGGCAGAAGAAAGGATCGAAGTGGAAAACGGACTCAAGCGGCGTCTGAACATGCTGGCGGCGGCCCTGGCCTTGGTTGGCCTGCTCGGCGGCTGCGCCACTTCGGGGTCGGCCAAGGATCCGGCCGAAGGATTCAATCGCGCCATGTTCGCCTTCAACGAGGGCCTGGATACCGTCCTGATCAAGCCGGTCGCCAAGGGCTACGACGTGGTGATGCCGACGCCGGCCCGCACCGGGGTCAGCAACTTCTTCGGCAATGTCGCCGACGTCTTCATCGCGGTGAACAACCTGTTGCAGGGCAAGCCTTCCGACGCCGCCTCCGACGCCGGGCGTTTCCTGATCAACTCCACCGTGGGCATTCTGGGTTTCTTCGATGTCGCCAGCGAAATGGGCATGGAAAAGCACGAGGAAGACTTCGGCCAGACCTTCGGCCGCTGGGGTGCGGGCCCGGGCGCCTATGTCGTGGTGCCGTTCTTCGGTCCGCGCAACGTGCGCGACACCGGCGGGCTGATTCTGGATGTCGCCGCCGACCCGGTCGGCAATACCCGCCATGTACCGACTCGCAACACCCTGACGGTGTTGCGCGTGGTCAGTGAGCGCGCGGCGATGCTGCCGGCGGACAAGGTCATCGAGGAAGCTGCGCTCGACAAGTACTCCTATGTGCGCGACGCCTACCTGCAACGCCGCCACAACCTGGTCTTCGACGGCAGTCCGCCGCGGGATCCGGACAGCGAGTAACCCGTCCCAACAACTCGAATCAGAGAGAACCCCATGAAGTGGCTGATTGCTGTGCTGGCAGGCTTGCTGATTTCGTCCGGCGCCGGGGCGGATGAAATCGCGCCTGACGTCATGATCAAGAATGTGGCCAACGACGTTCTTGACGTCGTGCGCAAGGACAAGGACATCCAGACCGGCAACGCTCGCAAGGCCGTGGAATTGGTGGAGGCCAAGGTTTTGCCGCATTTCAATTTCACCCACATGACCTCGCTGGCCGTGGGCAAGGATTGGCGGCAGGCGAGTCCGGCGCAGCAGAAGGCGCTGATCGAGGAGTTCCGCACCCTGCTGGTGCGGACCTATTCGAAGGCACTGACCGAATATCGCGACCAGACAATAGAATACAAACCGCTGAAAATGCAGCCCGGCGACACCGATGTCACCGTGCGTACCCAGATCCACCAGAGCGGCGCCAAGCCGGTCCAACTCGATTACAACCTGGAAAAGTCCGATCGCGGCTGGAAAGTGTATGACATTTCCGTCGGCGGTGTCAGCCTGGTAACGAACTACCGCGGTTCCTTCGGTCAGGAAGTGAGTGCCAATGGCATCGACGGCCTGATCAAGATCCTGCACAGCAAGAACCAGAGCGGCCAAACGTCGGCTTCGGTGAAACAATGATCGAAGTTGCCGGCGAGCGCATGCAGGTGACCGGGCCGATGGTCATCGATACCGCGGCCGCGCTCAAGAAAGCGGGCGACGGTGGCGTGGCGGCCGGTGCGGCCGTGGTCGACCTGGCGGGCGTCACCGACGCCGACTCGGCGGCAGTCGCCATTCTGTTGTCCTGGGTGCGCGCGGCGCAGGAGCGGAAACAGGCACTCTCGATCATCAATCCACCCGCGAGCATCCGTTCCCTGGCCACCCTCTACGGCGTCGCCGAGCTGCTGCCGCTGGCCTGAGGCCACACTTTCCGGCAATGCTGCTTCCAGAACAAGTCCGCGCATGGATCGCCGCCGGCATCGATTGTGTGCACCTGACCATCGCAGGCGATGGCCAGCATTTCCAGGCGGTGATCGTCAGCCCGGAGTTTGCCGGGCTCAATCGCGTGCAGCGGCAGCAACGGGTCAATGCCATTCTCAAAGGCCGTTTCGATTCCGGCGAACTGCATGCGCTTTCGATGCGAACCCTGACACCCGACGAATGGCAAAGGCATGGATAAACTGCTGATCGAAGGCGGCATCCCGCTCAACGGCGAGGCGGCGATATCAGGGGCGAAGAACGCGGCGCTGCCGTTGCTTACTGCGGCGCTATTGACGGCGGAGCCTGTCACCTTCACCAACGTGCCGAACCTGAACGACGTCTCCACCATGCTGGGGCTGCTGGCCCAGATGGGAGTGAAGGTCGATCGCCAGGGTGATGCCGTCACGCTGGATGCCGCGGGACTCGACCAGCCCGTGGCGCCCTATGAAATGGTCAAGACCATGCGGGCATCGATCCTGGTGCTTGGTCCGCTGGTGGCCAGAATGGGCGAGGCCAAGGTGTCGCTGCCGGGTGGTTGCGCGATCGGCGCCAGGCCGGTGGATCAACACATCAAGGGTCTTCAGGCCATGGGCGCGCAGATCTCGGTCGAGCATGGCTATGTGCACGCCAAGTGCCCGCGCCTGGTAGGCGCGCGCTTGTTCACCGACATCGTGACCGTGACCGGTACCGAGAACCTGATGATGGCGGCCTGCCTGGCAGCCGGCGACACGGTGATCGAGAACGCGGCCCGCGAACCCGAGGTGGTTGATCTCGCCAACTGCCTGGTCGCCATGGGAGCGCAGATTTCCGGCGCCGGCACCGATGTCATCCGCATCCGCGGCGTCGAGCGGCTGCATGGCGCCAGGCATCGCATCATGCCGGACCGCATCGAGACCGGCACCTACCTTTGCGCGGCAGCCGTAACAGGCGGTGACATCCGCCTCACCGGCACCTCGGCGGCCTACCTCGACGTGGTCATCGACAAACTGATGGACGCCGGCTGCGAAATCGTCGCCGAGCGCGAAGCCATCCGTCTCAAGGCGCCGCAGCGGCTCACGGCGGTGTCGATCCGCACGGCTCCGTATCCGGCCTTCCCGACCGATATGCAGGCCCAGTTCATGGCCATCAATGCGGTCGCCGACGGCACTGCCATCATCCGCGAGACGATTTTCGAGAACCGTTTCATGCATGCCGTCGAATTGATCCGCCTGGGCGCCGACATCAAGATCGACGGCAATACCGCCGTCGTCCGGGGTGTGGCGAACCTCGACGGCGCCACGGTGATGGCGACCGACCTGCGCGCCTCCGCGAGCCTCGTGGTGGCGGGGTTGGCGGCGAAGGGTGAGACGCTGGTCGACCGCATCTATCACCTTGATCGCGGCTACGAAGGGCTGGAACGCAAACTGACGGCATTGGGGGCAAGGGTTCAGCGGGTAAAATGACCGCATGAACGCAATTACCGTCGCCCTCTCCAAGGGCCGCATCTTCGAGGAAACCCTGCCGCTGCTGTCGGCGGCGGGCATCGTGCCGAGCGAGAACCCCGAGCGGTCGCGCAAGCTCATCATCGATACCAACCGTGCCGATGTGCGGGTGGTGATCGTGCGCGCTTCCGATGTTCCGACTTACGTCCAATACGGTGCCGCCGATCTCGGTATCGCCGGCAAGGACGTGCTGCTCGAACATGGCGGCACCGGCCTCTATCAGCCGCTCGATTTGAAGATCGCCAAGTGCCGCCTGTGCGTCGCCGCGCCGGTCGGGTTCGACTACGCCGCCGCCGTGCGCCGGGGTGCGCGCCTGCGCATCGCCACCAAGTACATCCAGACGGCGCGCGAGCACTTCGCCGCCAAGGGCGTGCATGTGGATCTCATAAAGCTCTACGGCTCGATGGAACTGGCGCCGCTCGCCGGTCTGGCCGATGCCATTGTCGACCTGGTGTCGAGCGGCGGCACGCTCAAAGCCAACAACCTGGTCGAGGTGGAGGAAATCATGGCCATCTCTGCGCGCCTGGTGGTCAATCAGGCCAGCCTGAAAATGAAGCGGTACCTTCTTCAACCCGTGATCGACAGCTTCGCCGGAGCGGTGAGATGAGCATTCGTCGCTTGTCGAGTCGCGATCCCGAATTCCTCTCCACGCTCGACGCACTGCTGCACTTCGACAACAGCACCGATGAGGCGATCGAGCGCACCGTCGCCGAAATCCTGGCCAACGTCCGTAACGTCGGTGATGCCGCCGTACTCGATTACACAAGGCGCTTCGACCGCCTCGACGTCGCTACGATGGCCCAACTGGAACTCGGCAAGGAACTGCTGAAGTCCGCTTTCGATGGCCTGCCGGCACCGCAGCGACAAGCACTGGAAGCTGCCGCCGTGCGGATTCGCAGCTACCACGAGCGACAAAAGGCGGAGTCGTGGGAATACACCGAAGCCGACGGCACCCGCCTGGGCCAGAAGGTGACGGCCCTGGATCGTGTCGGGCTCTACGTGCCGGGCGGCAAGGCGGCTTACCCGAGTTCGGTGCTGATGAACGCCATCCCTGCCAAAGTGGCCGGGGTCAAGGAACTCATCATGGTGGTGCCGACTCCCGGGGGCCAGAAGAATGAGCTGGTGCTCGCCGCGGCGCATCTGGCGGGCGTCGACCGCGTGTTCACCATCGGCGGCGCCCAGGCCGTCGGTGCCTTGGCCTACGGCACGCAGACGATTCCGCAGGTGGACAAGATCGTCGGCCCGGGTAACGCCTACGTTGCCAGCGCCAAGCGCCGCGTGTTCGGCACGGTCGGCATCGACATGGTCGCCGGTCCGTCGGAAGTGCTGATCATTTCCGATGGCTCGGGCGAGCCGGACTGGGTGGCAATCGATCTCTTCGCCCAGGCCGAGCACGACGAACTCGCGCAATCGATCCTGCTCTGTCCGGAAGCCGCGTTCCTCGATCGCGTGGCCGCCAGCATTGAAAAGCTCTTGCCGACCATGCCGCGCAAGGAAGTCATTGCCGCTTCGCTCAAGGGGCGCGGCGCGCTGATCCAGGTAACCGATCTTGATGAAGCTTGCGTCATCGCCAATCGCATCGCGCCCGAACACCTGGAACTGTCGGTCCGGGAGCCGCGTGTACTGGTCGACAAGATCCGCCACGCCGGCGCGATCTTCATGGGCCACTACACTTCGGAGTCGCTCGGCGACTACTGCGCCGGCCCCAACCACGTGCTGCCGACGTCACGCAGCGCCCGCTTTTCCAGCCCGCTGGGCGTCTATGATTTCCAGAAGCGCACCAGCCTGATCGAGGTCTCTGCTGCCGGTGCGCAGACGCTCGGCCCCATCGCTTCGACCCTGGCGCATGGCGAAGGACTGACCGCCCACGCGCGCGCAGCCGAATTGCGGCTCAAGCCCTGAGGATTTCTTCCAGCGCGGAAACCAGCGCCGCGCACTGCTCGTCGGTGCCGATGGTGATGCGCAGGTATTGATCGATGCGCGGCAGCTTGAAGTGGCGGACGATGATGCTGCGGCTTCGCAATTGCTGCGCCAACGCGCCGCCATCCCGTAGCGGGTGGCGGGCAAAGACAAAGTTGGCGGCGGAAGGCAGCACCTCGAACCCAAGCAGCGCCAGGTCCGCAGCGAGTTTCTGCCGGCTGCGCATCACCGCCTGCCGGGTCCGCTCGAACCATTCCCGATCTTCGATCGCGGCCGTCGCGCCGGCGATCGCAAGACGGTCGAGCGGGTAGGAGTTGAAGCTGTTCTTGACCCGGTTGAGTGCGTCGATCAAGTCGACCTGGCCGATGGCAAACCCCACGCGCAGGCCGGCCAATGAACGCGACTTGGATAGCGTCTGTACGACCAGCAGGTTCGGATACCGGTTGACCAGGGGTACGGCCGACTCGGCACCGAAATCGACGTAGGCCTCGTCCACGACGACGACCGAATCCGGGTTGCCGGCGACGATGTGCTCGATGTCGCCGGGCGCCAAGGCGCGGCCGGTGGGCGCATTGGGGTTGGCAAGAATGACCCCGCCATTCGGCTTCAGGTAATCCTCGGGCCTGATCTCCATTGTGTCGGTCAACGGCACGGTTTCGCTGGCGACGCCGTAGAGCCGGCAGTAGACCGGGTAGAAGCTGTAGGTGATGTCCGGAAACAGTATCGGCAACTCGTGCTTGAGCAATGCCATGAAGACATGGGCGAGCACTTCGTCGGAGCCGTTGCCGACGAACACCTGCTGCGCTTCGATCGTGCCGAAGGAGGCGGCCACGGCAGCCCTCAGGGCACTGCTCTCGGGGTCGGGATAGAGTCGCAGGCTATCGGCGGTCTGCGCGCGAATCGCGGCCAGCACCTTGGGCGACGGTCCGTAGGGATTCTCGTTGGTGTTCAGCTTGACCAGGTTGGCGAGCTTGGGCTGCTCGCCGGGCACGTAGGGGGTCAGCGATTTTGCGACGTCGCTCCAGTAGCGGCTCATGGGGGAAAGACGGTAGCGCCTGACAGGGGTTGGAATCGGATTGAAATGGTATCATGGCCCTCGTTTTCGTCTTCAGATGCGTGCCGAGCGATGCGCAGTGCCGAAGTTCAACGCAATACCCTCGAAACCCGTGTGCGGGTGAAGCTCGCCGTCGACGGCAGCGGCAAGTCGGCGCTGTCCACCGGCGTCGGTTTCTTCGATCACATGCTCGATCAAATCGCCCGTCACGGCATGCTCGATCTCGAGATCTCCGCGTCCGGGGATCTGCACATCGACGCCCACCATACGGTTGAGGATGTCGGCATCACGTTCGGTCAGGCGCTTGCCGAGGCCATCGGTGACAAGAAAGGTGTGCGTCGCTATGGCCAGGCCTACGTGCCGCTCGATGAGGCGCTCTCCCGGGTCGTGGTGGATCTCTCCGGCCGCCCGGGCCTCGTCTTCGAGGTGCCGTTCGTGCGCGGCAGCGTGGGTGAATTCGACGTCGATCTCGTGCGCGAGTTCTTCCAGGGCTTCGTGAACCATGCCGGCATCACGCTGCACATAGACGCCTTGCGTGGCGACAATGCGCACCACCAGGCGGAAACGGTATTCAAGGCGTTCGGCCGTGCGCTGCGCATGGCGGTGGAAGTCGATCCGCGCGCCAGCGGTATTCCTTCGACCAAGGGAAGCCTCTGATCCAACCATGAGTGTCGTTGCGGTTGTCGATTACGGCATGGGCAACCTGCGCTCCGTGTCCAAGGCCATCGAGCATGTGGCACGGGGCGAAGATGTCCTCGTTACCTCCGATCCGGCGGATGTCGCGCGCGCCGATCGCGTCGTCGTGCCCGGCCAAGGCGCGATGCCGGACTGCATGCGCCAGCTCGCGGCTTGCGGCCTGCGCGAGGCAGTCATCCGGGCCGCAGCGGAGAAGCCATTCCTCGGCATCTGCATCGGCTTGCAGATGCTCTTCGATCACAGCGAGGAAGGTGACGTAGCAGGACTCGGCATCCTGGCCGGGCGCGTGCGCCGTTTCCCGGCGGATCTCACGGTGGCCAAGGGCCTCAAGGTGCCGCACATGGGCTGGAACGAGGTGACTCAGACCGAACCCCATCCGATCTGGCAGGGGATCGCCGACGGCGCCCGCTTCTATTTCGTGCACAGCTATTATGTCGAGCCCGCGGAGCCGTCCCTGATCGCCGGGTCGACTGTTTACGGCATACCCTTTACCAGTGCCGTGGCGCGCGCTAACATCTTTGCCGTCCAATTCCATCCGGAGAAAAGTGCCCAAGCGGGCCTGCAACTCCTCGGCAACTTCCTGCGCTGGCAGCCCTGAACCCAGCGTCAGTCCGCCACCCAACCCCTCCCAATCCCACTATGCTGCTGATACCCGCGATCGACCTGAAAGACGGGCATTGCGTGCGCCTCAAGCAGGGCGCCATGGACGATGCCACGGTATTTTCCGAGCACCCTGCCGCCATGGCGCGCCACTGGATAGACCAGGGCGCGCGCCGGTTGCACCTGGTGGACCTCAACGGCGCCTTCGCCGGCAAGCCGAAGAACGAGGCGGCGATCAAGGCGATATTGAACGAAGTCGGCGACGAGATTCCCGTCCAGTTGGGCGGCGGCATTCGCGATCTCGATACCATCGAGCGCTGTCTCGATGATGGTGTGACGTACGTCATCATCGGCACTGCCGCAGTCAAGAACCCCGGTTTTCTCCACGATGCCTGCACGGCCTTTCCCGGCCACGTCATCGTCGGCCTCGACGCGAAGGACGGCAAGGTCGCCGTCGACGGCTGGTCGAAGATGACCGGCCACGACGTCATCGACCTGGCGAAGAAGTTCGAGGACTATGGCGTCGAGGCCGTCGTGTATACCGACATCGGCCGCGACGGCATGATGTCGGGGGTCAATGTCGACGCGACGGTCAAGCTGGCGCAGGCCCTCCGCATTCCGGTCATCGCGTCCGGCGGCATTGCCAGCATCAAGGACGTCAAGGCGCTGTGCGAGGTCCAGGGCGAAGGCATCATGGCGGCCATCACCGGCCGCGCCATCTACGAAGGCAAGCTGGACTTCAAGAAGGCCCAGGCGGAAGCCGACAAGCTTTCGGCCAACTGAGCAAGTATGGCCCCTCACGCTCACCTCATTTGGCAATTCGGTTCGCTGCCCCCCACCGGGGGGCGCATGCCCTCTTGCCCCACCGGGATTCCCTCCGGTCAGGGCGGCCCGGCGAGGGCATAGTCGATGCTGGCCAAGCGCATCATCCCCTGCCTCGACGTCAACGCCGGCCGTGTGGTCAAGGGCGTGAACTTCGTCGAGTTGCGCGATGCCGGCGATCCGGTCGAAGTGGCGCGCCGCTACGACGAGCAGGGCGCCGACGAAGTTACCTTCCTCGACATCACCGCCAGCTCCGACGACCGCGACATCATCCTGCACATCGTCGAGGCGTGCGCCGCACAGGTCTTCATTCCGCTCACGGTGGGTGGTGGCGTGCGCAAGGTCGAAGACGTGCGCCGGCTGCTGAATGCGGGCGCCGACAAGGTGAGCATGAACACGGCGGCGGTCAACGACCCGCAGCTGGTTGCCGACGCTTCCGGCAAGGTCGGCTCGCAGTGCATCGTCGTCGCCATCGACGCCAAGCAGACCAGTCCCGGCAAGTGGGAGGTATTCACCCATGGCGGGCGCAAGAATGTCGGCCTCGATGCCATCGAATGGGCGAAGCGTGTCGAGCAACTCGGAGCCGGCGAGATCCTGCTCACGAGCATGGACCGGGACGGCACCAGGAACGGTTTCGATCTTGAACTGACCCGGCGCGTGGCCGAAGCCGTCGGCATCCCGGTCATCGCCAGCGGCGGCGTCGGCAATCTCCAGCACTTGGTCGACGGCGTCCAGGAAGGCAAGGCCGATGCGGTGCTGGCGGCCAGCATCTTCCACTACGGCGAATACACCGTGCGCCAAGCCAAAGAATACATGCGCGACCGGGGCATCGAGGTACGTCTATGACTTGTAAATGGCTTAATGACATCAAGTGGGACGAGCAAGGCTTGGTGCCGGTGATCGCCCAGGATGCCGCGAGCGGCGACGTCCTCATGTTCGCCTGGATGAACCGCGAAGCCCTGGAAAAGACGGCGGCGATCGGCCAGGCCGTCTATTGGTCGCGCTCTCGGCGCAAGCTTTGGCACAAGGGCGAAGAATCCGGCCATTTCCAGAAGGTGATCGAGATTCGTACCGACTGCGACAACGACGTGGTGTTGCTCAAGATCGAGCAGGTCGGCGGCATCGCCTGCCACACCGGCCGCAAGAGCTGCTTCTTCCAGCGCCTGGAAGAAGGCTGCTGGATGCCAGTCGATCCGGTGCTGAAGGATCCCAAGGAGATTTACAAATGATTGATCTCGAGGTCATCCACCGGGTTCAGGAAACGCTGATCGAGCGCAAGGGGGCGGCGCCTGAGTCATCTTACGTCGCAAGCCTCTACGCCAAGGGCACCGACGCCATCTGCAAGAAGGTGGCCGAGGAGGCCGCCGAAACCATCATGGCCGCCAAGGATGGCGACCGCCTGCACCTGGTACGCGAGGTGTGCGACCTCTGGTTTCACAGCCTGGTATTGCTGACCCAGTTCGACGTCGGTGTCGACGACGTCATGGTCGAGTTTCGCCGCCGCGAAGGAATTTCCGGCATTGACGAGAAGAAATCGAGGAAACCGCAATGAGCGCCGACTGCATCTTCTGCAAGATCGCCCGCGGCGAGATCCCGTCCAAGAAGGTCTATGAGGACGAGGATATCTTCGCCTTCCACGACATCCAGCCGCAGGCGCCGGTGCATTTCATGATCATCCCAAAGCAGCACATCGCATCGCTCGCCGAGGCCGACATGAGTCACCAGATGGTGCTTGGCAAAATGTTCGCCAAGATGGGCGAACTGGCGCGCGGTCTGGGCCTGACCGATGGCTTCCGCACCATCATCAACACCGGGCGTATCGGTCGGCAGGAGGTGTATCATCTGCATATACACGTACTTGGCGGCCCCGAGCCTTTCGGCCGGATGTTGCCGAAGCAATAGGAGACGGAAATGGGCGGTTTGAGTATTTGGCACTGGCTGATCGTGCTGTTGATCGTGATGCTGGTGTTCGGCACCAAGAAGCTGCGCAACATCGGCCAGGATCTGGGCGGCGCGGTGAAGGGTTTCAAGGAGGGCATGAAAGAGAGCACCAGTGCCTCCGACAAGCCGGCCGAGCCGGACAAGGTCGGCCATACCATAGAGGGCGAGGCCAAGAAGGAAAAAGTCTGACGGCCGCCGTGCCGTTCGGGCGAAGCGCGAGCGGGTGATGCCCGCTCGTTTTTTTCAGGGTTCCCGATTACATGTTCGACGTTAGCCTCACTGAAATGCTGGTCATCGGCGTGGTAGCGCTGATCGTCATTGGCCCCGAACGATTGCCGAAGGTGGCGCGCACCGCTGGTATTCTGCTGGGTCGCGTCCAGCGCTATGTGCGCGACGTCAAGTCCGACATCAGCCGCGAGATGCAACTCGAAGAGTTGAAGAAAATGCAGCAGCAGGTTGCCGACGAGGCGAAGAGCATGGAGACCTCGGTCAGTCAGCAGATGACATCGATCGAGACGTCGCTCAACGACTCCATCGCACAGGGCATCGAGGACAAGGCCGCCGCCAAGGTGCCCGATGCTGCGCCGACTGACGCAGCCGCCGAGAAGCCGAAGACCTGATGGCCGACAGCCAGGAAACCTTCATTTCCCATCTGATCGAGCTGCGCGACCGCTTGATGCGGGCGCTGGTCGCCGTGCTGCTGGTGTTTCTGTGCCTGACGCCGTGGACGGCCGATGTCTATGATTTCCTGGCGCAGCCGATGATGGCCAACCTGCCGGCGGGCACCAAGATGATCGCCACCGGCGTCGTCACGCCTTTCATGGTGCCCTTGAAGGTGACCCTGCTTGCGGCTTTCGTTCTTGCGCTGCCGGTCATTCTTTACCAGGCCTGGGCTTTCATCGCGCCCGGCCTGTATACGCACGAAAAACGATTCGCGCTGCCGCTGGTGATCGGCAGTACGGGGCTGTTCGTGGCCGGCATGGCCTTCTGCTACTACTTCGTTTTCGGCACGGTGTTCAAGTTCATCGCGCGCTTTGCTCCGAGCAGCATCACGCCAGCGCCGGATATCGAGCAGTACCTGAACTTCGTGATGACCATGTTTCTCGCTTTCGGCGTGACTTTCGAGGTGCCGATCGTCGTTGTGCTGCTCGTCAGGTTCAATATCGTCAGCATCGAGAAGCTAAGGGAAGCGCGGCCCTACGCGATCGTCGGCGCCTTCGTCATCGCAGCCGTGGTGACGCCGCCGGACGTGACTTCGCAACTGATGCTGGCCATCCCGATGACGCTGCTGTTCGAATTGGGCTTGCTGCTCGCCCGCTTCGTCGCCAAGCCGCAAGCGGCGGGCGAAGGCGACTACAAGCCTCTTTCGGACGCCGAGATGGAGCGCGAACTCGACAAGGCCGACAAGTAAACAGAAGCTCATTTACCGCAAAGGACGCAAAGGAAGGCCACGTCCAGGACATGCGGCCAGCACTCAAACGGCAAGGCTATCCTGCTATCCAGGTTGTTGTTTCCCTTTGCGTCCTCTGCGTCCTTTGCGGTGGAAGTACTTTTCCCGGCATCAGTCGCTGCGCGGCTTGGGCCGCTTGCCGATCACCGCGTCGACGCTGATCTCCTTCCCCTCCCGGCGCAGGGTGACCTTGCCGGTTTTGCCGGGTTCCAAGGCAGCGATCAACTCCAGCATGTTCTGGGCGTCCATGATCTTCTTGCCTTCGATCGCGAGCAGGACGTCACCCGGCCGGATGCCGGCCTTGTCGGCGGGGCTGCCGCGCATGACGCCGGCGATGAGCGCGCCCTCGGTCGACGGCATGCCGAACGATTCGGCCAGTTCGGGCGTGATCTCCTGAACCTCGACGCCGATCCAGCCGCGGGTGACGGCACCGGTCTTGATGATCTGTTCCATGACGTTGCGCGCCAGCGAAACCGGGATCGCGAAGCCGATACCCATCGAACCGCCGCTCTGGGAGTAGATCGCCGAGTTGATGCCAATCAGGAAACCGTTGCTGTCGACCAGGGCACCACCGGAATTGCCCGGGTTGATGGCGGCGTCGGTCTGGATGAAGTCCTCGAAGGTGTTGATGCCGAGATGACTGCGGCCTAAGGCCGACACGATGCCCGAGGTCACCGTCTGGCCTACGCCGAACGGATTGCCGATGGCGAGCACGACGTCGCCGACGCGGACCGAGTCGGCGCTGGCGAAAGTGATCGCGGGCAGCTTGGCGTCCGCCGCCACGCGTACTACCGCGAGATCGGACTCCGGGTCGGCGCCGACCACCTTGGCCTTGAACTTGCGGCCGTCGTTGCTGGCGACCTCGATTTCGTCGGCCGCTTCGACGACGTGGTAGTTGGTGAGGATGTAGCCTTCGTCGGAGACGACGACGCCGCTGCCGAGGCCGGAGCGGCGTTCGGTCGGCGCGTTGCGGTCGCCGAAGAAGTGATACCAGAACGGGTCGTTCGCCAGCGGGTGGCCGGATGAACGCACTTCCTGCGTGGTGTAGATATGTACGACCGCCGGCAGCGCCTTCTTCGCCGCATCGTTGTATGAGACCACCTTGCGGGTGTCGGCGGCCGGCGCGGCTTCATGGAGGGCGACGATGCCGACCGGCGGCGCGCTGTGGCCGCCCAGCCATTCCGGCTTGAGCGTCTGGACGACAAACAAGGCGGCCACGCTGAGGGTGACGGCCTGGGCAAAAACGAGCCACAAGCGGCGCATAATGGAATGATCCTTCGATGGGAGAAATGACGATGCGGCGCGATGAACTTCGAAGCTATCTGGACAGGTTTCTGGAAGCCGAAAGCTATCGCGATTATTGCCCAAACGGCCTGCAAGTGGAAGGACGCCCCGAGATCCGGCGCGTCGTTTGCGGCGTCAGCGCCAGCCAGGCCTTGCTGGACGAGGCGGTGCGCCGGGAGGCCGATGCGATCGTGGTTCATCACGGCTGGTTCTGGCGCGGCGAGGACGGCCGCATCACCGGCGTGCGCAAGTCGCGCCTGGCGACGCTGCTCGGCCACGACATCAGCCTGTTTGCCTACCATCTGCCGCTCGATGCCCATCCGGAAGTCGGCAACAACGCACAGCTCGCGCGACATATGGACTGGCATGTCGAAGGCCGCTTCGGCGAGCAGGACATCGGCTTCCTTGGCAGCCCGGCGCAGCCGGCGACGGCGGCGGAGATTGCCACCCGCCTGGAACGGGAACTCGGCCGCGCGGTGCTGCTGGTCGGTGCCGCCGATCGGCCGGTGACCCGGCTGGCCTGGTGTTCGGGTTCCGCGCAGGGGTGGTTCGAGCAGGCGATTGCTGCCGGTGCCGACTGCTACATCAGCGGCGAAATCGCCGAACAGACGGTGCACCTGGCGCGCGAATCGGGCGTGCCTTTCATCGCGGCCGGCCACCATGCCACCGAGCGCTATGGGGTCATGGCAATTGGCGACCATTTGCGCGAACAATTCGGCCTCGATTGCCAGTTCGTCGACATCGACAATCCGGTGTGATCAGCGGCGTAGTATCGCCAGCAGGAACAGTATTTCCTCGACCACCGGCTGCGGAAAGCCGTTGCGGGTGCCGCCGCGATTGTCCTCCAGCAATTGGTTCAGATACTCGCTGCAGGTGCGTCGGCGCCAGAGGTGCTGCAAGCGACCGCGGATGTGCGGATAACTTTCGAGGCTGAATGCCGGCGCATCGACTTCGCGGGCTTGCCACTCGGCAGGCGCCACGTTGAATTGCTGGCGCAGTTCCGCGGCCGCCTTTTCGAATTCGGCCGGCATGTTCGAGCGGCGATAGACGTCCAGCAGCTTGAGCCAATGGCAGAGCGCCTGGCGCGGATGTTCGCGTATGTACTCCTCGAGGGTTTTCGCCGCACCATCGGCAAGGCCCATGGCGAGGAGAATATCGGCCAGCTCGAGCGGGATCTGCTCGTCGCCAGGAGGCGCCGGCGTCGGCCGGTCGAGCTCGATGGGGGGGCGATCATCGTCGAATATCGCGGAGTCATTGCCGATTGTCGGTGGCGTCAGGGTTTGCCCGGGCCCGGCAGTCCGGGTACCCGGCAAGACCGCCGTTTGCGTAGCCATCAGCGGCTCGAAGGTGGTGGCTTCCATCAGCGGGGCGCGTCGACGCCGTATCCGAAGCACGGCGATCAGCGACAGCGCGGCAATGCTGCCGATCACGGGAAGCCAGATCGTTGCGTCGACCCCGGCAGCCGGCTCGACCGGAATGGGGTTCTCCGGGCGCGGTTCTGGCAGGCGGACCGTCTGCGTGGCGGCGATCTGGATCTGCAATTGAGCGATGGATCGGCCCATGCGATCGAGCCGCGCCAGCATTTCGCGGACGGCAAGCGCCTCGTCGGTGCGGGACTGGGCCGCTTTCCACTCGACCCTTAGCAGGGCCCGCTCGGTTTCATCTACCGTTTGCGCGCGTGCAGGCGGCGTCAACTGGCGGGCGAGCTGCAACGACAAGCCAGGCAGATCATCGGCTGCTATCGCTGTCGATAGGGCCAGTACCCCCAGGATTCCGGTTGCTACCCTTTGGCCACTGCTCATGGCCCCTCCCGTCAACTGCGGCTTCTCGGTGAAGCGAGGCGTCTGGTGACCGCGTTCTTGCGACGCACCAATATTGCGATCGCAACTGTTTTCATTCTAACATTAGACATATGTCCGCTCTCTTTGACGTTCCGCTGGTTCGCGCCGCCATCGCCGGCCGGGCGGACACATTTCCGATTCGCCGCATTCACTGCGTCGGCCGCAACTATGCGGAACACGCCAGGGAGATGGGCGCCTTCGGCCGCGAACCGCCGTTCTTCTTCGCCAAGCCGGGCGACGCCGCGGTACCGGTGCCGGAGGGAATCGAGGGCCGCATAGCGTATCCGCCGCGTACCGCGAATCTGCATCACGAGGTCGAACTCGTCGTGGCGATCGGGCGCGCCGGCGCCGGCATACCAATCGCCGAAGCCCGTGACCACATCTTCGGCTATGCAGTCGGAGTCGATCTGACACGCCGCGACCTGCAGGCCGAACTAAAGAAGAAGGGCCAGCCCTGGGAAATGGCCAAGGCCTTCGATCAGTCGGCGCCGATCGGACCGATCCATCCGGTGGAGTGCTGCGGGCATCCCGAAAGCGGGGCCATCTCTCTTGCCGTCAACGGCATCGAGCGCCAGCGCGGCGATCTTGCCGACATGATCTGGTCGGTGCCGGAGGTGATCGCAGAGCTGTCGACCTATGTCGAATTGCGTCCCGGCGACCTGATATTTACCGGCACACCATCCGGGGTCGGCCCGCTCGGTCATGGCGATCGGGTCTCGGCTGGCATCGCCGGCTTAAGCGAGTTGCACCTCGCCATCATCTGAGAACCGCTCCTGAAGGCGCTTTCCGGGCGATCGGGGGGCGGCGCTTTCTTAACAACATCGTCGGCGAGTCACGACACAAGCGCGATGCCGGGCGCATTCGTATATTTCAATCGCGTACGGAAGCCGTACCACGGTGGCTTGGCCGGCGATGTCCGGCTACGGTATCCGGCAATCCTTGACGACCCGATCGAACATGTGGGTCGGACACGGCTGCAAGAAGACCGCAGGGGGCGCATTGACTGCCGGTCTGAAGTCTGGAGGTGCACCATGAAACTGCTATCGCATCACGTTCTCCGCGCTGCTGTTGCGCTATTGACGTCGCTCTTATGGTTACCTGCCCATGCAGCAGAACATCAACAAGGCGTTGTGCTGCTCGTTCATTCCGAGAGTGCAACAGACGCATTTCTGCAGAGGCTCCACCAACCGCCCGGCCTGCTGCCGGGTGAACGCTTTGCGGTAGTGAAACTGGTCAACGGCGCGTGGGGCGATGCTTCGTATGCCTTGGTGCGGTTGCCGAAACGCCTTTCGGTGGAGCGAGACGACTTGGTAGATCTCGGTCCTTCAAGGGACGATCTGCTCGCGAATCCCGGCACCGGCGTCGTCAGCAGGCGCTTACCGCGCGCTGTCTCTTCGCGCTGATCTTGAGATTCCGGGCGGGCTTTCAGTTCTTGTCACGACCAATTGCGGACGGGGGTTTCAGTCTGGAACTGAGCGTCTGGCGCAGCTTGGCGGCTTTGGGCGCAACAACGGCGATGCAGTACGGGTTGAGCGGATTGCCGGCGAGGTAGTCCTGGTGGTAGTCCTCGGCCGGCCAGAAGGTGGATGCCGGCAGGACTTCGGTGACGATGGGATGCGGCCAGATCTTCTGCGCCGACAGTTCGGCAATCAGCGCCAGCGCTACCTGTTCCTGTTCGGCCGTATGGGTGAAGATCACCGAGCGGTACTGGCTGCCGACATCATTGCCCTGTCGGTCTTTGGTGGTCGGGTCGTGGATCGCAAAGAAAGCTTCGAGCAAGATGCGGTAGTCGACGACTGCCGGGTCGTAGGCGATCTGCACCACTTCCGCGTGGCCGGTACCACCCGCACAGACCTGGGTATAGCTGGGATTCGCGACATGGCCGCCGCAATAGCCGGACACCACCGATTCGACGCCTGCGAGCTGCCGCAACGCGGCTTCGAGGCACCAGAAACAGCCACCCCCCAAAGTGGCGACGAGGGAGGTTGCGCGAGGCTCGTCCATTCTCGCCAGCCTAAACGACCAGAGGCGCCTCGTCCATGAGCGCAATCTGCTCGCGCAGTTCCAGGATGCGGTCCTGCCAGTAGCGCTGAGTGTTGAACCAGGGGAAAGCGGCGGGGAAGGCGGGGTCGTCCCAGCGGCGGGCGATCCAGCCGCTGTAGTGGATCAGCCGCAGCGTACGCAGTGCCTCGACGAGATGGAGCTGATGCCGGTCGAAGTCCATGAACTGTTCGTAGCCGTCCAGCAGTTCGCCGAGTTGGCGGGCCATCTCGTTCCGTTCGCCGGACAGCAGCATCCAGAGGTCCTGGATGGCCGGTCCCATGCGCGCATCGTCGAAGTCGACGAAATGCGGGCCGCTCGTTTCGACACCCTCCGTCCACAGGACGTTACCGAGATGGCAGTCGCCGTGCAGGCGTTGCATCGCCACGTCGCCGGCGCGGTCGAAGCAGCGCCGGACACCGCCGAGCGCCTGATTCACGACACTCGTCCAGGCGGGGAGCAGGTCGGGTGGAATGAAATCGTGGCCGAGCAGGTAGTCGCGCGGCGCTGCACCGAAGCTCTCGATGTCCAGCGTCGGACGTTCGCGAAAGCGCTCGCGGACGCCGATGGCGTGGATGCGGCCGATGAAGCGGCCCAGCCATTCGCGTACGCCCGGCATGTCGAGTTCGGGCGACCGGCCACCTTGGCGCGGAAAGACCGCGAAGCGGAAGCCGCCATGCGCATTCAGCGTCTTGCCGCCGAGCGTCAGCGCGGGCACGGCGGGAACCTCGGCTTGCGCCAGCGCCGCGACCAACGCGTGTTCTTCGAGGATGGCGGCGTCGGACCAGCGACCGGGCCGGTAGAACTTGGCCACCACCGGCGGACCATCCTCGATGCCGATCTGGTAGACGCGGTTCTCGTAGCTGTTCAGCGCCAGCAGCCGGCCGTCGCAGACCAGTCCCGCGCTCTCCAGGGCGTTGAGCAAAGCATCCGGTGTCAGGCCGGCATAGGGAGCCGGATCAGACATGGCCGGCGCGCATCGCGATGGGCCAGACGATCTCCCTGCCGCCATCTCCCCAGACCGGCGCGAACCGTCTGCCCAAGGCCGGAATCGGATCGGCACCCTCGGACTTGCGGTAGCGCTGCGTTGCCGACCAAGTGCCGAGATAGGCGAGCAAATCGGCGAGTGTCCAGGATAGTCGGATCTCGAAACGCGGCGTCTCGATCTCGGCAAATGGAAAGGGCATGCCCCGATAGCCGGCGTCGACCCATTTGCGCTCCGGGGGCCAGTAAGGACCGAGCACGCGGCTGTAGAAGTCCGCCAGAAAGGCGTGCACGGCCGAGTCGGCGCGCAGCAACTGGTAGGTCCAGGCGACGATGATGCCTCCAGGTTTCAGCACGTGTCTGACCTCGGCGTAGAAGCGATCGAAATCGAACCAATGCAGCGCCTGGGCGATGGTGACCACATCGGCGCTGGTGTCATCGAGACCGCTCGCCTCCGCGGGTGCGGCACGGTACTCGATGCGCGGGTGCGGCTCGGCTTCGGCGATCTGCTGCGGTGACAGGTCAGTGGCGACAACGCGCGCGAAACGCTGCGCCAGCGGTTTCGAGGCCTGGCCATTGCCGCAGCCGCAATCCCAGGCGAGGTCGCGGGCTCCGGTCTGGGCCGCGATCCAGTCGAACAGCGCTTCGGGGTAGCTCGGCCGAAACCTGGCGTAATCGGCGGCGTGGCCGGAGAAGTGATTGCCGGCCATCAGGCGCCTTCGCGTTCGGCGAGGCGACGCAAGACCAGGGGAAACGCGCCGGTCAGGAAGAAAGCGATTGCGGTGGCGATCATGGCGATGCCGGTACCGTCGTCCGCGAGCAGTGGATGCAGATCGCCGCCGATGCCGGCCAGCGCGACGATGCCGATCAGCAGGCTGATGGTGCCAAGAACGGAAAACCCGATGAAGGTGTAGGGCCAGTGATGATGTTTCATGGTTCGTTCAATCCTTCGGACGCTTGTCGACGACGCGTTTCGCCTTGCCCTGCGAACGCTCGATGCTGCCGGTGTCCCGGATGTGCACGCGCGTGTTGATGCCGATCAGCGCCTTGATGTGATGCCGCAGTTCCTGTGCCGCGGCGTCCTTGTCGGCCACCGAGATCACGTCGGGCTTGGCTTCCACCAGCACGTCGAGTTCGTCCATGTGTCCCTGCCGCGAGACTTCGAGCAGGTAGTGGGTCGACAGCTTCGGAATCTTGAGGATCTGCTCCTCGATCTGCGACGGGAAAACATTGACGCCGCGGATGATCAGCATGTCGTCCGATCGGCCGGTGATCTTGCCCATGCGGCGGAAGCTTCTCGCAGTGGGCGGCAAGAGCCGGGTCAGGTCGCGCGTGCGATAGCGGACGATGGGCAGGGCTTGCTTGGTCAGCGAGGTGAATACCAGCTCGCCGGCCGAACCTTCGGGCAGGACGGCGCCGGTCTCGGGATCGATGATCTCGGGGTAGAAGTGGTCTTCCCAGATCACCGGGCCGTCGCGCGATTCGATGCACTCGGCGGCGACGCCCGGGCCCATGACTTCCGAGAGGCCATAGAGGTCCATCGCCGCGATGCCCAGCCGGCCCTGCAACTCGGCGCGCATCGCCTCGCCCCAGGGCTCGGCGCCGAACATGCCGCGCTCGAGCGTCGTGCTGCGCGGAGCGACGCCCATTCGCTCCATCTCGTCGACGATGTTGAGCACGTAGGACGGCGTGCCGACGATCATGGTCGCCTTGAAGTCCTGGATCAATTGCACTTGCCGTTCGGTCTGGCCGCCGGAGATCGGCACGACGGCGCAGCCCAGGCGCTCGGCACCGTAATGCACGCCGAGGCCGCCGGTGAACAAGCCATAGCCGTGCGTGATGTGGATGATGTCCGCGCGGGTGGCGCCGCCCGCGCGTAGCGAACGCGCCATGATGTTGGTCCAGGTCTCGATGTCGTTGGCCGTGTAGCCGACGACCGTCGGCTTTCCGGTCGTGCCGCTGGAGGCATGGATGCGGACGATGTCGTCCATGGGCACGGCGAACATGCCGAACGGGTAGGTTTCGCGCAGGTCCTGCTTGGTCGTGAAAGGGAACCTGGCCAAGTCGGCGAGTTCCTTGAGGTCGTCCGGATGCACACCGGCGGCATCGAACTTGGCCCGCGTGTGCGGCACGCGTTCGTAGGACCAGGCGAGGCTATGTTTCAGGCGGGAGAGTTGCAAGGCCGCAATTTCGTCGCGGCTGGCGGTCTCGATGGGTTCGAGTCGGGAGGGTGTGTCTGCGCGCATGACGCGCATTTTCGCATCTTCCGGCGCCAATGCGGCGCTTCGGTCAGGCTGGATTCTGAGCGATTCCCGTCCACCGCACGGCGACGTTCTTCTTGTCGCCGATGAACTCGAGGAAGTCCTGCGGCGTCTCGAAGCGCTGGCCTTCCAGTATGCCGGCATCCGGCACCGAGTAGATCGAGACGTCGCGATCGACGATGTCCAGCCCGTTGGCGGCGGCGATTTCGACGATCTGGCTGACCTTGGACAAGACGGATTCGGGCGTGACGAACGGGATCAGCACCCAGATGTCGGTGCCGTTGCGGGCGACCAGATCGGTCTTGCGCAGGCCATAGCGCAGCTTGCCGGCCAGTTCGACCAGCATCTGCACGGCGTCGCGGGCGCCGTAGGCATCGCCCAAGGCGCGCTGGTTGTGGAAACTGACGCAGACCAGGCTGTAACGCAGGCTGTTGGCATAGCGCGCTTGGAGCGCCAGCACCCATTCGAGTACGTAGAGGAATTTCTCCCAGGCAGCGGTGTCTTCTTTCATGGCGGCGACCTCGGTTTCGGAGAGGAAATTCTGGCTCATCATGGTCTCATGACGATAGCGCGAATAGCGAGGCTTTTCCAGCCCGGGCCGGGGTTTCTTGTTTTCCCCTACTTGGGGCGTCTGTCGATAACGCGCTTGGCCTTGCCGACCGAGCGCTCGATGGTGCCGACGGCCTTGACTTCGATGTGCGTCGAAATGCCTACGTAGGACTTGATGTGGTGGGCGAGCTCGTGCGCCGCGTACTCCTTCTCGGCCATGGTGGCGGTGGCGAACTCGGGCTTCATCTCGACGTTGACCGTCATCGTGTCCAGGTGGCCGTCGCGCTCGACCTCGATCAGGTAATGCGGCGAGAGCTTTGGCGTCTTGAGGATCTGTTCCTCGATCTGCGACGGGAAGACATTGACGCCGCGGATGATCAGCATGTCGTCCGAGCGGCCGGTGATCTTGCCGATGCGGCGCATGCTGCGCGCCGTCGGCGGCAGCAGGCGCGTCAGGTCGCGGGTGCGGTAGCGGATGACCGGCAACGCCTCCTTGGTTAGCGAGGTGAACACGAGTTCGCCCTGCTCGCCGTCCGGTAGCACTTCACCGGTCACCGGATCGATGATCTCCGGGAAGAAGTGGTCTTCCCAGACCACGGGGCCGTCCTTGGTCTCGGCGCATTCGTTGGCGACCCCGGGGCCGATGACCTCGGACAGGCCGTAGATATCCACCGCCTGCATGTCGAAGCGGCGTTCGATTTCCTCGCGCATCTGCTGCGTCCACGGCTCGGCGCCGTGTATGCCGATCGACAGGCTGCACTTGGCCGGGTCGAGACCCTGGCGCACGAACTCGTCGCCGATGGCCAGCATGTAGGAGGGCGTCACCATGATGATGTCCGGCTCGAAGTCCAGGATCAACTGCACCTGGCGCTCGGTTTGGCCGCCGCCGAAGGGAATCACGGTGCAGCCGAGGCGCTCGGCGCCGTAATGCGCGCCGAGGCCGCCGGTGAACAGGCCGTAGCCGTAGGAGACATGCACTTTGTGGCCCGGCCGGCCGCCGGCGGCATAGATCGAGCGCGCCATCAGCCTGGCCCACAGATCAATGTCGTTCCGCGTGTAGCCGACCACCGTCGGCTTGCCGGTGGTGCCGCTGGAGGCATGAACCCGCACCACCTTTTCGCGCGGCACGGCGAACATCTTGAACGGGTAGTTCTCGCGCAGGTCCTGCTTGGTGGTGAAGGGGAACCTGGCCAGGTCAGCCAGGCTCTTCAGGTCCTCGGGCCGCACGCCGGCGTCGTCGAACTTCTTCCGGTAGTGGGCAACGTTGTCGTAAGCGTGCTTGAGCGACCAGCGCATGCGGGTCAGTTGCAGGGCCGCGATTTCGTCGCGGCTGGCGTTCTCGATGGCGTCGAGTCCGGTCATGGTGAGGCCTCCTTGAGGCGCGAATTATCCCTCAGTTAGCCAGTACTTTCGTCGGTCTCGAAGAAGTGCCCCTTGATGCGGGCCGCCCGGCCGCGAAACACGGCCACCAGCTTCCCTTCCTGGTTGGTGACTTCGATGTCGTAGAGTCCGCTGCGGCCACCCTGGTACCGGGCGTGGCCGGAGGCGGTCAGCAGGTCGCCCAGGTGCGCCGGGGCCAGGAAGTTGATGTCCACGCCGGCGGCGACCGTGCGGTGGTTGAAGCTGTTGCAGGCATAGGCAAAGGTGGAATCGGCAACGGCGAAGATGAAGCCGCCGTGGCAGGTTCCGTGGCCGTTGACCATGTCGGCCCGCACGGGCATGCTGAGCGTCGCCGAGCCGGGACCGACCGCGAGTATCTTCATGCCCAGCCCACGGGCGGCGTGGTCGTCGGGCCACATGATTTCGGCACAGCGTTCGGCAATATCAAGCGGGCTCACGGAAGGCTCCGGGTATCGGGAAGCCTCGATTATCCCATTACCCGACTGGGCCGACCTGTGCGGGTATTAGCACAGAGGTTCTCGGTCATAATTTGGTGTTATGATCGCCGGCCGTTCGAAACCGGCCGTAGCTTAAGGAAAACTCCATGAAAATCCACGAGTATCAGGGCAAGGAGATTCTCAGGAAGTTCGGTGTGGCGACGCCGCGCGGCAAGCCATGCTTCTCCGTCGATGAAGCCGTCAAGGCCGCGCAGGAACTGGGTGGCAAGGTCTGGGTGGTCAAGGCGCAGATTCACGCCGGCGGCCGCGGCAAGGGCGGCGGCGTCAAGGTCGCCAAGTCGCTCGACGAGGTGAAGACCTACGCGAGCCAGATTCTCGGCATGCAGCTCAAGACCCACCAGACGGGCCCCGAGGGCCAGAAGGTGCGGCGCCTGCTGATCGAGGAAGGCGCCGACATCAAGAAGGAACTCTACGTCGGCATGGTCGTGGATCGCGTGACGCAGAAGGTCTGCCTGATGGCCTCCTCCGAAGGCGGCATGGACATCGAGGAAGTGGCCGCCCATACGCCGGAAAAGATCCACAAGGTGTTCGTCGAACCGGCCAAGGGCCTCACCGATGCCGAGGCCGACGACGTAGCCAGGAAGATCGGCATACCCGACGCCAGCGTCGCCCAGGCGCGCGTTCAGTTGCAAGGCCTGTACAAAGCTTTCTGGGAAACCGATGCCAGCCTGGCCGAAATCAATCCCCTGATCCTCACCGGCGACGGCAAGGTCATCGCGCTCGATGCCAAGATGAACTTCGATTCGAACGCGCTGTTTCGGCACGAGGATATCGTCGCCATGCGCGATCTGGATGAGGAAGACCCGGCCGAGATCGAAGCCTCGAAGTTCGACCTTTCCTACATCAGCCTCGATGGCAACATCGGCTGCCTCGTAAATGGCGCCGGCCTGGCGATGGCGACCATGGACACCATCAAGCTGTTCGGCGCCGAGCCGGCAAACTTCCTCGACGTTGGCGGCGGCGCCACGACCGAGAAGGTGACCGAAGCTTTTAAGCTCATGCTGGCCAACTCCAAGGTCAAGGGCATCCTGGTCAACATCTTCGGCGGCATCATGCGTTGCGACACCATCGCCAACGGCGTCGTCAGCGCGGCCAAGGAAGTGCATCTGTCGGTGCCGCTGGTGGTACGCATGCGCGGCACCAACGAGGACCTGGGCAAGCAGATCCTCAAGGAATCCGGCCTGCCGATCATCTCCGCCAACGACATGGCGGACGCCGCGCAGAAGATCGTCGCTGCCGTGGCTGGAAAGTAAGGGGACAAATATGGCCCCCACGCTCACTGCGTTCGCTGCCCCCACGGGGGGCGCTGCCTCCTTCGGGGCGGCCCTTCAGGAGTCATAACATGAGCATCCTTATCAACAAGGACACCCGGGTCGTCACCCAGGGCATCACCGGCAAGACGGGCCAGTTCCACACCAAGATGAGCAAGGAGTACGCGAACGGCGCCAACTGCTACGTCGCCGGCGTGAACCCCAAAAAGGCGGGCGAATCTTTTGAGGGCATTCCGATCTTCGCCACCGTCAAGGAAGCCAAGGAAAAGGAGGGCGTCAATACCTCCGTCATCTACGTGCCGCCACCCTTCGCCGCTGCGGCGATCTGGGAAGCGGTGGAAGCCGATCTCGATCTGGTGATCTGCATCACCGAAGGCATCCCCGTTCGGGACATGGTCGAAGTGAAGGACAAGATGCGCCGCCTGGGCAAGAAGACCGTGCTCTGCGGCCCGAACTGCCCCGGCATCATCACGCCGGAAGAAATCAAGATCGGCATCATGCCCGGCCACATCCACAAGAAGGGCCGCATCGGCGTCGTCTCGCGTTCCGGCACGCTGACCTACGAAGCCGTCGGCCAGCTCTCCGACCTCAATCTGGGTCAATCGACCGCCGTCGGTATCGGCGGCGACCCGGTGAACGGCCTCAAGCACAAGGAAGTGCTCGAACTCTTCATGAACGATCCCGAGACCGACGCCGTGATCATGATCGGCGAGATCGGCGGCTCGGACGAGGAGGCGGCGGCCCAGTGGTACGCCAGCGAGTGCAGGAACAAGAAGCCGGTGGTCGGCTTCATTGCCGGTGTGACCGCTCCGGCCGGCAAGCGCATGGGCCACGCCGGCGCCATCATCTCCGGTGGCAAGGGTACGGCGCAGGAGAAGCTGGCGACGCTCGAGGCTTGCGGTATCAGGACCACCAAGAACCCGGCGGAGATGGGCAAGCTCTTGAAGTCCGTTCTCTGACCTGGCGTTTCCGACTGTAAAGCCGCGCCGGCTCAGGCCCGCGCGGCTTTTTTGTGCGTAGAATCCGGCAATGGAATTTGGCTCGCCCGCGTTCTGGATCGCCGTCGTCCAGATCATATTCATCGACATCGTCTTGTCGGGCGACAACGCCGTCGTGATTGCTCTGGCGTGCCGCAATCTGGCCGAGGATCAGCGAAGGAAAGGCATTCTCTGGGGCGTGGTCGGCGCGGTCGGCCTGCGGGTGATCCTCACGGCCTTTGCCGCCAGCCTGCTCGGCTATCCCTATCTCAAGCTGATCGGCGGCGCCTTGCTGCTGTGGATAGGCGTCAAGCTGCTTCTGCCCGAAGAAGGCGAAGGGCATGACATCAAAGGTGCCGGCAACCTCTGGGGGGCCGTGCGCACGATCATCGTTGCCGATTTCGTCATGAGCATGGATAACGTCATCGCCGTGGCGGCGGCCTCCCGCGATTCGATCGTGCTGTTGCTGTTCGGCCTGGCGGTCAGCATTCCGCTCGTCGTCTGGACGGCCCAGCTTTTCCTGAGCCTGATGGAGCGCTTTCCGATCATCATTACCCTGGGCGCCGGCCTGCTCGGCTACGTTGGTGGCAGCATGGTGGTCTCGGACCTGGCGGTCAGGGACTGGGCCGGCGCACGGCTTCCGGCCGCCCAGTACATCGTCGGCGCGGTCGGCGCGCTATTGGTGATGGCGATCGGCAGCTGGCTCGCCTGGCGCCAGGCCGGCCGGGAAGAACGGAGGATCAAATGAAGGCACTGTTCCTGAGCGAAGAAGACGTCAGGCATCTGCTTTCCATGGAACTGGCGCTGGAGGCGGTCGAGGCGGCACACGCGGCCCACGGCCGCGGGCGCGCCATCGACATCCCGCGCCAACGTACCCGGCTGCCGGCGGCTGCCCTGCATATCCTGCAGGGAGCGCTGCCGGATGCGGACGTGTTCGGCTACAAGGCCTACACCACCAGCCGCGAAGCCAACCGCTTCCTGGTCCACCTGTTCGACGCGGCGACAGGCAGGCTGCTGGCGATGATCGAAGCGGACTTTCTCGGCATGATGCGTACCGGCGCCGCCGGGGGTGTTGCCGCCAAGTACCTGGCCCGTGCCGATGCGTCCATCGTCGGGATCTTCGGCGCCGGCTGGCAGGCGCGCAGCCAGATCGAAGCGCTGTGCCGGGTGCGTCCGGTGCGGCTGGTCAAGGTGTATTCGCGCGATGAGGCGAAACGCCGGGCCTTCTGTGCCGCCATGTCGGAGCGGCTGGGCGGCGAGTTCCAGCCCATGAACGGCGCGGAGGAAACCGTGCGCGGGTCGGACATCGTGGTGACCATTACGACGTCGGCGGCGCCGCTCTTCGATGGTGCCTGGGTCGGGGAGGGCTGCCACATCAACGCCGCCGGCTCCAACTCGCTCATTCGGCATGAACTCGACGAAACCACGGTGCGCCGCGCCGGCCTGGTCTGCGTCGACAGCCGTCCGACGGCGCTGGCCGAGGCCGGCGACCTCCTGCCCTTGCTGGAAAAGGGCAGGTTGCACGAGCGGCAACTGGTCGAGTTGGGCGAGATCGTGACGGGCGTCCGGCCGGGGCGGGCGGCGGACTCCGAGATCACCCTTTTCGAGTCCCAGGGCATGGCGATCCAGGATCTGGCCGTGGCGGCCAGGCTGTTGGATTTGGCCCGGCAGAAGGGCTTGGGCCGGGCGCTGCCCGGTGGAAACGATTGACGGCTTTGACGTACTGCTGCGAGAATCCGTCTCCTGAAGCTCGTTTGAGGTAACGGCCGTGCGGTGGATCGCCCGGACCGACCCGATGAGCGAGTTGGCGGCCAGGGGAGGACAACAGACAATGAACACGGCCGATTTCCTGTTGGCAAGGGTTCTCGGACCGGTTGCCGGGTCGCTTATCGCCCATGGCAGTTGATCTCTCCCAGGCCATAGAGATCGTCGTCCGCACCGATCCCGGCCGGGTGCGGCCGCACAATGAAGATTCCGTGTTCGCCAATGCCGCCGTCGGTTTGGCCGTGGTTGCCGACGGCATGGGCGGCTATAATGCCGGCGAGGTGGCGAGTGGCATGGCGACGTCGCTGCTGGGCGCGGAGCTGGAAAGGCTTTTTGCCGAAAGGGCGGCAGCCGGGCGGGGCTCGGGTCGCAGGCTCTGGGATTATGATGTCCTTAACGAGGAGATTGCCCGGGTCAACGACATCATCTACGAGACGGCTCTGACTCAGCCCCAGTGTTCCGGCATGGGCACGACGCTGGTGATGGCCATGTTCCATGATAATGGGATGACGGTGGCCCATCTTGGCGATTCGCGGCTGTACCGGTTGCGCGGCGACGAGTTCCAGCAGATCACCCGCGACCATTCGTTGCTGCAGGAACAGATCGACAGTGGCCTGATCACGCCGGAGCAGGCGCGGCTGTCGCGGAACAAGAATCTGGTGACGCGGGCGCTGGGTGTGGACCCGGGCGTGGTGCCGGAGATTCGGGACTATGATGTGCAGGCGGGGGATGTTTATCTTCTGTGTTCCGACGGCCTTCCCGACATGGTCGAGGACGAGGACATTGCCATGACGCTGTCGTCCTTGTCGTCCAGTCCGGAAAGCTGCGCCGAGCGTCTGGTGGACATGGCCAACGATGCCGGCGGCCGTGACAACATTTCGGTGGTTCTGATCAAGATCAGGCAGGCCTTCCCGGCCGCCCGCGGCTGGTGGGCGCGCCTGTTGGGCTGGTTCAAGTAATCGAGGACGATCAAGATGGCGAAACTGATACTCAGCATGGACGGCCTGGTGCTCAGGGAAATTCCCCTCGACAAGGAACGGATCTCGATGGGGCGCAAGCCGCACAACGACATCCAGATCGACAACCTGGCCATCTCCGGCGAGCATGCGGTAATCATCACCCTCCTGAACGATTCCTTCCTCGAAGACCTCAACAGCACCAACGGCACCTACGTCAACGGTCAGCCCATCAAGAAGCACTTTCTGCAGAATGGCGACGTCGTCGAGCTCGGCAAGTACCGGCTGAAATACGTCAATGAAGTTGCGCCGGAGACGGTGGCGGCCGATTTCGAGAAGACCGTGGCGTTGCGTCCCGAGGCCGTGCACAGCACGGTGGAACAGGCCGCGATCAAGGGTTTCGGCGAGACCCGGACCGGGGGCCGGACCACCGACCCGGGCGCAGGAGCCTCGCTGACCGCAACGGCACCGCGCTCCGACGCCGCGACCGCGCCGCCGCGCTTCGCGGCCACGACCACGACGCCGCGCTTTGCGACCACGACCACGCCGCCATCCCAGCCGATGCCGGCAACGCCGTCCCGGGCGGCGATCCAGATACTGACCGGCGGCAATGCCGGCAAGGAGCTCGAGCTGACCAAGACACTGACCACGCTGGGCAAGCAGGGCGTCCAGGTGGTGGTGATTGCGCGGCGTCCGCAGGGATATTTCATGACGCACGTCGAGGGCGCGCGCTGCCCGGTGGTTGCCGGCGAGAAGCTGGTCGCCAACAAGCCGCACCCGCTCAACGATCACGACATCATCGAGCTCGGTGGCGTCAAGATGGAATTCTTCCTGAAGGGCTGACCCTTTCGGCGCGACGACTGACCGGTGGCGGGACGACGGTTTGGAAGAAGATCCTGTCGGCCTCTCGCTTGTCCGCAATAGCCCGCCTGGAACGACATGAAAGTACGCATACTCGGCTGCAGCGGCGGCATCGGCGGCTGCCATCTGCGCACCACCGCGATGGCGGTCGACGACGACGTCCTGATCGACTGCGGTACCGGTGTCGGCGATCTTTCGATTGCCGAACTGGCGCGGATCGACCATGTATTCCTGACCCATTCGCATCTCGACCACATCGCCGGCCTGCCGATGCTGATCGATACCGTCGGCGACCTGCGCAGCCGGCCGGTGACGGTCCACGCCACCGAGGCAACGCTTGAGATCATCCGCACCCATATATTCAATTGGGCGATCTGGCCCGATTTCAACGAGATTCCGAGCGTAGGCGCGCCACAGATGTGTTACCAGCCGGTTCACGTCGGCGCCGCCGTCAAGCTCGGCAGCCGGGCCATAACGGCTTTGCCGGCGAACCATACCGTGCCCGCAGTCGGCTACCGGCTCGATTCCGGCAGCGCCAGCCTGGTCTTCTCGGGTGACACGGGCCCGTGCCCGGAGTTCTGGGAGGCAGTCAATCGGATCGATAATCTGCGCTACCTGATCATCGAAACGGCGTTCTCGAACCGCGAACGGCGTCTGGCCACGGTCTCGAAGCACCTTTGTCCGAGCGTGCTGGCCGGGGAACTCGCCAGGCTGCGGCAACCGGCCGAGATCTACATCACCCATCTGAAGCCCGGTCAGATCGAGTTGACCATGCAGGAGATCGATGACACCCTCGGCGAATTCCGGCCGCGCATGCTCCAGAGCAACCAGGTATTCGAATTTTGACGGACAACCAAGTGACCACCGATAGCATTCCGGCAAAGCAGTTAAGCCAATTCCAGCCATTGGCGTCGTTGTCCGAGGCGACGCTGCGCCAGATGGCGCCCCATTGCCGAATCGAACGGGTGGCGAGGAATCTCGACCCCTTCCGCCTGCGCGACTGGCAGGGGCAGGTGGTCTATCTGCTCAAGGGACAACTGAAGCTGGAGTTCGCCGATGGCAGCGTCCAGGTGCTCGTCGGCGGTCTCGACGATGCGCTTCTGCCTTTGGCGGCCGAGAGATCCGGTCCCGTCTCCTGCAAGGCCATCACCGACATTGAACTGCTGTGCGTCGAAGAGAGCTCGCTCGAAATCGCGGTGACCTGGCAACAGCTCATGATGCCGGCATCGGGCGGATCGGCCGCCGCCGCCGGGAGCGGCGACTGGCGTTCAACGACAGGCATGTTCGCGCTGCAGGAACTCACCCAGGGTGCCTTTGCGGCCCTGCCGCCGGCGCACATCCAGACCCTGCTCGAGCGCTTCCGGGAGGTCAAGGTCAAACGCGGCCAGGTGATCGTCAGGGAAGGCGACGTCGGCGACTATTACTACCTGATCGAGAGCGGGCGCTGCCTGGTGACCAAGCTCCAGGGCGGGGCACCGGTGGTGGTGGCGGAACTGGCAGCCGGGGCAACCTTCGGCGAGGAGGCGCTGGTGGCGGAAACCCTGCGCAATGCCACGGTCAGCATGGAAACCGACGGTGTCCTGCTGCGCCTTGCCAAGAACGATTTCGTCCAATTACTGCGTGAACCCTTGCTCAAGCGGCTCGATCCGGCCGGCGTGCGCAAGAAGATCGCCGAGGGCGCGGTGTGGCTGGATGTGCGGCTGCCGGTGGAATGGCGCCACGATGGCTTGCCCGGGGCGATCAATCTGCCGCTCAGCGAACTGCGCCAGGATTACCAGCAGCTTGATGCCGGCAAGGAGTACATCGTCTATTGCCAGACCGGGCGCCGCAGTTCGGCAGCGACGTTTCTGCTCGGGCAGCGCGGATTGCGCGCCTATCTGCTGCAGGGCGGGCTGAGGCTGTGGCAACAACTGACCAGGGGGCAATGAAGTGAATCCGGCCAAGCATGTTGCCGATGGCGGCGCTGCCCAGTCCGACATCAACAGCCGGCTGGCCTTCTTCAAGAACCTGCAGACGGTCACCAACAAGGTCCACGCGACCGCCAACGTCGACGAAATCATCCTCGAACTGTCGCAGGACATCTGCGAACTCTTCAATGCCGACCGGTTGACGATCTACGCGGTCAGCGACGACAAGGCTTCGATCGTCTCCAAGGTCAAGACCGGCCTCAACTCGTTCAAGGATCTGCGCCTGCCGGTGAGCGACCAAAGCATCGCCGGCTACGTGGCGCTGGAAAGAAGGCCGATCAACATTCGCGATGTCTATGACGATGGCGAGTTGCAGGCGATCAATCCGAACATGCGCTTTCTTCAGGAGGTCGACCGGCGCACCGGCTACCGGACCAAGCAGATGCTGGTCGGGCCGATCGTGGACAGCCGCAGCGGCGAGTTCTTCGGCGTCGTCCAGATCATCAACAGCAAGGCCGGCGAGCCGTTCTCGACCGTCGCCGAGGAGGGGCTCAGGGGCCTGTGCGAGACCCTGGCAATCGCCTTTGCCCAGCGCAACAAGCCTTACCATGCCATCAAGTCGAAATACGACAGCCTGGTGCTGGACGCGGTGATTTCAGCCCAGGAACTGGAGTTGGCGACACGCTCGGCCCGGCGTAAGGGCATCGACCTCGAGGACGTGCTGCAATCCGAGTTCCAGGTGACCTCGGCCGTGCTGGGCGGGGCGGTGTCGAAGTTCTTCGGCGTCCCCTATGAACCTTTCCGGCTCGAGCGGATCAGGCCGCTCGACCTGCTGAGGAATCTCAAGCGCGACTATGTCGAGCAGACGCAGTGGCTGCCGGTCGAGGAGACGCCCGAGGGAATCGTCATCCTGACCACCGATCCGGAGCAGGTGAAGAGCTCCCGCGTCGTCCAGAACGTGTTTCCCAAGCGCAAGCTGGTTTTCTGCGTCACCACGCATCGCGAATTCCGCGACACCGTCAGCCAGTTCTTCGGCGCCGGCGTGGAATCCTCGGTCGGCGACCTGCTTTCCGAACTTGAGGAAAGCGAGCACGAGGGCGAAAACGCCTTCGAGGACATCACCGCCGCCGCCGACAACGAACTCGTCAAGCTGGTCAACAAGATCATCGTCGACGCCTATCGCCAGGGGGCTTCCGACATCCATATCGAACCGGGCGCCGGCAAGGAAAAAGTGCTGGTCCGCTTCCGCCGCGACGGCACGCTGTACAAGTACATCGAAGTGCCGGCCAGCCATCGCAACGCCATGGTCACCCGCCTCAAGATCATGTGCGATCTCGACATCTCGGAGAAGCGCAAGCCGCAGGACGGCAAGATCAAGTTCAAGAAATGGGGTCCGCTGGACATCGAGCTGCGGGTGGCGACCATACCGTCGGCCGGCGGCGTCGAGGACGTGGTCATGCGCATCCTCTCCGCCGGCGAGCCGATGCCGATGGACAAGCTGGCCTTGTCGGCCGCCAACATGGAGCGGGTCAAGGCCTGCATCGCCAAGCCCTACGGCCTGTTCTTCGTCTGCGGGCCCACCGGCTCCGGCAAGACGACCACGCTGCACGCCCTGCTGGCCTACCTGAACAAGCCGGAGACCAAGATCTGGACGGCCGAAGACCCGGTGGAAATAACCCAGAAGGGCCTGCGCCAGGTACAGGTGAACCGCAAGGCCGGCCTCGACTTCGCGACCGTGATGCGCTCTTTTCTGCGTGCTGACCCCGACATCATCATGGTCGGCGAAATGCGCGACCTCGAGACCACCTCGATCGGCATCGAGGCCTCGCTGACCGGCCACCTGGTGTTCGCCACCCTGCACACCAACAGCGCGCCCGAGTCGGTCGTGCGCCTGCTCGACATGGGCATGGACCCCTTCAACTTCGCCGACGCGCTGCTTGGGGTTCTCGCCCAGCGGCTGGCCAAATGCCTGTGCCCCAAGTGCAAGGAGGCCTACCAGCCGGCCGAAGACGAGATGAAGCACTTCCTGGCGGAGTATTGCGAAGAACTTCAGGTCACTTCCGACTACCGCAAGGATCCCGAGGCGGCGATGGAGGCGGTGCGGAAGCAGTGGCTGCAAACCTACGGCAAGGACGGCCACCTCACCCTCTATCGCGCCAAGGGCTGCGAAGCCTGCGGCAATACCGGCTACAAGGGCCGCGTCGCCATCCACGAACTGATGGTCGGCAACGACGCCGTGAAGAAGCTGATCCAGGAACACGCCCGCGTCGCCCAACTGCTGGCCCAGGCGCTCGAAGACGGCATGCGCACCCTGAAGCAGGACGGCATGGACAAGGTGCTGCAAGGCCTTACCGACATGAAGCAGGTGCGGGCGGTCTGCATCAAGTAGTGACGAAAAACGTCACACAATGACCATCCGGGGCGGCGATCCGGTCCGGAAACCCCTTGAACGGTGGTTCTGACGATGGCATGACGCTTGCTCAATGTCCTGCGCACGGTCTGAGTGCCAACTTCTTCCAGGAGAAAACCATGAGAAAGATTCAACAGGGCTTCACACTGATCGAACTGATGATCGTCGTCGCGATCATCGGCATCTTGGCGGCCATCGCGCTGCCGGCTTATCAGGACTACACGGTGCGTGCGAAGGTGTCCGAAGGTCTTGGGCTGTCCGAGCCGGTCAAATTGGCTGTTTCCGAGACGTTTATGTCAACGGGTGTCGCGCCGGTAACCAATGCTGCTGCAGGGTATGTTTTTGGTGCCACAAAGTACGTCGCCAACATCCAGGTTGGAGCCGGTGGCACGATTGTTGTCACATTGGATAGTACCGGGTCTGGCCACATCCCTGAATTGGGAGCTGCCAACCAGCTTCAGCTGACCCCTTATGTTGCTGGTGCTATAATGGCCGACGGCGCCGTGGGTCCGGTGGATTGGGTTTGCACCTCTGCAACCGCCGCCACGGCGGCTCAACATGGCCACGCCGCCGCAGCTGCGGCGAACGGTATTATCGCCCGATATTCGCCGGCTGAATGCAGGTAGTCTGCATGAGGTAGGATTCTGTTGATCTGGCTGAAACGGGCCGCTCGCGCGGCCCGTTCTTTTTCGTTCTCTGTTTGGCGACAATTGGGCGCGTCATGGACTTCCGGAGGATACGTCATGCCATTTCGTCTTCGCGCCTTTGGTTATCATCTCCTTGCCAGTTTCTGCCTGCTTTCACTGGTTCTGGCCGTGCTCTACGCCGGCTGGTACTACTGGCCGGGATGGTACCTGATGGGCGCCGAGAGCATCGTCGGCGTCATGGTGCTGGTCGATGTCGGCGTCGGGCCGCTGGCGACCTTTGTCGTGGCCAACCCCACGAAGCCGCGGCGCGAACTGGCGCGCGATATTTCGCTGATCGTCTTGGTCCAGTTGGCGGCACTCGGCTACGGCACCCAGACGCTGTGGTCGGGCCGGCCGCTCTATTACGCCTTTTCGCTCGATCGCGCCGAGGTC
>JBGOZF010000015.1:0-75229 GCA_041480065.1 Rhodocyclaceae bacterium
CCATTAGCATCATAGGTGATGCTCTGGTTCAGGGCCGGCCCGGCCTCGACGCTCACCCGGTCCAGATCGTCGTAGCCGTAGGTCGTCGTCCCTCCCGAGAGCGTGCGGGTCTGGACATTGCCATTGGCGTCGTAGGTCAGGGCTTCGTCCGCCTGGGCGGTATTGAATATCATCGGCAGGAAAATGGCCGCGACGGCAAGCCCAAGCCATCGATTTGCCCGCGTCCCCCGCGACTGCCGCACGCTCAGGCCCAGGAGCAGGCTGCCCAGGATCAACGCCGCCCACTCGGGCAGGGTCGGCACGTCGGCATCGGCGGAGCCACCCGCTGCGACCGTAGCTTCGGCCTGTGTCGCCACCAGGCCGTCGGTGTTGAAGGTCTTGGCTTCGACAATTCCATTGCCGAAGGTTTGCCCGGTGGTGTTGCCCGCCGCATCAACCTTAACGTTGGAGACCAGATTGACCTGGGGCGTGCTGCCCACGGCCGTCGAGACCTGCTGAATCTGGCCATTAGCGTCGCGCGAGGTCGTCAGCACCTTGCCGGTGGCGCTGATTTGCGTAGCCAACCGGTCGGCATCGTCCCAAGTGTATTGGACGGCCGGCAGGACGACGCCGCCTTCAGTGCGCAGTTCGCTCGCCAGATTGCCACGGGCGTCGTAGCTGAAGGCCGTGCTGCCCCCACTGTCGGTCACTTGGCAGAGGCGGCCGACCCCATAGGTGCAGCCGGTATCCCACGTGTAGGCGATGTTCTCTCCCGTCAGGGTGTAGCTGACGGTCAAGGGACGGTTCAAGGCGTCGTAGGTGTGGTTCTCGACGATGCCGCGGGCGTCCTGGAGCGTGAGCAGGTTGCTGGCGGCGTCATAGGTGGCGGAGAGACTGCCACGGTCGGCCGAGGTCTCGGCGGTGACGTTGCCCAGCCCGTCCACTGTGAAGCTCGTTTGCGCAGCGTTGGCCGCCTTGAACTGGGTCAGCTGGTTGCGGCCATCGTAGGCCAGGGTGGTCAGACCATTGAGGGGGTCAGTGACTTGATATGGTCGGTCGAGGGCATCGTACTGCGTGGTACTGGTCTTGTTCTTCGGCGTGGTGACGGTGGTGGGATTGCCGTTGGCGTCGTAGCCGTGCGTAGTGAGGTAGTCGACCGCAACGCGGGTGTCGATGGCGTGATAGAGGCGACCGAGCGCGTCGTAGTCGGCGGTGGTTGCCTTGGCGGTGCTGCCGTCGGGATTGGTCCAGGTGGTGGCCTTGATGTTGCCGGCGTTGTCGAGGGTGTAGGTGAGAGTACTGCCCTTGAGGTCGGAGATCGAGGTCAGGCGATGGGCAGGGTCGTAGCCGTAGCTGATCTGGCTGCCGTCGGGACGGATAACGGTGGTGAGCTGGCCGACGTTGTCGTAGCCGTAGGTGGTGGTCTTGCCGCCGATGCTGCTGGTCTTGAGCCACCCGCGCGGAAAGTAGGTGAACGTCAAGGTGACGTTGTTGGCGTCGATGATCGTCAGCGGCCGGCCGTTGGGGTCGTAGGCGGTAATCTGCCTCAAATGATTCAAGGCGTCGGTGACGGTGGCGAGATCGCCCAGGGTGTGAGTGGCGGTAGTGTCCGGATAGTACGTATAGGTGGTGACATCCGAGACATCGGTGCGCGGGCCGTCCTCGTTCAGGACCTGGCCATACTGGTTGTAGGCCCAGGTCCAGGTGCGCGGGGTGCCGGTGGGCGTGGCACTGGAGCCACTCGCGCCGGTGGCGTCGATAGTAGCCTGCTCGACTTTCTTGCAGAGGACGGCGATGGGCTTGCCGTCGGGGAGCAACGCGGTAGCCGGCGCGCAGGAGGCGACAGCCCCTCCCGCAGTCGGATCCGGCTGGCCGTTGTAGACCCAGGTAGTGAGTCTCTTGGCTTCGGCGCGCTGAATCTCCAGGCGCCAGTCGGGGTGCCAAGTCGTACTGATGACCCGCACCGGGTTGGCGGTGGTCGGCGCGGGCGGGGAGGATAAGGCACTCGTGCAGTTGGCCGAGGAAGGTAAGGCTTCGACGCGCTTGGCCTCCAGGTTGCGCGTCAGGTCGTTCTGGTAGCAGGTCTGGTGGCCGTCGAAATCGGCTCGGCTAGCGACGTTGCCGTTGGCGTCGTAGGTGATGGCGCCGCTCGATGCGCTACAGCCAGAACCCGCGGGTTGGGAAACGCCGGTTTCCCTCAACACGCTCATCAGGCTTTGGAAGTTGTACGTGCGCGTGGTTCCCACCGCGTCGGTCACAGCCGTGCTGTTTGCACCGAAGGATAGCTGGGTCGCTGCCGCCCCGCCGGCCAGACTCTCGGACCACGCCCTGCCCTGTGTGTCATAGCTGTAAGAAGCATACTTGACGGCGTTCTCGTCGATGATGCCGGTAAGGGCATTCGGGAATCGAACATCTTCGTAAAGGTAGGTCCGAGTACTGCCGTCCGCGTATTTGACCGTGTGAAGGTTGTTGGCATTGTCGTGCCCGTACTGGGTGACAGCACCGTTGGGGTCAGTCAATGTGGCGATACGACTCTGCGCGTCATAGCCGAACATCAACGGTCGCCCAAAGCTATCAGCAACGGTCGCGAGCCGGTTCTGGGGGTCGTAGCCGACAGTCTGGGCTTGTCCGGTAAGACTTGTCACGCTGACCAGCCGCCCCGTCATATCGTAGCGTTCTATTTGATTGTCACCGGTCACGACTCGGTATCCCGTCTGACTACCTTGGACATTGGTTTCACGCGAGAGGCGATCAACAACGTCGCTTTCGGCCACATAGTTGGCGCCGGAGACAGCGAACTTGGCCGAACTGCCGTCTGGGCGATATAGCCAAACGGCGGTCGGGAAATTCAGTGCCAAGAACTGTGAATAGCTGGACCGCCACGTCGCGCCAAATGCGGAAGTGACAGTGCCGGGGTTGCTGTTGTAAGAGCGAACGATCCTCAGGCCGGTTACGCCGGCCATATCGGTCTCCAGGAGCCACTTGTTGCCATTGGAGATGGCGATGGGATTGGCAGTCGAGAGGCCACATGGAGGCACACTCTCTTTCGTGTCTGGCCTGGCACAAGTGCCATTGGAGAGTGTCCAATTCAGGCCAGCCGGGCAGCTCGGAACGGGGACGCCATTGGACGCAGTAACAGTCGCGGCACTGTAGATCACACCGTCGGGAGGCCCGCTTTGCGAGATCCTGGCGCATACACGGTATGGATACTGACCAAAATTCACATAGCACATCTGACACGACTCTGTCTTTCCCAAGGAAAATGGAGAGTCGATCCATGCCCGACCGCACAGGTCGTTTTGGCTAGGCACAGCATCTGACGCTTGAAGCGTTTCGGCATACGATTTCGGCAGAGCCAGCGCGCACGAAACCAGAAGCGTGCAAATCACTGGCCTGACGGAGTTGCGCCAACGGATGGCAAATCGAGCATTTACTCGCGCCCTCGCGCAAGTGAGAGAGATTGGATCGCATAATGGCTCAGACTGGGACAGCATGACTTCGACGCGATCCCGAAGCAATATGACCACGGCTCTCCCCCTGCACATAGAAGCGACCAAGGCAGAGGCAATTGCGGCCATCAAACTGCGGCTAAGATGGGACGCCAAATGAAGGAAGCAGGGAGAAAAGTGGACCCAGGCTCGAATACGACATGCCGTTCTGACAGTTCGGATCACTACAGCTGCGTTTGTCCGCAGGCTGCTTGTTGAAGTCATTCTCCGTTTCATGAAACCTCCCCGGCCCATAGTTCTTCTGCCGGTGCGCGTCGGTTGGTCCCGAGTCTTGGCAACGCCGGTGCCGTCAGGCTATCGCCACGTCATTGCATGAGTATGACAGCTCGAGTGCATGTTGAACGGCGGGCGGACACGGGGTATCCACGAGGTCGGCGCAAGCTCCCCGACTCACGAGAGTTGCAGGCGGGAGTCTGGGCGCAAGCGCTGAGATGATGTCGAGCGCAATACCATAGGATGGGCATTGGCTGTCCTCCTTTGCCCCAGATTCTGTTAGCTCCCCACAATCCTGAAGTCACTCATTGGCGGCAATGCACTTTGAAGCGCTCCTTCATCGGCCCAATTGCGGAGCCAGTCGTATGACAGCTATTGGCCGTTATGAATAGCTATTCATAACGGCCAACTCCGGTCATTCGACCGAGCCTTTCCATTTGCATGGGCTTTGTAACCGGTCCCTACTTTGGCGCCACTTGGCTCCCGTCTTTCTCAGGCGTTTAGACACGGCAGGTGTATTGACGGCAGCTACACGTCACAGTACCATTCGTATATCGAACGTGTATGCGACAAAGGAGAAGCTCATGCGTGATGCCGCCATTAACCTGCGAGCACTCCCGGAGCAGCGGGATTTGATTGATCACGCTGCGAACCTATTGGGAAAGAATCGCTCGGATTTCATGCTGGAAGCCGCCTGCGATAGAGCGCGCTCGGTGGTGCTCGACCAGGTTTTCTTCAGTCTGGAGGCCGACAAATTCCGGCAGTTCGCCAAGATGCTTGACGCGCCGACTGTCCATAAGCCTCGTCTTGCGCGCCTCATGGCGGTCAAGGCGCCATGGGGGAAAAGGGCCGCGAAAACGAATAAATAGGCGCTGAGCGTGCAACTCAATCCACCAGAGCCGCTAACGGCTTCACATCGACTAGATGACTTCCAGTGCGGTGAGGTCGTACTCGATGATTGGCTCAAGCGGAGGGCGCTGGCCAACCAGCTAAGCAGGGCAAGCCGCACGTTTGTGGTAGCCGATCAGACCGGGCGTGTCTACGGTTACTATGCTATGGCGGCTGGCGCTGTCTCACACCAGATGGCAACGACTTCGGTGCGGCGTAACATGCCGGATCCGGTTCCGGTGATGGTGCTGGCGCGACTTGCGGTTGATCATCAGGCCCAGGGCGTAAAGCTAGGCGCTTCTTTACTGCGGGATGCCGTCAATCGGGCGACTGCCGTATCGCGCGACGTAGGCGTCAGAGCCCTCTTGGTACACGCGCTGCATGACCGGGCCAAGCAGTTCTACGAGTACTACGGATTCCAGGCATCCCCAGTGCATCCCATGACCTTAATGCTGCGTATCCCTCCGGGGTAGCGGAATCCGAACTGATAACCCACCATGCCTGCGGCCTCCTAACCCGCCAACCTCGGGACTAATGGCTGAAAGCGGCCATTATGCATAGTTCCCAGTTATGAACAGTTTCTCGACTCCGTTCCTGGTTGTGGCCCGTCGTTACTGCTGATCTGAAGCTCTGACGAGTTGAATGCTGGACATAAGTCCGGCGCTGGCGCATTGGGGCATCTCCTCTTTCAGATTGGAGATTGCCATGCTCAAGATTCCCTCCCTGCATCCGAGGCTGCAACGCTGGTTGCTCGATGGTCCGCTGGCCGCGTATGTGCCGGCCTATCTGGAACGACTGGAACGTGGTCGCTATGCATCCAGCACAAGCCGGCGATGCCTGAATGCGGTGGCGCACTTCGGTCACTGGATGTCGCTGTGCAAGCTGCCAGCGGCCAAGCTCGACGAGAGCCGTATTGATCAGTTTCTACAGGAGCACCTCCCTCAATGCGGTTGCCAAGCGCCAGTGGTGCGGCATCCGCGCGAGGCGCATGCTGCATTGATGCCCCTGCTTGCCATCCTGCGTCAGCAAGGCGTGATTGCCGACTTGCCGATGGCCTCGGGCCCGATCGCCGAAGAACTGCACCGCTACGATGCTCACATGCTTGATACCCGCGGGCTGGCGAGTGGCACCCGTTCTATCCGGCTCCGGATCATCGAGCGGCTGCTGGTGAACAAGTTTGCCGGCCACTCCCTGGATCTTCGTAAATTGCAGGCATCGGATATCCGTCGCTTCATCGTCGAGCAGATGGAATTGCGCAACACGATCAGCAACGCGGTCACCATCAACGTGGCCTTGCGCGACTACCTACGCTGGCGCGCCACCTGCGGCGACCCTGTGCAATCAATGCTTGGTGTTATCGGTTCGCCCGCAAACTGGTCTCACGCATCGCTGCCGCAAGCGCTACAGCCCGACCAGGTCAGCCGTGTTCTTGATTCATTCAACGCAACGTTGCGCTCGCCCAAGCGCGGCTATGCGGTCGTTCGTTTGGCGCTCGACCTGGGCCTTCGCTGTATCGAGATCAACCGGCTGCAACTGGATGACATCGACTGGCAGAACGGCACGCTCACATTGAGGCGGACCAAATCTCGCCGCCAGGATGTCCTGCCGCTGCCGGGGCGGACAGGGAAGGCGCTGGAGGACTACCTGCGACATGAGCGACCGCACACCAGTAATCGATTCCTGTTTGTGCGTTCCACGGCACCGCACGATGCACCGTTGAGCGTAGACGCCATCCATCGGGTGATCCGTGATGCCTTTAGCCGTGCCGGTATCGCCCATGGCCGGGCGCACGCCTTGCGCCACACCTTGGCATGTCGGCTGGTCAACAGCGGCGGATCGATCAAGGACGTCGCTGACGTACTGCGGCACCGCTCGCTGAACACTTCGCTCATCTACGCGAAGACCGATCGCACGGCGTTGGCTGCAGTGGCGCTGCCTTGGCCCGGGAGCACAGAATGAGCGCGCGCATCTCCTTGACCAAGCGAATTGAGCAGTACCTGGCCGAGCGGCGGCGCCTCGGGTTTGAGCTCCATTACATGGGGCAAGCGCTTGTCCGGTTCGCGCGCCATGTTGCGGTGTCCGGTCATCGCGGGCCACTCACTGTCGAAGTGATGGCCGCGTGGGCGCGTCAAGCCAAGGGTGGCCGGGGTGACCGGAGCACGGCGGCGCGCGCTTTGCGCCTGCTCAGGCCGTTCACGCGCTGGCTTCAGCAGTTCGAGCCGGCCACCGAGGTACCCGAAGAGGCGACCTTCGGCCCCATCCCGGGCCGGATGTCTCCACACATCTTTCGCGACGATGAGATCGAGGCATTGCTCGAGGCGGCGGAACAGATGCGGCCAATGCTGCGCGGCACTGTCATGCAAACCGTGTTCGGACTGATCGCCTGTACGGGCTTGCGCATCTCCGAAGCCATAGGACTGGCCGACGCAGATGTCGACCTGAATGCAGGCGTGCTAACGATCCGCTGCAGCAAGTTCGGCAAGTCGCGACTGGTGCCGCTGCACCCAAGTGTGGTTGCTGCGCTCCGCGTATATCGCCGCGAGCGGACGAAGTATGTGCCTGCCGATTCAGATGGGCCGTTCTTCATCGCTACCCGTGGCCGCCGCCTGGGCCAGTCGCTCAGTGATCGGCAGGCCCACCGCGTCTTCGATCAACTGCGCCGGAAATTGGGCTGGGTCTCCCGTGGCAGCCACGGTGCGGCACGCATCCACGACCTTCGGCACAGCTTTGCTGTTCGCCGCCTGTTGCGCTGGTATGAGCAGGGCGAGAACGTGCACCAGCACATGTTGGCGCTATCGACCTACATGGGCCATGCCAAGGTTTCCAACACGTACTGGTACCTCACGGGCGTGCCCGAGCTCCTGCAAGTAGTGGGTGGGCGCTTCGAGCACTTCGTCGACCTGTGGGACGCCGAGGAGAATAGCGATGGCCAAACCTGACTCGACCAAGGTGCCAAGCTTCGCGGCCCTGGTACAGGCGTTCTTCGCCGAACACCTGCAGCAGAGGGCGATGAGCCCGTGCACAGTAGCCGCGTATCGTGATGCCTTCGTGCTCTTCCTGGATTTCGCGCAGACACGGTTGCGCAAGCAGCCGACCAAGATTCATCTCGACGAGGTTACGCCGGCGCTGATTCTGGCCTTCCTTGATCACCTCGAGCGCGAACGCGGCAATGCGGTGAGGAGTCGTAACGCTCGGCTGGCGGCGCTACGGGCATTCCTGAAGTTTGCCGGCCGACACGACGTGGGCGCTTTGCATGCAGTCGAGAAGGCACTGGCGGTGCCGATGGAGCGTTTCGAGCGGCCGATGCTGGGCTATCTGTCACGTGCGGAGATGCTGGCGATCATCGGCAAGCCGGACGAGTCCTGGACGAGCCAGCGCGACCACCTGCTGCTCATGATCCTCTACAACACCGGCGCCCGGGTCTCCGAGATCATCGGCGTAACAATGGCCGACGTGGTGCTCGACGGTGCGGCGTGTGTGCGTCTGCATGGCAAGGGGCGCAAGCAGCGGACAGTGCCGTTGTGGAAATCGACGGTGAAACAGATTCGGGCGTGGCTCCGCCTGAATTCGCAGCTGCAAACCACCTCAGCGCTGCTGCCCAACCGTAACGGCCAGCCTATGACACGCGCCAACGTGACCCAGCGGCTTGCGCTTGCCGTCCAGACTGCCGTGGTTTCACAGCCACAGCTTGCCAAGCGCAGCATCTCGCCGCACATCATTCGTCACACAACCGCCATGCACCTCTTGCAGTCAGGCGTAGATATCAGCGTCATCGCCTTATGGCTTGGACACGAGAGTCCGACAACAACTCACCAGTACGTCGAGGCTGACCTCGCGATGAAGGACAGGGCCTTGGGGAAACTGCAGGAGCCAGATGCCGCTGTCCGCCGCTACAAGGCCCCTGACTCGCTGATTGAGTTCCTGAAGACCTTGTAATTATGCGAAGACCGCGGGCATCGCACCGACCGTCTCCTCGATGCCTTGCCCGCCGCTCAGCCCAAAACTGTTCATAACTGGGAACTATGCATAATGGCCGGATGCTGCGGTTGGGCACCGGCTCCGCGTAGCGGCCATACGGGGACGTCCAGCGTCATGCTGGAGTTGGCCGCTTCGGCCGAGATTGCCATTCCCCGAACTGCACGCCGACGGGGTTACGTGGCGGCCCCGCAGACCATCGAGAGTGAACTTGCCATCTTTCGAGCGGTCGCGGACGACCTGACCCATATCGATGATCCGGCCCGGATGCCGGGCGACAAGGCCGGACCGATGCCGCGGGCCAAGCCTTGCTCCGGAACATCTGCCTGACCACCGGCGGTGTCTCTACAACGGACGTACCGGTAGGCACAACTGGCAATCGAAGACGCCGGTCTTGGGATCGTAGCAGGCGTTGTTCGCGTAGAACTCGAAGAACGGGCGCCCGTCGGGCTGCATGCCGCTCGACGGCAGCCACTCGCGCAACAGTTCGGTCCAGGCGACGGAAATGTCGGGCCCGGTGCCTCGGAACTGCGCCACGGCGTAGCGGCCTCCGGGCAGCGTGGTGATGCTCGGCGGGCTCTTGGCGACGAAGTCGGCCGGCACTTCGACGCAGGCGTCGTAGCGGCACTTCTCGGGCGTCGTGATGCCCGGATCGTCAAGGCCGATGCCGTAGCAGGGCGCCGCTTCGAGGCCGTGAGCCGCGCGCCAGGGCAGGAAGGTTTCGCTCCAGAAGCGGCTGACGCTGGGGCCGTAGGGGCCGATGTGGCGCATGTAGGCGACGCGGACCGGCGGCAGGGTGGTGATTTTCACGTCCATGATGAACTCCTGGTATGAGGAGCCCCGATCATTGCCGAAAGCATGCCGGATGGACTGATCGTGATTGCTCGCCGCCTGATCGGGATTGCTGTCTTCGCGGCGACGGCGCGTGGCCGCCAGTTCGTCGGCCCAGCGCTGCGGAGTCGCCGCCCGCCACGCGCTGGGGGTGACGCCGAAACGCAGCTTGAAGGCGCGGGCGAAGGCTTCGCCGGAACCGAAGCCCACCTCCAGTGCCACTTCGAGCACCGGCCGGTTCGGCTGGTTCGCAAGCCTCAGGGCGGCGACCTCCAACCGCCGCCGGCGCAGGTAGTCGCCCAGCGTCTCGCCCATCCAGGCCGCGAACAGCCGGTGAAAGTGAAAAGGCGAGAAGTGGGCGACTTCTGCCAGGCCGGCCAGATCCAGGGGCGCGTCCAGATTTCGATCGATATGGTCGAGCACCTTGTTCAGCCGCTGCGCGTACTCGGCCGTGCTCGCTTGTTCCCCGGTGGTCTGGTTCATGGGCATAGGACGGTCGCCTCCGTCTCAGTTGCCGGCCTGTCTCGGAGGCCGATCGTGCATGACGATGCGTGAGACGAAGCCGATTGCCAGCAGGTTTGCCGCAATGGCGACATAGCCGACCATCGGATAGCCGACGATCTTTCCAGTGCTGTCGACGGTGATGATGAAACCCGACAGCATTGTCGCCAAGCCCATGGCGACCGACTGCACCGTTCCGTTCAGGGACATGAAGGTCCCGCGAAGCCTGGGCTGGGCCGCCGAGGAAATGATCGCCATGGCCGGGACCATGCGCCCGGACACCAGCACGAAGAAGGCCGTGGTGCACGCGACCCAGGCCCACAGCGGCACCGCGCCGATCTGGGTCACCAATACCAGAGGCAGCATGGCGGCGGCCGCCACGAAGCGATAGACCTCGACCTTGCCATGGGCGTCGGCCAGACGGCCGATGAAGCGTGCCGTGAACAGGGTTGCGGCGCCACCGACGAGATAGATGATCGGGATGTCGTGCTGGGAGATTTCCACATTGCCGACCGCATAGACAGTGATGTAGGGAATCACCGTGAAGCCGGAGAAGATGATGAGTGCCGAATACAGCAGCGTCCGCAGGTGGTTCTTGTCACGCAGAACCGCAAGCGTTGCTGAAAATGGGTGAGAACGTTTCTCCTCGCTCAGGTGATGGCGCAGTTCCGGCAGGATGCGCATGCCGATGAGAATGGACATGAAGCTCAGACCGGCGATGAGAATGAAGGGCGCGCGCCAGCCGAGCCAATTGGCCAGCCACAGCGACAGCGGCACCCCGACCACCGTGGAGACGGAGAACGCGGTCGAGACGAGGCCGGTGGCGCTGGCGCGCCGGGCGTAGGGAATGGCGTCGCCGATCATGGTCTGGACCAGAGCCCCCATCAGACCACCGAAAGCCCCGGAGAGACCGCGTGCCAGCATCAGGGTCGGATAGTTGGGCGCCAGGCCACAAGCCAGGGTGGAGAGCGCAAAGAGCGTGAAACTGGACAGCAGCAGGCGTTTGCGCTCGAAGCGGTCGACAAACGTCGCCGTCAGCACGCCGGAGATCGCGGCCGCGAAGCTGTAAGAAGCCACCAGCAGGCCGAACTCGTGTGCCCCGAGGCGGAAGCTGCGCATCAGGATCGGCCCGAGCGGCATCACGATCATGAAATCGAGGATATGACTGAACTGGATGCCCGCCAGGGTAAGCAGGAACAGGCGTTCGTTGCGCGGGGAAAGCGTGGAGGGCATGGCAGGGGGGTGACCGGGGCTACCTGGCGGCAAGGATATTCGCCACGCCGGTCCCCAAACGACGTAATGATAGCGAACAATTCGGCTGAATCCGGGCAGGCCGGCGGGGCGAACGCATCCGCGCTTGCCAGCCCGGCCGGCTGGCGGATAATCGGCCGGGTTACCTGTTCCGGTTTCCCCGGCGCGCTTGAAGAAGGGATATCCGCCATGCTCCTCGTCGAAGTCGCCGACCATGTCGGCACTCTCACTCTCGATCGCGAAGACAAACGCAATGCGCTCTGCGAAGAGATGGTTATCGCCTTTTCGGCGGCGTTCGCCTCGTTCGCCGCGCAGGGCGTGCGCTGTGTAGTCCTGCGCGCGAAGCCGGGCAGCAAGGTCTGGTCGGCCGGACACGACATCGACGAGCTGCCGGCCGCGGGCCGCGATCCCCTGGGCTGGCGAGATCCGCTGCGCAAGCTGGTGCGCGAGATCGAAACCTTTCCGGCACCGGTCATCGCCATGGTCGAGGGCAGCGTCTGGGGCGGCGCCTGCGAGACGGTGTTCGCCTGCGACCTGATCATCGCCGCCGCCGACTCGGTATTCGCCGCCACGCCGGCCCGGCACGGCGTGCCCTACAACGTGACTGGCCTGCTCACCTTCCTCAACGCCGCCAACCTGCGCCTGGGCAAGGAAATGCTGTTCACGGGCGAGCCGATTCCGGCCGAGCGGTTGTGCCGCCTGGGCGTCATCAACCATGTCGTGGCGACCGATGAACTCGAAGCCTTCACCTATGCCGTGACGAAGAGGATCGCCGGCAACGCGCCGCTGTCGATCTCGGTGATGAAAGAGCAGCTGCGCATCCTCGCCGGTGCCCACACCATGTCGCCCGAGGACTTCGAGCGCATCCAGGGACTGCGCCGCGTGGTCTACGACAGCCACGACTACGCCGAAGGCATCCGTGCCTTCAAGGAGAAACGCAAGCCGGCGTTCCGCGGCGAATAGTCTTGCCTCTGCGGCGATAATGTCGCCCTTCGTTCTTCCGGATCGGTTCGAGCATGTCCCTGCGTATCGCCATCAACGGCTTCGGCCGCATCGGCCGCTGCCTCCTGCGCGCCCTTCACGAATCGCCGCTGCGGCAACAAATCGCCGTGGTGGCGATCAACGAGCCCGCGGACCTCGAGAGCATCGTCTACCTGACCCGCTTCGATTCCAACCACGGGCGCTTCCCGGGAACGGTCGAGACCGACGGCCAGGGCTTGCGCATCGACGGCGCCGCCATTGCCGTGTCCCATGCCAGCATTCCGGGTGACGTGGATTGGGCGGCACTCGACGTGGACCTGGTAATGGAATGCTCGGGCCGCTATGCGCGCCGTGCCGAGTTTGAGCGTTTCCTCGACGCCGGCAGCCCGCGGCTGATGATCTCGCACCCCGGCCATGGCGCCGAGGATGTCGATCGCACCATCGTCTACGGCATCAATCAGGACAGCCTGGCCGGCAATGATCGCATCGTCTCCTGCGCTTCATGCACCACCAATGCCATCGTCCCGGTGCTGTCGCTGCTGGATCGAAGCTTCGGTGTCGAGCATGCGTCGATGACGACGCTGCACTCGGTCATGAACGACCAGCCGCTGATCGACGGCTACCATCACAGCGACCTGCGCCGCACTCGCTCGGCCATGCAGTCCATGATCCCGGTGTCGACCGGGCTGGCGCGGGGCGTCGAGCGCCTGCTGCCCGGGCTGGCCGGGCGCATTCAGGCCAAGGCGATCCGCGTGCCCGTGGCCAACGTGTCGGCGATCGATCTGGCGGTGACGCTGGACCGCGATACGGATGCGGCGGAGATCAATCGCCGCCTGTGCGCCGCCGCCGAGGGCGAACTGGCGGGGCTGCTGGCATGCTCGGACGAGCCGCATGCCTCGATCGATTTCAACCACAGTCCGCACTCCGCCATCGTCGACGCAGGCCTGACGCGGGTTGCCGGCAGGCGCCTGGCCGATCTGCTGGTCTGGTTCGACAACGAATGGGGCTTCGCCAACCGCATGCTCGATGTGGCGGCATTCTGGCACGGCCGCATGACGCGCTGACGCGGCATGCGCCGAAGCTACATCAGCCCGCCGACCTCGTAATCGGAGAAGTACTCCGGCAGCAGGGTGTTTTCCAGGCTGCGCTGGGCGAACAGGAAGCGGCCGTCGCAGACGAAGCCGAGTTCGGCCCAATTGACGTCGTTGAGCATCTCCGCAAGTCGCGCCAGGTCTTCCCGCTTCAGATGGGTCCGGTGCGGAAACAAGGCCAGCACCGAGCCGTCGTAGTTGGTGCAGTCGTTGAGGAAGAAGGGCCGAGCGTTCCGGGTCTTGTGATTGACGTAGATGCGCGGCGCCTCGGAAACGTGATGGCGCCGGCCCCACTTCCACCAGTTGTTCTCGTCGAAGCGGGCCACGCGCCGGGCCAGCAGGCGCTCCTTGAACTGCTCCAGCCAGGGCAGTGGCGTGTCGAAAATCATGCGCCGCAATTCGCCGGTCTGGGCGGTCTTCGAGCAGACGAAGTCGGCGTTGCCGAGTTCGGCGTTGGTGAAGATGTCGTCGGCGCCGGAGACGGCACCGACCTTGACCGAGAAGACGCTCTTCAGCGGCACGCTGTAGATGCCATGCGTGAACAGCAACTGGCCGCCGGCCAATACCATGCGTCGGCCGTCGTGCGTACGGCGGGTGAGGTTGCCCTTCTCGAAACGCCAGATGGCACAGTTGGGCACCACGCCGTCGAAGATACGGGCGTCGCCGAGATCCTCGAAGTCGGTGACGGTGCCCTGGTCCGTGAGCCAGGTGTTGAGGCGCGCTGCGCCGGTCGCCTTGAGGAAGTCGCGCGGCGTGATGAATATCAGTTCGCCGCCGGGCTTCAGGTGGCGCACGCATTTCTCGATGAAATGCAGATACAGGTTGGCGTGGCCATCGAGCAGTTGCGTCGAGAAATGGCGGCGGGTTTCGGGCGCGATATCGCGCGCCTTGACGTAGGGGGGGTTGCCGATGATGGTGTCGAACTTCTCAGTCTCCGGAAAGGCGAAGAAGTCCATCACCAGCGCACCGGGCGGAGAGAAGCGGGGGTCGTGCTCGATGGCCACGACTTCGCCGAACCGCGGCGCCAGCCGGTCCGAAAAGGCACCGTCGCCGCAGGCCGGCTCCAGCACGCGGCCGCGGTTCCGGGCGAGATCGATCATGTGTTCGACGATCGGCTGCGGCGTGAACACCTGGCCGAGGCCGGCGATGTCGCGATCGTGGGTCATTGCGGAGTAGTCCAAAGGGCCGCGAATGGTAGCACGGTGGACTACTTGCGAGCCGCCGCCTCGGCCTGCTTGCGCGCGACCTCCTGCTGGACCTCTTCGGCGGCCTTGCGGTTCTTTTCGGCCTTGGCGGCCGCCGCGGCCGCCTTCTCCGGCGCCTCTGCGCTGCGCTTGGCCTCGCGCTCGGCGATATCCTCTCGCTTCACCTCGCGTTCGATGTCACGCGCCTGCTTGTCCAGTTCCCTGGCCTTGATGTTCTCGGCCCGCCGGGCGTTGTCGGTATTTTCGATGCAACTGCTGACCAGGAATTTCTTCCAGCATCCGGGCTGCGCCGCGGCATGCTGGCGATCCGCTTCGTCACGGATGGCCGTCGCCTGTTCGTGCAGGCGCTGGGCGCGCTCGAGGCGGACAGCCCGATCTTCCGGCGCCGGGGTTTCGGCCTGTTGGGCGAGAGCCGTACCCGCCGATAGGCAAAGCAGGAGAAATGTAAGGCGCATGGGCATCTATATGGTTTGCCAGCGTCGGGGATCGATACCCCAGCGGGCGTAGGATTCGACGCCGATGATAACCGGTGGTTCCACCTTGCGTGCCAGGTCGATCGTAAAGGGATTCACGTAGCGATCGATGCGGGTGTCGAACATGACCAGCACCTGCGGCTGCAACAGCTTGTCGCGGTGCACCTCGGTGACCACCGCGAGATGGCCGCTGTCGAGACGGACCAGCGAGCCGACCGGGTAGACGCCGACCGTGCGGATGAAGGCCTTCAGCAGGTCTTCGCGGAAGTCGCTGCCGGCCCGGGAGTACAGGTGGCGCAGGGCGTCGTTGGGCTCCATGCGCTGCTGGTAGGGACGGTCCGAGGTCAGGGCGTCATAGACATCGACGATGGCCGCGAGCTGCGCGTGCATGGGAACCTGGTCGCCGGCCAGCGCATGCGGATAGCCGCTGCCGTCGACGCGCTCATGGTGATGGGCGACGACGTCCAGCATCAGCTCGGTCATGCCCGGGCTGTTTTCGAGCATGAGCTGGCTGTCGAAGACATGGCGGCGCACCACGCGCATCTCGTAGGCGGTCAACCGGTCCGGCTTCTGCAGGATTCCGTCGGGGATGCGCAGGCTGCCGACATCCTTGAGCAGGGCGCCCTGGGCGGCCTGGCGCAGCACGTCTTCCTCGAGGCCGAGCGTGGTACCGAAGGCAATCACCATGGCGGCAACGCTGAGCGAGTGCTGATGTCCGTAGTGGTCCTTGATCTGGAGCAGCGGAATCAGGGCGTCGGGGTGCTGCTGCACCGAACGCATCATCTTCTCGATCATCGGCTCGGTGGCGCCGATGTCCGGCGGCCGGCCGACGCGGATGGATTCCATCAGGCGGTGCATCGTCGCCATCGCGTCGCGCCGGAAGAACTGCATGCGCCGCCGTTCCTCTTCGAGCGAGACGGCCAGGCGCGTGTGTTCCTTGCGTTGTTTCGCCGCCTGCTGAAAGCGCTCGTCGAGCGCGGCGAAACGCCGCCGATCGTCGAGCATCCACTTGTCGACGCCCGGTTCGACGTCGATGCCCCTGCGGGTGTCGATCACCACTTCGCGTATCGGATCCTGCCGCAGCCGCGCCAGGGTCGCTTCATCCTCGATCAGGAATTCCTTGCGCCAGAACGAGTGATACAGCCAGTGGGTCTGCAGGTCGCAGACGAACATGCCGGGCCGCAACCGGTGCACGGGCACCTTGCGGAATTTCGGGTTGTCGGGAACGGCAATCGGGTTGGGCATGGCGAATAGCCATAAAATTACGCGAATTCCGCTCCCAATTCCACATGATTTCCCTGCGCAACCTCACTTTCGCCCGCGGCGGCGTGCCGCTGGTCGAAAACGCCACCCTGCAGATCCACCCCGGCTGGAAGATCGGCGTCACCGGCGCCAACGGCTGCGGCAAGTCGTCCTTCTTCGCGCTGTTCCGCGACGAACTGCATGCCGAGGCCGGAGATCTGGAGCTGCCAGCATCGTGGGCGATCGCCCATGTGGCGCAGGAGACGCCCGCCCTGCCCGACGCCGCCATCGAATTCACCCTCGACGGCGATAGCGAACTGCGCGCCGTCGAAAGGGACCTGGCTGCCGCCGAGATCGCTCACCAAGGCGAACGCATTGCCCTGCTGCACGGCCGCCTGCAGGAAATCGGCGGCTATGCGGCGCGTGCCCGCGCCGCCGAGCTTCTGCACGGACTCGGATTCACCGACGCCGACCTGATCCGGCCGGTAGGCGATTTCTCCGGCGGCTGGCGCGTGCGCCTGAACCTCGCCCGCGCCCTGATGGCCCGGTCGGACCTGCTCCTGCTCGACGAGCCGACCAACCACCTCGACCTCGACGCCGTGCTCTGGCTCGAAGGCTGGCTGAAGAGCTACCCGGGTACGCTGCTGATGATCTCCCACGACCGGGACTTCCTCGATGCCGTGGTCGGTCAGATCCTGCATATCGAGAACCGCGGGATGCGCCTCTACACCGGCAACTACTCGGCCTGCGAACGCGCCCGGGCGGCGCGGCTGGCGGCGCAGCAGGCGACCTTCGACAAGCAGCAGCGCGAGGTGGCGGCGCTCAACCGCTTCATCGACCGCTTCCGCGCCAAGGCGAGCAAGGCGCGCCAGGCGCAGAGCCGGATCAAGGCGCTCGAGCGCATGGAAGAAATCGCCGCCGCCCATGTCGACACGCCGTTCGGCTTCCGTTTCGAGGAGCCGGCCGGCATGTCCGACCCGCTGCTGCAACTGGAAGGCGCAGCGGTTGCGTACGGCGGGCCACCCGTATTGTCGCGCCTGTCGCTGAGCCTGCGGCCCGGCAGCCGGGTCGGCCTGCTCGGTCGCAACGGCGCCGGCAAGTCCACGTTGGTCAAGCTGCTTGCCGGCGAGATCGCGCCGATTGCCGGCCGGCGCCAGGAAGGCCGCAACCTCGTCATAGGCTATTTCGCCCAGCACCAGCTCGAACAACTGCGGCCCGACGAATCGCCGCTCCAGCACTTGGTGCGGCTGGAACCGGCCACGCGCGAACAGGAACTGCGCGACTATCTCGGCGGTTTCGATTTCCGCGGCGACATGGCGAACGCGCCCTGCGGCCGCTTCTCGGGCGGCGAGAAAGCGCGCTTGGCACTGGCGCTGCTGATCCGGCGGCGGCCCAACCTGCTGTTGCTGGATGAACCGACCAACCACCTGGATCTGGAAATGCGCGAGGCGCTGACGCTCGCACTTCAGGAAACCGAGGCTGCCGTGGTGATCGTCTCGCACGACCGGCACCTCTTGCGCACCACCTGCGACGAATTGTGGCTGGTCGCGGACGGGCAGGCGAAGCTCTTCGACGGCGATCTCGACGACTACGCTGCGTGGCTGGCGGCGCGCCGTGCCGGTGCGCGCGCCGACGATAACGACAGGACCGCTCGCCGCGAAGCGCGCGCCAATGCCGCCGCCGAACGCCAGGCCCTGTTGGCGCAGCGGCGGCCCTTGCTCAAGGAAGTCGACAAGCTGGAAAAGCAGCTTGCCGGCTGGCACGCCGAAAAGACCGGGCTCGATGCGCGCTTGACGGACCCGGACTTGTACGCCACCGGCGACAAGGTCGAACTGGCCGGCCTCCTCAAGCGACAGGCCGAACTGGCAGCGATGATCGATGCCGCCGAGTCGCGCTGGCTGGAGGTGCATGAGGCACTGGAAGCATTGCCCGTCGAGTAGAATTCGGCCTTTCCATTCAGGGAGTTCCCCGTGCAACTTGTCTGCCTCGACCTCGAGGGCGTGCTGGTCCCCGAGATCTGGATCGAGTTCTCCGAACGCACCGGCATTCCCGAACTGCGCCGCACCACGCGCGACGAGCCCGATTACGACAAGCTGATGAAGTTTCGCCTCGCCCTGCTCTCGCAGCACAAGCTCGGCCTGCCCGACATCCAGAAGGTCATCGCCACCATGGCGCCGCTGCCGGGGGCGAAGGATTTTCTCGACGCGCTGCGCCGGGACTACCAGGTCATCATCCTCTCCGACACCTACTACGAGTTCGCCATGCCGCTGATGGCGCAGCTCGGCATGCCGACGCTGTTCTGCCACAAGCTGGAAGCGAACGCCCAAGGCGTCGTGGTCAATTACCATCTGCGCATGCCGAACCAGAAGAAGGAGTCGGTCAGGCGCTTCAAGGAACTCAACTTCAAGGTCATCGCCGCCGGCGATTCCTACAACGACACGGCGATGCTGGCCGAGGCCCATGCCGGCATCCTCTTCCACGCCCCGGAAAACGTGATCCGCGAGTTCCCGCAGTTCGGCGTCACCAACAGCTACCCGGAACTGCGCGCCGCCATCGAAGCGGCCAGCGCCCGCATCGGGAACTGAGATGGCCGCTGTGCATTGGGACCAGAAGCTGCTCGCCGGCCTCAAGGCGCTGGCCGAAAGCTCGTTTCCCAAGCGCTGCGCCAACTGCGGCGCGGTCTACCAGGACGTCGATGACTACGTGCGGCGCACGGCGCCGGTTTCTGCCGCGCGCAGCGGCCTCAAGCAGTCCTCCGACGACGATGGGCACACCATCGTCGAGTTGTTCCGCAACTGCACTTGCGGCTCGACGCTGATGGATTTCTTCGACAACCGGCGCGACCTGACGGATGCCGGCGCCAGGCGGCGGCAGCGTTTCGACGAGCTGCGCGATTACCTGGCCAGTACCGGCCTCGATCCCGCCCTGGTCCACGCCGAGCTGCAGAAGCTGATGCGCGGCGAAAGCAGCACCATCCTGGCCCACGTGCAACGCAAGACCGACGACTGAAGGCAAACATGCACCGCGATCACCACTTCACCCTGGCCGCTTCCTGCCCCGACCGCACCGGCATCATCGCCCGCGTCACCGGCTTCATCGCCGAGCACAAGGGCTGGATCCTCGAGTCGAGCTTCCATGCCGATGATCTCTCGAAACGTTACTTCATGCGCATCGAGGTCAAGGCCGATTCGCTGCCGTTCATGCTCGCCGAGTTCAGGGAGCGCTTCGGGCCGATAGCGAGCGAACTGGAGATGGACTGGAAGATCACCGACTCCGCGGTCAAGAAGCGCGTCGTCATCCTGGTCTCGCAGCAGGAGCACTGCCTCTACGACCTGCTGTCGCGCTGGCGCTCGAAGGAACTCGACATCGAGATTCCCTGCGTGATCTCCAATCACGACACCTTCAAGGGCTTCGTCGAATGGCACGGCATTCCTTTCCACCATGTGCCGGTCACGCCCGACAACAAGCAGCGTGCCTTCGACGAACTGCAACGCCTGTTCGAGGAAGTGCGCGGCGACACCATGGTGCTGGCGCGCTACATGCAGATCCTGCCACCCGCCATTTGCGCCGCCTACCCGGGGCAGGTGATCAACATCCACCATTCCTTCCTGCCCAGCTTCGTCGGCGCCAAGCCCTACCACCAGGCCTACCAGCGCGGCGTCAAGCTGATCGGCGCCACCAGCCACTACGTCACCTCGGAACTCGACCAGGGGCCGATCATCGAGCAGGACGTCATCCGTATCGACCATTCCGACTCGGTCGACGACATGGTCCGCTACGGCAAGGATATCGAGAAGACCGTGCTCGCCCGCGGGCTCAGGTACCACCTCGAAGACCGTGTGCTGGTGCACGGGAACAAGACGGTCGTCTTCCGATGACGAGGAATTCCTGGTATTCCATCGGCAACGCCCGGTCAATCGGCGGTATGATTGCGCAATGGAACAGGCAAACGTGAGTCAGCCGGAACAGCAAAGCGTGACCGACGCGGGAACACGCCTTCGGGCCGTGATACATATCCTGTCGGCGATTGTCGGCCTGGCTTCCACAGCGTTGCTGACCTACCTGGTCGCTTCGCTGGCGGACATCTATTACGTCTCTCGTCACGCCGTTCCGGCCCCGGCCGGGACTGGGGATGAGCTCGGCCTGGAACTGGCGGTGATCTTCGCCATGATTGCCGGCTTTGCGGCGTCGGTTCCGGCCGGGTTCTTCGTCTATCGGTTCGCGTCGAAGCGCCTGCTGAAGGGGATTTTCGGGGACTGAGCGCCTGGTCGGGCAGCATTTCGGCCTATTTCAAAAGACCAGCGGTAACGTGAGCTTCATCGACGGCCGCTAGACTCGGGCGGCCAACTTCGATGCCCGCCCCATGAAAACGCTGCCCAGTCTCATCGACCGTCTCGACCACGCCGTATTCGGGGCGCTCTACGCCCGTTCGCTCGTCTACAACACCTGCTGGGAAGACCCGGCGGTGGATCGCCAGGCCTTGCGGTTGCAGCCTGACGACACGATGGTGGTGATCACCAGCGCCGGCTGCAACGTGCTCGACTATGCCCTGGCGGGCATCCAGCGCATCGACGCCGTCGATGCCAATCCGCGCCAGACCGCGCTCCTGGAGTTGAAGCTGGCAGGCATACGCGGGCTCGAGTTCGAGGACTTCTTCAGCTTGTTCGGCCGCGGCTTCCATCCGCGCGCCGAGGCGATCTACCGCGAGGCGATGCGGCCGCAGCTTTCCGAATTCGCGCGTGCGTTCTGGGACAGGCAGATCCGCTGGTTCTCGAGCCCGTCGGGCAGTTTCTACTACCACGGGTTGTCCGGTGTCGTGGCGCGTGCGTTCAGGACCTACCTGCGGTTGCGGCCGGCGCTGGCCGGTGCCGTTCATGCCCTGCTGGAGAGCCGCGATCCGGCCGAGCAGCGCAGTCTTTACGACGAGAGAGTCCGGCCGCTGATGTGGGGCAGGGCCATGAACTGGGCGTTGTCGCGGCAGATCACGATGACGCTGCTGGGCGTGCCCTATCCGCAACGGCGCGAAGTCCAGGCGCAACACGACGGCGGCGTCGGCGGTTTCATTCGCGAGGCGATCGAATACGTGTTCCGCGAACTGCCGGTGCGCACCAACTACTTCTGGAGCGTCTATGTGCGCGGTCATTACACGAGCGAATGCTGCCCGGAGTACCTGAAGCCGGAGAACCATCTGGCGCTGCGCAACGGCCGCGCCGATTGCATCCGGCCGCATACCTGCACGATCACCGAGTTCCTGCGCGACAACGAGCAACCGGTCAGCAGGTTCGTGCTGCTCGACCACATGGACTGGATGGCCAGCTACTACCCGGAATCGCTGATCGAGGAATGGCAGTGGATCCTGGCCCGGGCGACGCCGGGCGCGCGGCTGATCTTCCGCAGCGCCCACAGGCGGCCGCGTTATCTCGAGGCACTGAAAGTCGGCGATGCGCGGCGCAACCTGCGCGAACTGCTGGAATTCAAGGACGACCTCGCGCTCTCGCTACATCCGCAGGACCGGGTGCACACCTACGCCGGCTTTCACATCGCCGACGTGCCGGCGGCATGAACCTCGCGGAGGTCCGCACGCTCTGGCAACTGCTGCGCGGCATGCCCGGCGGCGGCGACCACGCGGACCGGCTCGAGGCCTTCTATTCGCCCCAGGCCGGCCATTACGACAGCTTCCGCGAGCGCCTGCTGACCGGCCGCGAGGAACTGATGGCCTGGCTGCGGCCGACCGCCGGCGAACGGGTGGTGGAATTGGGGGCGGGCACCGGCCGCAACCCGGCCTACCTCGGCCCGCGCCTGGCCGAGCTCGGCAAACTGACGCTGGTCGATCTTTGTCCTTCGCTGCTGGCACAGGCGCGCCGGCGCTGGGCGCATGCCGGCAACCTCGCCGTCGTCGAAGCCGATGCCTGCACCTGGCAGCCGGAGGCCCCGGTCGACGCCGTCTATTTCTCCTATGCGCTGACCATGATCCCGGACTGGCGCGCGGCGACGGAAAATGCCGTGGCCATGCTGCGGCCCGGCGGAAGGCTGGCGGTGGTCGACTTTACGGTGGCACCGGGACAGTCCTGGCTGGGCAGAACGTTCTGGCGCACCTGGTTTGCTCACGACGGCGTGCACCTGAATGCCGAACACATGGCGACGCTGCGCCGCCTGCTGCCCCGGCACCAACTGCGCGAGCGCCGCACACCCGTGCCTTATCTCCCCGGCGTGACGGTTCCGTACTACCTGTTCCTCGGCATCAGGGAGTGACGAAGGATTCTCCGCCGGCCGCTGCTGCGCCTTGAAGCGGCCTGATGCTCAATGCACGGCTTCAGGACCATCGAGTGCCGACAACAACTTGGGCAGGCCAATGGGTTTGAACAGCACCTTCCAGCGGGAAGATTGCATTATCGCGATTTGATCCGGCGAGGTGTTCCCCGTCAGTATCACTGCCTTGATCGGTTCTGCCGAGTTTCTCTGAATGGCATCGAGCAACTGCAGGCCATTCATGCCGGGAAGACGATAGTCGGAAATGTAATGGTCTGCCCCGATTGCCTCTGCGCTCGCAAGTGTGTCTTCGGCCGTACCGAAGAGGGTGACGAGTACGCCATGCACTTCAAGCGACAACTTGAGGGCCTCTGCCGCAACCGCATCATCTTCGATGACCACGATCCGCTTGCCGGCAAGACGAGAAGAGGCGACGGTCGCCAGGGTTGCAGAGGCCGGTATCGGCGAGGCGTGCATGTCCGATTCATTGGCCAGCGGCACGCTGAGTTCGAATACGGAGCCTCTGCCGACACGGGAGCGAACCCGCACCCCGATGTCGAGCAACTTGCCCAGCCGCATGACGATGGCCAAACCCAAGCCGACGCCCTTGGCCCGATCCCGTTCCGGATTGCCGATCTGGAAGTACTCCTCGAATATCGAGTCCATCTGCTCGGGGGCAATGCCGATACCCGTGTCCCACACTTGTATCAGTGCGCGATCTCCCCGTTGTCGGATACCCACCAGTACACCGCCGCGCGCCGTGTATTTCACGGCATTGCTGACGAGGTTGCCCAACAGGGTCAGGAGCAAGTTGTCGTCGCTGAACAATACCAGGCCTCGCCGTGGACAAAACAGATTGAGGCTCAGGTTCTTCTCCCGGGAAAGGGCATCGAACTCGGCTCCGATCATTCCGAGCAAGTCCTCGGCCTGAATCACCCCTGGATGCGGCTCGATGATGCCGGCATCGAGCCTCGATATATCGAGCAAGTCGTTCAGAAGTTCGCTCAGGGAGTTCACCGCCTTCGAGAGATTGCGGCCGATTCTCTTCTGCTTTTCGTCCAGTCCAGTCATGGTCAAGGCATCGTTGAACAGTCGGATGGCCTGGAGCGGTTGCCGCAGGTCGTGACTGGCTGCGGCGAGGAAGTGTGTCTTGGCGCGGGTAGCGGCTTCGGCGGTCTCCTTGGCGATCGAGAGGGCAAGCGTGCGCTCTTCGATCAGCTTTTCCAGGTGATGACGGTGCCGTGCAAGTTCGGCTTCGTTGCGCTTGCGCTCGTCGATGTCGAGCATGATGCCGTGCCAGAGCACACTGCCGTCGGCTTGACGCAGCGGAACGGAGCGGAGTTCTATCCAGCGCACGGGCAAGCCCGGACGGCAGACGCGGACTTCCACATGGTACGGCGTCATCGTCCGTGCCGATTCGGCCATGGTGGCAAGGATGCGGGGCACGTCGTCGGGATGCGTCAGAGCAAGCCCCGGCGCCCAGTCGTCCTTCACGTCCTCGGGCTTAAGTCCGAAAAGTCTCTCGATGCCGGGGCTGACGAAGGGGAAACTGGCATGTCCTTCGGGCGACAGCCGGAACGTATAGGCGAAGCCGGGCAAACTGGCGACGAATTCCGTCATCCGCCGCTCGGCATCGCGGATGGCGGTGATGTCGCGTGCGAGTCCGAGCACGACCGCGACTTTTCCAGCCTCGTCCTGTTCGGGCACCAGCAGCATCTGGTAGTCCCGGAACTTGCCGTCGCGGTCGACAGCGACGAGGTCGACACAGCCGGATTTGCTGCTGTCGAACACCTGGCGGATTTCTGTCATCAGCTTTGCCGCTTCGACGACGGAAAGTAGTTGACCGTCGATTGGCGTCGCACCGACCAGGGATTCGACCGGGTGTCCGCTCATCACGCTGCTCGCCGGATTGGCGTAAATACGGCGGCAATCGCGGTCATAGCGGAAAATGGGGTCGGGGCTGTTCTCGGCCAGGCTGCGGAACTCCTGCTCGCGGCGCCGGATTTCGTATTCCATGCGCTTGCGCTCGGTGATGTCGCGGGCGATGGAAATCGCGCCCACAATCCGCCCGTCCGCCGTCCGCTCGGGCGCGATGAAACACAGGCCGGTACGCATGTTGCCGCCCGGCAGGGGGATCTGCACTTCGAACTCGCTGCGCTCGCCCGTGGCGAGCGTGTGCTCCAGGGCGCGCTGGTAGCTTTCGATCATCGCCATGCCGGTGGGATTGGCTTCCGGCAACGTCTTGCCTATCATCTGTTCAGCCGAGACGGCCAACTCCTGCTCCAGCGCGCGGTTGACATAGGTGCGGCGGCCTTCACGATCATAGCGAATCAGGACGTCCGGCAGGTTCTCCGCCAGGGTGCGGAATCTTTGCTCGCTGCGCCGGATTTCGTCTTCCATGCGCTTGCGCTCGGTGATGTCGCGGCCGACGGCAATCGCGCCTGAAATCCGCCCGTCCGCCGCCCGCTCGGCAACGATGAAACACAAGTGGGTCCGCATGTTGTCGCCCGACGGTGCCTCCTGCATTTCGAATTCGCTGCGCTCGCCCGTGGCGAGCGTGTGCTCCAGGGCGCGCTGGTAGGTTTCCATCATCGGCATGCCGGTGAAATTGGTTTCCCGCAGCGTCTTGCCTATCATTTGTTCAGCCTTGACGGCCGCATACCGCTCCAGCGCGGGATTGACATAGGTGCGGCGGCCTTCGCGGTCATAGCGAACCAAGTTGTCCGGCAGGTTCTCCGCCAGGGTGCGGAACTCCTGCTCGCTGGCGCGCAGCGCCTCCTCGGCCTGCTTGCGCTCAATGGCGATGCCGGCCAGGTGGGTGGACTTTTCGATGACGGAAATGTCGAAGGCCGCCGGCGAGTGTACTTCGCGGTGATAGGCGGCAAAGGTGCCCAGCACCCGGCCGGATGAAGAACGGATGGGCTCCGACCAGCAGGCGGCCAACCCGGCCCCGGCGGCGAACTCCTTGTAGGGCGTCCAATAGGGATGGGTCATGATGTCTTCGACGATGACGCGCTCCCCGGTGGCGGCGGCCGTGCCGCAAGAGCCGACGCCGATGCCGATTTCCAGTCCATCGAGCCCCGCGTTATAGGAATCGGGCAGGCTTGGCCCGATACCTTTGAGGAAACGTTTGCCCTGGCTATCCAGCAACAGGATGCTACAGATCATCCCGGGACTCAGTTGCTCCACGCCACGCGCAAGGCCTTCGAGTACGTCCTGGAGCGAAGCGCCGCCGGACAGCAGTTCCAGCGTCCGGCTGCGAAATTGTTCGTACTTCTCGGCCAGCTTGCGCTCAGTGATGTCGCGACCAATGCCCAGCGCCCCGACGATCTCGCCGTTGTCATCGCGCTCGGCGACAAAGCGCACATGGTGGTCGCGTATCTCGCCACGGGGATTCGGCAACTGGAATTCCAATTCGACAGGGCTTCCCGTCGCGATGACCTGTTCGATCGCGTGCTGGTACCTTGCGTATGTGTCTGTGCTAGGACAGGTTTCCATGGGCGATTTGCCCAACACCGGCATGAATTCCGGCGGGAGGCTGGTTCTTAACGCTAGATTGAAATATTGCACCCGTACTTGCCGGTCATGGCGAACCACATTGTCCGGCATGTTTTCCGCCAGGGTACGGAATTCCAACTCGCGGCGTCGGATGTCGTCTTCCATCCGCTTGCGCTCGGTAATGTCGCGGGACAGTACGACGAAATGGCCCGGCAGGTCGGCGCCCGGTTTTTTCGAGACGGAAAGCTCGAACCAGCTCTCCCCCCGGGGAAGGTCAATGCGCAAGACCTTGCCGAACGACATCCCCTTCTCGTCCGCTTCCCGGATGGCGGACAGTGCAACCTCCGCCGCATCAGGGGCCAGCACGTCGGAAACCGTCTTGCCGAGCAGGACCTCCTTCGGCGCCGCGAGCAGCTCCGGGCTTCGCGCCCAGACATTGTGGTAGGTCCCGTCCCGGTCCACTTCGAACAACAGGTCCGGGATGGCGTTGATGACGCCTTGGGTGAATTCCAGGGCCTGCCTGAGTTGCCGTTCCGTCTTTTTGTGCTCGGTGATGTCGCGACCAATGCCCAGCGCCCCGACAATCTCGCCGTTGCCATCGCGCTCGGCAACGTAGCGCACGTGGTGGATGCGCATTTCGCCGTCGAGATTCGGTAACTGGAATTCCACTTCGGCGGGCGCTTCCGTTGCGATAACCTGCTCGATCACGCGCTGACAGCTCGCCGCTCCGTCGTTGCCAGGATAGGTTTGGATGAGCGACTCGCCCAGCACTGGTCTGGCTTCCGGTGCGACGCTGGCCATCAGCGCCGGATTCATATAGATCGCCCGTACTTGCCGGTCATGGCGAACCACATTGTCCGGCATGTGTTCCGCCAAAGTGCGGAATTTCTGTTCGCTCTGCCGCAGCATGCGGTCGTTGCGTTCGCGCTCCAGCTCGGCTGCAGCGCGCGTCGCCGTGAATTGCAGAATTTGGGAGACCTGCGCTTCGTCGCGCAGCGGTTTGCCATCCAGCACGGCTATCAGGCCGATCGGCTGGCCGGCGGAATCCCACAGCGGGAGGCCGGCGTAACTATCGGCAGCCATTTCCGCCAGCAGGGCGTCCTCGGGGAACATCTGCTGTATCCCTTGCGGATAGAAGCAGAATTGCCGCCCCACGACGTTTTCGCATGGCGTGCCCTTGAGCTTGTAGCGCAGGTTCGCCGTGATAGTGCCCCTGGCATATAGCGCAACCGTTTGCGCGATGGACGGGTCTTCGTCCAGCCTGACGATTACGACATAGGCCACGCCCAGAGTCTTGCCAAGATATTGCGCCAGCGCATCGAAGAAGTTTTCAGTGCCGTCCATCCAGCCGCGTTGCGCGACAAACCACAGGGCGTCTTCGGTGCGCTTGCGCTCGGTGACGTCGCGAAATGTCGTCACCACCCCATAGGGCCGGGATTCGCCATCCGAGAGCAGCGGCTGCGCGTTGATGGATATCCAGACCAGCGTTCCGTCCGGTCGATGCGCCCCCATCAGCACATTGCGTTGCGGTTCCCCTGTTTGCAGGGCGAGCGTGGCAGGATGGAGTTCCCACGGAAAGGAAACTTCATCTTCACGGATGAAATTGAGCGCTTGCGCGAAATCTGCCGAAGACCGCCCGATCAATTCCGTGGCGGCATGCCCAAGGATATTCTCGGCGGCAGGATTGACGGCGACGATTTCACCGCTGCCATTTCGCAAGACAGCGCCTTCATCCATGGCCATGAAAATCGCCTGGAACATTTGTTCGCTGGCGCGAGGTTTCCATTCGGCATTCTTATGCTCGATCGCCATTGTCCCAACTCCCTGGATGACCAGTGGGCCGCGCCGCCCTTGTGCGCATAGGCCACTAGGACATTGCTGATGCAGTTGTGCAATTATTTCCGCATACTATATCTGACTATATAGCCCGGCAATCGCTGGACATGGCCGAAGGCGCGCACAGTGTTGCGTTTCCACGATGCAAACAGCCAAGACAAGCCGGTGTATCAGCGACCGCCCGCGACGGCCGCCAGCCAGCCGGGAAGCGCAATGAGTTTGTGCTTCACGCATCCCTCACGGGCCGGGGGCAGGTCACCTGAGATCGAAGAAACCAACCGCCTGAAGGTAAATGCGGATAGGCGAAGCCGACGATGTCTCGCCTGTGTTGCGATCCGGAATCAGCGGTTCAGATCCTCATCCGGCTCAAAGACATCCATCAGCACGTTGAAAGCGCCCAAGCTTCCGTTGTCGCCGGCGAAGAAGACTGCGCTGCGCGCGTCGAGCGCCACCACCGGGTTCTGGCCCAGCACCGTGGCGTGGCTGCCCCGGATCATGATCGCGGAGGACTCGCTGATGCCGTAGATTCCCGTATGCCGCTGCTTGGCGCCGAGGCCGTAGAGTCGTCCCCAGCGCATGTCGGTCTGCAATCGCGGTTCGAACGCCGCACCGCGCACCAGGCCCAGGCCGGATTTGACGACCGCCGCATCGACCCTGAAAGCCGCAATGGCGTCATCGCCGGAAGCATCTTCGCCGACGGCGCAATACGCGTCACCGGCGGCAGCGGCCATGGCGTGCTCCAGCATCAGCACCCGGCTATCGCGTGCGGCGCGGTTCACGAAGGCGTGGAAGCCCGGATCGGCAATGGCGTCGTCGAGGCGGGATTGATCGCCGCCCAGGAGCAACACGCCGCTGGCCCCCTTGAGCCAGGCCGGGTCGAGGGGGTCCTGGCCATAGACATGGATCTCGCTCGTGCCCTTCCAGCCGGCCGCCGCCAGCGCCGTGGCGTAATCCTCGGCCTGGGTTTGCGCGTCCGTCGGCTCGGCATAGCCTACCGCGAGCAGCAGGAACTTGCCGCCTTCCTTGGCCCCGGCCTTGACCGTGGCTTGTTTGACGAGTTCCTGGATCACCGGCCCGGCCAAGTCCTCCGACACGTCGCCGCCCAGTATCAGGGTGGCGTGCCCGTCGACGTGCAATCGTTGCCGGTCATGCGGTGGGCGTTGCCATTCGAAACGATGGGTTCCCAGCGCCGGCACGCGCTGTGCGAGGTCGAAACTCAATGATTGGCTCGGCGGCAGCAGGTGTGTGAGCACGCTGCGCGCAGAGAGCGCGTCCTTTTCGCCCACCCAACGGTAGCGTGCGTGCGCCGTCCGGAAATCCACCACGACGGCAGACGAAACCCCGAATACCGCTCTCAGCGAGCGATCGTTGTTGATCGCGGCGCCGGTGTCGTAGTCGAGCCCGAACCCTAGCAGTCCGCCTTCGCCCAGTACGTCGGCCGTCTGCGCGCCGGCGTTGAGCATCCGCCCCAGACGGCCGCGCGCATACACATGCTGATCGAGTACCACGGTTTGCGAGCCGAAGGGCAAGCCCCGGCTGGTGCGCGTCTGCCCCATCCACATGTCGATCGACGCCTTCTGCAGCGCGGTGGTGGAGTCACCCGTATCGGTGTAGCCGGCGTTCATGACGAAGGACTCGATCGCCGCGCCCGCGCTGGTGCCGCCGAACACCACGCCGCGCTCGGCCGCCGTGTTCATTGCCGCCTCGGCGGGCGTCAGCGCGAGGACTCTCATCGCATAGGCCTGGTAGCCGCCGTTGAAGAAGATTCCGTCCAGCGTCGCGTCGCGCAGGGTGCCGACGATGCTGTCGTCGTGTGCATCGGCGGCCACGTACAAGGGCACCGAACTCACCTTGCAGCCGCCCGGAAATACGTGCTTGTTCAGCACTGCATCGCAGGCGGCCTGCAGGGCAGCCACGTCTTCGGCCAGGATCACCGGATCCTCGGGCAATACGGGGTCGTCGGCGAATGCCGCCGGCACCATCACGATCTTGACCACGGGGCCGCGCGCATGGCGGATCACTTCGGCGGCGTAGCCTTGCAATGCCGTCTCATAGCCGCCGCCGATGGGATACAGATGCAATTGCGGCAGCCATTGTGCCTGCGCGGAAAGCGATAGACAAAGCAAGGCCGGTAGCGCCAGCGCACAGCGCCGCAAGAACGTCGTCTGCATGAGCATCCCCTCGGTTGTCGTGAGTGTCGATGGCCGGCGGCGCCCGCTTGCCGATGGATCGCCGGCGCCGCTTCAGGCCTCGCGCAAGTTAGCACAAGGGAATGACGTGTGTATTTTCCGAATATGACCGATATATAGGCGGTAATCGGCGTAACCGCGCCGACCCGCAAGCCGCGGGCGTCGTTCAGTCGTGGCTGGCCCGGCTCAGCCGCGCGCGCAGTTGGTCCATTTCATCCAGCAGGTCCGCCACCAGCGCCGCGAGTTCAGGGGCGGCGTCGAAGTCGCGCTCGATCTGCCGCATGCGCCGGGCGCGCGCCAGCATGGCGCCGGAAAAACGCCAGATGCCGGACACGCATTCGACGCTCGGGAACAGGCCTTCATCGATATGCCGCGTCAGCCATTCGGGCTCCACCTTGCAGGCGGCCGCGAGTTGTTCGATGGTGAGCCAGCTTTCTTCCATCAGGCTGCCGATCAGGATGTCGTCGTCACGCACGGCTCACGCCCTCCCTTTTCGCGGATCGAAGGCCAGGTCGCGCGCCATGTCTTCGTAAAGCTGCCGCGCCTTCGGGCTGTCGGCGGGCGGCAAGACGATCTGGATGTCGAGGAAGAGGTCGCCGGCCGGCTCGCCGGGAATGCCCTTGCCGCGTACCCGCAATTGCCGCCCCGATTGCGTGCCTTCCGGGATGCGCACCTTGACGGCGCCCTCGGGCAGGTCGACCGCGACGACCGCCCCGAGGGCCGCCTCCCACGGCGCCACGGGCAGGGCCAGGTGCAGGTTACGCCCCTCGGCGCGGAAGCGAGCGTGGTGGTTGAAATGGACCTCCAACAAGAGATCTCCCGTCGGTCCGCCGCCGATTCCGGGCGCGCCTTGGCCGGCCAGGCGTATCACCTGGCCCTCATGCACACCCCTGGGAATCTTCACGTTGAGCGTGCGGGTCGTGAGCTGAACGTGGCCCTGCGCATCGACTTGCGGCACGCGCAGCGAAATCTGCCGGGTGGCGCCGGCAAACGAATCCTCGAGGTCCAGCATGACCTTGGCGTGATGGTCCTCGCCGCCGGCGCGGAAACCGCTGTGGCGCGCCTGGAAGCCGCCGTGGCCGCCGCCCATGCGCCCGAACAGTTCGGCGAAGAAATCGCTGAAATCGGCGGTCTCGTGCGGCGAGAAGCCGCCGCCGGAGAACTCGAAGCCGGCATCCCAATCCGGCGGCGGATGGAATTCCTGGCCCGGCCGGTAGCCGCGTCCCAACTGGTCGTAGGCGGCGCGTTTCTCGGGATCGGAGAGCACGGTGTAGGCCTCGTTGAGCTCCTTCATGCGCGACTCGGCGTCCGGCTCCTTGGAGACGTCCGGATGGTATTTGCGCGCGAGCTTGCGGAAGGCCTTCTTGATGTTCTCCGCCGTCTCGTCGCGAGCGACGCCGAGAATCTGGTAGTAATCCCGGAATTGCATATGGGATCCCCGCTGCGAGTGGTTGCCGAGTGCCGCAACAAATATACATGAGGATCATCGCCCCGTTTTCAAGAACTTGAATTTGCGATCGGCAGACCGATTTGGCATAGCAAGGACGCCGCGCTGCGGCGTTCGCATTTACCCGAAAGGAGAAGACGATGTTCTATCGAACCGTGTTTCCCCGCGACCTGTTCGCGGAACTGGACCGTCTCCAGCGCGAGATGCAGCAGGCCGCCGAGTTCTCGCCGAGCATCCGGGGCCTCTCCCGTGGCGGCTTCCCGGCACTCAACGTCGGCACCACGCCGCGCTCGGTGGAGATCTATGCCTTCGCGCCCGGCATCGATCCGGCCGCCATCGAGGTGCAGTTGGAGAAGGGCGTGCTCACCATTTCGGGCGAACGCAAGTCCTCGCTGCCGGCGAAGGATGACAAGGCCACCGTGCATGTCGACGAACGCTTTGCCGACCGTTTCCGCCGCGTCGTCACGCTGCCGGACGACATCGACGCCAACGCGGTGAAGGCGAAGTACCGCGACGGAGTCCTGCACATCAGCATCCAGCGCCGCGAAGCCGCCCAGCCGCGCCGCATCAGCATCCAGTAAGGAGAACCGAACATGAGCGACAACACAGCTGTCAACAAGGACACCAAATCATCAACTGCCGAGGCGGCACTGGTGCCGCCGGTCGATGTCATCGAGGATGCCCAAGGCATTACGTTGTATGCCGATCTCCCCGGCGTGCCCAAGGACAAGCTGAGCCTGCACGTCGAGGCCGACACCCTGACCATCGAGGGCGAGGTGTGCCTCGACCTGCCGGCGGACGTCGAGTCCACCCACGCCGAGGTCAGCCTGCCGCGCTACCGGCGCGTATTTTCGTTGTCGAAGGAACTCGATTCGCAGAAGGTCGCCGCGGAGTTCAGCCAGGGCGTGCTGAAGCTGCGCATTCCGAAGGCCGAGCATGCACAGCCGCGCCGCATCGAGATTCGGGTGGAGTGATCCTGGAAACCAAAGTTCATTCACCGCAAAGGACGCCAAGGGCACCAAGGAAGGCGATCTTGAGATGAAGCGCGGACAAGCCATCTGGTGAGGGCCTCGTGAATGCACTCCCCATGTATACCTTGCCGTCCTTTGCGTCCTTGGCGGTGCAACTGTCTTCTTCATGACGTGCCCGGACGGCGGGCCAGGTCCGGCGAATGCCTCCAGCAAGATGGCCGTCGAAATGAAAACGGGCGCCCCGTGGGGCGCCCGAACCGAGTTGACTCGGAGGAGGAGATTTCAGTAGTGGTAGGCCGTTTCGCCGTGGGAGGCGATGTCCAGGCCTTCGCGTTCTTCGTCTTCGGTCACGCGTAGCCCCACCAGGATGTCGGCGATCTTGAAGGAGATGAACGCCGACACGGCAGTCCAGATCACGGTGACGCCGACCGCCTTGGCTTGCACGACGAACTGTTCGGCGATGCTGGTGAAGCCGGTGGCAGCCGTAACCCAGTCCGTGACGAAGCCGGGGCCACCCAGGGCGGGCGAGTTGAAGACGCCGGTCGCCAGGGCACCGAAGATGCCGCCGACGGCATGGACGCCGAAGACGTCGAGCGCGTCATCCGCGCCGAGCATCTTCTTCAGGCCATTGACGCCCCAGAGGCAGACCAGACCGGCCAGCGTGCCGATGGCGAAGGCGCCGGGGATGCCGACGTTGCCCGCAGCCGGGGTGATCGCGACCAGGCCGGCGACGGCGCCGGAAGCGGCACCCAGCATCGAGGGCTTGCCCTTGAACAGCCATTCGCCAAAGGTCCAGGCGAGCACCGCACAGGCCGTGGCCAGGAAGGTGTTGATGAAGGCGAGCGCAGCAGAGCCGTTGGCTTCGAGAGCGGAGCCGGCGTTGAAGCCGAACCAGCCGAACCACAGCAGCGAGGCGCCGATCATGGTCATGGTCAGGCTATGGGGTGAGAAAGCTTCCTTGCCGTAGCCGATGCGCTTGCCGAGCATGATGGCGCCGACCAGGCCGGCAACGCCGGCGTTGATGTGCACCACGGTGCCGCCTGCGAAGTCCAGGGCGCCCCACTGCCAGATCATGCCCGCCTTGGCGTTCATGGCATCGACGACGTCAGCGCCCGTGTAGGCATCCGGACCCATCCAGAACCAGACCATATGCGCGACCGGCAGGTAGGAGAGGGTGAACCAGAGCACCGAGAAGATCAGCACGGCCGAGAACTTGACGCGCTCGACGATGGCGCCGAGGATCAGGCAGACGGTGATGGCGGCGAAGGTGGCCTGGAAGGCGACGAACACCAGTTCATACATCGGCGTGGCCTTGCTGAAGGTGGCGCCGAGGGCGAAGACACCCGTCGCCGAATCGAAGGTACCCTTGAGGAACAATCGATCGAGGCCGCCGATGAAGGCGTTGCCCTCGGTGAAGGCCAGGCTGTAGCCGTAGATGCACCACAGCACGGTGATCAGCGAGAACACCACGAACACCTGCATGAGCACCGACAGCATGTTCTTGGTGCGCACCAGGCCACCGTAGAACAACGCCAGGGCCGGCACGGACATGAGGAGCACCAAGGCGGTGCTCATCAGCATCCAGGCGGTGTCGCCCTTGTTGGGTGTGGGCGCTGGGGCAGCGGCGGGTGCGGCGGCCGGCGCAGCAGCCTCGGCGGCCGCAGGTGCGGCAGCAGCCGGAGCTGCTGCTGCCGGGGCCGCCGCCGCGGGTGCGGCGACCTCGGCGGGTTTGTCATCCGCCAGGGCGATGCTGCCGAAACCGACAGTCACCGCCGCCAGCAGAATCGCGAGCAGTTTCTTCATTTCTGTTCCCCTTAGAGAGCGTCCGTGCCGGTCTCGCCGGTACGGATACGGACAACTTGTTCGAGATCGAAGACGAAGATCTTGCCGTCGCCGATCTTGCCGGTGCTGGCGGCCTTCTCGATGGCCTCGATGACCTGATCCAGCATTTCGGACTTGATGGCGGCTTCGACCTTCACTTTCGGCAGGAAGTCCACGACGTATTCCGCGCCGCGGTACAGCTCGGTGTGACCCTTCTGCCGGCCGAAGCCCTTGACTTCGGTGACGGTGATGCCCTGCACGCCGACGGCGGCGAGGGCCTCACGTACCTCGTCAAGCTTGAACGGCTTGATGATGGCGGTAACGAGTTTCATGGCTGATGTCCTTGTCAGCGAGGTTGATCAGAAGGTCTTCAGGAAGGTGACGACGGCGGTGCCCTTGCTCACGTCCTTGAAATTGCCCGTGGGGCCGTTCGGGTTCTTGCCGCCGGTGCCCCAGCAGTAGGGGTTGGTGTTGGTGCCGGTGGAACCGCAGGAGCCGCCCGTGTTGGTGTCGGAGTAGTACAGGCTGACGACGCCGAAGCCGACATCCTTGCTGGCACCAATCTTCCAGTCGTCATAGGAGGCCGAGTGACCATCGTAGGCCACAGTGCTGAAGTTCTTGATCTTCTGGTGGCCGATGTGACCGATCAGCGTCCAGCCGTCGCCCAGGTCATAGTTCGCGTTCAGTTCGAGGTAATCGGAACCGCGAGTATTGCCCAGGTAGTCGTTGCCGCCGTACCAGCCGACGAAGTGGCTAGATGTGGTATAGGAATACTTGGCGCTCAGCCACTTGTAGCCGATCGAGCCATACAGTTCCTGGGTGTTCGGGTTGGCCAGCCAGGTCGGACTTGCTTCGCCGTGGCCAGGATAGTTGTAGGTGATGTAGCCGACGTCATAGCTCCAGTCGCCGCCGGCGAAAGTGTTCTTGTAGCCGCCATACACGTCGAGTTCGACGCTGCCTTTGCCCAGCCAGTCCTTGACCCAGGTGATGTTGGAAGCCCAGGCGCCGACGTAGAGGCCGCTCGGATGTGCGTAGTCGATGCCGCCCTGGATCGCGGGCTTGCCATGGGTCTGGCTGACGCCGCGGAAGATGTAGTCGGAAACGACGCCGACGTTGAATGACAACGGAGACGCGGGGGCTGCGGCAGGTGCATCCTCAGCCAGTACAGCGGTCGGGACGGACAGAATGCCGATGACGGCGGTAGCGATAAGAGTCTTGCGCATATTCATTACTCCTTGAGTGAGAGATTGCCAGCGGGCTAATGCAGGGAGCGTGCCAATAGGGAAATCAACGTCAAAACAGTTTGTTACAGAATCATTGACGCCAGTTGACGACAGTCATGCACTATCCGGGACCGCGGTTGGGGCTCGTGGCACTATTTCGGTGCGAGGCTACGTTGTGATGGCGCATGGTAAGATCATGCTGTTTTCATTGAGGTTTTCTCCTATGCCGGATGCAAAGTTGTTCGACGAGATTGCCAATAGACTTTCGGCCCTGATCGCCGCGACGCCGGCGAAGGACGTGGAGAAGAACCTGCGCGCGCTGGTGGCCAGTACCCTGGCGCGCTTCGATCTGGTCACCCGCGGGGAATTCGAACTCCAGCGCGAGGCACTTGCGCGTGCAAGGCAGAAGCTCGCTGCCCTCGAGGCCCAGGTCACCGCGCTGGAAGAACGCCTGGGCCGGCAGCCAAAGCCCTGAGCGGGTAATACGCCCGACCTGCCGCCAATGTCCCTCGCCGTTCTCAAGAGCCGTGGCCTCGCAGGCATGTCGGCGCCCGAGGTCATCGTCGAGGTTCACCTGGCGGCCGGTCTGCCATCCTTCACATTGGTAGGTCTGCCGGATACCGAAGTCAAGGAGGCGCGCGACCGCGTTCGCGCCGCCATACAGAATTGCCGGTTCGAATTTCCGGCGCGACGCATCACCGTAAACCTTGCGCCGGCGGACCTCCCCAAGGAATCGGGGCGCTTCGATCTGCCTATTGCGTTGGGCATACTCGCGGCGTCCAATCAAATCAACGGCAAGCAACTCGACGACTACGAGTTCGCCGGGGAACTGTCCTTGTCCGGCGAACTGCGGTCGATTCGCGGCGCACTCGCCATGTGCGCTTCGGCGACCGGATCGGGCCGGCCCTTCGTCCTGCCCGCGGCCAATGCGCCCGAGGCGGCGCTGGTGCGCTCTGCGATCATCCTGCCGGCTCAGACCCTGCTCGAGGTCTGCGCGCATCTCAACGGCATAGAAGCCATTGCGCCCTACCATGGCGAGCCGTCTGTCTGCGCTCATGCCTATGCCGACCTGGCCGAGGTCAAGGGTCAGGCGCCGGCCAAGCGTGCCCTGGAAGTGGCGGCGGCAGGCGGCCACAGCCTGTTGATGAGCGGGCCGCCAGGCACCGGCAAGTCGATGCTGGCGCAGCGGCTGCCCGGCATCCTGCCGCCGATGACCCAGACGGAAGCCCTCGAAAGCGCGGCGGTCCTGTCCGTCGCCGGACGCTTCGATGCCGGCCAGTATGGCCTGCGCCCGTTCGTGGCGACTCATCACTCGGCTTCGGCGCCGGCGCTGGTTGGTGGCGGCAGCGTGCCGAAGCCCGGCGAAATCTCTCTCGCCCACCAGGGCGTACTCTTTCTCGATGAGCTGCCGGAGTTCGAACGCCGCGTCCTCGAAGCCTTGCGCGAGCCGCTGGAGACGGGGCATATCCGCGTCGCCCGGGCGGCACGGCGCGCCGAGTTCCCCGCCCGCTTTCAACTGGTGGCGGCGATGAATCCCTGCCCCTGCGGCTACCTCGGCGAGGCGCGTTGCCGTTGCACGCCTGACAAGGTGGCGAAGTACCGCGGCAAACTGTCAGGACCGTTTCTCGACCGCATCGACCTGATGATCGAAGTGCCGGCGGTCGCCGAGGCCGAGCTGACCGGCCGCGGCGCCGGGGAGCATTCCGAGGTCGTACGCGAGCGCGTGCTTCGGGCGCGCGACATCCAACTCGCCCGCCAGGGCAAGCCGAATGCCCAACTGGGCCCGGATGAAATCGACCGCCACTGCCTGCCCGACTGTCACGGCGCCCAGCTTCTCAAACAAGCCATGGCGCGCCTGAATCTTTCGGCGCGCGGCTACCATCGGGTGCTGAAAGTCGCGCGCAGCATCGCCGACCTCGCCGGCGCCGAACGCATCGGCGGCCCGCACATCGCCGAGGCGATCCACTACCGCCGCGGCTTCAAGTGAAGCCGGCCCATCAGTTGACGCTACGGCGCACCGCGTTGCGGCCTGTTCGCTTGGCTTCGTACATGGCATCGTCGGCGGTGGCGATCAGTCCTTCCGCATCGGCGGCATCCTCGGGGAAACAGGCGAGGCCAATGCTGGCCGAGACACCTTCGATCTTGTCCTTGCAGACTGAGTAGGGCTGGGCGATCGCGCCGCGAATGCGTTCGAGAATGGCCAGGACCTCGTCTGTCGAGGTCAGGTTGCGCAGCAGGAGTACGAACTCGTCGCCGCCGAGTCGACAGGCCGTGTCGGCGGAGCGCGCGCATTGGCGCAGCCGGCGCGCGACTTCAATCAGCACTTCGTCGCCGGTCCGGTGGCCGTATATATCGTTGATCGGCTTGAAGCCATCGAGATCGACAAAGGCCGCCGCGAGCAGCTCGCGCTGGCGGGCCGCGGAGCGCAAGGCCTGATTGAGACGGTCCATCAGCAGCGTCCGGTTGGGCAGGCCGGTCAAGGCGTCGGTATGGGCGAGGTGCATGAAGCGGCGCTCGTTTTCCTTCAGCGCCGTAATGTCGGAGAAGATGCCCACGTAAGCCGTGGCGACGCCGTCGGCGCCGGCGATGCTCGAGATGTCGAGCAGTTCCACGAACACTTCGCCCGACTTGTTGCGGTTCACCACCTCGCCGCGCCAATTGCCGTTCAGCTGCAGCGATTCCCGGATGCCGTCATAGAAATCGGCTCCCTGGCGGCCGGCGTCGAGAAAGGCGAAGTCGCGGCCGATGGCCTCGTCGCGGTCATAGCCGGTTAGACGCACAAAGGCCTCGTTGACGTCGAGAATTCGGCCACTGGGGTGGCAGTAGAAGATTCCCTCGTGGGTATGGGCGAACATGCTTGCCGCCAACTTGAGCTTCTGTTCGTTGGCGCGGCTCTCGGCCAGGGCGCTGCGGTAGCGGGCTTCGCTGTCGATCAGGCGCTGCTGCCGGCCGGCAGTGCGCAGCAGCAGCCACGACAGGCCGCCGCCGAGCAGCAGCAGCGAGGCTGCCACCACCGCAAGCAGGCGGCTGCCCCTGGCATTCTCGGCGTCGACGGGCGCGAGCAGCGCTTCTTCGTCCAGGCCGACCAGGATCACCACACCCGACCCTGCCACGCGCTGCCAGGCGTAGATGCGCTCACGGCCATCGACCAGCGCCCGCGCGCGGTAGATGCCGGTAGCATTGCTTCCCGGGACGAGGAAGGGACGTTCCGGCGGTACCTTGGTGCCCAATACCTGATCGAGCAACTGGTTGCGCGCGAGATAGCTGCCGTCCGGGTGGATCACGGCGATGACGTCGTCGCGCGACAAGCGCGGGTCGATCAGTTGCTTGGCGAAGTACGCAGGGGTCAGGCCCATGACGATGGCACCGTCGAAGCGGCCATCGGCGAACATCGGCCTGGCCAGCACGAAGCTCCACGACTGCAGGAGGCGGGAGCGTACCGGTGTGCCGATGACGACCCGATCCGCCCCGGCCGCTGCGGCGACGAAGTAGTCGCGGTCGCCAAGAAAGACGCCTCGCTGCTTGGGCGATATCGACGAATAGGCGACATGCCCCCCGACGTCGGTGACGACAATGCCCTGGATGCCGTGGTCCTGGAGCGCGGCGATGGTGGCCCCGACCAGGGACTCGAACTTGCGCGCATCTCCTTGCCGATAGGCCTCGCGCAGCTGCAGCAGCGACAGATCCACGCCCTTGATGACAGCCTCCATCTGCCGGCCGATGACATCGGCCATTTCCCCGGCGTGGCGCGCGCCGGCATCGACGGCGATGCCTCGCCTCGCCTCGGCTCCTCGTTGCTCGGACAAGGCATAGAAGATCACGAACGCTGCCGTGGCGAGCGCCAGCAGCCATGCCGACCACGCCAGTAGGCGGGGACCGCCCATGCGCGCCTTCAGCCTACGCCAGGGCGTTTCCATGGTTCTAGCGCACCACCTTGACCGGCTGGCCGACGCGCGGCTCGGTTCCGCCGCCGTAGGCGCCGTTCATCAGCCGGAGCTGCTGCTCGGCCATCGAGTTCAGCGGCGAGTGCTTCGCCAGTTCGGCGAAGCCGCCGACGGGGAAGGGCACGATATCCAGCGTCCAGGGCCGCGCGGCCTTGCGCTCGGCGGCGCCCAAGGGCCGGAACGAAGCTTCGGCTTCGGCGATCTGCGGCAGCGCGCGCTGTAGCGTCGCGGCGTCGCGTGCGGCGTACTGGAGCGCGTAGTTCTGGTTGTTCGGCCCGGTGACCAGCGTGATGCGCGCGTTGGTCTGCTGGCCCTGTGCGTTGCGTACCACGCCCGTGAAGTGCGTGGCGGCGAGGCCATTGAGGTCGCGCGCCTGCGTCTGGCCCTCGACGGGCTTGAGCGCGTTCTTGATGATCTCGCTGTGCGTCTTGCCGGCCTGCGGCGGTACGAGCTTAACGATCAGGGCCGCGTCCCCCGCGCCGCTGACCAGCAGGATGGCGCCAGGGGAGTTCTCGATCTTCCAGCCTTGCGGCGCGGTCAGGGCGATGCCGAGGTCCTCGTGATAGAAGTGGCGGCCGCGCGTGACGCCCTGGTCGGCGCTCTCGCCGAAGGCGATGCCATCGATCGCCTGCTGGTAGCGGGCACGGCCGTCGTCGGTGTAGCTGTCCTTGTGCCTGGCGGCGATCCGCCGGATCTCGTCCAGCCGCTGGTCGCTGCTCGGGTGCGAGGACAGCCAGTTGGCGCCGCTCGGCGCTGCGCGGCCCTCGGCCTTGGCTACATCGGCGGCGAAGCGCTCCTGCGCCTTGAGTGCGCCGATCACATCGACCATTTTCTGCGGGTTGTAGTGGTTGCGCGCCAGATATTCGGCACCCAGTTCGTCGGCCTGCAACTCCTGCTCGCGGCTGTAGGAGGCGATGTAGCCCGCGGCCACACTCTGCGAGACCTGGCTGGCGACCTTGCCGGCGCCGGAGACGCCCTTGGCTTCGAGCACCGCACCGAGCACGGTGGCGGCGAGCACGCCGATGCCGGCCGTCTGCTGCCGAGTCGCGCGCTGGGCGCCATGCCGCGCGGTGACGTGGCCGATCTCGTGGCCGATCACACCGGCGAGTTCCGCTTCGCTGTCGAGGTAGGGCATGATGCCGCGCGTGACATAGACGTAGCCGCCGGGCAGCGCAAAGGCGTTCACTTCGGGGCTGTCCAGCACCGTGAAAGTCCACTTGAGGTTGGCGCGGTGCGAGTGCTTCGCTAGACGCTGACCGATGTCGTTTACGTAGGCCTGCAGCTGCGGGTTCTGTACTACGCCGTATTCCTTGACGATCTCCGCGTGCGCCTTGCGGCCTTCCTCGATCTCGTCCTGCTCGCTCATCACCGTCCGTTCGGTGCGACCGGTGACCGGATTGACGACCGTGGTCCCGCAGGCAGTCAGCAGCGCGGTCAGGAAGAGGGGTGCCCGAAGTCGGCGGGGGATGATCATGATCGTTGCTCCACAAAGGCCCGTGGCTCGGCCGGCCACTAGAATGCCGCAATGAAAACACAGAATCCTGCCTTTCCGGCTGAAAGCCGAAGTCGATGAGGGCCAGACCGCCGCGCGGTCTGGCGATCCTGCTGGCTGCCATGGCCGCCATTGGCCCGTTCTCCATCGATGCCTACATGCCGGCCTTCCCGGCCATCGGCGCGGGACTCGGCGTATCGCCGGTCGAAGTGCAGCAGACCCTGACTGCCTACATGCTGCCCTTCGCCTTCATGACCCTCTGGCATGGCGCGCTGGCCGACGCGCTCGGTCGGCGCCGCGTGCTGCTGGTCGCCTACGCCCTCTACGCCCTGGCCTCGCTGTGCTGTGCGCTGGCGGGGCGGATCGAAGTGCTGTGGCTGGGGCGGGCGCTGCAAGGCCTTTGCGCGGGTGCCGGCATGGTTGTCAGCCGCGCTATTGTTCGCGACGTTCTCGACGGTCCGGCGGCGCAGAAACTCATGGCGCATATCAGCATGCTGTTCGCGGTGGCGCCCGCGATCGCGCCGGTGATCGGCGGCTGGATTCATGCCCTTTTCAACTGGCATGGCATCTTCGTTTTCCTGGTGCTCTATGGCGTCGTCCTGATGGCCGCCATCTACCGCTGGCTGCCGGAGACCCTGCCGCCGGAGGCGCGCCAGAGCCTGCACCCGGTGCTGCTCGGCCGCGCCTACCGCGAAATCTTTTCCAGCCGTGCCTTTCTCGTTCTCGCCGCGGCCGTGGCGCTGCAGTTCAACGGCTTCTTCATCTACGTGCTGTCCTCGCCGGTGTTCCTGATGAAGCATCTGGGCGTTTCGGCACAAGGCTTCTTCTGGCTCTTCGGCCCGGCGACGGTCGGCCTGGTGGCAGGCAGTTACCTCTCGTCGCGGCTCGCCGGACGCATGAGCCACGGCCGGACCATATTGCTCGGCTACGGCGTCATGGCCGCTGCCGCCTGCGCCAACCTGCTCTTCAATCTGGCTACCGTGCCACAACTGTTCTGGGCCGTGATGCCGATCGCAATCTATGTGATGGGCTCGGCGCTGGCTATGACCAGCCAGGGCCTGCTGATACTCGACCTGTTCCCCGAAAAGCTCGGTCTTGTCTCAAGCTGCCAGAGCGTCATGCAAACGGGCATCAATGCCGTCACGGCGTCGATCCTGGCGCCGTTGGCGTGGGGCTCGACGCTCGACCTCTCTGTCGCCATGGTGGTGTTCCTGGCGTTGAGCGGAATGGCGCTGGCGGTCAGGCGCTAAACGACCTGCCGGCAGTGGCTATCGCGCGCCAGCGCCACGAGGATCAGGCTGACGGCGACGGTGATCACAAGCAACACGAATCCGGCCTGCCAGGCGGCGGCATCGTAGATGCGGACGCCGGCATCGCTGACGCCGGTCCAGTGCCGGTCGAGCATCCAGCCGATGCCGGGCTGCAAGAGCATGCCGCCCATCAGCGGTCCCATGTTGCAGATGCCCGATGCGGTGCCCATCAAGCGCAGCGGTACCGACTCCTTCGCCCACGCAAAGCCGATGATGATGTTGCCGGACGTGATGCCGACGATCACCAGCAGTCCGATCAAGACCGGCAATGAAGGCTGGCCAAACACCACTGCTGCCCAGCCGGCAAGAGCGATGGCGCCCGACATCAGGTAGAGCGGTTTGCGCCGGCCGAGCCGTTCCGACCAAGTGCCGAGCAGCGGCCCGCCCAGAGCCCAGGCGACCAGCAACGTCGTTGTGATGGCTGCGGCAGACGTGGCATCGAGACCGTGCACCTGCCGCAGCCACGGCACGCCCCAGAGTCCGGCGAAAGTCAGCACGGTGCCGGAGAAGCCGACGGGTGCCAGGGCCAGCAGCCAACTGTTGCGGTAGGACAGTACCTCGGCGAGGCTGCGCAGCACCGGTCCCGGCGGATGGTGCGCGGCACCGTGGAAGTGGCTTGCGTAACCCGCCTCGGCCGGGTCGTCGCGAACACGCCACCAGATGGCGACTGCCAGCAGCGCCGTGATGACCGCCGAGACGAGCATGACCGGCCGCCAGTCGAAAGCTTCAATGAGCAGGCGCAAGGGCACGCCGGCGATGACGCCGCCGACCACGCCGGTGCATAGCGCCATGCCGGAGACCAGAGAATACTGGCGCGCCGGGAACCAGTGGCCGGCGATCTTCAGCATCGAGACGAAGCCCACCGCCACCGAGGCGCCGACCAGCAGGCGGCCGGCGCCCGCCCAGGCGTAGCTGGGCGCAACGGCGAACAGGGCGGTTCCCAGCGCGGCTACCGCGGTGCCGATGGTGAGCAGGCGCCGCGGTCCCCAGCGGTCAGCGAGAAGCCCGGTGGGAATCTGCATCGCGACATAGGCATAGAAGTAGAACGCTGAGAGGTTGCCGAGAGCCGCGCCGCCGAGCGCGAACTCGGCCATGAGCCGATCCGAGAAAACTGCCGGCGCCACTCGTTGGTAGAAAGCGACGAGGTACAGCAGCGCGCCCAGACCCCAGACCGACCAGGCCAGCAACGATGGCGGGTACTTCACCCCGGGAACTTCGACGCCCACCACAGGCGCGCGCGCAAGCCCCATTCCGTGGCGTAGCCCACCATTCGGAAGCGGACATTTCCGCGACCATCGATGATGAAGTGCGTCGGCAAGCCAGAGACTTTCCAGCCTGCCGCGAGTTGGCCGTCAGGGTCGTTGATGGTCGGGAAGCGGCGGCCGCGTTCGGCCAGGTAGCGCTTGATCTCGGCCGCGTCTCCGGAATTGGTGGCGACGGCGAAAAAGGGGCTGTCGCCGGCGATGGCGTCGAGGTTGCCGCCTTCGGCCCGGCACACGCCGCACCATGTGGCCCAGAAAGCGACCAGTACCGGCTTGCCGCCGGACGCGGCGACGATGTCGGCAAGGTTGGACAACTGGCCGTCGGGTGTCCTCCCGGCCAGGGCCGGCGCCGGACCCTCGGGCAGCCCGCGCGCCTGCCAGAGCTGGACGACGACGACGATGGCGAGGATGACGAGGGCTTCGAACACCCAACGCCTCCAGTTCCTCAGCACTGCTCCCACGGCAAGCCTTCAAAGCGCCAGCCGTTGGTCGTGCCGCGATGGTGGTGGTCGTCGAGCTCGCCTTCGAAGCCGTAAAGCACGTTGTAGACGCGAGTGAAGTCAGCCGCCTCAAGGGCGTTGCCGGCATCGACCGAGCGGTTGCCGCTGCGGCAGATCAGCACAACGGGGCGGTCATGGGCATGGCCGGCGAGCTTCTTCACTTCGCCGGCAAAGTGCGGGTTGATCTCCCAGTCCGGGCCGTCGTTCCATGATACGTGCATCGCGCCGGCCGGATGGCCGACGAACAGGAATTCCATTTCGCTGCGGCAATCGATGAACAGCGCCTTCGGGTTGTCGGCGAGGAATTGGGCGGTCTCTTTCGGAGTCAGATGTTCCATGGCTTCACTCTCGGGGCGGTATGTAGTTGTTGAGTAGCTAAGTCGATTATAGCCACATGCTAAAATCGGTGCCAATTCAACACTTTCCGGCCCCTTCCGATCATGCAGCCCGACCGCAGCGCCGAGCTGCGCCGACTCCTGGCGCAGCGCCTCCTCATTCTCGATGGTGCCATGGGCACCATGGTCCAGCGCCATGGACTCACCGAGGCCGATTATCGCGGCGAGCGGTTCCGCGATCACGCCCACGACCTCAAGGGCAACAACGATCTGCTGGTGCTGACGCGGCCGGATGTGATCGGCGGCATTCATGCCGCCTATCTCGAAGCCGGCGCCGACATCGTCGAGACCTGCACGTTCAATTCGACCGCGGTTTCGCAGGCCGACTACAAGCTCGAGCACCTGGTCTTCGAACTCAACGTCGAAGGCGCGAAGCTCGCCCGCCGCCTCTGCGACGAATGGACCGCGAAGACGCCGGAGAAGCCGCGCTTCGTCGCCGGCGTGCTCGGCCCGACGTCGCGCACCTGCTCGATCTCGCCGGACGTCAACGATCCCGGCTACCGGAACGTCAGCTTCGATGTCCTGGTCGCCAACTATACCGAGGCGGTCCAGGGACTGACCGAGGGCGGCGCCGACATCCTGCTGGTCGAGACCATCTTCGACACGCTCAACGCAAAGGCGGCGCTGTTCGCGATCGAGCAGTTCTTCGCTGCCGCCGGCCGCCGGTGGCCGGTGATGATTTCCGGCACCATCACCGATGCCTCGGGCCGCACGCTCTCGGGCCAGACGGCCGAGGCTTTCTGGAATTCGCTGCGCCACATCCGGCCGTTGTCCTTCGGCCTCAACTGCGCGTTGGGCGCTAAGGACTTGAGGCAGCATGTCGATGAGCTTTCGCACCTCTGCGACTGCTTCGTGTCGGCGCACCCGAATGCGGGTCTGCCCAACGCCTTCGGCGGTTACGACGAGACGCCTGAAATGCTGGCGGACGAACTGCGCGACTGGGCGGCGAATGGCATTGTCAATATCGTCGGTGGCTGCTGCGGCACCTCGCCGGACCACATCCGCGCCATCGCCGCAGCGGTCGCCGACATCGCGCCGCGCGCCGTGGCCGTGATCGAGCCGAAGCTGCGACTGTCCGGCCTCGAGCCCTGCAACATCGGCGCCGAGAGCCTGTTCGTCAATGTCGGCGAGCGCACCAACGTCACCGGCTCGCGGGCGTTCGCCAAGATGATTCTCGAAGGCCGCTTCGACGACGCGCTGCGCGTCGCGCGCCAGCAGGTCGAGAACGGCGCCCAAGTCGTCGACGTGAACATGGACGAGGCCATGCTGGATTCGCAGGCGGCGATGACGCGCTTCCTGAACCTCGTCGCCTCCGAGCCCGACATCGCCAAGGTGCCGCTGATGCTCGACTCCTCGAAATGGGAGGTGATCGAGGCCGGCCTCAAGTGCATCCAGGGCAAGGGCATCGTCAACTCGATCTCGATGAAGGAAGGCGAGGAGAAGTTCCTTCAGCAGGCCCGGCTCGCGCGCTGCTATGGCGCCGCCGTGATCGTCATGGCCTTCGACGAGCAGGGCCAGGCGGATACCTACGCGCGCAAGACGGCGATATGCAAGCGCGCCTACGATCTGCTGACGGCCGACGGCTTCCCCGCCGAAGACATCATCTTCGACCCCAACGTCTTCGCCATCGCCACCGGCATTGCCGAGCACGACAACTACGCGGTCGACTTCATCGAGGCCACGCGCTGGATCAAGCAGAACCTGCCGGGCGCCGGCATCAGCGGCGGTATCTCGAACGTGTCGTTTTCCTTCCGCGGCTTTGATCCGGTGCGCGAGGCGATCCACACGGTCTTCCTCTATCACGCCATCAGGGCCGGGCTGACCATGGGCATCGTCAACGCCGGCCAGTTGGGCGTGTATGACGAACTTGATCCCGTGCTGCGCGACAAGGTCGAGGACGTTGTGTTGAACCGCCATCCCGGCGCCGGCGACGCGCTGGTCGAGTTTGCGCAGACGGTGAAGGGTCAGGCAAGGGAACAGACGCAGGATCTCGCCTGGCGCGAATGGCCGGTGGCCAAGCGCCTCGAACATGCGCTGGTGCGCGGCATCACGGAGTTCGTGGTCGCCGATACCGAAGAGTGCCGCGCCGCGCTGGCGGCCGAGGGCAAGCCGCCGCTGGCCGTGATCGAAGGCCCGCTGATGGCCGGCATGAACACCGTCGGCGACCTGTTCGGCGCCGGCAGGATGTTCCTGCCCCAGGTGGTGAAATCGGCGCGCGTGATGAAGCAGGCCGTGGCCCATCTCGTTCCCTACATCGACGAAGAGAAGGCCAGGAGCGGCATCGGTACCAAGGGCCGCATCGTCATCGCCACCGTCAAGGGCGACGTGCACGACATCGGCAAGAACATCGTCTCGGTGGTGCTCGGCTGCAACGGCTACGAAGTCATCGACCTCGGCGTCATGGTTCCCTGCGACAAGATCCTCGCCGCCGCGAAGGATTCCGGCGCCAACATCATCGGCTTGTCGGGCCTCATCACGCCGTCGCTCGAAGAAATGTCGCATGTGGCGACGGAAATGCAGCGCCAGGGTCTCGACGTGCCGCTGCTGATCGGCGGTGCCACGACCAGCCGCGCCCACACCGCGTTGAAGATTGCACCCCACTACGGGCAGCCCGTGGTCTACGTGCCGGACGCGTCGCGTGCCGTCGGCGTGGTGACCAAACTGCTGTCGGCCGACCAGGCCGCCGGCTACAAGGCCGAGATCGCCGCCGACTACGAGACGGTGCGCGCGCAGCACGCGGACAAGAAGGGTGTGGCGCTGGTGTCGCTGGCGGCGGCGCGCGTCAATCGGCCGCGGCTCGACTACGCGCCGGTGAAACCGAAGAAACTCGGCGTCACCGTGCTGCGCGATCTCGATCTCGCGACGCTGGCCCGCTACATCGACTGGAGCCCCTTGTTCCAGACCTGGGACCTCGCCGGCAGCTACCCGAAGATCCTCGACGACGCCAGGGTCGGCGAGCACGCGCGGCAGGTGTTCGCGGATGCCCGGGCGATGCTCGATCGGCTCATCGCCGGCAAGTGGCTGACGGCCCATGCCGTGTTCGGCCTGTTCGCTGCGAAGGCCAACGGCGACGACATCGACTTTCGCGCCGAGGACGGCCGGACGCTGATGACCTGGCATGGCCTGCGCCAGCAGCAGCAGCGTCCCGAGGGCAAGCCCAATCAATGCCTGGCCGACTTTGTCGCCCCGGACGGCGATTACACCGGCGCCTTTGCCGTCACCGCCGGCATCGGCATCGAAAAGAAACTTGCCGAATTCGAAGCGGCTCACGACGACTACAGCGCCATCATGCTGAAGGCGCTTGCCGACCGGCTCGCCGAAGCCGCCGCCGAGTGGCTGCACGAGTGCGTGCGCCGCGATTACTGGGGCTACGCAGCGACGGAGAAGCTGAGCAACGACGAACTGATCGCCGAGAAATACCAGGGCATCCGCCCCGCGCCCGGTTACCCGGCCTGCCCGGACCATACCGCCAAGGGCGAACTGTTCCGGCTGCTGGATGCGCCGAAGAACGTCGGCATGAATCTCACCGAGAGTTTCGCCATGACGCCGGCCGCTTCGGTATCCGGCTTCTACCTTGCCCACCCCGAGGCACGCTATTTCGCGGTCGGCAAGATCGGCACCGACCAGGTCGAGGACTGGGCGAGCCGCGCCGGCTTCAGCATCGCCGACACCCGGCGCTGGCTGGCGCCGCTACTGTAACTACCCGGCGATCAACCGGATCACTGGAGATTCGCTGGTCTGCAATATTGCATGTTGAGCGGTGATCGCTCAAAATGCACGCATGTTGCACCGACGACTCTTGCCGACCCTGCTCCAGCGCCTGGCCCAACAGCCGGCCGCCGTGCTGCTCGGCCCCCGGCAGGTGGGCAAGACCACCCTGGCGCGGGCCGTGGCGGAGAAATGCGCCGACGCCGTGTTTCTCGACCTGGAAAGGGAAGCCGATCGCGTGCGTCTCTCCGATCCGGAGACGTTCCTGGCCCGCCACAGGCAGCACCTGGTCATCCTCGATGAGGTGCAGACGATGCCGGGCCTGTTCGCGGCGCTGCGGCCGGAGATCGATGCCGACCGCCGGCCCGGCCGTCTTCTTCTGCTCGGTTCTGCCAGCGGTCGCCTGTTGCAGCAGAGTGCCGAATCCCTGGCTGGCCGGGTGGCCTACCTGGAGTTGACGCCCTTCCTGGCCAGTGAGATCGCTACCGGTGGCGCAGACAGCGCCGGCCGTCTGTCGTCGCTATGGCTGCGCGGCGGCTTTCCCAGGAGCTTTCTGGCTGACGATGATCCCGCGTCCCTGGCCTGGCGGGGCGATTTCATCGAGACCTTCCTGGCCCGGGAGTTGCCCCAGTTCGGGGTCACGATTCCGGCGGAAACCCTGCGCCGCTTCTGGCGCATGTGCGCCCACCTCCAGGGCCAGGTATTCAACGCCTCCCAACTGGGTCTGGCCTTGGGCGGCGTCGCCCACACCACCACAATCCGTTACCTGGATCTGCTGGTGGACGCCTTGATGCTGCGCCGCCTGGAGCCACACCTTGCCAATGTCGGCAAGCGCCTGGTGAAGTCGCCCAAGGTCTATGTTCGCGACAGCGGCCTCCTCCATGGACTGCTGGGCATCGCCTCCCTGGACGACCTGGCCGGCCACCCGATCGCCGGCCACTCCTGGGAAGGCTTCGTCATCGAGCAGATCGCCGCCATCGCCCCGCCCCTGGCCAGCCTCGGCTTCTACCGAACCGCGTCGGGTGCCGAACTGGACCTGGTGGTGGAACAGGCCGGCCGACTCATCGGCTTCGAGATCAAGCTCTCATCGGCGCCCAAACCCCGGCGGGGCTTCTGGAACGCCTGCGAGGACCTGGGCGTAACCGAGGCCTACGTAGTGGCACCGGTGCTCGACCGTTTTCCCCTCGCCGACAACGTGGAGGTGATTTCTCCCACGATGCTTGAAGGGCTTTTCCAGTGAGAGTTCTCGAATACGTCGGCCTCGATACTTCACGCGTCAAGAGCGCCTATCGAAAAGTTACGGACGCCATCGCGCGCGACGACTTCCGCGCCGCGCAGGTAAAGAAGCTCACCAGTCTCGCGCACGGCAAGTTCTACCGCGCCAAACTTGACGATGCCGACCGGCTGCTGTTCTCGCTGGTGCGGCACGGCGACGAAGTCTGCGCCCTGGTGCTGGAAGTGATCGCCAATCACGACTACGACAAGTCGCGCTTCCTTCGCGGTGCGAGCATCGACGAAGCGAAGATTCCCGACTGCGCCGATCACGACATCGCCGAGGCCATCCGCGAGGCGCAGCCGGTACGCTACCTGCACCCCGAGCGCACGGCGGTACATCTGCTCGACAAGCCGATCTCCTTCGACGATGCGCAGGAAGCCGTCTATCGCCAGCCGCCGCCGCTCATCGTCGTCGGCAGCGCCGGCAGCGGCAAGACGGCGCTGACGCTAGAAAAACTCAAGCACGCCGAGGGCGAAGTGCTCTACGTCACGCACTCGGCATTTCTCGCCCAGAGCGCACGCGATCTCTACTACGCCAACGGCTTCGAGCATTCCGGACAGGAAGCGGTGTTCCTCTCCTACCGCGAATTCGTCGAGTCCATCCGCGTACCGGCCGGGCGCGAAGCGCACTGGCGCGATTTCGTCGGTTGGTTCGCCCGCATGCGCCAATCCTTCAAGGACATCGACGGCCACCAGGCATTCGAGGAAATCCGCGGCGTGCTGGCGGCCTCGGCCGGCGGCATTCCCTCGCGCGAGGACTACCGCAACCTCGGCGTGCGCCAGTCCATATTGCCCGCCGACCGGCGCGACGCGCTCTATGACCTGTTCGGGAAGTACCGCGCCTGGCTCGCCGAGGCCAAGCTCTACGACCTCAACCTGGTGGCCCTGGAATGGCAGCCGCTGGCGGCGCCGCGCTACGATTTCGTCGTCATCGACGAGGTGCAGGACATCACACCGGTCCAGCTCGCGCTGGTGCTGAAGACCCTGAAGAAGCCCGGCCATTTTTTGCTCTGCGGCGATTCCAACCAGATCGTCCATCCCAATTTCTTCTCCTGGGCGCAGGTGAAGAGCCTGTTCTGGCGCGATCCGCAACTGGCCGAGCGGCAGGATCTCGCCGTACTCAGCGCCAATTTCCGCAACGGCCTCGAGGCGACCCGCGTCGCCAACACGCTGCTCAAGATCAAGCAGAAGCGTTTCGGCTCCATCGACCGCGAGAGCAACTTCCTCGTGCAGGCCGTCGGCGGCGAACCAGGGCAGGTGGCGCTCTTGGCGGACAAGGACGCGGTGAAGAAGGAACTCGACCAGAAGATCCGCCAGTCCACCCAGTTCGCCGTGCTGGTCATGCGCGACGAGGACAAGGTCGAGGCGCGCAGGCACTTCGCCACGCCGCTGCTGTTCTCCATCCACGAGGCCAAGGGACTGGAGTATGAGAACATCGTCCTCTACCGCTTCGTCTCCGATCATCGGGCCGAATTTGCCGATATCGCCGACGGCGTGGACAAGAAGGATCTTGCCGTCGACACTCTCGACTACCGGCGGGCGAAGGACAAGCACGACAAGTCGCTGGAGGTCTACAAGTTTTACGTCAATGCGCTCTATGTCGCGCTGACAAGGGCGGTAAGGAACCTCTACCTCATCGAGTCCGACACCTCGCATCCGCTCTTCGGTCTGCTCGATCTGGCGCCGGCAGGGCAGGTGAAGGTCGAGGCCAGGCAATCGACGCTCGAGGACTGGCAGAAGGAAGCGCGCAAGCTCGAACTGCAAGGAAAGCAGGAGCAGGCCGAGGCCATCCGCCGCGGCATCCTGAAGCAGACGCCGGTGCCCTGGCCCGTGTTCGACGAAGCGAAGACGCGTGAGCTGCTTGTCAAGGTGTTCCGCGACCGAGCCCCGGGCGGCAAGCCTCTTCAGCAACTCTATGAAATCGCCGCCTGTTATGACGAACCGGTGCTGGCCGACTGGCTGGTGCAGGAAGCGAAATTTCACACCGCGAAGAACTTTGTCCAGCAGCGCATGACGCTGAGCCGCAAGACCTACCAGCCGTATTTCGCCGGCCACTTCAAGGACATCCTGCGCCAGTGCGACCAGTATGGACTCGAACATCGCCTGCCCATGAACCAGACACCGCTCATGGCCGCGGCAGCGGCGGGCAACGTGGCGCTGGCGGAAGCCCTGCTGGAGCGCGGCGCCGACCGAGAGGCAGTCGATCACCATGGCTGCAACGCCTTGCACTGGGCCATGCGCGAAACTTTTCGCGACCAGAAAGTTGGCGGTGGGCCTTTCGCCGCACTCTACGATCTGCTCGCCCCGGCCGCCATCGATGTAAACACCGGCGACCGGCTCGTCCGCATTGACCGGCACCTGTCCGAATACTTCCTGTTCCAGACCCTTTGGACGCTGTTCAAGTCGCGCTTCACCCACTGGCAGCGCCGGCCCTACGGCGCCTTCGAGACCCAGGCCATCCTCGAAGCCTGGCAACATCTGCCGGCCAACGTGCTGCGGCCGGAACGCAACAAGCGCCAGCATCTCTCCGGCGTACTTGCCCGCAACGAAGTGGAGCGCGACTACGCCTACAACCGGGCACTGTTCATGCGCGTCGAACAAGGCTGGTACCAGTTCAATCCCAAGCTGTCCGTGCGCGGCAGGCAGGGCGAAGGCGATGTCTGGGTGCCGATCTACCAGGCGCTGAACCTCTCGCTCGTCAAAGAGTTCGCGACAGATATGGTTTGGTCGCGCATCGACGACTACCTGGACCGGGCTGGGCTGCCCAAGCCCGCCGTGCCCATCGCTGCCGAGAAGGCCGTTGCGCGACTGGAAGCCGAAGAGCGCGAGCGGGCGCAACAGGAAGCCGAACGGCAGGCGCGCCGGAACCGTCCGCCGCCCGAACCCAAGTGGGGCACGAAGGAAGCCAAGCAGCGCGAGATCGAACGGTTGATGGCCGAAATGGCGGCGCGGAAGAAGAGCTGATCCTCTTGGCGGCCGCAGGCCGCCCCTTCCGTTCGCTACCCCTCAGGAAGGCCGTCCGGCCCTCATTTCGGACGCCCATGGAAATAACGCTTTCGGCAAGTCATTGACGCAAAATGTTTTTGGCGAATTCCTGAGTCTATTTTCAAAGGCGTTTGAAAACAAACTGCCTGCCTTTACCCGCCGAGTTTGGCTTCGAACCTGGCGAACGAGGCCGATCGCCGCAGCTTCCTCCAGTCGGGTTCGCCTTCCTGGAGAATCTTGAGCGCATGGACGCGGTCCTCGTAACGCCAATTCCGCGCGGCCTTGAAGTGCTTCACCATCCGGGCCTTGGGTTGTGGTGTTCGATCCGGCTTGGAAATGCGTCCCACCTTGCAGGCGTGCGCCGCCGTCGACAGATAGGCCGAGATCTTCGTCTCGTCGGCCAGCAGCCAGCTTTCCAGTTCCTGCTCGATGCAGACCAGGAATACCGCAGCGCCGGCAACCCCGGCCTTGGCAAGGCTGTCGAGCAGCTCCAGGCGTTCGTTTCTCCGGCAGGGCTTGTGTTTCTTGTCGGGCCAAGCCGGGCGGAGGTCCCAAACAATCAACACCCGCACGCAACCATCGGCCAGCAGCCTGGCGGCTACTGCGCCCGCGTCTGTCAACAGGTTCGCCTTGTTGTCCAGCGTGCGCGACACCAGCGTTGCGGCCGGCCGCAGCTTCCCAGCCAAGTATTCGCACACTTGCTTGTCCGCACCCTGGGGGCCGCACTCGAAAACCATGCCGATCTTCATGACTCATTCCCCGACAAGCTGCCCATGGTGTAGAGCTTGCCGGGCGCGAAGTCGGCGGCCCAGCGTTCCAGGCCAACATTGTCGGCAGGACGCTTGAAGCGGGGCTGGCCCTTGGCGTCCCGCTCGACGAAGACCAAGTGATCCAGGGTCAGCAGGTCCAGGAGATAAGGCGAATGGGAGGTAGCAACAACCTGAGTGGTACCGCCGAGTACCGCGTTGCGAACTTCCTCCACGATCAGATGAATGCTGCGCGGATCGAGGCCGTTTTCCAGTTCCTCAATGAAGATGACCGGCGGCGGGTCCGGGTCGCGCAGCAGGCACAGGATCGCCAGCAGCCGCAGGGTGCCCGAAGAAAAGAGCCAACTGGGCACGCGGAAATTCTGTTCCGCCAACTCCAGGAATACGCGCCGGTCGATGTCTCCTTGCGGCAGCACGGGGCGAATGTCCTTGGCGTAGCTCAGCACGAACTGCATGGTCTCGACCACGCCGTTGAAGGCGTTGGCGTCCCGTTCCGCCAAGTCCAGGATGAAGCCGCCCAGATTGGAACCGTCGCGCGCCAGGGCCACCCGCCCCCGGACCCGCTTCTGGGGCTGGGCCGGCCCCATGACGTCGGGCTGGAGAGCGACGAATTGCCAGCGTTCAACAGCATCGTAGAGTTGCCGCAGGTCGCCCACGGGTTGGACGATGGAGCGGCCCTCGCCATAGGTCTGTGCCGCGCCGGCGAAGTCGCGAATGGTTTTGAAGCCATCGGGACCGGCATAGGATTCCGCCTGGATGTACTGCAAGCCGGACCCGCGCACGTTGAGGGACATCTCGCCCTTCACCCCGCCCCACTGCCGCACCCTTCCATGAAAGCGAATCCCGATGGCGCCCTGTTGGCTTTCGGGATCGGCGATGGCCTGCTGGACGAGCAGACGCGCGCCCTTGTGGCGCGCATGCTCGATGCCGTTGAAGGGGGCAAAGGCCGCATCGACGCCTTCGGTGACCACGGCGCGATAGAGTTGGAGAGCCTCGATCAGGCTCGACTTTCCCGCCCCGTTGTTGCCGATAAAGACCGTAAGCGGGCCGAGCTTGATCGGGCCGGAATCCCGGATGGCCTTGAAGTTCGCGATGCGGACGGTGCTCAGATGTCTCATGGGATCAGCCCTCTTTCCACATCCCGATAGGCGTTGCGGGCGGCATGTTTCGTTGCCTCATCCACCAAAGGAAAGGAGGCAAGTATATGGACAAACTCTTCCTCGGTGACACCATAGAGATGGGCTACCAGCCCATCCAACTCGGCGCGCAGGCGGGCGCGCTCGGCCGCTTCCAGAGGCTGGTGGCGCGTGAGGCCGACCTCCTTGGCGAGTGCGTCGAACTCGGGCGAAACGCAGGTGAGGCGGGCGGCGCGGGAGACGATGGGGGCGAAGGCGGGGTCGTCGTCGGTGAGGCGCGGCACCGGAACCTGATAGACGTAGAACATGTTCAGGTGAGCTGTGATCTTCTGCCGCAGGAGCCAATCCACAACGAAACTATTGAAACAGCCAACGAGAAATAGCTCCTCGCCTGACGTCAAGGAAGGGGCTACGGACCAACTGTCCACCGTTACAACAAAGTCAAACGGCTGGAGCAGGTTGATGGTGTTGCCCGCAAAAACATTAGGGGGCAGAACAGCACAAATCATCGAGCGTTCGTCGGTGTTGCGCGCAATGTCTCGAAAACCAAACCTGTAACGCTGGTGGTCAAGCGGGATTTCATCAACGCGGACTATTTCTTCCAGTAACGCCTCATCCTCCATGCCCAGTCGCTTCAACTGCAAGCGTATGCCTCGCGCACGCGAAGCGCGCAGCACGTCTTCTGCCTCCTCCTGATCGACCCAATAGCGCGGTTGCTCGAACGCGGCATTGAACTGGTGAATCATCTTGCCCTCAAACAACGGCAGCCGGCTCTTGGCGGGCGCCGTCTTGAACAGCTTGCTGTCGTTAGTCATGTGGAATTCGGCGGTGAAGCCTACGTTCCATTCGCCTGCCCGTTGCTCTCCCAGCAGCGGAAACCTGAGCATCCTCTCGGCGATGGCGGCATCCTTGGCCGAGTTGAATTCCATCACCGAATGGGAATCCGGCGAGAGCCGCCTGATCAGTTCGACCGGCAGGGTGAAGCCAATTTCCGCGGGGAAGCGGTCCAGTTCGGCCACGTCCAGGCGCATGAAGGCGGCCGGGAAAGACTCCGTCCGGCCGCCCTTCTCGAAGGTAAGGACGACGAACTTGAAGCGGCTATCCACTCCCTCGAAGATCGTCTTGCGGTTCTCGAAGCCGAACAGGCCGGTGACGGTGTTCTCGTCGAAGAGCATATCGCGCAAGCCCTTCGCCCCCAGGTCCGTGTAGATGCCCGAGGGAATCACGATGCCGCACTCGCCGCCTTTCCGCAGCAGGTTGGCGCACTGCTCCAGGAACAGCTTGTAGAGATTGATGTCGGAGCCGGTCTTCTTGCCATTGACGATGGCGGACTGGCTCTTGTACTGCGGCGCGGCGCGGAACCAGGTGGAGACATGGGGAAAGCGGGAGAGGTAGTCGAGCCAGGCGGCACGGATTTCCGGATTCTTCAGCAGTTCGGCCTGTTCTTTCTCGAACTCCTTGATGGTCATCTTGTTCTTGGTGACCAGATCGGAATGCTCCTGGAAGAACTCCTTGGCGTTGGGCTTGAAGATTTCCCACGGCGGGTTGGTGATGATGGCGTCGAAGCCGCCGCGCTTGTGCAGGATGTCGTCGAACTCGAAACCCCAGTGGAAGGGGTGCAGGGCCGCGATATCGGGCGGGCGCAGGTCCCGCTTCTTCGACCTGCCTTCCTTGTTCTTCGCGCCGTCCCAGGCCGCTTCCTCGACGCGGACGCCGGCGTCCACCATGGCGGCCAACAGCACCTGATTCAGGGTGCCCTGGGCTTGGGCCTTGAAAGCATCGATCTCGGACTTCAGGCTGGACAGCGCCTGGGAATCCGGCGCCCAGCCGGCCGTGTGGCGGAACAAGTCGACTTTCTGGTTGAGCGTGTCCAGCACATGGCGATAGCTGCCCTGGTTCATCTGATCGACCAGGTCACGGTGCGACTCGAAGTCCTCCGCCTCGATATGCAGCAGGCCGACCAGCGAATTGCCGGCCAGGATGTTGAAATCGATATTGGGCAGCGGCTCCAGTTGCTCCACCGTGCGCGCCGATGCCACCAAAGCGAGGAACAGGCGCAGGCGGGCGATTTCCGTGGCCTCTTCCATCAGATCAACCCCGAAGAGGTTGTCGGTGATGATGGTGCGCTTGATGAAGTAGCCCAGGCTCTTGTGTTCGGTTTCCCACTTCTTGAGCTTCTCGTTGAGCCCCTTGTCGTTGATGAGCTTGATGCGGCCGACGATGGCGGAATAGATATTCACCAGCGTCTTCATTGCGGCGACCAGGAAGGCGCCGGAGCCGCAGGCCGGGTCGAGGAGCTTGAGCCTGGGCAGCACTTCTTCCAGCAATTCGCGGCACAAAGGAGCATCCAGGTGCAGCAATAGGTCGGGCAGGGTCTGGAACTTGCGGCCGGCCATCAAGGGAATCTCGAATGGGTTTTCCGTATTCACGCGGGCCAGGATCAGCCGGTGGATGGTGCGCTCGCAAAGATATTCGGTGATCTCGGGCCGGGTGTAGTAGGCGCCGAAGGCTTTCTGGTTGATGTACTTCTCGAAGATGTAGCCCAGCACGTCCGGGTTGATCTCGTCGGCCTTGCCGCCGGGGGTATCGTCCAGGTTCCAGGAGTAGGCGTCGAACAGCACGAACAGGCGCTCGAACGCGATGTCGGGAATGAAGAGGTCGCGGCCGACGCGAATCTGCCCGGCGGCATCCTTCTCCAGGCGATGGGGAATGAACAGGCCGCCATTGAGGTAACGAATGTTGCCGGTCAGGGCCTTGGCCGCTTCATCTCGCTGGCCTTCGGGTTTGGCGAAGGCTTCGAAGAACAGGGCATTGAGGAATTCGCCGAAGAAACGGTTCTCGCCCCGCGTCCGGCTTTGCCCGAGCTTTGCCAACAGGTAGTCAAAGTTGCCGTGGCCCGTGGCGGGATCGTGATCCAGAAAGCCCTTCTTCTGTAGGAACCAGACGAACATCAGGCGGTTGAGCACCACCGAGGCATACCAGCGGCGGTCCCGGTCGTCGTCTATGCCCTCGATGAGGGAAATGAAATCTTCATGCTGGTCCTGGTAGGCGCGGAAGAACTTCTTGGTGACGCGCTCCACGTCCAGGGCGTCCTTGAGCCGCCGCGCCACTTCGACGACGGTGAGGTTGCCGATGTCGCTGACTTCGGAGAGCTCGAAGAACAGGGCTTGCAACTTGCTGATGAACAGGTCGGCAGGCTGGCCGCGAAAATAGGCGTGTTCGCGCAACACCCGGCGCGGCTTTCCGTTCTCGCCCTGCGCGCGATTGGCCCAAGCCCAAAGGCTTTGGGTGGCGTCCGAATTCCGGTCGAGGAAGATGCAGAGGTTTTCCCGGTAGTCGCGGGCGATATCGCGCTCGATGGCGTCGCGCCCTGTTCTGTCAGGCAAGCCATTGACCGTCCATACCTCAAATACCGCCACCCCGGCAAGCTGGGCGATCATGCGCCGGGAATAGGCAATCCCCGCCGCTTCGCCGGCGCCGACTTTGCGTGCCGTGGGCTGGCTCCAGCCCAGTTCGATGAAGAGCTCGTGGAACTTGAACTCGGCGAGCAGATCGCGGGTGCGCTCGATGTTCACGGCACCAAGCCCATCGAGCAAATGATCTGCGGTTCCTGGCGTGCATCACCCCCGTGGTTTGCGTAAGACACGCTCGGGTCGGCAATTGTCACGGCACCCTCTGTCACTTGGGCTTCGCCTTGCGGGCCGTAGCGGACGACAACGCCGACAGCTTCTGATAGAAGCGATGCACGTCCTCATGGATTTCGTCATCCGTCATGGCCGCGGCCACGGCGTCCCGGACGACCTCTACCGGCGGGACACCATTGCGCAAGACATGGAACAGCGAATCGTCGCTTTCAAACAGAATCCGCTTGCCATTCACCTGGGCGAATATGTCAGCCGAAACATTGCGCCAGGTCTTGCCGCGCGGCAACGTCAGATTCTGTGCGGCGAAGAAATCGTCGATCGACTTCAGTGTCGCCTGAGCGAACAAGTCGTCTTCACTACAGCCCATGAGACGCAGCGCCGCCCGTTTCCATGCATCCGGCACCAACAGGTAGTTCTCGATATTCTTGCGCTTCCACTCCGCCAAGCCGGGGTTGCCGGACTCAGGATGAAAAGCGTCATCGTTGCTATCGTAGTCGAAAAGCACGAGCCGCTTCACGCCGGGAACGACTTGTTGCAGCGCCTCGTAATGCTTGTCCGCGCGCTCTTTCATATTCTTCTTACCGCCACCACCCATGAGCTTGAAGCACAGGGAGTCGATATTCTCCAACGCGCCGCATGCCGCCGCCCAGGCGCGCAGGATGCGTTCATCGCTTTCACCCTCTACGTAAAGGATGCGTGGCGATACCATTAGTTGAGCGATTTCTTCGTTTGACACATCCGCCATTGCCCGTAGCACGGCCGGTGTCGACTCGATTCGCCTGGGGGTGCCATCCAGCAACGAAGCGATCTGGCCGACATCCACGCCATTGACGAACTCCTCGGCGTGCGTAGCGACGAGAAACTGAATACCGGTTTCCGCCGATTTGCGTTTGAAGTAATCCAGGATTTCGCGTTGCAGATTGACGTGCAAATGCGCATCTGGCTCGTCGAGCAGGATGGTGTCTGGCTTGTAGCCGTGAAGGAAGGCCAATAGCGTCAAGGTCTGGTGAAAGCCGCTGCCCCCAGCGATGATGTCATAGCGCCTGTCCCCCTGGAGGTATTCGGCGGTAATTCGCGTATCCACGCCTTGCCGATACTCGGGCTCGATGAGCTTGACGGAAAACCACCGTTGTACCAACGCAGACACTTCGCCCCATGCCTCCGGATGCTGGTATCCCTTGACGACTCGCTTCTTCTCGTCTCGCGGTGGCTGTGGACAAACCTTCAGCAGAAGATTTCGCAGCACGCTACCCGGCTGCGCCTTGCCGACCTGTTCCCGAACATTGCCGTCATCCAGCCATTTCTCCGTCGGCTCCAAGCCGGAAAAAGGCGGCACATAGGCAATGCGCGGCAAGACGCCGGGCGTGTCGTAATCACGGAAGGCCGACCATCCGCCGGAAGGGATGGCATAAATGGTTTGCTTCGAGTGGTAGCGCAACGATACCCCAAAGGAATGAATCGCTCCCCTCGAATCACGCCAGTCGATAACGATTTCGATGAGGATGTATTCCTGCTTCTTGTTCGGCCAGTGGCGATCAGTACGATCCGTCCAGAGCAGATTGAACTCCGGCAGCGGCAGTGCCGTGAAATTCGGCAGGATGACCTGGATGCCTTTCGAACCGCTGCGCGTGGTGCGATGGAATTCGTCCACACAGAACTGCCAGATCGCCAGTGCCTGGAGTACCGTGCTCTTGCCGCTGTTGTTGCGCCCCACAAGCAGGTCAAAGCGAGTGAAGTCATAGATCTGTTCGCGAATGCTCTTGAAGTTGCGTAGCGTCAACTTGGTAATCATCGAATCAGGTCTCCTTCACCGAGAGGGTGAGAATACTATCGGGCGGCCAGGCAGTGAATGCACTCTCATCTACGGCACCAACCCCATCGAGCAAATGATCTGCGGTTCCTGGTGGGCGAACTCCTCGTCGTCCTGAACCAGTTTCCCTTCCTCGCGCAGCAGCTTGACCAATTCGGCCAAATCCTCATCACGGACGCCGGACTTCAACTGCCGCCGCAGGGTGTCGTAGGCCACTTCCTTGAGGGGGCGGCGGTAGATGTCGTCCACGGCCAATTCCAGCTCCGCATCCGGGAACAGGGTGCGCTTGCGCTCTTCAGCCAGGCGCTTGAGACGTTCGTAAGCGCGGGCACGGGGGCCGCTGGGTCGCCCCAGGTTGCCACCGGCGCTACGTTCCTGTTCCACCAATTGCCCGACGGCGACCTTGACTAGGTCGTGGTGGTTCTCCGCACGATCCAACGCCGGCGTGTCGGGCCCGCAGGCGGCAGCACGCAGGATATCGAGTTGCGATTCGGTGACGACCTTGCCATCGCCATCCAGCCAGGCCAGGGCATCGTTGTCGTCGGCGGTGCGCAGGTAGACGAGGACGCCGTCCTGGGCGATCCTTTCCTTGGCCGTGCAAACCACGCCGGGCAGAGTTTCGATAGCGCTCCTGAGTTCGTCGTTGTCCTTGGTGGCGTTGTTCCACACTTGCCAGGCGTAGGAAGATAGATCGATCTCGTCGTCGTCGGGGTCGTCGAGGGCACCGGCATTCTCGTGATAGAGATTGCGCAGGGCGTTGTCGTCGACATCATCCTCGAAGAACGCCTCGTCGGTACCGATGACCTCGGCGTTCTGGCGCAGACGCTCGCGTACCCGAACCCGCAGACGGATGATGCGCTCAACGCCCTCGGCGGGCATGAAGGTGTAGCACTGGATGGCTTCGGCCTGCTGGCCGATGCGATCCACCCGGCCGGCGCGCTGGATCAGGCGGATGATGGCCCAGGGCAGGTCGTAGTTCACGACGATGGCGGCATCCTGGAGGTTCTGGCCTTCGGAAAGCACGTCGGTGGCGATGAGGACGCGCAGTTCGTCGGTCTTGGCCACCTCCTTGCGCCCACCGTTGGAGACCGGGCTGAAGCGCAGGGTGGCGGCCGTCGGGTTGTCGGTATTGCCGGTAACGGCCTGCAATGCCTTGACGCCGCGCTGCTTGAGTTCGCCTGCCAGATACTCGGCGGTGTCGGCAAACTGGGTGAAGATCAGCAGCTTTTCGGTCTTGTGGCGCTTCTGGATCAGTTCTTCGAGTGCATTGAGCTTGGCATCGCGAACGGCGCTCCAGGTACCTGCCAGTTTGAGAAGTCGCAGCAACTCCTGGGCATCGGCCTCCAGATCGGCGGCCAACTCCTTCTTGAAGAAATGCGGAGAAAGCCACTTGAATCGCTTGCCGCCAATGGATTGGTAGTTGCGGTAAGCGATTACTGCCGCGGCGCGCAGGGCGGCCTCGGTGGGTTCCATAAGGGCATCGGACCGTTCCATTTCCGCGCCCTCGATGTCTTCGAACTCCAGCGCTGTCTGGCTGTCCTCGTCGTCGAAGTAGCTGGTGTCCAGCAGGGCCGCGTCCTGGGTGCCAATGGGGATCGGCAAGTCTTGTTCGATGGCGTAAAGGACGATAAAGTTGCGCAGGATGTGCCGCTCGATGGACATCAGGAACGAAGCCCCGGAGGATTCCAGTCGCTTGAACAGGTTGGTGCGGCAAAAGCCGATCAGGCGCAGGCCGGCGCGGGCCAGGTTGTCCAATTGTTTCTGCTCGGCGGCAGTGGGCTTGGGCTCGATCTTCTGCCGCACATGGTTGCCCATTCCATAGCGGGGCAAGCGCAGGTGGGCAATGATGTCCACCACATCGTCGGAATAGAGCCGCGCATACTGATCCGAGGGGTCGTCGTCGTGGATGGCGAACCCCAGCGTCTTGGCAGCCCGCTCGGGAAAGTAGGCCGGTTGGCCGTTGCCCAGCCTGACGAAGCGGCGACCGGCTTCATCCTGCTGGGCGTAGTTGTCGAGAATGAAACTGCGCGTGCGCCGGACCATGTAGTGCCGCAGCAGGTCGCGCCAGTCCTCGATGCTGCTGCTGTGCTCGAAGGCTTGCAGGGTATTGACCCGGCATTGCTTCTTGCTCTCGAACAGGCGCTCGTTGCCGCCGAACTCCTTCTCGATATGGCGCAGGGGGCGACAGGGCAGCACCTTGTCTTCCGGCAGAAACAGGCGCAACTGATTTGAAAGGTCGGCGTAGTGCTTGTTGTAGGGCGTGGCGGAAAGCAGCACGACCCGAGACTGGCAGGCGCGCAGATATTCCAGCAGCGCCCGGTAACGCTGGCCTTCGCGGTTGCGCAGGTTGTGGCTTTCGTCGATCAGCACCAAGTGGTAGGGGCGCAGGTTGGGTAGCGCCTTGGCCGCCTGGGTCAGGGAAAGCACCATGCCGCGCAAGCCATATTGCTTACGGTAGCTGTCCCACATGGGAACAAGGTTGCGGGGGCAGATGATGAGGGACTCGATGCCGTGGTCGTCCTCGAACATGCGTGCCAGGGCGGCGCCGATGCGGGTCTTGCCCAGGCCGACCACGTCGCCGATGAGAACGCCGTGGCGCTTGTTCAAGTGGTTGGCGGCGATCTGGACGGCCCGGGCCTGGAATTCCAGGAGTTCCTTTTCAAAGACCTTGGGAATGCGGAATTCGCTGACGCCCTGGCGTGCCTCGCGCGCGAGATGCCAGGCCATCTTGAGGTAGATGTGATAGGGCGGTATGGGTGTTTCGCGAGCCCAACTCTGCTCGATGATGTCGGCGAGGTCGTCGGTGATGTCGAGTGCCCATGTGTCGTTCCAGCGCGCGTCAAACCACGACGAAAGCTTGAGGCAGGCATCCTCGTCGAGAACGTCGACGTTGAGCTCGCCCTGTTTCGATAGACCGGAGAACGTCAGGTTACTGCTACCGACATAGCCGACTCTGGGATTCTGATCGTCCTGCCGTTGGAGCAGGTAAAGCTTGGCGTGCAGCTGATATTGAAGGAAGAGTCGGACGACCACTTTGCGGGCTCGCAACTGCCGGGCAAGCTTGCGCAAGGCGGCTTCGTCGGCGCGGTTGGGCGCGCCGATGACCAGTTGCTGACGAAATTCATCGGCCAGGCGCCGTCTCAGTCGGTCGGCCTGCTGTTTGTCGAGACCGATGGATTCACCGTCAAGGGACAAGGCTTCGCGCAATTCGTCCTGGGGCAGTTTCTGCATGCCCACCAGCAAACGGCAGCGGTTGTCGTCACTGCCGGAATAGCTGTCGATCAGATCATCGATCTGTCGCCAGCCGCGAAGATTGAAGTAACCGACGCAGAAGTCGGCGCGACGACTGGCCACCAGGGAATTGCGCAGGGCGGGCAGCAATTCCTTGTCAATATTGTCGAATATTCTTGGCATTCGCTACCCGGATGGTCCGTGGGCTGAGGCGGCTACGGTAAACTGGGAGTCCGAATTCCCACGCGGCTCTAGGGATCGAAGTCTATAACCATTCAAGCCCGATGGGGTCCCCACTGCCGAGAAGAGAGATACACATGACCGAAGAACACGATGGCCGCATGAGCTTCGATGAGGTCGTGCATTTCGTCCAGCAGCAGCCGGGTCGCGCGGCCTTCGTGGCGATGCCGGTATTCGGCGAGCGCGGTGACGATGCCGAACAGCGCGCCGAGGGCGCGCGCGTGTTCATCGTCGAAGCCGACGGCAAGGGCAGCTACCAGGTTCGCTTCATCGCCGGGCCGTTCTTTTCCAACGCCTACGGCGCCAACGAAGTCATGGTGCCCGCTGAAGTGCCGGAGCGCGTCAAGGAATTGCGTTTCCTGCCGACGCGGGTGGATGAAGGCTGGCTGGGCGAACAAATCCAGGTGCTGATCCAGAAGCTGGTGCAGGCCTCCGGTCGGGAAGCGCCGCAGATGCCGGACCACGCGCGCGCGCCGGGTGTCGCTGCGAATCCTGAGACGGTGTTTCCCGTTTCGTTCATCGGCCGCGATTCCCGGCGCGAAACGTGAATATGATGGCGAGGCCGGTGGTGGCGATGTCGAACTGCTCTGAGAGGTTCGCCCGATGAAGATACGAGTTTCGCTGGTGCTGGTGATGTTGTCCATTTGCCTGCCGGCACTGGCCGACGTGCAGAAGTGCAAGGACCAGTCCGGCAAGGTGTTCTACAGTGACCGGGGCTGCCCCAACGGCGAGAAGATGCGCGCTGCGCCGGGTGAATCGAGTCATACCATCGCCACCCAGGCGGGCGACGACGATGTCGCCCAGCGCTGCATGGAGCATGCGCGCGCCAGCACGGGGTACGGCACTTCGGACACCACGCGCCTGGAGAACTACCGGGTGAAATGGGTCTCGGTGCGCGACGTCGGAGCCCGTCGTCTGTTCAGCATCACCGTGGCATACAGGAACCCGGCCGGCTACTGGGGTGAGACCCGGCAGCATGAGTGTCTGCTGAGAGGCGACAACACGAGCTTCCAGACGACACCCTACGAGCTGGTGAATTGAGAGTCTTTTCCGTCGGCGGCGCTGTCCGCGATGAACTCCTCGGCCTGCCGGTTCAGGACCGCGACTGGGTGGTCGTCGGCGCCACGCCGGACGAGATGATCGCGCGCGGCTTCAGGCCGGTCGGCAAGGACTTCCCGGTCTTCCTGCATGCGCAAACCCATGAGGAGTACGCGCTGGCCCGCACCGAGCGCAAGACCGCGCCGGGTTACAAGGGTTTCGTTTTCCACACCGATGCCGGCGTTACGCTCGAACAGGATCTGGCGCGGCGGGATCTCACCATCAACGCCATCGCCAAGGGCGAAGACGGCGCCTACATCGATCCCTACGGCGGCCGCGGCGACCTGGCGAACAAGGTGCTGCGCCATGTATCGCCGGCATTCGCCGAGGACCCCGTGCGCGTGTTGCGGGTCGCCCGCTTTGCCGCGCGCTTTTCGGACTTCACGCTCGCCGACGAGACGCTGGCGCTGATGGCGCGCATGGTCGACAACGGCGAGGTGGATCATCTGGTGCCGGAACGCGTCTGGCAGGAACTGTCGCGCGGGTTGATGGAAGCCAGGCCGTCGCGTATGTTCGAGACCCTGCGCAGTTGCGGCGCCTTGAACAAGATCCTGCCCGAACTCGATGCGCTGTGGGGCGTGCCGCAGCGGGCTGATTACCACCCGGAGGTGGATACCGGCGTGCATGTCATGATGGTGGTCGATGTGGCGGCGACGATGGCGCTGTCGCTGCCGGCCCGCTTCGCCGCGCTGACCCACGACCTGGGCAAGGGCACGACGCCGGCGGACGTACTGCCGCGTCACATCGGCCATGAGATCCGCAGCGTCGCGCTGCTGGAGCCGGTCTGCGAGCGGCTGCGGGGGCCGGCCGACTGCAAGGATGTTGCCCGCCTGGTGGCGCGGTTTCACGGCGACATCCATCGCGGCGAAGAATTGCGCGCGACCACTGTCGTCCAGTTGTTGGAGCGCTGCGACGTCTTTCGACGGCCGGAGCGCTTCGAGGAAGTGCTGGGGGCCTGCGAGGCGGACGCTCGCGGCCGGCTGGGCCACGAATCGCGAGTCTATGGGCAAGGCCGGTTTTGGCGTGCCGCTGCTGCCGCTGCACGGGGAGTGGATGCCGGTGCGGTTGCCGCGAGTTGCGACGATCCGGCGCAGATTCCGGAGCGGGTGCGGGAGGCGCGGGTGGCGGCAATCAAGGCGATGAGAACATGAATCGAATGCGTTTCGAGAACCTGGAAGTGTTGAGCCGTACGCCGGCGGGCCGGCCAAAGCCGCTGCCGCTGCTCTTCGTGCATGGCGCGTTCACCGGTGCCTGGTGCTGGGAGGAACACTTCCTGCCGTTCTTCGCCGAGGCCGGCTACGCGGCCTATGCCGTCAGCCTGTCCGGCCACGGCCACAGCCGCGGACGCGAGCACCTCGACAGCCTGTCGATCGCGGACTACGTTGCCGACGTCGCCGAGGTGGTGGCCGGCTTGCCGGTGCCGCCCGTGCTGATCGGCCATTCGATGGGCGGATTCGTGGTCCAGAAGTACCTCGAGGAGCACAAGGCACCCGGTGCGGTGATGATGTGCTCGGTGCCGCCCCAGGGCCTGATGTCGGCGACCTTCGGCCTGATGTTCACGAATCCCAACCTGATGAAGGACATCAATCGGCTGATGGGCGGCGGGCCGGTGGCGCTGGAATCATTACGCGAGGCGTTGTTTGCGCAGCCGGTCGCCGTCGACGATCTCTCGCGCTTCTACCGCTGGAGCCAGCCGGAGTCCCATCGAGCGATGTGGGATATGACACTGTTCAACCTGCCGCATCCTTCGCGCTTGGCGCATATCCCGCTGCTGGTGCTCGGTGCCGAACACGACCATCTCATTCCGCCCTCGTTGGTGGAAATGACGGCGGATCGCTACGGCGTCCCGGCGGAGATCTTCCCCGGCGTCGGGCACGGGCTGATGTTGGAACGGGACTGGCGCCGGGTCGCGGAACGCGTTTTGAGATGGCTACAGGAGGAGCTGACATGATTGTCTTCCGCTCGCAAGCTGCCGCCGATGTGATGATGTTCGACGATGTCGCCCGGCGCATGATGGAACTCATGGGCAAGGAGGTCGCCGAGCGCGGCATCGTTACGGTCGAACAACTGCCGGATGCCATAGCGCACCTGAAGGCGGCCATCGCCGCCGACCGTGCCCGGCACCGGGGCGAGCAGGAAGAGGATAGGCTGCAAACAGAAGAGGTGCCCGGCGGCGGCAAGCGCGCCTATGTTGCGCTCGCCCAGCGGGCGGTGCCGCTGCTTCAGCTTCTCGAGTACTCGCTGCAGGACGACAAGCCCGTGATGTGGGGCGTGTAGCTCGGCGCAGCATTGGCCGGCCTCGGCCGGACTTTCCGCCGGATGCAGCCGGCACCGTATGACGATGGACTTAAGCCGCAGATAAGGCGACGGTGCCAGACTTCTCCTCGTACACGATGAGGAGAACTCGAATGCGTAACTTGTTGCCCCTTTCCGCCCGGCTATTCTGTGCGGCTGTCGGCATGCTGTTTGTGGCCTTGACGGCAGTGTTTCTGCTCGTTCCCTACGCTCTTGAGGGCCATCCGTGGGAGTCGGCGCCGAGCGCGGCGTCGGTTGCCGCATTTCATGCGAGCTGATCGCGGCTTCGTCCCGGCGCCCGTTCCCGGCTGTCGGTATCGATGACCTCTCTTGGTTTGTTGTTCTGGATCGTTCTTGGCGTTCTGCTGCAGTCGGCGATACTCCTTGGCGCTGGGTTTCTGCGCCACTGGAGCCGGTATCGGCAACTGCAACTTCGAGCCGATGACATCGAGTCCGGCACTCCTTCGCCGAGCGCCGAGACCGCTGCGGTCAGCGCCTGGCAGGGACAGCGTTCGTTTCGGGTAACGCACAAGGTCGCCGAAGATGCTGGTGCTTCGGTGTGCTCCTTCCACCTTGTGCCGGAAGACGGCAAGCCACTGCCGGCTTTCCTGCCGGGCCAGTTTCTCACCTTCCATCTGGACGTTGCCGTAGCCGACGGCACACGCGAACGAATCGTCCGCTGCTATTCCCTGTCCGGCGCGCCGAGCCCCGACCACTGCCGGGTATCGATCAAGCGCGTACCCGCGCCAGCCGGCCGTGGCGATCTGCCGCCGGGCCGCTCTTCGAACCACTTTCACGACCACGTCGAGGTCGGTAGCGTCCTTCAGGTGGGCGCGCCCGCCGGACATTTCCATCTCGACGCCGGTACCGGACCGGTGGTGCTGATCGGCGGCGGCATCGGCATCACGCCGATGCTGAGCATGCTCAACTGGAGCCTCGCCGGACAATCCGAGCGAGAGCTGTGGCTGTTCTACGGCGTGCGCAACAGTCGAGAACACGCCATGAAGAACGAGATCGAAACGCTGGCCGCAGCCCACGGCAACTTCAAGTTGCATGTCTGCTACAGCGATCCGCTGCCAGGCGACGTGGCCGGGCGCGACTATCACCATGCCGGACGGGTCGGTGTCGACCTGCTGCGCCTGGAATTGCCGCTGAAGCCCTATCACTTCTATATCTGCGGACCGACGCCGATGATGGCGAGTCTGGTGGCCGGGCTGGAAGACTGGGGCGTGCCGGACGGCCACATCCACTTCGAAGCCTTCGGCCCGGCGTCGGTCAAGCGTCGGCGGTCCGCGTCGGTGCCCGAAGGCGATGGATCCACGGCGCAAGGCGACGTCGTCGTGACCTTTGCCCGGTCGGGCAAGCAACTGCCTTGGCAGCCCGATGCAGGCACCCTGCTGGAGTTCGCCGAGCGCGAAGGCGTGGCGGTCAGTTCCGGTTGTCGGGCGGGCGGCTGCGGCACCTGCCAGACGATGATCAAGGCCGGCGAGGTGGCCTATCCACAACCACCGGACTTCGATCCGGAGCCCGGCAACTGCCTGCTCTGTGTTTGTGTCCCGAAAACCAGCGTCACCCTGGAGGCATAGATGACGACCTCGCTCTGGCGGCAACAAGTACTGCCATTCACCGTCCTGCTGGGACTGCTGGTTGCCGCGGCACTGCTCGGCGACTTTGCGCTGCACCGGTTCAATCTCGTCTGGATCGGGCGCTACCTGGGTATACCGGGGACGATGCTGATTCTCGGCTCGCTTGTCTACTCGTTGCGCAAGCGGAAGTTCATCACGGCGGGTAACCCGGGAACCCTGTTAAGGCTCCACGAGTTCTGCGCCTGGCTGGGCTCGGTGATGGTGCTGATTCACGCCGGCATCCACTTCAATACCATTCTGCCCTGGCTGGCGACCGCGGCCATGCTGGTCAATGTGGTGAGCGGGCTCGTCGGCAAGATGCTGCTCGACCGTTCGCGCCGCCATGTGCAGGGCATGCGCGAGCACTACCAGTTGCGCGGGCTCTCCAGGCGCGAGGTCGAGCAGGAGGTGTTCTGGGATGCGGTGACCTTCGATGCGATGACCCGGTGGCGCAAGGTGCATATCCCCATCTTCGTCGCTTTCGCGGCGCTGTCGCTGGGCCACATCATCGGCATTTTCCTTTTCTGGGGATGGCGATGAACCGCGGCGTCAAGATCGTCCTGGCGGGGAACCTGCTCATCCTTACGGTGCTGGTGTTTGCCTATCCGCAACTGATGGTCGCGCCGGGCAAGCTCATCCCGGGACACAAGGAACTGGAAACCGACTGCTTCGCCTGCCATTCACCGGGGCGGGGCAGTACGTCAGACCGCTGCATCGCCTGTCACGCGCCGGAGAAGATCGGCCTTGTGAGCACGACGGGGCAGGCGATCGTCAAGACAAGGTCCTCAGTGGCCTTCCACCAGAAGTTGAGCGAGCAGAACTGCATCTCGTGTCACAGCGATCATGCGGGAACACGGCGCTTCGGCTACCAGGGTCGATTCGACCATGCCTTGCTGCAATCGGCAACGCGCAGCCAATGCCAGGACTGCCACAAGTCGCCGACCGACACCCTGCATCAGCAGATAGCCGGCAATTGCAGCCAGTGCCACGGACAGAACCGATGGGTGCCCGCGACCTTCGATCACGACAAGTTCTTCGTGCTCGATCGTCACCACACCGACCGTTGCGTCACCTGCCACGTACGCAATGACTACGGTCGCTACACCTGCTACGGTTGCCACGAGCATTCGTTCGAAAGCATTCGGCGAAAACACATCAAGGAGGGGGTCGGCAATTACGACGACTGCGTCGAATGTCACCGCAGCGGCGACGAGCACGATATCCGCGGCGGCCGCGGCGGCGAGCGTGGCGAAGGGAAGCATCATGATCGAAAGAGGCACCATGACGACGATTGACGGCAGTCACGGAGTCGACCGGTGATGTGCGAGGTCTTGCGCCTCCTCTTCATTGCGGCCTTGGCATTCCTTGCCCTGGAAGCAACGGCGGCCGAGCCCCCCATCGAGACCTGCGAGCAGATCCGGGCAAAGATCGGTCGCTTGCCGCCCGCCGATCACGAACTTTTGCGATCCCTGGCGGCCCGCCAGGAGTGCGGCTTTACTGCGGCTGAGGTGTATCGGGCAGCCTACGGCGACAAGCCCATGCCCGCGGTGGAGCCGCACCGACAGCGTCATTACAAGGAAGATGACGACGACTGAATCCTCGCCAGCGTGGTTCATCGAAGCTAGAATCGCGCACCTATGCTGCCACCTTCCCTGAAACGCTATGCATGGCTGTCCATCGCGACGGCGCTGGCGACCATCGTTCTCAAGGGCGTCGCCTGGTGGCTGACCGGATCGGTCGGGCTGCTGTCGGACGCCCTCGAGTCCTTCGTGAACCTGGCCGGCGCGCTTATGGCCCTGGCGATGCTGTCGCTGGCGGCTACGCCGGAGGACGAAGACCATGCCTACGGTCACGGCAAGGCGGAGTATTTCTCCAGCGCCTTCGAGGGCTTCCTGATTCTTGTCGCCGCGATCAGCATTGCCTACGCTGCCGGCGAGCGCCTGCTCAAGCCGCAGCCGCTCGAGGAGGTCGGGATCGGCTTGGCGGTATCGGTGGTGGCGTCGATCGTCAACCTGGCGACTGCCCGAATCCTCCTGGGCGTCGGACGCAAGTACAGGTCCATCACCCTGGAGGCCGATGCGCAACACCTGCTGACCGATGTCTGGACGTCGGTGGGCGTCATCGTCGGCGTCGGCCTGGTCTGGGCCACGGGCTGGCTCTGGCTGGATCCGGTGCTCGCGCTGCTGGTTGCGATGAATATCGTCTGGACCGGCTGGCAGCTCCTGCGGCGCTCGGCGGCGGGGCTGATGGATGTTTCGATTCCCGAGAATGAATTGGCCACGATCAACGCCGTGCTGGATGGCTACCGGCTACAGGGGCTCGACTTTCACGCCCTGCGCACCCGCCAGGCCGGCACGCGTGTTTTCGTCACCCTGCATGTCCTGGTGCCGGGCGGGTGGACGGTGCAGCAAGGGCACGACTGGTCGGAGCGCATCGAAGCCGACATCCGCGGCGCCTTGCCCAGCGCCAACGTGACGACGCACCTGGAGCCGAGAGAAGATCCCGTGTCGATGATCGATGCCGGGCTCGACCGTCCGGCAAACCACTCCGGTTAGTCGGTGTTCGGCGGCAGAATCTGCGCGAAACTGGCGATGGCCGGGTAGTCCGCCGTCGCTTTCGGCGGCTGTTTCGTGTCCGGCTGCACGATGGCGATCAGATTGCGGATGCCGTAGCTGCGTGCGGAATCCAGCACCGGCAGGCTGTCGTCGATCAGCAGGCTGCGCCTGGGATCGAACGATTCGCGCTGCTGCAGGCGCCGCCAGAATGCCGGGTCTTCCTTGGGCAATCCAAGTTCGTGCGACGTGATGACGGCGTCGAGGTGGGGCCGCAGTCCGGTACGCGCCATCTTGAGCGTGACGCTCTTGTGATGGGCGTTGGTGACCAGGACGACGCGCTTGCCGGCGGCGCGCACGGCGGTGAGGAAATCGATCACCCTGGGATGCACGGCGATCAGATGCGCCACTTCTTCCTTGAGGCGCATGATGTCCATCTCCAGCTCGGTTTCCCAGTAGTCGACCGAATACCAGTCGAGGCTGCCGGCGCGGGCATGGTAGCGCGCCATCAGTTCCTGGCGCGCGTCTTCGCGGCTGAGCCCGCGCGCCTCGGCATAGCGCAGCGGCACATGGGCCTGCCAGAAATGGTTGTCGAAATGGAGGTCGAGCAGGGTACCGTCCATGTCGAGCAGGACGGTATCGATCGTCGACCAGTTCAGTTCAGGGCTTGATATAGACGAATCCTTCCTTGGCTTGCAGGCGGGCGATTTCGGCGACACCCGCGGGCACGATCCTGGCGTCCATGTCCACCTTGCCCGGGTCGATGTGGCGCGACATCAGCGTGTTGTTGCAGACGCGGAACTCGACGCCCTTGAGCGAGAGCTCATCGATGGCGGCGTGATAGGGATTGCCGTTCTTGTCGACGGCGCCGTCGAGCATGAAGTCGACGCCGGGTCCGAGGCTGACGACGACGATGCGGACCGTGGGATCGGCAGTCAGGTGATTGCGGACGTTGGCGAGGCCGCGGCTGGCCTGTTCGAGTCCTTCGCTGAAGTGGTAGACGACCTTGATCGGCTCATCGGCGAGAGCGATCCCGGCCGCGAAAACGATCAGCAGCGCGGCGCGGCGCAGATAGGGGGCAATACTCATGGCGGTCTCCTCTGTTGGTCACTGCCGCGTCTGACGCGCGGTGCTGCCAAGCATAGCCGACTTACTTTCCCTTGAACATGGGCCTTCGTTTTGCGTCGAAGGCGGACAGTCCTTCGTGGTAGTCCTCCGTTGCGAGGAACGAGAAGGCGGACCGTTTCTCCTCCTCGGTGAGGGGGCGACCCTCGAGCAGTCGTGCGATCCACCATTTGTGGGCGCGGGCGACCAGCGGTGCCCCGGCGGCCACGCGCGCCGCGGTTTCGTGGGCTTCCGTTTCAGCCTGGTCGTCGGCAACGACTCGGGTGACGAGGCCTTTCGCGAGCGCTTCGCGGGCTTCGATCAGCCGGCCTTCGAGCAGGATCTCCCTGGTGACCGCGGGGCCAGCCAGCTTGAGCAGGCCGGCGAGCTCGCCGGGGTACATCGAGAACCCCAGCCGGTTGATGGGCGCGCCGAGCCGGGCCGATTCACCGGCAATGCGCAGGTCGCAGGCACAGGCGATCTCGAGGCCGCCGCCGATGCAGGGGCCGAGGATCAGGGCTATGGTGGGATGGCGGCAACGCTCAACAGCCGCAAGTGCCACACCCACCGTCTCGTGGTAGGCGAGGGCCTTGTCTACCGTGGCCCGCCGGTGGCGGAATTCGTCGAGATCGCCGCCGGCGGCGAAGGCCTTGCCTTCGCCGCGCAGCACGACGGCGCGCAAGTCGTCGTCGGCATCCGCTTCGGCCATGACGGCGGCAAGCTGCCGCCACATGCCGGCGTTGAGTGCGTTGAGTTTGTCCGGGTTGGCAAGCGTAACGGTGGCAATGCCACCGTTACGCCGAAGCAGGACTTCCGCAGCCACGCGGCCTTACTTGTCGTGCAGGCGGGTGACGCCCATCAGCTTGAGCACGTATTTCTCGTACACCGGCTCGGTGTAGCCCTTCTTCATCTTGCGCAGGAAGTACATCTCGAAGCCGACCTTGGCCAGGTGCACCCACTTGCCCTTCTTGAACCAGCTCACGTTGCGCGGCGGGATCTGGGGAATGGCGACGAAGGCAGCGCCGTTGTCGCCGAAGTCGGCGAGGCAGACCGCGTTCCAAGTGGCCTTCTGATCCGGTTCCTTGCCCTCGATGGCGTTCTTGATGTTACTCACGGTTGCGGTAACCATGGTTTCGATCATGTAGCCGGTCTTGGGCGCACCAGTGGGCACGGGGGTCGGTTCGACGGGGGGAATAGCGACACAGACGCCCACGGAGTAGATATTGGTGAACTTCGGGTTGCGCTGGAACTGGTCGATCAGGATGAAGCCGCGCGGGTTGGTCAGGCCCTCGATGCCGAACACGGCATCCACACCCTTGAAGGCCGGCAGCATCATCGAGTACTTGAATGACAGCTCATGTTCCTTCTTGAGCACACCGTCTTCGTTGTGCTCGGCGACGAACATCTTGCCGGCCTCGACCTTGGTGACCTTGGCGTTGCAGATCCACTTGATGTGCTTGTCGCGCAGCACCGATTCCATCATGCCCTTGGAGTCGCCGACGCCGCCGAGACCGAGGTGGCCGATGTAGGGCTCGGCGGTGACGAAGGTCATCGGCACCTTGCTGCGGATCTTGCGCCGGCGCAGGTCGGTATCCATGATCATGGCGAACTCGTAGGCCGGGCCGTAGCAGGACGCCCCCTGCATGGCGCCGACGACGACATGGCCGGGGTCCTTGACGAAGGCATCCCAGCCCTTGGCCGCTTCGACGGCGTGGTTAACGGTGCAGATCGAGTTGGTGTGGCCGCCGTTGGGGCCGGCGCCGGGCACCTCGTCGAAGGCGAGCTTGGGTCCGGTGGCGATGATCAGGAAGTCGTAGTGGACGGTCCTGCCGTCCACCAGTTCGATCTGGTTCTTCTCCGGATGCAGGCGCTTGGCCGCAGTCGCGATCAGGTTGATGCCCTTCTTTTCCAGGTAGGGCGCCATCTCGAAGGTGATGTCGTCCCGGCTTCGCCAATTGACCGCCACCCAGGGATTGGACGGCGTGAATTGGAAATAGGGGTTTTCGGAAATTACGCTGATGCTGTCCTGGGGACGCAACTGCTCTTTCATGTCGTAGGCGGCTGTAAGGCCGCCGATGCCTGCTCCTAGAACGACCACGTGGGCCATGTATGTCTCCTCGATGTTGTAATGGTTTTGTGGCGATTACCAGATAAACAGTTTGTCGATGGAAGCCAGGCCCTCGTCGACCATTTCCTGCAAATCCTGCGGACAGTCATCTCGTTCCAGCACCAAGGTAGTGAAAACAGCGAGTGATTTGAGTGCGCACGCCATTTTGGCCACTTCAGATGCTGCTTCCTCGCTCATTCTTACACCCCGTTGCAACTGCCATTGCTGTTGTTTCCTGGACATGGCGCCTCCTCTGGGTTAGTGGACTAACCCGCCCATTCTGGCATGACTTTCCCGCTTTGTCATGGTCAGAAACGGAACTTATGGCGCAATAATCAGGGGGATGTGTGCAATTTGGCCAAGGCGGCCCGGCCGGAGAGCAAATGGTCGTGCATCAGGCGTCCGGCCGCCTCCGCGTCGCGCCTTTGGATCGCCGCCAGGATGGCCCGGTGCTCGGTAAGGGACTGTTTCAGGCGGCCTTCCAGGTTCAGGGAGTCGCGCCGGGTGAGCTTGATGAACTGGCGCGTCTCTTCAATAAGCTGTTTCAACCAGCGGTTGCCGGCCAGGTCCTGCAGGGCGTCATGAAACCGCTGGTTGGCCTCGAAGAAGTGGTCAGGATCGCCATTCGCGGCATAACGTTCCAGGTCGGCGTGAATCGTTTCCAGCCGCTTCAGGTCGGCATCGCTTGCCTTGTCGGTCGCTTCCCGTGCGCAGCGGCCTTCCAGTAGGGCCATGACCGGGAAGATCTCGTCGAGATCCTGCTCCGACAGGGCGGCGACGTAACACCCCCGCCGCGGCTTCAACCGGACCAGCCCTTCGGCGGCGAGGACCTTCAGGGCCTCGCGCAGGGGGGTGCGGGAGATGCCGAATTCCTCGGCCAACGCCTGCTCGTCCACCCAGGCCCCCGGCTCAAGTTCGTGGGCGAAGATGCGGGTGCGCAGGCGTTCGGCCACCTGTTCATAGAGGGCCGGCGCCGCCAGGCTGGTGCTCTCGGGTCTTGCATTCATAATTATGGATACAGTATTATGTTCCGCGATCGAATGTCAAGTGCCATTCGAAATCCTATACAGTCCGGCAACGACCGGAGGGAGTGTGAGATGAGCAAGTACCCCGACGTAAGGATTCCCGGCATCGATGCGTGGGCCAAGGCCGCCGCCAAGGCGGCGCCCGAGGGCGACGTTTCCCGGCTCAACTGGGTGACGCCCGAAGGCCTGACGGTCAAGCCGCTCTACACCAAGGCCGATACGGAAGGTCTGCCGTACGCCGATACCCTTCCAGGTTTCGAGCCCTTCCTGCGCGGCCCGCAGCCGACCATGTACGCGGCTCGGCCGTGGACGATCCGCCAGTACGCGGGTTTCTCGACCGCCAAGGAATCC
>JBGOZF010000016.1:0-74094 GCA_041480065.1 Rhodocyclaceae bacterium
CTGGCCTGCCGCCGTGGGCGGCGCAATCTACGCGGCGTCAAACGGAAGATGAGCAATTGGCCGCTTCGACGACCTCACGCCAAACCACCGCAGTCAGTCATCATCAACCAGGCGATTCGGATACTAAAGTGACGAGTATTGGGGCTAGGCGTCCTGCGCCGCCCGGACGATCCTGATTTCCTCGTCCGCCATGCGCACGACCTGGCCGACCCTGAGCTTGCGTGCCTTGCGCGTTTCGACCTCGCCGTCGACGCGCACCGCACCGGCGGCGATCATCGCCTTGGCCGCACCGCCGGAAGGCGCGAGCGCAAGCAGCTTGAGAAGAACGTTGAGTTCGACGAACTCGCCATCGAGCTGAAAGGTGTGCAGGGCCATCATCGGACTCCGTTGAGGATGCGGGATCCAGGATGATACCCACTGGACGATGCGATCTGCCGAAGCCGTGCCGTACCGACCATGCCTACCAGACGAGCACCCGATCGCCATCGGCAAGCCAGGCGGACAGAGCAAGGTTGCAGCCTCGCCAGCCAACCGGTAAGCTCTCGTCATGGCGCCTCGGCCAAGCGCGCCGCAAGGGGGAAATAATGGTGGACCGCGCATTTAGGACTGCCCGGGGCATGTGCTGCACCACGATCGAACTCGTTGTCGACCAACGCCCATGACCTTGGCCGAAACGCTCACCGCATTTGCGTCCGACTTTGTGAAAGAAAGTCTTCGTGACCGCTTTGTCTATGAGGCGTTGTCGAAACCCACCATACTCCATGTACGTATCTGCCATCGAATTGCCGAGGTGTTTCCCGAGGAATTCAGGAACGGCTTCATTCAATTCACGCCCGACGAATCCTGCCTTGTTCTTGGTCGCAAACCGTACCTGGAAGAAACGACATGGTGCGAAGCGTCAAGACAACTTTGTCTTGGCGAAGGCGTTCTCGTGATCGATAGATCAGGCGAAAAGTTCTATGCAGAGACAGAAGGTTCGCCCATTTCTGAGGTCTGGGCCGGTGGGCGTTAAGCCATGCGTCCCGGTTACCTCCTACTCTGCGCCATGCTCCTGACTGGCGGTCTCGTTACGTCAGCTTCGGCTTCGCCAACGCCAATCGAGGATCACTCGATGCCGACCATGCCCGCTTCGGGGTAGCGGGCGCCGGCGACTCTTTCCGGGGCGAAGAGGCTGTCGAGTTGGGCGACGTCTTCCGCGGTCAGCGCGCAATTCACTGCGCCGACGTTCTGTTCCAGGTAGGCGATGCGGCGGGTGCCGGGGATGGGCACGACGTGGGGGTGCTTGTTGAGCAGCCAGGCCAGGGCGACTTCGGCATTGGTCATGCCGTGGGCGGTCGCGAACGCGCGCAAGCCGTCCACCAGCAGGCGGTTGGCCGCTTCCGCCTCGCCGCTGAAGCGCGGATTGCGTTTCCGAAAGTCATTGTCGGCCAAACCGGCAGTGCTCACGGTGCCGGTCAGAAAGGCGCGGCCCAGCGGACTGTAGGCGACGAAGCTGGCGCCCAATTCGGCGCATGTCGCCAGCATCTCGTGCTCGGGCTCGCGCGACCACAGGGAATACTCGCTCTGCACGGCCGCCACGGGATGCACGGCGCAGGCCCGGCGCAGCGTTTCCGGCGAGACCTCGGAAAGCCCGATCTGGCGTACCTTGCCGGCCTTCACCAGGTCGGCCATGGTGCCGGTCATTTCTTCGATCGGTACCTCAGGATTGCGCCGGTGGCAGTAATAGAGGTCGATGACATCGACCCCGAGCCGCTGCAGCGATGCCTCGCAGGCGCCGCGGATGTAGGCGGGGCTGTTGTCGATGCGGCGCTCGTACTTGCCGGGCTCGCGCACGATGCCGAATTTGGTGGCTATCACCATCTGCCGTCGCCGGGATGCGCCGCCCTGCTTGAGAAAGCGGCCGATCAGGCTTTCATTGTGGCCGAGGCCGTAGGTGTCGGCGGTATCGAAGAAGTTGACGCCAAGCTCCAGCGCCCGCGCCAGCGTGGCCAGGGACTGGTTGTCGTCGCTGCTGCCGTAGAACTCGCTCATGCCCATGCAGCCGAGTCCCACGGCGGAAACCGGCGTCCTCGCCTGTCCCAGTGAACGTTGCTTCATCGCGAATCTCCTTTCGGTGTGGTTACCGGCAGATAGCGTAGTCAGCGAAAGAGCTCGACCGACTGCCGACAGTACTTGGCATTAGCATACCTGCAGAATCCCCGGGCGCTGCCAAACTTCGGGCGCATTGGTCGCGGAGGGTTTCGGTCTGCTGACCGAGATCGACGTTACCGCCACCCTGCGTACAAATCTCGGCATCGCGTTTCGCCCCTACCGCATTCTCGGCGCCCGCAATCCGCGCCTCGCGCACCACGCTGTCGAGGAGAACCCCCGGCACGGCCCGGAACCGGGCCGAGAGGAGACTCCTCGGCATTTCGGAAGCGCCGTCGCGATCAGGATATCCGGGTGCCCAGCACTTGCAGGAACTGCGCGATCCAGGCCGGGTGGGCCGGCCAGGCGGGCGCGGTCACCAGCATGCCGTCGGTGATGGCGGCATCGATGGCGATCTCGGCATAGGTTCCGCCCGACTGCTCGACTTCGGTCCTGCAGGCGGGATAGGCGGAACAGCGCTTGCCCTCCAGCACCTTCGCCGCCGCCAGGATTTGCGCACCGTGGCAGATGGCGGCCACCGGCTTGTTGGCGACGAAGAAATGCCGCACCGCGTCGATGACCTTCGAATTGAGGCGCAGGTACTCGGGTGCCCGCCCGCCCGGGATCACCAGCGCATCGTAGGTTTCGGGCTTGATGTCGGCGAAGGTGGCGTTGAGCGTGAAGTTGTGGCCGCGCTTCTCGGAATAGGTCTGCTGGCCTTCGAAATCGTGCACCGCGGTGGCGATGGCGTCGCCGGCTTTCTTGTCGGGGCAGGCGGCATGCACCGTGTGGCCCACGGCTTGCAAGGCCTGGAACGGCACCATGATTTCGTAGTCTTCGCCGAAATCGCCGGTAAGCATCAGGATACGTTTCGCTGTCATATCGGTCTCTCCATGTTGGTCGGTGGTGTTGTTCAAGGTGCCCATGGTCTCGCCCCGGGCATTGACGTGCGGCAGCACCGAATGTACTGGGACACCACCGGAACCGCAAGATTCACTGCATGGTGCGATCAGCCGACGATCATGCCCGCACCGACAGTGTTGTTGGTCGCTTCGTCGATCACGATCAGGGCACCGGTGCTGCGGTTGTCCTCGTAGGGGTCGACGAACAGCGGCCTGGCCAGCCTGAAGGTCACGCGGGCGATGTCGTTCATCGCCAGGCGCTCGGCCGGTGCGCGCTCCAGGGTGTTGATGTCCAGCCGACTCTCGATCGCCGCCACCTTCGCCTTGACCTCGCGCGTGGTGTGGCGAATCAGGTAGCTGCGGGCGCGGTCCAGCGGCGTTTCCGAGAGCCAGCAGACGGTGGCCTCGATCTGCTGCGCCAGCCGGGGCAGGGCGCCGCTCCTGACGATCATGTCGCCGCGCGAGATATCGATCTCGTCTTCCAGTAGCAGGGTTGCCGACTGCTCGGCGACGGCGCGATCGAGTGATTTGCCATTGAACTGGATGTCCCTGATGCGCGTATTGAGCCCGGACGGAAGAACGGTGACCTCATCGCCGCGGGCGATCTCGCCCGACTCGACCCGGCCCATGAAGCCGCGGTAGCCGTGGAGTTCCGGATCATCGGCCTTCTGGGGCCGGCAGACGTACTGCACGGGAAAGCGGAGAGCTTCCCCGTGTTCGGAATGCGCGACGGGCGCCGTTTCCAGTATCTCCAACAGCGTCGGTCCCTGGTACCAGGCGAGGCGTTGGCCGCGATCGACCACCATGTCGCCTTCGAGCGCCGAGAGTGGAATGAAGCGTATGTCCTCGATGCCGAGTTCGGTCGCAAAGGCGAGGTAGTCGGCCATGATGTTCTCGAACACATCACGGGACCAGCCGACCAGGTCCATCTTGTTCACCGCCACGATCAGGTGCGGAATGCCAAGCAGGTGGGCGATGGTGGAATGGCGCCGGGTCTGGGTCAGCACGCCTTTCCTGGCATCGACCAGGATGATGGCCAGGTTGGCGGTCGATGCGGCAGTGACCATGTTGCGCGTGTACTGCTCGTGGCCCGGCGCATCGGCGATGATGTACTTGCGGGTGCCGGTGGTGAAGTAGCGGTAGGCCACGTCGATGGTGATGCCCTGCTCGCGCTCGGCTTGCAGGCCGTCGGTGAGCAGCGAGAGGTCGGCAACGTCGAGGCCGCGCTTCTTCGAGGTGCGCTCGATGGCGTGCAGCGTGTCGGCGAGGATGGCCTTGGTGTCGTAGAGCAGGCGCCCGATGAGCGTGCTCTTGCCGTCGTCGACGCTGCCGCAGGTCAGAAAGCGCAGCAGGCCGTTGTCGATGACCGAGTCGAACTCGGGCAGATGTTCGATGGCTGACATCAAAAGTACCCTTCCTTCTTGCGCTGTTCCATCGAGGCGTCCGAGGTCTGGTCGTCCAGCCGCGTCGCGCCGCGTTCGGTGATGGTGGTGATCGCCGTCTCGGCAATGATCTTCGCCACCGTGTCGGCAGCCGATTCCACCGGCGCCGTGCAGGTGATGTCGCCGACGGTGCGGAAGCGGACCTCCAATTCTTCGATGAGATCGCCTTCCTTTGCCGGCGTCAGCGATGTCACGGGTTGCAGAAGCCCGTTCTTGCGCACGACCGGCCGCCGGTGGGCGAAATAGATCGACGGCAGTTCGAGGCCCTCGCGTTCGATGTACTGCCAGACGTCGAGCTCGGTCCAGTTGGAAATCGGGAAGACGCGGATGTTCTCGCCCTTGTGGGCGCGAGCGTTGTAGAGGTCCCAGAGTTCGGGGCGCTGGTTCTTCGGGTCCCACTGGCCGAACCCATCGCGGAACGAGAAGATCCGCTCCTTGGCGCGCGCCTTCTCCTCGTCGCGGCGGGCACCGCCGATGCAGGCATCGAACTCGAACTCCTCGATGGCTTCGAGCAGCGTCACCGACTGGTGCTTGTTGCGCGATTCGCCCGGCGACTTCAGCACCACGCTGCCGCGCGCCATCGAGTCCGTCACCTCCCGCACGATCAGGCGCTCGCCGAGTTCAGAGGCGCGCCGGTCGCGGAAGGCGATGACCTCCGGGTAGTTGTGGCCGGTGTCGATGTGCAGCAGCGGGAACGGAAAGCGCCCGGGCCGGAAGGCTTTTTCCGCCAGCCGCAGCAGGCAGATCGAGTCCTTGCCGCCCGAGAACAGCAGGGCAGGATTGGCGCATTGGCCGGCCACTTCGCGCAGGATGTGGATGGCCTCGGCCTCCAGCCAGTCGAGGTGGGTCAGCGTGTGCCGGCGCGCGAGCAATTCCATGGGTCAGGTTCCCGTCTTTCGCTTCAACTGGCCGTCGATTACATGCAGCCCACATTCCTTTGACTCCGGAGTCTCCCACCACCACCGTCCGGCCCGCACGTCTTCGCCCGCCGCGATGGCGCGCGTGCAGGGCGCGCAGCCGATGCTCGGGTAGCCGCGGTCGTGGAGCTTGTTGTAGGGCACGCGGTTGGCGTGGATGTAGGCCCAGACCTCGCGTTCGGTCCAGTCGACCAGCGGGTTCACCTTCACGAGGTCGAAAGCCTCGTCGTGCGAGAGCGGCTTCAGGCCAACGCGGGTGGTCGCCTGTTCGGCGCGCAGCCCGGTCACCCAGGCCTTCTTGCCGTCCAGTGCCCGTCGCAGGGGCTCGACCTTGCGCACGTGGCAGCAGGCCTTGCGGTTGTCGATTCCATCGTAGAAGCCGTTGATGCCCTGCTCGCTCACGTACGCCTCGACGAGGTCGTGACGCGGGTAATAGACCTTCAGCCGGCGCCCGTAATGCTGCTCGGTCTGCGCCAGCAGTTCGTAGGTCTCGGGCGGCAGGCGTCCCGTGTCGAGGCTGAAGATCTCGATGTCGATATCGCCGTGAACGATGAGGTCCATCAGCACCATGTCTTCGGCACCGAGACTGGTGGAAAAAGCCGCCGGCGCGAAATCGCGCGCTGCATGACGCAGCAGTCGGCTGGCGGCAACGGCCTTTTCGGCGACGGCGGCGATTAGCCGCGAGTCTACGAGTTCGGCCGTGGGGGAAGAAAGGACGGCGGACATGGCGTTCTCCTGGGTTACAGGGCCCGTCGGCGGAACAGCGGTACGGGCTGGTTGGCGGCGGCCTGGTAGGCCTCGGGGAAGCTGTCGAAGGCAGACAGGACGCCGGCGAGGTCTTCGCCGGTTTCCTTGACCACGAAACTGTCGAAGCCGACGCGGCTGAGGAAGAAGATCTGATCCTGGCCGATGTCGCCGAAGGCGCGCAGTTCGCCGCGGTAGCCATAGCGTTCGCGCAGCAGGCGGGCCGTCGAATAGCCGCGGCCGTCGGTGGCCTTCGGGAAATGGACGGCGATCAGCGTGAAGTCGTCGAGCTCCTCGGCGATGGTCTCCGGGCCTTCGTTGGGCGCCAGCCAGACGCCGAGAGGTTCGCCATGTTCCCAATTGCGGTGGATCAACTCGACCTTGCGCGCGCGCCAGACGTCGACGGGCACCAGGAGCGGCCCGACGGGCAGGCGCACCGAGTGCGGCGTTTCGTTGTCGGCGAGCTGCAGGACCTTCCAGTCGTCGTCGGCGAGGCCACGTTCCTTGATGATGTTAGGCATAGTGAAGTCTCCTTGTCTCTGTGTCGGATTGCGGGGTGGTTTGATAAGCGGCGGCGCGGAAGGGCTCTTGCCCCAAGCGGCGCACGGTGTCGATGAAGCGCTCGTCGGCGTGGCGCAGGTCCAGGTAGGCGAGGATCAGGCGTTCGACCACCTCGGCAACCTTCGCCGCAGCGACGGCCGGGCCGATCACTTCGCCGATCGCGGCGGCGTTGCCCTGGCTGCCGCCGATCGAGACCTGGTACCACTCCTCGCCGTTCTTGTCGACGCCGAGGATGCCGATGTGGCCGATGCTGTGGTGCGCGCAGCCGTTCACGCAGCCGGAGATGTTGAGTTCTAGTTCGCCGATGTCATGCAGATAGTCGAGGTCGTCGAAGCGCTCGTGGACGGCCTGCGCGACCGGGATCGAGCGGGCATTGGCCAGCTCGCAGAAATCGCCGCCGGGGCAGACGATCATGTCCGCGAGCAGCCCGACCGTCGGCGTGGCCAGGCCGGCGGCCTTGGCCCGGTGCCAGACGGTGTAGAGCTCGCGCTGCGGTACGTCGGGCAGGACCAGATTCTGCTCGTGGGAGACGCGCACTTCGCCGAAGCTGAAACGCTCGCCGAGATCGGCCACGGCTTCGAGCTGTTCGGCCGTGGCGTCGCCAGGCGCGCGGCCGGGTTTCTTCAGCGAGAGCGTCACCGCTGCGTAGCCGGGCACTTTGTGGACGTGCACGTTACGTCCGACCCAGCGCGCGAAAGCCTTGTCCTCGCGCAGGTTCGCCAGGTGGCAGAGGTCGTCGGCCGGCAGGGTCTCGTATTCAGGCGCCGGAAAATGGCCGGAGACGCGGGCAACTTCGGCGTCGGTCAGCGTCGCCGGGCCGTCTTTCGAATAGGTCCACTCCTCTTCGACCTGGCGCGCGAACTCGCGGATGCCGAGCGCCTGGACCAGGATCTTGATGCGCGCCTTGTAGAGGTTGTCGCGCCGGCCATAGCGGTTGTAGACGCGCAGCACGGATTCGAGGTAGGTCAGCAGGTGCGGCCAGGGCAGGAAAGCCTTCAACTCTTCGCCGATCAGCGGCGTGCGGCCGAGGCCGCCGCCGACAAAGACCCGGAAGCCAAGAGCGCCGTCTTCATTCCGCGCCAATTGCAGACCGATGTCATGAACGCGAATCGCAGCGCGGTCTTCGGTCGCGCCGGAGATCGCGATCTTGAACTTGCGCGGCAGGTAGGCGAACTCCGGATGCAGCGCGCTCCACTGGCGTAGGATCTCCGCCCAGGGGCGCGGGTCGGCGATCTCGTCGGGCGCGATGCCGGCGAGGTGGTCGGTGGTGACGTTGCGCAGGACGCTGCCGGAAGTCTGGATCGCGTGCATTTCCACCTTGGCCAGTTCGGCGAGAATCTCCGGCACCTCGGCCAGTTGCACCCAGTTCAACTGGATGTTTTGGCGCGTGGTGAAGTGGCCGAAGCCGCGGTCGTAACGGCGGGTGATCTCGGCCAGCTTGCGTAGCTGCGTGGCTGAGACCTGGCCGTAGGGAATGGCGATGCGCAGCATCGGGCCGTTCTTCTCCACATAGAGGCCGTTTTGCAGGCGCAGCGGGCGGAACTCCTCGTCGCTTAGACTGCCGGCGAGGAAGCGGCGCGTTTGGTCGAGAAACTGGGTGACGCGGGCCTGGACGATGGATTGATCGTAGCTGTCGTAGCGGTACATGGTGTTCTCCTCAAGCGGCGATCAGCTTGCTGCCGATCAGGATCAGCATCCCGGCCAGGGCCGGGCGCAGCAGGTGTTCGGGAATCCGGGGCGCCAGGCGGCTGCCCAGGAAGATGCCTGGCAGTGAGCCGGTGAGCAGTGCAGCCAGCAATTGCCAGTCGATGCTGCCCAGCCACCAGTGGCCGATGCCCGCGACCAGCGCCAGCGGCACGGCGTGGGCGAGATCGGAGCCGACGATGCGGGCCGTCGCGAGCTTCGGGTGCAGGAGCAGCAGGGCGGTGACGCCGAGGGCGCCTGCGCCGACCGAAGAAATGGAGACCAGGATGCCCAGTACCGCGCCGGTGGCGACGGTCGGCCAGGCGCGCTGAGGAGTCACGCCGTCGTCATGATTGCCACGGAGGGCCAGGGCCAGCAGGCGGCGGCGGAAGATCAGCACCGTTGCCGTCAGCAGCAGCGCGACACCCAGCGTGGCGCCGATGATCTTGCTGGCGCCGCCGAGGCCGCCGGGCACGAACAGCGAGATCGCCAGCAATGTCGTCACCGCGGCCGGCAGGCTGCCCGTGGCAAGCAGCCTGACGATGCGCCAATCGACGGTGCCCTGGCGGGCATGGACCCAGGTGCCGCCCGACTTGGTGATGGCCGCGAACAGGAGGTCGGTGCCCACCGCCGTGGCCGGCGCGATGCCAAAGACCAGCAGCAGGAGCGGCGTCATCAGTGCCCCGCCGCCGACGCCGGTGATCCCGACGATGGTGCCGACAGCGAAACCGGAAGCGATTTGAGCGAGGTCCACGATGCGTCCCTTGGGTTGATGGGACACATGCTAGGGGAGGGGGTATAGACCCCGGAAATACTTTGTTGTTTAATACAAAGAACCCTGGGTTATATGGATGAACCTTCAACAACTTCGCTATATCCATGAGGTCGCCCGCCGGGGACTCAACGTCTCCGATGCGGCGACGGCGCTCCATACCTCCCAGCCGGGGGTCTCGAAGCAGATCCGGCTGCTTGAAGAGGAGCTCGGGCTGACCATCTTCGAGCGCGCGGGCAAGCGCCTCACCGCCGTCACCGAACCGGGCAAGCTCGTGCTCGACATCGCCGCCAGCGTGTTGGGCGAACTCAAGAACTTGAAGCGCGTCGGCGACGACTACGCGGACGAGTCCGGCGGCACACTCGACGTCGCCACCACGCACACCCAGGCGCGCTACGCCCTGCCGGCCGTCGTCAAGCGCTTCATGGGAAGCTATCCCGGGGTCCGGCTGCGGTTGCACCAGGGCAATCCCGAACAAGTGGCGGAATGGACACTGCGCGGCGACGCCGACATCGGCATCGCCACCGAGTCTCTCGACCAGCGCACCGGCCTGACGACGCTGCCCTGCTACCAGTGGTCGCACGTCGTCATCGCGCCGGCGGGCCATCCGATCCTGGCCGCCGGCACGCTCACGCTCGCGAGCCTGGCAAGGCATCCGCTGATCACCTACGACCCCAGCTTCACCGGCCGCTCGCGCATCGACCGCGCCTTCGAGCGCGCCGGCATCGAGGCCAATGTCGTGCTCACCGCCATCGATGCGGACGTCATCAAGACCTACGTCACCCTCGGGCTGGGGCTCGGTGTCATCGCCGAGATGGCTTTCGACGCTGCACGCGACGCCAGCCTGGTGGCCATCCCCGCCGGCCACCTGTTCGAATCGAGCACCACGCGCCTGGCCTTCCGCCGCGACGCCTACCTGCGCAGGTTCGACTACGCGTTCATCGAACTTTTCGCGCCGCAGCTGACGCGCAGCGTGGTCGAAGCGACCATTGCCGGCGGCGGCGAGGATTCCTGTCTATAGCGGTGAAACGGCGGTTGCACCGCAGAGGACGCAAAAGAGAGGCAGCGTGCGGATTCCAGGGGTAGCGGGTTTCGTTGGTTGCTTGCCATGGCGCGATGCGGCCGCGGCCAGGATCGGCCGGCCGCCCTTGATATTCCTTTGCTTATGCGAGAGGATGCTCGCTGCGCACGCCCGGTACACCCGGGTGGCGTCAGGGCCGCGATCCTTGTGACCTGTGGCCTGGCTCGGTGGTCGTGTGATCGAGTCAACACGGAAGGAACCGACATGCTCAAGCTGGAAGAAGCGGTTGCACCGCCAAGGAAGACAAGGATCTTGATTTCCAGAGGTCTTCGCGGCGTGGGAGGGGGCGTGTTGTGTCTCAAGATCGCCCTTCCTTGCGTCCTTTGGGGTGAGTGAACCGATGCTTTCGGCTTCGTCCTTCGTCCGACGCGGACGACCGAAACCATGAGCATGCAGACGCAGCGTCTGACTGCCAGCCACGTCAAGGTGGGCCGGCCCCTGCCGGGGGATGTCTATGACGAAGGCGGCCACTTGCTGCTTTCCGCCGGCTTCGTCATCGAAAGCGACTCCCAGCTCGAGACGCTGCTTTCACGTGGCCTGTATGTGGATATCGCCGCCTTCCAGGCCCATTTCGGGAATTCCGCAGCCGCGTTGTCGCCCCCGCCCGAAACAAGGAAGTTCGATCCGTTTCTATTGCGGGATTCGCTCAAGAAGCGGCTGAACCGGGCGTTGCGCAGCTTGGTGGAGGATCCGGGCGCGATCGCGCATATCAAGGAAGTCGCCGCCGACATCCATGAACTGGCCGGCACCGACCCGGAAGGCGCCGTCGCGGCCGGACTGCTGGACGAAGACGAGAATTATTCAATCCGCCACAGTGTACTGACGGCGATTCTCTGCGACCTGACCGCTACTGCGCTTGGCTGGCCAGCGGACAGGCAGTCCAGCGTCGTGTGCGCGGCGCTGTCGATGAACGCGACGGTACTCGACCTGCAAAACAGGCTCGTCGACCAGGCCGAAGCCCTGAATCCGCAACAACGGGACCTGGTACACGGCCATCCCGCGGCCGCCGCCGGCAGGCTGCGCGAGGCCGGCGTGGACGACCCGCTATGGCTTGCTGCCGTACTCGAGCATCACGAGCTTGACGGCGGCGCCGGCTATCCCGGCGGGTTGACCCGGCCCGACGAAACGGGCCAACTGGTGCGGCTCGCCGATGTCCTTGGCGCACTGGTGTCGCCGCGGGGCGACCGCAAGGCCTTGCCGCCGCCGCAGGCAGTGCGCGCCCTGTACACCCGGGAGGTGCAAGGGCCCTGTGCGGCCCTTGCCGGAGCGCTGGTCAAGGTGCTCGGGCTGTTCCCGCCGGGCACCTTCGTCAAACTGGCGAACGGCGAGATTGCCGTCGTCCACCGTCATGGCGCCGTCGCCAACGCTCCTCTGGTGGCCAGCATCACCAACGGCACCGGCAATCCCTACATGAAGCCCCTGCGGCGCGACACCCAGCACAAGGAATTCGCCGTTGGCGGTCTTACCCTGCGGGGCAAACTCAGGACCGGCTACGATCTCGGCATGCTCTGGATCAGAACATTGTGATTCTCGTAAGACTTTCTGCCATGCTGACAGGCTGCCGCCTGCTCGCCGACGATTGAACACCACGTATCAAGAAACTACGCCATGGAAGAATCAACCTTAGAACCGCTCGAAGCCAACTACCTGGTATCGGTTTCCCCAGACACCCTGACCGCCTGGTTAACCGTGTCGCCGCCGGAGAATGGTGGTGCCGCGCCGGAGCCGGCAACGGCCCGGGCGGCACTGGAAAAGGCCGGCGTGGTCTTCGGTATCGACCAGGGGGCCATTGCCAGCGCCCTTGGTCCGGCGCTGGGCCGGCAGGTCGAGGTGGCGCGCGGTACACCGCCGCAGCCGGGCACCGACGGCTGGCTGGAGCCGCTGGTCGCTGTCAATCGGGAACGCCACGTGAGTGCGGACGAGCGCGCCCAGGTGGACTTGCGCGACCGGGGTGCGATGCCCAGCGTCAGCCCGGGCGACGCGCTGATGCGAAGGCACGCGCCGGTTCCGGGTGCCGCCGGTCAGGGCGTCACCGGCAAGCTATTGCCGGTGGCGCCGGCAAAGAACGTCGAATTTGCCGTGCGCATGCAAGGGGTCGAGGTCGACCCGGCCGATCCCGATCTCCTGCGCGCCGCCGTTGCCGGTCAACCGATCCTGATGCACAACGGCGTCACGGTGGAAGCGATACTGCGGTTCGAAGCCATCGACATGGCGACGGGCAACGTCGAATTCATCGGCAGTGTCGAAATTCGTGGCGATGTCAAGAGCGGCATGCGTGTCAAGGCGGGCGGCGACATCACCGTCGGCGGCAATGTCGAGCCGGCCGAGCTTACCTCGGGCGGCAACATCGTCGTCAAAGGCGGCGTCATCGGTCATTCCGCCCAGGGCCACAAGGATGCCGAACAGGGGGATACGGCCAGGCTTACCGCCAAAGGCAGCATCAAGGCGCGCTACCTGGAGAACTGCATCGTCCTGGCGGAACAGAAGGTGGAGGTCGACGAGGCGATCATTCAAAGCGACGTGACGGCAATCGATCAGATCGTCGTCGGCCAAGGCAACGGCAAGGGCAGCATCGTCGGCGGATTCGTGCGCGCCACGGCGAAGATCAGCGCCGGCGTGCTCGGTGGTCCGGAAGGCAGCCAGACGCGCGTCTTCGTCGGCGTCAATCCGCTGCTGCAGAAAGCCATCGAGGAGCACAGGCAGCGTCTGGATGCCAAGCTCAAGGAAAACGGTGAACTGACCAAGGTGCTGAAGCTGTTGGCGACGCGCCCGGACAAGCGGGAAATTGCCGACAAGGCGCGTCTGACCTTGAAGAAGGTGAACGAGGAGATTGCCGAAATCCTGAGCGAGGAGCGTGTCCTCAAGAGCCAGTTGCAGGTCGCCCACCAGGCAAGGATCGTCGTCGGCGGACAAGTCTGCGGCGGCGTCATGGTGGCAATCGGCAAGAAATCCCAGTTCGTGCCGGAAGACATCGGGGCCGGCGTATTCGTCATCGCCGACGATGAGCTGATCTACGGCGATCTCGCCGCCTACGGCGGTTAGCAGTTCCAGCGGCAACGCTCATTCTGAATTCCTCCAGAAGGTCAGGACAAGCGGTGCGTCGGCGCGGTCAGTTCGTCGACCAGCGGCGGCGGCGAAGACCCGTGCCTGTAGCGCGGGGGAAGGCTAGGCAGAGGCCCGATCTCGCCTGCTAAACCGCACAGCCCTGCTTTTCGCCCTGCTGGGCCAGCAGTTCGAGCTGTTCAATGACCAGGTTGCTGGCCTTCTCCATCTGCCTGAGGTAATCGACGGCACGGGCGAAGTCTTCGGCATAGTAGCTGTCGACAGCCGCGCGGCCATGGGCATGCACGTCCTTGTGCGGCGCTTCGATCTGGCGGTAGGCGGGGAGGCGCGAGAAGCACTCCTTGCCGTCGCCATCGTAGTACCACTTGCCAAGGCGGCACACGGTATGGCTCGCAAATTCGTCCCCCTTCTTTTCCGATATGCCCATCAGGATCTTGTGAACTTCCTTCTTGTAGATCAGGTGATCGAGCTTTGCCAACTCGACGAAGGTCCGCATGGCGGTGCCGCGTATCGTCAGGCGCGCCTGCTCGGTGATGCCCTGCAGATCCTGCATCTTTGAATGCGCGATTCCTGCATCGGCGTCGTATTTCGTCGCCTGCTCCGGCGTGATTTCGGTCGTCATCTTTGCCTTCATCGCTTCCTGTCGAATCGAATCGACCAGGGTGCCGATTTCGCCTGTCGCCCCGGTCGTGCGCTCGGCGAGTTTGCGTACCTCATCGGCCACGACCGCGAAACCGCGGCCCTGCTCGCCCGCGCGGGCTGCCTCGATGGCTGCGTTGAGCGCCAGCAGATTGGTCTGGTCGGCCACCTCCTTGATCAGATTGACGATGCCGCCGATCCGCGTCGCCTGCTCGTTGAGGACATCCACGGTCTCGGCCACCGCCTTGCTTCGGGTCGCCATCTCGTGAACGTTCGACACCACCACGTTCAGCGACGAAGTGTTTTCGCTGGTCGTCGCCAGCGCCACATCTGCGGCTTCTGCCTCGCGCTTCATCGAGTTCGCAAGCAGCACCATCGACTTCTGCAACTCCAGCATCGACTGGCTGAACATCAATTCATTCTCGAATAGCCCCTTGTAGTAGTCCAGTCGTCTGCGCCCGGCCTCCAGCGTCTTGTTGAGCGTGGTGCGCTCGCTTTCCCACTGCGCCCGCTCCGCCGCGCGCTCGGCTTCAAGCGACTTGAGTTTGGCCTCGAGGCCGGCGACTTCTTGTTTCAGTCTAGTGACTCCAAACATCAGACCATCCTTTCAGACTGGGGTAGACGGACAAAACGACCTATAACCATGGTGATATGGAGGATAACTGCGGTGCCCACGCTTGTCCATCGCTTGGCAATCGTTGAGTTCCTCGTAGAAGCGGAAGCTCGCGGTGACCATGGCGACATTGACGTGCCAATGCAGCCGCTCGGCTCGGTTCGTCGCGAGCGGCCAAGCGGAGCCGTCGCGGCCATTGCGGCGAGGTGCGGCGAGGTGCGGCGAGGTGCGGCGGAGATTATGATTGGCCGCAGCCGCGCGGCGTTAGGCGGTGACAAGAAGACAAGGGAAGCGCGATAGTGGGACTGCCAGTCGAGGTGGCCTTTGGGGTGGTGATGCTGGCTTGCGCGAGTGCCGCCGTGAGCCAGGAAACAAGCGAAGAGCAGTTGCTGCAGCTCTATGGCGACAAGGGCGCGATCAGCATCGCCACGGGGTCGCTGCAACCGCTGGGCCGCGCGCCGACCGTGGCCACGGTGATCACCGCCGAGGACATCCGGGCCATGGGCGCGGTCGACCTCGATGAAGTGATGGAAACCGTTCCCGGCATGCACGTGGCGCGCAACGGCAACAACAATACCGCAACCTACGTCATGCGCGGCATGTACGACCTCAACAATACGCACATCCTGCTGCTGCAGAACGGCATTCCCATGACGCTGATGTTCCTCGGCAACAAAGGCGGCGTCTGGGGCGGCCTGCCGCTGGAGAACATCGCCCGCATCGAGATCATCCGCGGCCCGGGCTCGGCGCTCTACGGTGCCGATGCGTATTCCGGCGTCATCAATGTCATCACCAAGACGGCGGCCGACACGCCCGGCACGGAATTCGGCCTGCGTGCCGGTTCTTTCCGTACCTGGGACACCTGGGTGCAGCACGGCGGCAAGCTGGGGCCGGTCGATGTTGCCGCCTACTTGCGCCTTGGCAGCACCGATGGTTTCAAGGAAACCATCGCCGCCGACGCCCAGAGTCTTCGCGACAGGCCGCCGTCGGTGACCCACGCCTCGCTGGCGCCCGGCCCGATGAGCCTGGGGCGCGATGCCGTCGATGCCAGCCTCGATCTCGCCTATGGCAGATGGCGCCTGCGCGGCGGCTACAAGCTGCGCGACAACATGGGGTTGGGCGCCGGCATCGGCTCCGCGCTCGACCCGACCAGTGCCGGGCGCAGCGAGCGCATCACGGCCGACGTCTCATGGATCGAACCGAATGCCGGGCGCCATTGGGGGCTCGGATTCACGGCTGCCTATCTGCAATACATCGACACAGTGCCAGGGAACCTGTTGCTGTCGCCGCCCGGGTCGGGGGTAGCCGGCGCCAGTTTTCCGAACGGCCTGATCGGCGGGCCGAACAAGTGGGAGCGCCAGGTCCGGCTTTCCGGCTACGCGACCTACGGTGGATTCGCCCACCACAATTTGCGTGTCGGTGGCGGCCACGAGGACTTGAACATCTACAGGACCGCCACCTACAAGAACTACACGATCGACCAGGCGACCGGCCTATACACCTATAGGGGGGCGGTTTCCGACTACTCGGATATCCAGCCCTTCATGCAGCCACAACGCCGCTTCGTCGATTATGCATACGTGCAGGATGAATGGAACTTCGTTCCCGACTGGACGCTGACGGCCGGGGTGCGCCATGACGCATACTCGGACGTCGGCGGCACCACCAATCCCCGCCTGGCACTGGTCTGGGAGGCCGGATTCGACATGACGATCAAGCTGCTTGCCGGCCGTGCCTTCCGGGCGCCGTCGTTCAACGAACTGTACGGCGTCAACAATCCGGTCAACAAGGGCAACCCCAGTCTGCGCCCGGAAACCAACCAGACGCAGGAGGCCGCCATCTCCTGGCGGGCAAGACAGGACCTGCAGTTGAATGCCAATGTCTTCACCTACCGCATGCGGGACGTCATCCGCGCCGTGGCCAACCCCACCGGCCCTGCGGGGGCCACGACGTTCCAGAATACCGGCGACCAGAAAGGGGTGGGGGGCGAATTCGAGGCAGTCTGGGACGCGAGCCGAACGCTGCGGCTGACCGCCAACTATTCTCGCCAGCGCTCGACCGATGTCGCGACCGATACCGATGTCGGCTACGCGCCGCACGACCACGTCTATGCCCGCGGCGACTGGCGCTTCACGAGCGGCTGGCTGGCGAGCACGCAAGTCAACTGGGTCGGGGTTCGCAAGCGCGCGTTCGGTGACGCCCGTCCGGACCTGGCCGGCTATACCACCGCCGATGTGACGCTGCGCACCGCGCGGCAGAAAGTATCCTGGGAGTTTGTCGGCTCCATCCGCAATCTGTTCAACAGGCGGGTGTTCGAGCCCAGTGTGGTGCCGGTCCAGATTCCCAACGACCTGCCGCAGGCGCCTCGCTCGCTCTATCTCCAGGCGATGTATTCGCTGTGACGCCGGCGCCCGCCGGTGGCGGCGCAGGAACGTCCAGCACCTCGCTGATCATCTCGCGGATCGAAGGCGGCGAGGATCCGGGCCTGTAGCCGTCAGTGCCGAGGATCCTCGACAGCCGATTCGGGATAGCGGATCACGGCAATCCTTTCGTCGGGCTCGAGCCAGAATTCGCCATGCGGCCCCTTCACATTTCCGGTGATCAACAGGATCAGGCCATCCTCATGACGCACTTCGGTGACGGTTTCCCAGGCGAAGCTTGGATGGGCATTGGTTCCGGCACCGTTGTAGATGTGGTCGTTCACCCGTACCTCGGCTCCCGTCACGGTGATCTTGTTGGTCATGACCGATTCTCCGTTTTGCCGCGCCTATTGGCAGAAGCATAGGCGCATTCACCGCCCCTGTGCGGCACCTGAAATGGGCGGAACCCCCAAGATCGTCGCGCCGATGACTGGAGCTCAGTGCTGAAGGATCTTCGACAGGAACAACTGCGCCCGCTCCGAGCGCGGGGTGCCGAAGAACTCTTCCTTGGCGGCATCTTCGACGATACGGCCCTGGTCCATGAAGATCACGCGGTTGGCGACCTTGCGCGCGAAGCCCATCTCGTGGGTCACGCACATCATGGTCATGCCTTCCTTGGCCAGTTGCACCATGACGTCGAGCACTTCGTTGATCATCTCCGGGTCGAGCGCCGAGGTCGGTTCGTCGAACAGCATGCAGATCGGGTCCATGGCCAGCGCGCGGGCGATGGCGACGCGCTGCTGCTGGCCGCCCGAGAGTTCGCCGGGGTGTTTGTGGGCATGGGCCTTGAGGCCGACGCGGTCGAGCATCTTGAGGCCGCGTTCGACAGCTTCGTCGCGGCCGCGCTTGAGCACCTTCATCTGACCGATGGTCAGGTTGTCGGTGATGGTCATGTGCGGAAAGAGCTCGAAGTGCTGGAAGACCATGCCGACGTGGGCGCGCAACTGTGGCAGGTTGGTCTTCGGGTCGCCGACGGAGATGCCGTTGACGACGATCTCGCCCTGCTGGAAGGGTTCGAGGCCGTTCGCGCACTTGATCAGCGTCGACTTGCCGGAGCCCGACGGGCCGCAGACCACCACCACCTCGCCCTTGGTCACGCCGGTGCTGCACTCGGTCAGCACCTGGAATTGGCCGTACCATTTCGAGACGTTCTTGAAACTGATCATGTGGCGTGCTTTCTTCTCAGGGTCTTCACCAGCAGCGAGAGGCAGATACAGATGACGAAGTAGATGAGGCCGGCGAACAGCAGCAATTCGACCAGGCGGCCGTCGCGGTCGCCCACCTTGGCGGCGGAGCCGAAGAAGTCGGCCAGGCCGATGACATAGACGAGCGAGGTGTCCTGGAACAGGATGATCGCCTGGGTCAGCAGCAGCGGCAGCATGTTGCGGAAGGCCTGGGGCAGGACCACCAGCCGCATGGTCTGGCCATAGCTCATGCCCAGCGCCTGGGCGGCGAAGACCTGGCCCTTGGGCACGCTCTGGATGCCGGCGCGGATGATCTCGGAATAGTAGGCGGCCTCGAACAGCGAGAAGGCGACCAGGGCCGACACCATGCGTATGTCGGTCGACTCGGCCACGCCCAGCACGTCGCGCAACAGCGAGGGCACGATCAGGTAGAACCAAAGGATCACCATCAGCAGCGGCACGGAACGGAAGGTGTTCACGTAGATGGCGGCCGGCCAGGACAGCCAGGGCTTGCCTGCCAGCCGCGCGATGGCCAGCAGCGTGCCCCAGGCGATGCCCACGGCGATGGCCGTCAGCGTCACCTCGAAAGTGACCGCCATGCCCTTCGCCAGGATGGGCAACGCGCCGGGGATCGAGGTCCAGTCGAATTCGTACATGGTCATGCCGCCTTCGCCGGGCCGCCCCAAGAAGGCGGCGAGCCAGGAACCGGAGGCCGCGTTAGCGGCCGAACCTTTGTCACCCCCTTCTCAGGGAAGGGGGGCGGGGGGAAGGTGCTCATTTCGACCCGATGTAACCCGGCACGCGCGACTTCGCCTCGACCACGCGCATCAACGCCATCACCGTGACGTTGATCAGGGCGTAGAGCAGCGTCACCGCGATGAAGGCCTCGTAGGGCTGGGCCGTGTAATCCACCAGTTGCTGGGCCTGGCGCGAGAGTTCGATCAGGCCGATGGTGGAGGCCACGGCAGAGTTCTTGAAGATGTTGAGGAACTCGGAAGTGAGCGGCGGCACGATGATGCGAAACGAAATCGGCAGCAGCACGTGGCGATAGGTTTGCGGCAGCGTCAGCCCCAGCGCCAGGGCCGCGGCCTTCTGGCCGCGCGGCAGCGATTCGATGCCGGCGCGTACCTGCTCGGCGACGCGGGCGCCGGTGAAGCAGCCCAGGCACAGCCAGGCGGAAACGAACTGCTGCAGGAGCGGGTCCGTCTGCTTGAAGGCGTTGCCCAAGGCCGGCGGCAGCAACTCAGGCAGAACGAAGTACCAGCTGAAAAGCTGCACCAGCAGCGGCACGTTGCGGAAGACCTCGACGTAGGCGGCGCCGAGCGCAGACAGCCAGCGGCCGGGCACGGTGCGCAGGACGCCGAACAGGGTACCCAGCAGCAAGGCCACGAGCCATGCCGACAGCGACAGCGCGACCGTCCATTCGAGGCCCGCCAACAGCCAGCCGAGATAAGTCGTCTCGCCGTCGGCGGTGGGGCTGAGGAAGATGCCCCAGTTCCAGTGGTAGCCCACGATCCCGGCCCGAAGGAACTACTCGAGGGCCTTGTCGTTCGGGTTCTTGTAGAGCGCCTTCATGTCCTCCGAGAGCGGGAAGCTCAGGTTGAGCCCCTTGGGCGGCACCGGGTTCATGAACCACCTGGCGTAGATCTTCTCCGCCTCGCCGGATTTCATGGTCTTGGCGATCGCCTCGTCAACCACCTTCTTGAAGGCGGCATCGTCCTTCGGCAGCACGCAGCCGTAGGCCTCGCGCGATTGCGGCGTGCCGGTGACCACCCAGTCGCCGGGGCGCTTGGCCTTCGCCAGTTCGCCGTAGAGCAGGGCGTCGTCCATCATGAAGGCGACGGCGCGGCCGGTCTCGAGCGTCAGGAAGCTCTCGCCGTGATCGCGGGCAGCGATGATGCTCATGCCCATCTTCTTGTCCTCGTTCATCTTGCGCAGCAGGCGCTCCGAGGTGGTACCGGCGGTGGTGACCACGTTCTTGCCGGCGAGGTCGGCGAAGTCCTTGACGCCGGAATCCTTCTTTGTCAGGAGCCGCGTGCCGATGACGAATATCGTGGTGGAGAAGCCCACCTGCTTCTGGCGTTCCAGGTTGTTGGTGGTGGAGCCGCACTCGATGTCCACCGTGCCGTTCTGCACCAGCGGTATGCGGTTCTGCGACGTCACCGGGTTGAACTTCACCTGCAGGCTGGGCAGCTTCAGCTCCTGCTTGACGGCATCGACGGCCTTCATCATGAAGTCCTGCGAGTAGCCGATCACCTGCTGCTTGTCGTCGTAATACGAGAACGGGATCGACGACTCCCGGTGGCCCAGGGTGATGCTACCGCTGTCCTTGATCTTCTTCAACGTGCCGGCGAGCTCGGCGGCCAGGGCCGGGGCGGCAATCAAGGAGCAGGCGAGGAGAATGGTGAAACGGGTGCGCATGGCGACCTCCTTGGACATTGTTGCTGGCAAGCGCCCGAACGATAGCACAGGCCCGCCCGGCTACGGCGGGCCGCAAGGATGTCGGTGCCAAGAGGTTGTCCGGCGCTGGCCGAATGGGCCGAAGCCGCCCGTCGGACGGGCCTATTGCGTCTGGCTCGTGTTCTTGGGCGGAGAGCCGGGTTCGGTCGGCAGGCCGACCTTCTTCGCCACATGCGTGACGGCCTCGCCGGCCTTGCCGGCGCCATAGGACACGCCCGCCACACCCGCCTTGGCGACATGTACGACGGCATCCTGGGCCTTCTCGAGGCCCCGGACCGTGGTGCTCGCCGCCGACCGCACTGCCTCGGTCGGGGTGGCGCTGGCGGACTGCGAAAGCAGGGATGCAACAGCAAGAGCAGCTACGATGGCAAGGCGCTTTGACATGGATTCTCCGACGAAGATCGTCTCGGACGTCGGCGTTCGGTAGCGCCAAGGAGGCTTGGCAGGAACGACTCATCCGACGTCGTCACGGGCCTGCCAATCTACTGATATCCGGCCGCCTGTGCAAGAAGCGTGTCGACGGGCCGGGTGTCGCGTTCCGCCCCGTGCCCCTGAGCTTACCGGTTGGTGCCGGGCCGTTCGGGCGGGCGCCGCGGGTTGAGCATTTCCCCAGGCGTTGCGGGGTTCGCGGCATCCGGGCTGGCGCCGGTTTCCGGCGATGGGGAGCGCGAAGCGTCTTGTGCGCGTTTCTTCGACGCGGCAAGCAATACGGCAAACTCCGGGCCGAGCCTGCGCTCGGCCATTTCCAGGTTATCGATGGCCTTGCTGTCGTTCCTGTCGGCACTTTGGGACCACCAGTAGAGGGCGTTGCCCGGGTTCCGGGCAACCCCCTTGCCCTCCCAATACAGATACCCGAGGTAGTTCTGTGCCGAGGCTCGTCCCAGCGCAGCCGCCTTTTCGGCGTCTTTGATGCCGCCCTGCTCATCGAGCGCTTCGGTAATCCGCAATCGGGCGCGTTCCTCGAGACCCTGCGCGTGATTCGGCCAGAATCCCAGTACCCGGTCATAGTAGGCAAGGGCATCCTTGGGGCGCTTCGCGCCCAGCGCCAGGTTCGCCAGCGAGATGAGTGCGTAGGCATGCTTCGGATCACGTTCAAGCGATTTCAGATAGAAGCGCTCGGCATCGGATTTTCGACCGGCCTTGGATAAGCGATAGGCGACGCTGACGAGTTGGTCGGCGGTGGCAGTCGGCTTGGCGGCGAGTTCTTCGGCATGCTTGAGGGCGGAATCGATGTCGCCTCGACGGACGGCGATATGGAACAAGCCGAACGCCGGTATGTCCCCGCTGCGGGCATCGCTGGCGACGGCGCTCAGGCGCCGGAATGCCTGTAATGCGTCCTCATCGTGTTCGTGGATGTCGGCATCCCAAGCCGTCAGCATGATCGCCTCGCGGCGCAGCTGTATCTGCTTGGCCTCCGAAAGACCCTGCCGCGCAGCCTGATCGGGAAAGCGTGCCAGCGCTTCGAAACTCCCGCCCCAGCGTGGCTGCAGGGAGAGCAGGTACTCTGATGCCACCACGAGCACGTCCGGGTCGGCGGCGACGGCAGCCTGATAGTACTTGTCGCCTTCGGTACGCCTGCCCAGGTAGCGTGCCGCCCGCATAAGCTGGAAATATGAGAGCGTCGGCCGTGACGACAATGGAATCGACGCCAGCGCGTCGGTCATGGCCCGAGAGAACCACTCCTCCATTGTCTTGACCTGTTCAGCGGGTGTGTTACTGATATAGGCATTCCCGCGTGCATTCATGGCGAGGTACGAGTAGTAGCGGGACCGCGCGTAACGGGCAGCATACGACTGGGGATGCCTGGCCAGCCACCGGCTGTAAGCTTGCTGAGTAGCGATGCTGTTGTCGTTCGGCAGTACGTAGAAGAACGTCTTGCACGTGTCGAAACTACTCGCGTCCTTCTCGTACTGCCGCACAGCCATGGAACCCATTCGATCCAGGCTGTCCCAATCGGCTGCCTTCCAGGCGCGGCTGATCTCGCTGCGCACGCGTTCCCGATCCGCCATTTCCTCCGGGCCGGCGGCGGTAGCCGGTTGCTGTTGGCCAAGTACGCAGGCGGTAAGGGTAGCCGCGATCACGCCGCTCCGCATCAGTTTCGATATGCTCATCGTGGTCACAGGAGGAATTTGATATGCGAACTGATTGTGCGCCTGATCGAGGCAGTGTGCAATCACCTGGGATACGCTCCCGGGATAAGAAGGCTGGCCGTCTCGCCCCGCGCTAATGCGGCCGACAAGCAACCGCGACGAAGTGTTGCTGTTGGTCGTCAACCAGGGGAATCGCCATCTCGGGCTGCTCCACGCCATCAACCGTCAGTCTCATTTCGGCAGCCGGTGCGTCTTCACCGGCGCGGGTTTGCGAGACGACGATGTGATAGACGGTTTCCCGATAACGATAGTGGATCTTGAGTCCCGGCCAGTCGGCGGGCAGGCAGGGTGCGAGATGCAGCCTGTCTCCGTCGAGCCGCAAGCCCAGCAGCGATTCGACGACGAGCCGGTACATCCAGCCGGCCGAGCCGGTGTACCAGCTCCAGCCGCCGCGGCCGATATGCGGTGCGCGCGCATAGACGTCGGCGGCGACGACGTAGGGTTCGACTTTGTAGGCCGCGATTGCATCCGCCGACAGCGCGTGGTTTACCGGGTTGATCATGGTCAGCAACTCCCAGGCGCGCTCGCGCTCGCCGAGTGCGGCAAACGCCATCGCCGCCCAGACGGCACCGTGGGTATATTGGCCACCGTTCTCGCGCACGCCCGGGACGTAGCCGCGGATGTAACCCGGATCCAGGCTCGACTTGTCGAAAGGCGGATCGAGCAGTTGAACCAGTGCGCAATCGCGGCGCACGAGGCGCTCATCGACCGAGCGCATGGCAACGCGCGAACGCAACTCGTCGCCGGCCCCCGATAGCACCGACCAGCTCTGCGAGATGGAATCGATCCGGCATTCCTCGTTGTCTGCCGAACCGAGCGGTGTGCCGTCGTCGAAGTAGGCGCGGCGATACCACTCGCCGTCCCAGCCATGCTGTTCGATGCTCGCGCGCAGCCGGGCGCCCTCCTTGACGCAAAGCTCGGCGAAGGCTGTATCGCCATACGCACTAGCCACCTTGCCAAACTGTCCGAGCACCGCGAAGAGGAAGAAGCCCAGCCAGACGCTCTCGCCCTTGCCCTGCATGCCGACCAGGTTCATGCCGTCGTTCCAGTCGCCGGAACCGATCAGCGGCAAGCGGTGCTCCCCGAATCGCAGTCCATGCCTGATGGCCCGCACGCAGTGCTGGTACAGGCTGGCCGGCTCGGCGGAGCGGCCGGGCAGATCGTAGTAGGAGTCGTCCTCCGGGTTGACCGGGCGGCCTTCCAGGAAGTGCACGGGTTCATCCAGCACACCGGTATCGCGGGTGGCCGTGACGTAGCGGCACACCGCCAACGGCAACCAAAGGTAGTCGTCCGAACAATGCGTACGGACGCCGCGGCCCGATGGCGGATGCCACCAATGCTGGACATCGCCCTCCTGGAACTGGCGGCTTGCGCACAGCAGCAGATGTTTGCGCACCAGCCCCGGCTCGGCATGAATCAGCGCCATCACGTCCTGCAGCTGGTCGCGGAAGCCGAAGGCGCCCCCCGACTGGTAGTAGCCGCTGCGGGCCCAGACGCGACAGGCCAGCGTCTGGTACAGCAGCCAGCCATTTGTCAGCACATTGATCGACTGGTCGGGCGTTTCCACCTGCACCGCGCCCAGCGTGTGGTTCCAGTATTGCCAGACGGCTTCGAGCGCCGCCCGTGCGGCCAGGGCGCCGCGGAAACGCTGCACGATCCTGCCGGCCTCCTCGGCATTGCGGCCGACGCCGAGGCGAAAGACGATCTCGCGCTCCTGCCCCTCGGCGAGATCGAAGCTCACCTGGATGGCGGCGCAGGGATCCAAGCCGGCGCCCACCTTGCCGGACAGGCGCGAGCGCTTCATGGCGGCCGGACTTTGCAGCGTGCCGTTGCGGCCGAGGAATTCCCTGCGGTCGCCGGTCACGCTGCGCGCCGGATCATCCACGTCGAAGAAAGCGACCCGGTCGGAGAACTCCGTGCTGTACGGGTTGCGCGCGTAGAGCGCGCCGGTCTGGGCATCGATTTCGGTGGCCACGTGCATGGCCGATTTGGCCCGCAGATCCCCCAGCACCCATTCGACGTAGCCAGTCGTGGAGAGCCTGCGCGGCCGGCCCGATTCGTTGCGCACCTTCAGCACCGAGAACTTGACGGCCGCATCCATGGCCACGTAGATCCAGAGTTCGGTGCAGATGTCCCCGCATCGGGTCTCGAAGACGCTGTAGCCGAAGCCGTGCCGGATGACGCAGGGCATCGCCGCCCGCGCCGGCAAGGGCGTCGGGGACCAGACGTGGCCCGTCTCCTCGTCGCGAACATAGATGGCTTCACCGCTGGCATCGCTCACCGGGTCGTTGTGCCAGGGCGTCAGGCGGAATTCGTGGGCGTTCTCGCTCCAGGTGTAGGCGGCGCCGCTTTCCGAGACGATCGTGCCGAAGCCTGGATTCGCCAGGACATTCACCCACGGCGCCGGGGTCGCCTGTCCGGCCGCCAGCGCGATGACGTATTCACGTCCGTCGGGAGTGAATCCGCCCAGGCCGTTGCCGAGGATCAAATCGCGTCCAGGCGACGCCACGGCGGGAGCCACATCCGGACGGTGCGCCCGGCCCGGCTTGAGCCGCGGTATGCGCGGTTCCGCAAGGGCACGTTGGTCGAGTTGCTCCGCCAGCGTTCCCCGCCCGTCGGCGATGATGGCGCGCGCGACCGACTGGAGCAGAACGCGGTCCTCGCTGGGTATCTGCTCCGCCATGCGCACGAAGATGCCACCGGGCCGATCGATCACGCTCGCCTCGATCCCCGAAGCGATCAAGCCGATGATCTGGTCCTGCAAGCGTTGCCGATACCCCGCGTGCTCTTCGTTCCAGATCACCAGGTCTACCGCCAGGCCTTTGAGGCGCCAGTAGGCATGGGCCTGGACGAGCTGGCGGACAAGATCTATGTTGGTCGCATCGCCCATCTGCAGCAGCACGATCGGCAGGTCGCCGGAGATGGCGTAGCCCCAGAGTCCGGACTGACCGCGGCGATTCTTGATCAGCACGGCCGCATCGGCGCGCAGGCCGGCGTTGGCGTAGATCACTGAGCCGGCCAGACGGGCATAGAGTTGCGCATCGGCCTCGGTGGCATTGAGCTGCCGCAGCACCACCTGGCTGTGCGTCCAGGTCAGCTCGAAGACGCGGTCGGAGAGATGGCGATCCTGATATTTGTCGACCAGTCCCAAGGCCATGTCGCGGGTTTCCGCCATGCCGGACACCATGTCGATCGTCACCGACTGTTCCTGATCGAGCGTCAGCGAATAGCGGATGGCGACGATCGGATCCAGCACCGAGCCGTCGGTGCCGGAAAGGGCAGCCGGCTGGCTCATCGCCAGGGGAGCCTCCGTGCATCCGGTACGGCCGATGAAGCGCAGGCGATCCGTTTCGTAGGAGACCTCGCCGATTTCCCCACCGTTCGCCGTCATCAGGTGGAACATCCAGGGCGCCTGCTCGCTGAGAGAGCGCGGCCGCCGCGTGCACAGAATCGCCCGCCGCTCCCGCAGGATCTCGGTCTGCACGAAGAGATTGCTGAAGGCCGGGTGCAGGGCTTCGGCGGCAGGCGGTGCGATGACGACTTCGGCGTAACTGGTGACGTCGATTTGCCGGCGCTGTCGCGAGCGATTGGTGATACGGACCCGGCGCAGTTCGATATCGTCCTCCGGCGATACGACGATGTCGGTATGCGTGTCGAAATCGCCATCATCGACGGAATCGCGGCGGCGAAACTCCGCCCGACCCTCGGAGAAGATCGCCTCGAAGCTCTCCGGTCGCTTGAGCGTCGGCTGATGGGCGGTGGACCAGAACTCCCCGCTTGCTGCCTCGCGCACGTAACAGAAGCTTCCCCAGTTGTCGCAGGTGCCATCCTCGCGCCAGCGCGTGACGGCGAGATCCTTCCAGCGGCTGTAGCCGCCGCCCGCGTTGGTGACCATCACATGGTAGCGGCCGTTGGACAACAACTGCACCTCGGGTATCGGCGTATCGGGACTGTTGAACACGCGAATCGGCGTTTCCGCCGCGGCCCATGCCCCGCGCACCTCGGAAAGTTGTGCCGTATGCGAAAACAATGTCGTGGCCTTGGGAATCCGTTCCTGGAGCAAGAGCATGACGGCCTGGAACAGGCGGTCCGACTGGAAGCGCCGCTGCATCGGGGCATCCAGAAGCAGATACGCCAGGGCAAGCAGGCTCATGCCTTGGTGATGCGCCATGAAGGCCCGCACCACCGTGCTCGATTGCCCGCGTCGCTGCCGTGCCGGCGTGTAGTCGATCGCTTCGAAGAACCCGAACTTGCCGAGAAACCCGTCGGCCGCGAGTCGTTGCAGATTCAGGCAAGCCGCTTCGGGCGCCACCATCAGCGCGAGCGCCGAAGCGTAAGGTGCGACGACCAGGTCGTCGGCCAGTCCGCGCTTGAGGCCAAGACCCGGCACGCCAAAGGCGCGGTACTGGTAGTTGAGATGCACGTCGACCGTGTTGTAGGCGGATTCGGACATACCCCAAGGCACGCCGCGCTGGCTGCCATACTCGATCTGTCTCGCCACCGCCGCCTTGCAGGTCTGGTCGAGCAAGGTGTGCTCGTAGTTCGGCATCACCAGGAGCGGCATCAGGTACTCGAACATCGAGCCGCTCCACGACAGCAGAACCGGCGCTCCGCCGGTGCCTGTGAGCAGGCGCCCGAAAGCGAACCAGCTCTCCTGCGGCAACTGCCCCTGGGCGATGGCCACGAAGCTGCACAAGCGGGCTTCGGAGGCCAGCAAGTCGTAGTAACTGGCGTCCGCCCGGCGCTCGCTTACGTTGTAGCCGATGGTCAGCAAGTGACGCGCCTTGTCGAACAGGAAGTCGTAGTCCATACGCGCCATGTCGCCGGCCTGGAGCGCCAAATCTTCTATGGCTGACATTCGCTCGCGCGCCCGGATATTGCCCGCCTTGGCCAGCTCGCGCAGGGTCGGAATTGCATCGATTTCGCCCTGTTCGGCAAGGAAGCCCAAGTCGTCCAATGCCTCGTGAATTTGCCGGACCAGCGCCCGTGCCCACGCGTACGCTTCAACCTCTCTGCCATCGACCCGCGTGACGAGTTCGGCGGCGCCTTTGGCCAGCCGTTCGAGGCACGAGCGCGCCGCCGCCAGGGTGGACGGAGCCGTCGCAGACGCCAATTCCAGTTCGTTCCGCAATTCCACCATCAGGCCCGCCGGCTTGTCCTGCAGGCTCATCGTGTCGGCGACAATCCCGAGCGTGTCGCTCAAGCCAGCGAACAGCCGCGCCCTGAGTATCCTGTCGTCGGCGAGCGCAAGCAGCCCCGCACGCAAGGTCAATAGATGTCCGGCAAGGTTGCCGCTGTCCACCGTCGAGACGTAGTGCGGCGACAGTGGTTGCAGCGTCTGGGTGTCGTACCAGTTGTAGAAGTGGCGCCGGTGCCGCTCCAGTCCTGCCATCGTGCGCAGCGTATTCGCCGTGCGCAGCAGGAGCTGTGCCGCCGGAATGTAGCCGAAGTCGTAGGCCGAAAGATTCGCCAGCAGCGCCAGCCCGATGTTGGTCGGCGAGGTGCGATGGGCAACGGCAGCAACGCGATATTCCTGATAATTGTCCGGCGGCAGCCAGTGGTCGTCGGGGCCGACGAAGGTATCGAAGTACGCCCAGGTCCGGCGCGCAATCGTGCCCAGAAAGCGGGTCTGGGCGGTCGTCAACACGGCCTTGCGGCGTTCGAGCGGGCGGCTGATCCACCACGCAACGATGGGAGAGGCGAACCACAGCACGAGAATCGGCCCCGCCACCATCAAGATGGCAGGCAGCGATACCGCCAGGCAGACCGCCGTTCCCGCAGCGATCGCAGGCGCCGCCCACATGGTCCGGAACGAAGCGGCAAGTCCCCCACGGCCATTTCCGGCCGACGCACGATCGGCCTCGCCCGACGGATTCCATTCCAGCAGTCGCCTTCGTGTTACGAGCGTCCGCCAAGCCGTGCGAGCGATGGCGTCCAGACTGTAGACCGCCTCATACGGCAGACAGGCCAGTTCGAATGCGACCTGCACGAGGCGTCCGGCAGCCGAGTTTGCGATGGCCGCGAGATGCTGTCTCAGCAGCATCTCCTCCGGCTTGCGGAACAAGTCGACGATCAAGGCGCACGCGGAGGGAAGCAGCAGGACGCCGAGCACCGACAAGGTCCACCACCAGGCCGGTGACAGGACTGTCCATCCCAGCAACAACACGAACAGCAGCACCGCGGGGATCAGGCTGCGCCGCAGGTTATCCAGCAGCTTCCACTGCGACAGCATCGAGAGCGGATTGGTCTGACGTTGTCCGCCTTCGCCAGGCACGCGCCTGCGCAGCCAGCCCGCCAGTTGCCAGTCGCCGCGGATCCAGCGATGGCGGCGGCTCACGTCGGCGCTGTAGCGGGCCGGGTAGTCCTCGAACAACTGTACATCGCTCAACAGCCCCGCCCGTGCGTAACAGCCCTCGATCAGGTCGTGGCTGAGGATGCAATTCTCGGGAAAGCGGCCGCCGAGCGCTTGCTCGAACGCATCGACGTCGTAGATGCCCTTGCCGATGAACGAACCCTCGCCGAACAGGTCCTGGTAGACATCCGAGATGGCCCGGGTATAGGGATCGATCCCCGGCTCGCCCCCGTACAGCCGCGCGTAGTGCGAGCGGTTGGTGCCCGGCAGGCTGATCGCAACCCGCGGCTGCAGGATGCCGTAGCCCTCGACTACACGCCGCTTTGCCTCGTCGAAGCGCGGACGATTCAACGGGTGCGCCATGGCGCCGGCAAACTGCCGGGCCGCGTCGCGCGGCAGTTGCGTATCGGTGTCCAGGGTGATGACGTACTTCACGTCGCACAGAGCCGCAGTGTCACCGACGACCAGCGAAAACCCACTCTCCGAAACGCCACGCAGCAACGCGTTCAAGTCCGCCAGCTTGCCGCGCTTGCGCTCGTAACCCATCCAGATCGCTTCCTTCGGGTTCCACTGCCGCGGGCGATGGAAGAGGAAGAACATGTCGTCGCCGTCCTCGCCGATGCGGTATTTCTCGTTCAGTTCCTCTATCCTGGCCCGGGCCAGTTGCAGCAGCGGTTCATCCTCGGGCAGCGATTCCTCGTGAGCGTCCAGGAAATCCGTCAACAGGCCGAAGTGCAGGCGCGCATCGCGATTGGCCAGGAACCTGACTTCCAGCGCCTCGACCAGATCCTCGACGCCCGCAACGCTCCCAAGCATGGTGGGCACCACGACCAGCGTGCGCGATGTCCGCGGGATGCCTTCGGAGAAATCCATTCTGGGCAGTGGATGCGGCTTCACGAGAAGTGTCGCCAGCCAGTTGACCAGCGCCACGGCAAGCTGACTGGCGGCCAGCAGCGAGAGGACACCGATTGCCAGCAGCCCCAAGTCGGCGATCCCGGCGCCAAGCGCCTGCCCGACCAGGGTTGCGGTGACGATCGCCGTGATCAGCGCGATACCGCCGAGATACAGGAGCAAGGGCGAGCGCCCCGCTGATCTGCGCAAGGTCTTGAAGAGAGAATGTCGAACGTCCGCCGCCCGCTCGAGTTCCGGCAAACCTTTGTCGATCAGGTAGAAGCCCACGTGCCCGGCATACTCGGCGGTTGCCGCCCCGGCACGCGCCAGATCCAGCGCCTTGCGGGCAACGCCGACTTCATCCAGGCCCCCGGCCTTCGCTACCGCCTCCGTTGCATGGCGGTAGAGATCGCGGGTGGCAAAGTCCATCCGGCCATAGATGCCGCCCGGATCCTCAAGCAGCGTCTGCTCGACGACGCTCATGGTCTCGACGAACTTGCGCCAATCCATCGCCCCGAGAACCCGCAGACTGCCGATGCTGTTGCTGATGGAGACCTGGTCCGCAGCCTGCTGCTGGTTCTCCGACTGCACCAGTTGCTCGATGGTCTGGCCCGATTCGGACAGCCGCTGCTCGATCCAGGTCAGCGGCAGAGCCAGGGCGGGACCGCGCCCCTGCAAGCGGCGCACGAGTTCCGCGACGAAAGCGCCGACCATCGGCGGATCCGAGCGCGCCATGTCCGCGATCACCAGGATCAGGCTCTTCGGATCCTTCTCCGCAATCTCCGTCATCTCATCCGCCCAGGAACCGGCCAGATTTCGCTCGGTCCAGTCGGCGGCGATGCGCACGCCGACGCGGCGGAGATTCTCGATGAGCGCCAACCGCAGCATGATCGGGATCGCCCACAGTTCGCCCAGTTTGAGGGCGGTGACGGTCTGGTAGGCGGTGACGAAGCGGCTGAGACTCTCGGTATCGACGCGGCCATCGCCATGGGCAACGGTTTCCAGGGCAATGTCATAGACGCGCGGGCGCCCGCTCGATGATCCAGAACGTCCGTTCTCCAGGCACGGCAGTTCCCGGCTGTAGCCCTTGGGCAAATGTCTCCGGGCGGTGCGGATCTGCTCTTCGATGAGATAGAAGTTGTCGAGCAGCCATTCCCCGGCCGGCGTGATCCGATGCTTCTCGGTGACCGCCGCCGTCAGCAGATTGCAGACGCCGACCAGGGCGCTTTCGTTCGCCGCCAGACGGCCCAGAAGCTGGTCCGGTGCGCGCCCCGCCGCAAGCTTGTGCGCCGCCGCGAGCGCCTTGCCGTGCTGCTCCATCTGATCGGCGCTGAACAACTCCGATCGCAACGGGGGCTCCTCGTCGGGCGACACCCGAGGCCACTGGCGGCTGCGCAACGCCGTCGTCCACTGGTGCAGATACGCGATGAACTTCATGCGTGCGGTCAAGTCATGGATCCGTAGAACGTGCCGGCAGCCAACAGCGCACCGATTCCCCGGTGCTGCAGGGCGACACTAACTGAAGCAGCAGCCCAATGTATTGCTGCCGAGGCGGAATGTCAGCGACAACGCCGCTGACCGCAAACGCGGAACAGCGCTAGAACCCCCGGTTGGAGGTTAGCGTGGAACTATGGGAACGATATCGGAAGCGTGCTTCTTGGCTTGCTTTGCGGCCTTCTTTTCCTTGGGGGTCTTGAGGGCTTGTTTCTTTGCTTCCTTGCTGTTTTGTCGTTCCTTGCTCATGGTTATCACTCCTCATCGGCACCGGCGAATGCATGGCGCTCGGCCAGTATAGGCTGATGCAACAGCTGCAACGGGGCAATCAGCAATATAGGTGCTTCTTCGATCGAAATCAAAATGGAAGAGGCGTGTTTCCGCAGCTCCCGTCGTCCAACCCGGCTGACACGTCAATTCGGAGCCAATCGGCAGCGGCTTTTTGAAATACGGTCCAGGCGTTTAGCTCCGGCGCAAGTTCAACTTGACGTAAAGGCCGACCAGCAGCGCGGCCAGCAGAAACCACTGTAGGGCGTAGGCTTGGTGGCGCTCGGGGGCGAGACCCGGCGGCCGCCACTGGCGCTTGTAGCCGTCGGGCGCGGTCGGGTCCAGGCGCAGCGTCCACGGTTCGAGGCTAAGGCCCAGGCGTTGCGACAGGTCTTCCGTGTCCACCTGCTGCACGCGCAGCAGGCCGGCGGCGCCGAGCAGAGCGTCCAGTTCCTGCCTGGCAAGAAAGCCGCGCGATGGCGGCGGTGCGCCAATGCCCTCCACCTCGGCTTCACGCTGATTGAGGTGTACATCCGGTGCTGACTCCCGGCGCGGGTTGGCCGGCAGCCAGCCGCGGTTCACCAGCACGACGCTGGCGCTGTCCGCGATGCGCAGCGGCGTGAATACCCAGTAGCCCGCCTGGCCGTCCAGGACCTGGTTGTCGAGCAGGATCTGGTTGTCGGTGTCCCAGCGGCCTTGTATGGCGATATGGCGTCCGTACAGTTCGCCGGGACTCGCATAGGGCAGATCGTGCGCGCTCAGTTGTAAGGGCGGCATGGTCGAGCGCTCTGTCCAGTCAGCCCGCAGAGCCGTCTTTTGCGCGGCACGCTGCAGTTGCCAGTTGCCGAGCGCCAGCAACAGGGGCAGCAGCAGCGCCGTCGCCAGCGTGACTGCCAGGCTGGGCCGGAAGGTCCATCCGTGCCGATGCAAGGTCGCCAGCATCATTTTGCGTCCTCCATTCAGTGCCTATACTGAGTTCATCCCAAGCCGGTGGAGCGCCATGCAAACGCCCCTGCTGATCAAGCTGGTCATCGTCGTCGCTCTCGTCGCCATCGTCGTCAGCCTCGGCCTTGCACTGCTGAGGCTCCACCGCGAGCGGGGCCGCAGCACGGGCACGGTGAAGGCATTGACGGTTCGCATCGCCCTGTCGATCGCGCTCTTCCTGTTGTTGGTTCTCGGTTTCGTCACCGGCATCATCGTTCCCCACGGGATTGTGCCCTGAGTCATAACAAGTACACGAAGATGAATAGCCCGAGCCAGACCACGTCCACGAAGTGCCAGTACCACGACACGGCCTCGAACGCAAAATGCCGGTCAGGCCCGAAGTGGCCGAGGATCGCGCGCACCAGGATTACGCTCAGCATGATGGCGCCGACGGTGACGTGCGCACCGTGAAAGCCAGTCAGCATGAAGAAGGTCGAGCCGTAGATACCGGAGGTGAGGCGCAGATTGCTTAGCGTGTAGGCATCCCAGTACTCGTGGGCCTGCAGGCCGAGGAACAGCAGGCCCAGGGCTACGGTACAGGCAAGGCCGACGATCATCTGCTGGCGTCGCTCGCGCTTGAGGCCCCAGTGCGCCCAGGTCACCGTGGCACCCGACGAGAGCAGGATCGCGGTGTTCAACGCGGGAATGCCGAAGGCTTCCACGCCTTTCCTGGCGACAGTGAAGTGGCTGGCGTCGGGCAGATTAAGCAACGGCCAGGCGGCGACAAAAGACGGCCAAAGAATCTCGTGGGCAATGCCTTTGTCGCCGAGACCGCCCAGCCAGGGCACGGCGAAATAGCGGGCATAGAACAGGGCGCCGAAGAATCCGGCGAAGAACATCACTTCGGACGCGATGAACCAGACCATGCCCCAGCGGAAGCTGACATCCACCTGGCCGTTGTACTTGCCGCCGAGGCTTTCGGCGACGACCCTGCCGAACCACCCGAACAGCATGACGATGAAGATCAGGAGGCCGGCCGCCATTGCCAGGGCGCCGGCAGTGGTGAGCCCGTTGAGCAGGCCAGCGAAGCCCAGCACCAGCGTGAACAGCCCGATGGAACCGACCAGTGGCCAGTGGCTGGGATCGGGTACGTAGTAGTGGCCGTGGTTCATGGCGGCTGGCCTTTCAGGAATCGCCGGCGCCTCGATCGACGGCAGCGCGGATCGTCGGCACGTTGAAGAATGTGTAGGCCAGCGTCAGGGTGCCGATCTCGGGTGGCAGGTCGGCATCGACGACGAACTGCACCGGCATGGTCTTGCTCTCGCCCGGTGCGAGCGGCTGCCGGGTGAAGCAGAAGCATTCGATCTTGTGGAAATAGGGTGCCGCCTGGTTGGGCGTGACACTGGGCACGGCCTGGCCGGTGATCGGCATGCCGCTGATATTGCGGGCATGGAAGGTCGCGAGTACGACCTGCCCCGGGCGGACCTGGATACGCTCGACATCGGGGTGGAACTCCCAGGGCAGGCTGGCCGAGGTGGCGGCGACGAATTCGACGGTGACCAGCCGACTGGCATCGACGCGCCGCGCACGCGCGGCGCTGCTGCCGATGCGGGTCGTGGTGCCGTTTAGCCCCGTGAACTGGCACACCACCTGGTAGATAGGCACCAGGGCGTAGCCGAAGCTGAACATCAGCAGCGCGACCAGCGCCAGCCGCCAGCCAAGCCGGTGGGAGCGCACTTCGGCGTCGATGTCGATGTCGGGGGGCAGCGGCGGACTCATGGTAGCAACACGTAATACGCGTAGATGCCGAGGTAGCAGGCCAGGGCGACGGCGGCGAGGATCAAGGCAGTGCGAACGTTTGTCCGGCGTCGCGGGTCTAGGGACGGCGTCATGGCGGCGGGGTTCATGGCACGTCCGGGGCTTCGGTGAAGCTGTGGTAGGGCGGCGGCGACGGTAGCGTCCACTCGAGGCCCTGTGCGCCTTCCCATACTTGGTCGCTGGCTATGGCGCCACTGCGAACGGTGCTGATGACGAGGTAGAGGAAGATCAGCTGGCTGGCGCCGAAGACAAAGCCGCCGATGCTCGACACCATGTTCCAGCCGGCGAACTGGGTCGCGTAATCGGGAATGCGCCGCGGCATGCCGGCGAGGCCAAGGAAATGCTGCGGGAAGAACAGCACGTTGACCGAGATCGCCGACAGCCAGAAGTGCAGCTTGCCCAGGCCCTCGTTGTACATGTGACCGGTCCATTTCGGCAGCCAGAAATAGACGGCGGCAATGATGGCGAACAGCGCGCCGGTGACCAGCACGTAGTGGAAATGGGCGACGACGAAATAGGTATCCTGGTACTGGAAGTCGACCGGCGCCAGGCCGAGCATGAGTCCGGAAAAGCCGCCGATGCTGAACAGGACGATGAATGCCAGCGCCCACAGCATCGGCGTCTCGAAGCTGAGTGAGCCTCGCCACATGGTGGCGACCCAGTTGAACACCTTGACGCCGGTGGGCACCGAGATGAGGATGGTCGAGTACATGAAGAACAATTCGCCGGCCAGCGGCATGCCGACCGTAAACATGTGGTGGGCCCAGACGATGAACGAGAGCAGGGCGATGCATACCACCGCGTAGATCATCGAGCGGTAGCCGAACAGCGGTTTCCTGGCGAAGGTGGGCACGATCTGCGAGACGATGCCGAAGGCCGGCAGGATCATGATGTACACCTCGGGGTGGCCGAAGAACCAGAACACGTGCTGGAACATCACCGGGTCGCCGCCACCGGCGGCGTTAAAGAAGCTGGTGCCGAAATACTTGTCGGTCAGCAGCATGGTCACCACGCCGGCCAGCACCGGCATGGCGGCGATGAGCAGGAAAGCGGTGATGATCCATGTCCACACGAACAGCGGCAGCTTGAAGAAGCTCATGCCCGGCGCGCGCATGTTGAACACCGTGGTGATGATGTTGATGGCGCCCATCACCGAGGAAATGCCCATCAGGTGGATGGCGAAGATCAGGAATGGGAAGGCGGCACCGGTCTGGAAGATCAGCGGCGGGTACATGGTCCAGCCGCCGGCCGGTGGTCCGCCGGGCAGGAACCATGTCGACAGCAGAAGCGTGAAGGCGAACGGCAGCAGCCAGAAACTCCAGTTGTTGAGCCGGGGCAGCGCCATGTCTGGCGCGCCGATCATCATCGGGATCATCCAGTTCGCCAGCCCCACGAACGCGGGCATGATGGCGCCGAAGATCATCACCAGCGCGTGCATGGTGGTCATCTGATTGTAGGTGAGCGGTTCGACGAACTGCAGGCCCGGCTGGAACAGCTCGGCACGAATAACCATGGCGAAGCTGCCGCCGGTGAGCAGCATCAGCCCGGAGAAGCACAGGTAGAGGGTGCCGATGTCCTTGTGGTTGGTGGTGAACAGCCAGCGCGCCAGACCGCCGCGCGGTGCATGGTGTTGGTCGTGAGTCAATGCGATGTCGGCCATGGTTTGTCTCTCACTTGCGTGCCAGCTTCACTTCGGCGGGTTGCACCACATCGCCCATCTGGTTGCCCCAGGAATTGCGCTCGTAGGTGATCACACCCGCGATCTCGACGTCCGAGAGCTGCGTCGAGAAGGCGGGCATGGCGGTACCGGGCTTGCCGTTCATGACCCGCTCCATATGCGCGGCGACGGGGCCGTTGGCGATCGGGCTGCCCTTGAGCGCCGGGAACACGCCCGGGATGCCGAGGCCGGTGGCCTGGTGGCAGGCGGCGCAGATGCGTCCGAACACCTCTTCGCCCTTGGCGTACAGTTCGTCGCGGCTCCAGACACGGGCGGCACCGGCAGTCTCTTGTGCCTGTTTCGTCTGCATCTGTTTCAGCCAGGTCTGGTAGTCCGGCTCGTTCATGGCGACCAGGACGATGGGCATGAAGCCGTGGCCGACGCCGCACAACTCGGTGCATTGACCGCGGTAGGTGCCGGGCGTGTCGACCCGGGCCCAGATCTCGTTGACGAAACCGGGTATCGCGTCCTTCTTGAAGCCCAGCGCCGGAACCCACCAGGAGTGGATGACGTCGGTGGCCGTGGTGAGGAAGCGGATCTTCTTCCCGACCGGCACCACCAGCGGGTTGTCGACCTTGAGCAGGTAGTGGTCGACCGAAACCGGATCGATGCCCGAGCCACGCTTGCTCGCCTCGGCGCTCTTCGGGTCGAGACTGCTGAAGAAGCCGATGCCGGCGTCCATGTAGTCGTAGCGCCAGCGCCATTGCTGGCCGGTGATCTTGATCGTGAGGTCGGCGTTGCCGGTGTCGTTCATGGCCACCAGTGCCTCGGTCGCGGGAACGGCCATTGCGATCAGGACCAGGAAAGGCAGCACGATCCACACGATTTCGAGGCGCAGGTTCTCGTGGAACGTCGCCGCCACAACGCCGCGGGACTTTCGATGGCGGATCACCGCCCAGAACAGCGCACCGAAGACGATGACACCGATGCCGACGCAAATCCAGAACGCCAGCATGTGCAGGCCATAGGCGGTGCGGCTGATCGAGGTCACGCCAACCGGCAGGTTGAGCGCCCAGTCCGCCAGGGCCGGGGTTGCGGGCGCGATGGCCAGGGTCGGAATCAGTTGCCGATTCATGACTTGTGGCCGATCGCGTCGATACTGGTCAGCCGGTGGCGCAGGGGGTGAACGAGCGACCCGGCCCCATCAGCTGCCGCAAGCGGATTGCCAGTTCATGCCGCTCCTCGTCGTCGAGAAACGCGCCGATTTCGACTTGTTTGCCATGCGAGCGGATGAACAGGCGGCTCAAGTCGGGCATGGGGGCGAGCGGTTCGTGGAGTACGACCTGGGCCCAGCCGCGCTGGAACTCATAGTGTTCCTTCGTCCGCAACTGGTGCTTTTCGACGGCGACGGTTTCACCTGAAATCGAAACCACCTCTTCGATCTGGGTGCGCCGATAGCCCGACCGCATACCCATGCCGACCGCGGCCACCACCAGCAGGGATAGGGGCATCACCTGCCACGCGCCGAGAAGCACGCAAACGCCGGCTACCGCCAGGATGCCACCGGTGACGAGGCTGAAGATCACTACTGATACCCGCCGCGAGGTGGGTGCGTAGGGACTGAGGATCAGCCGGCCGCCTTCACCGGCAAGGTTTCCGACTGCGGTTACCATGTTCTTCTCCACGCAGCCGGCTGGACGCCGTGCGCGACCGCGACGAGATGGACCTCTGATGCCGGAGGCATGATTTGCGCTTCATACCCGGCGTCCTTCCTGCGCACCATTCGTTCTTAGAATAGCGATGCTTGCAGGCGGTTCCTATAACCGGAAACCCGTACTTCGACTACCCGTATCCCCGCATTTCGTTGGAGATGTCAGTGGGGTCTCTGGCGGCTGCGAACGTTGGCAGGGGTGGGATCACTTACGTTTGCGCGGGGCCGTTAGGACGTCCGGGCGCAGGATCGAGTCGAGCGTGGCCTGGTCGAGCAGGCCCATTTCCAGCACGAGGTCCGAGACGCTGCGCCCCGTGCGCAAAGCCTCGCGTGCCACCTTGGTCGCGTTCTCGTAGCCGATGTAGGGATTCAAGGCGGTGGCCAGCCCCGCCGACTGGCGAACCCGCTCGGCCAGCAGTTCGCGGTTGGCAGTGATACCGGCGACGCAATTGGCGGCCAGCGTGCGACAGCCAGCCTTCAGATGCTCGAGGCTCTTGAACAGGCTGTGGCCGATGATGGGCTCGAAGGCATTGAGTTGCAGTTGGCCGCCTTCCGAGGCCATGGTGATGGTGACGTCGTTGCCAATCACCTCGAAGGCGATCTGGTTCACCACTTCCGGGATGATGGGGTTCACCTTTCCGGGCATGATGGAACTGCCGGCAGCTCGCTCGGGCAGGTTGATTTCGTTGAGGCCGCCTTGCGGGCCGGAAGACAGCAGGCGCAGATCGTTGCAGGTCTTCGACAGCTTGGCGGCGATGCGCTTCAACACGCCGGAGAGCTGGACGAAGGCACCGGTGTCCTGGGTGGCCTCGATCATGTTCGCGGCCGGTTCCAGCGGCAGGTTGGCCAGCGACGACAAGTGGCTGATGGCGAGCCTGGCGTAGCCGACATCGGTGTTGATGCCGGTGCCGATGGCGGTGGCCCCCAGGTTGACCTCGCGGATCAGCGCCATTGCTTCGGCGAGCCGCGATTCGTCTTCGCCGAGCATGACCGCATAGGTGGAGAACTCCTGGCCGAGCGTCATCGGCACGGCGTCCTGGAGCTGGGTGCGGCCGATCTTGAGGATGTCGCGGAATTCCTCGGCCTTGGCGGCGAACGCGCGCTGCAGGTCGGCCATCGCGGCCAGCAGGCCCTGGATGCCGAAACACGCGGCTACGCGCAACGCTGTCGGATAGACGTCGTTGGTGCTCTGCGACATGTTGACGTGATTGATCGGGTGCAGGGCGACGTAGTCGCCGCGGGCTCGTCCCATCAGTTCGAGCGCCCGGTTGGCGATGACCTCGTTGGCGTTCATGTTGGTCGAGGTGCCGGCGCCGCCCTGGATGACGTCGACCACGAACTGGTCGTGCAGCGCGCCGCCGATGATTTCCCGACATGCGGCGGCGATGACCTGGAAGCGGGCGTCGTCGAGTTCGCCAAGCTCGAAATTGGCGTGCGCGGCGGCAAGCTTGACCAGGGCCAGAGCCTTCACAAGATCGGGATAGGTGCCGATCGCCTTGCCGGTGATGGGGAAGTTCTCCAGCGCGCGCAGACTGTGGATGCCCCAATAGGCATCGGCTGGCACCTCTCGTTCGCCGAGCAGGTCGTGTTCCAGGCGGGTGGCGGATTTCATGGTGCGAGGGTGGTGGCCGGCGATGTCTCGATCGCGTCTTCCTGCTGCTGCTGCAAAGCCCACATCTGGGCGTAGGCGCCGTCACGCTCCAGCAGTTCCCGGTGGGTGCCGCGTTCGACGATGCGGCCGTTGTCGAGGACCAGGATCTCGTCGGCGTTCATGACGGTGGACAGCCGGTGGGCGATGACCAGGGTGGTGCGGCCGATGGCAGCCTGTTCGAGTTCGGCCTGGATGGCCTTTTCGGTCTTCGAGTCGAGCGCCGAGGTGGCTTCGTCGAAAATGAGGATAGGTGGATTCTTCAGCAGCGCCCGGGCGATGGCGACGCGCTGCTTCTCGCCGCCGGAGAGCTTGAGTCCGCGCTCGCCGACGCGGGTTTCGTAGCCGTCGGGCAGCCGCTCGACGAACTCGTGCAGGTGGGCGGCCTTGGCGGCGGCGATCACCTCGTCGCGGCTCGCCTCCTGCCGGCCGTACTGGATGTTGTAGAACAGCGAGTCGTTGAAGAGTACGGTGTCCTGGGGCACGATACCGATGGCGGCGCGCAAGGACGCCTGGGTCAGCTTGCGGATGTCGCTGCCGTTGATGCGGATCGCGCCGCCGCGCACGTCGTAGAAGCGGTACAACAGCCGCGCGAGCGTGCTCTTGCCGGAGCCCGAGTGGCCGACCACGGCCACGGTCCGGCCTTCGGGAATCGTGAAGTCGACGTCGAACAGGATCTGTCGGTTCGCCTCATAGGCGAAGCTCACATGCTCGAAGCCGACGGTGCATGGGCCGGGGGGCAGGGCGAGGGCATCAGGCGCATCCTGCACCTCGCGGTTCTGGTTCATCAATTGGAACATGCGTTCGATGTCAGTCAGCGACTGGCGGATCTCGCGGTAGAGGACGCCGAGGTGGTTCAGCGGCATGTACAACTGGATCAGGAAGGCATTGACGAGGACGATGTCGCCGACGGTCATGGTGGCATCGGCGACGCCGACGGCGGCCCGCCACATCATCAGCGATACGGCGGCGGCGATGATCAGCGCCTGGCCCAGGTTGAGGTAGGACAGCGAAACCATGGTGCGGACCTGGGCTGTCTCCCACTTCTTCATCTGCTCGTCGTAGCGCGCCAGCTCCCAGCGCTCGTTGTTGAAGTACTTGACGGTTTCGTAGTTGAGCAGGCTGTCGATGGCGCGCGAGTTGGCCGCCGAGTCGAGTTCGTTGGCTTCGCGCCGGATATGGGTGCGCCAGTTCGTGACGGTGACGGTGAAGGTCACGTACAGGACCAGGGTGACGAAGGTGATGAGGGCGAAGGCGCCCTGGTAGCGCGCGATCAGGATGCCCAGGACCAGGGCGATTTCCAGCAGCGTCGGCAGGATGGAGTAGATGGTGTAGCTGATCAGGCTGCTGACCGAACGGGTGCCGCGCTCGATGTCGCGGGTCAGGCCGCCGGTCTGGCGCTCGAGGTGAAAGCGCAGCGAGAGGGCGTGGAGATGCTCGAAGACCTTGAGGGCGATGGTGCGCTGGGCACGCTGGGTCACCTTGGCGAAGATGATTTCGCGCAGTTCGGTGAACAACGCCGTCGAGAACCGCAACAGACCATAGGCGCCGAGCAGGCCGATGGGAACCAGCAGCAGTTCCTGCTCCTTGGGCACCGAGAGGGCATCGACGATGTGTTTGAAAATGATCGGCACCGCGACGTTGGTCAGCTTGGCGGTGACCAGGCAGGAGAGGGCGAAAAAGACCCGCCACTTCCATTGCAGGAGATATGGCAGCAGGGTCTTGATGGTCTGCCAATCCCGGCGGTGAGCAGGCTCGGGGCTGGGCAGGGCGGCGGCGGCGTGAAATCCTCTCATGCTTCGATTTTACCCGCTGTTGACAGCCGACCCTCGAGCATTCAAGGTGCCGAGCTTGATGCCGCCAAGGAATATGAAAGGAATCGCCATGACGGAAGTACCCGTACGCCTGCCCGAGGGGCAGCCGGCCCTGCGCGTGGTGCCGATGCCGGCCGACGTCAACCCGGCCGGCGACATCTTCGGCGGCTGGGTGATGGCCCAGGTCGATATCGCCGGCGGCACCGTGGCGATGCGCCGGGCACGCGGCCGCGTCGCCACGGTGGCGGTGAACTCCTTCCAGTTCAAGCAGCCGGTCTCGGTCGGCGATGTGGTCTCCTTCTATGTTGAAGTCATGCGCGTCGGCCGCACCTCGATCACCGTCGATGTCGCGGTATTTGCCGAGCGCAATCCGGCGGCGCCGGTGGTGGTCAAGGTGACCGAGGCGATCCTGACCTACGTGGCGCTCGATGCCGCCGGCGCCAAGCGCGAGATCCCGCCCGAGGCGTAAGAATTGATGCGCGCGAACGGGTATGATCGGCACATGAGGAATCGGTCGGCGACGTGAGCAAGCTTCTCTTCTTCGTATTGATTGCGGTGGCGGTTTATCTGCTGCTGCGGCGGCCGTCGCGGCGCAGCGCCGACGAGGAGACGCGCGCCACCCCGGCGCCGGAGCCGATGGTGGCCTGCGCGCGTTGTGGCCTGCACGTGCCGAGAAGCGAGAGCGTCGAAACGGCCGGCCGCCATTACTGCTGCCAGGAGCACCGGCGTCTTGACGCAGGCGATTCCAACCGCGGCTGAACTGCTGCGCCCCGGCCCGGCGATGCCGGCCGAGGTGACGGAGACCTTCTGGCGCTCGCTGCGCTACTTCTCGCTTTACCGGGTCGTGGTCGCCGCGGTATTCGTTCTGGCGTTCGTGTTGACCGATGGCGCCGGCAAGCTTGGCTCGCAGAGCAGTTCGACGTTCGCCCTGGCCGCCTCGTTCTACCTCTTTGCCGCCATCGGTTTCCTGTTCGTCCTGGCGCACTGGCAGCGCGCCTTCAATCTGCAACTGACGGCGCAGGTGGCCTGCGACATCGCGGCACTGGGTGTGATCATGTACGCCAGCGGCGGGGCCAAGAGCGGCGTCGCCATCATGCTGGTGATCGTGGTCGCGGCGGCGGGCCTGGTCGGCCAGGGGCGCCTGACGCTCTTTTACGCGGCCCTGGCGACCCTCGTCGTGCTCGGCGAACAAACCCTGCGCCTGATCAACTTCGATGCCCAGTCGGAGGACTTCCTGCGTACGGGGCTGACCTGCATCGGCTTCTTCGCGGCTGCCGCGATCGCCCAGTTGCTGTCGCGCCGGGTGGTCGCCAACGAGCTGCTCGCCCGCCAGCGCGGCCTCGAACTGGCCGACCAGATCCGCGTCAACCAGCAGGTCGTGCGCGACATGGACGACGGCATCCTGGTCGTCGATGGTGCCGACCGAATCACCCTGCACAATCCGCAAGCAGCCGCACTGCTGATGGCGCCGCTGGGTGCAAATGCACAACTTGCGAGCGCTTCCCCGGCGCTGGCGGAATGCCTGGCGCGGCAACGGAGCGGCCGGGCGGGCGCCGACGTTCTGCAGATAAGCGCCGGCGGGCGGCAACTGCTGGCGCGCTTCGTGCCGCCCGAAGATGCGGGCAAGACGCTGATCTACCTTCAGGACCTCGGCCGGGTCCAGGCCCAGGCCCAGCAGATCAAGCTGGCCGCACTCGGCCGCCTGACCGCCAACATCGCCCACGAAATCCGCAACCCGCTGGCGGCCATCAGCCATGCCGCCGAACTGCTGGCTGAAGAGCAGCGCGCGGAAATGCGCAGCCGCCTGATCCGCATCATCGGCGACAACGGCGCCAGGCTGAATCGCCTGGTGGGTGAGATCCTCGAGCTCGGGCGGCGCGATCGCGCCCTGCCGGAGACGATCCACGCCAGCGGATTCCTGCGCCAGTTCGTCGGGGAGTATTCTTTGCACGATTCCGGCGCGCGCGCGCGGATTCGATTGGCGGGCGAAGACCAGGGTTCAGTGTCTTTCGACCGCACCCATCTTCATCGGGTGTTGGAGAACCTGGTCACGAACGCCCTGCGCTATGCCAGCGCGGCCCCGGGTGCGGTGTGCATCAAAGCAGTGTCGGCCGGTCCGGCCAAGGTCGAACTGCATGTGATCGACGATGGTCCGGGCATACCGCAGGCTGAGCGCGGCAAGGTGTTCGAGCCGTTTTTCACCACCCACAGCAGCGGTACCGGCCTGGGGCTCTACATTGCCAAGGAATTGTGCGAGGCCAACGGCGCCACCCTCGAATTGCTTGATTCGCCGACGGGAGCGCACTTCCGCATCATTGCCAAGAGGGACGCATGACGACCAGGAACGAACGCCGAAGCCGAAGCGAGATGAAACGGGTGCTCGTTGTCGATGACGAAGCGGATATCCGCGAACTGCTGGACCTGACCCTGGTGCGCATGGGCCTGGCGGCCGATTGCGCCGGTTCGGTGGCCGAAGCCACCGCATTCCTGGAATCCAATACCTACTGCCTGTGCCTCACCGACATGCGCCTGCCCGACGGCGAGGGCCTGGCGCTGGTGCGGCTGATCGGCGAGCGGCACCCCGAGATGCCGGTGGCGGTCATTACCGCCCATGGCAGCATGGAAAATGCGGTGCTGGCCCTCAAGGCCGGCGCTTTCGACTACCTGTCCAAGCCGGTCTCGCTCGAACAACTGCGGGCGCTGGTGAAATCGGCCATCGACCTGCCGGCCAAGGAAGAGTTCCACGAGCCGGGCGGGCCGGAGCTCCTGGGCGAATCGCCGGCCATGACGCAGGTGCGCGGCCTGATCGAGCGCGTGGCGCGCAGCCAGGCGCCGGTCTACATCACCGGCGAATCCGGCAGCGGCAAGGAGCTGGCCGCGCGGATGATCCACAAGCTCGGCCCGCGCGCGGCGGCGCCGTTCGTTCCCGTCAATTGCGGCGCCATCCCCGAGACCCTGATGGAAAGCGAGTTCTTCGGCTACCGCAAGGGGGCCTTCACCGGCGCCGACAACGACCGCGAGGGCTTCTTCCAGGTCGCCCACGGCGGCACCCTGTTCCTCGACGAAGTCGCCGATCTGCCGCTGGCCATGCAGGTGAAGCTGCTGCGCGCGATCCAGGAGAAGCGGGTGCGCAAGGTCGGCGCCACGGCCGAGGAACCCCTCGACGTGCGCATCATCAGCGCCACCCATCAGGACCTCAAGGCGATGGTCGACCAGGGCCGCTTCCGCCAGGATTTGTTCTACCGCCTGAACGTCATCGAGATCCGCATGCCGCCGCTGTGCGAGTGCCGCGAGGACATCCCGCTGCTGGCCGGCCGCATCCTCGAACGACTCTCGGCCGATCGTCCGGCGCCGACGTTGACCCCGGCGGCGCTGGCGACGTTGCAGGAATATCCGTTCCCGGGCAACGTGCGCGAACTCGAGAATATTCTGGAGCGCTCGCTGGCCCTGCTGGTGGGGGACACCATCGGCGCCGGCGATCTCAACCTGGCGCCGGCCGTCGCGGCGACGACGGACTTCGAGGTGGCCCAGGCCGGCGAACTGCCGCTCCAGGATCGCCTCGACCAAGTGGAGAAGCAGGCGATTCTCGACGCCCTCAACAAGACCCGCTTCAACCGCACGGCCGCCGCCCGCCTGCTCGGCGTCACCTTCCGTTCGTTGCGCTACCGCATGCAGCGGCTGGGACTCAAGGACTGATGACGTCGTTCGCTGCGCGGCTGACCGCCGATGGCCTGCTGCCCGGCGCGCCGTTCGTTGCCTCGCCGAACCAGGATGAACGACCGGCCGACGCGGCGGTGACGCTTGTGGTCGTGCACGCCATCAGCCTGCCGCCAGGGCAGTTCGGCGGCGACGGGGTCGAGCGGCTATTTACCAACCGCCTCGATCCGGCGGCACATCCCTACTACGAGAACATCCGTTCGCTGCGGGTTTCGGCCCACTTCTTCATCCGCCGCGGTGGCGAGTTGACTCAGTTCGTTGCCTGCACCCGGCGGGCGTGGCATGCCGGCGTTTCCGAATGGCGGGGGCGCCAACGCTGCAACGATTATTCGATCGGCATCGAGCTCGAGGGCTGTGACGAGCGTCCTTTCGAGGATGTCCAGTACGCCGTTCTCGCCCGTGTGATCAGGGTCTTGCGCCACAGCTATGCGATCGAAGACATCGTCGGTCACGCCGACATCGCGCCCGGCCGCAAGACCGACCCGGGTCCCTGCTTCGACTGGCCGCGCTTGCGAAAACTGCTGCCGCGCTGAGTTGCATCCGTGCCACAGCAGTGGTCGCATGTGGCGCCAATATGAAATAAGTGTTGCAACCAAAAAATCGGCCTACTACAATTAGTCGTAATGAGCTATGGGCACACTACATCTAGTAGGTCGTGGTTGGAGTGCCCAGTTCGGCTTCGGGACTGACCAGGAGACGCTCGATGCAGGTTGCTAGGGATGCGAACGGTCACAGGCCTCGGCCTCGCCAATGCCATCCCCTTCCTTTTGCCGCGTTCTCCGCTCTCTTCAGCCTCCCGCAATTCTTCTTCGCCGCTCCCTCCGATCAGCCGTCGATCCGGCAAACCCTGTTGCCGTGCGCCTTGGCGCGGACTGCGCGCATCGTCGCGCGCACCAACACGAGCGGGAAAACCGAATCCATGAGGTGGGGCAATACCGTGCTCCCGCAGTTGCACGCTTTTCCAAAGCGCAGTGATGGCTGGAAAAACGTGAGGAATTCATCGCTTTCAATTGTTTGAAGGCGTTGAATAATCCGTGCTAACCCAAGACGGGTTGAAGTTGTTTGAGATGTTTCTTTCCTGTTACTTTGTGAAGGAGGTTCGACATGGCTGAACAGAAGAAGGCCAAGAAACCCGCGGCGAAGAAGCCCGCCGCTAAGAAGGCCGCTCCGGCGAAGAAGCCGGTAGCGAAGAAACCCGCGGCGAAGAAGCCTGCCGCTAAGAAGGCTGCTCCGGCGAAGAAACCCGCCGCGAAGAAGCCCGCTGCCAAGAAGCCGGCAGCGAAGAAGCCAGCTGTGAAGAAGGCTGCTGCCAAGAAGCCGGCAGCGAAAAAGCCCGTAGCGAAGAAGGCTGTCGCGAAGAAGCCCGCTGCCAAGAAGCCGGTAGCGAAGAAGGCTGCTGCGAAGAAGCCCGCTGCCAAGAAGCCGGCAGCGAAGAAGCCTGCTGCAAAGAAGCCCGCAGCGAAGAAGCCGGCCGCAAAAAAGCCGGCTGCTAAGAAGCCCGTAGCCAAGAAGGCTGCTGCGAAGAAACCTGCTGCCAAGAAGCCGGCGGCCAAGAAGGCTGCTGCCAAGAAGCCTGCCGCGCCCGCCGCGGCCCCTGCACCGGCAGCTCCTTCCACCGCTGCAGCGCCCGGCCTCAAGTCCTCGCTGAACCCGGCGGCGGCCTGGCCGTTCCCGACTGGCTCGCGTCCGTCCTAATCGGCGACCGGGAAATCCCCAAGTGGGTGGCGGTGGCTAGCAAGCGCCGTCGCCCACGTCCGGTTCCTCGGGCGGGGACGACCCCTTAAGGCTCGGCGGCTGCGTCATGTAGCCGCCGTTTTTCCTTTGCGCTTCCCTTCCTACCTGTTGGTACGGAAGAAGCGTTCCATTCGCGCCAAACCCTCCTCGATCCGATCGCGCGCCACGGTGTAGGCGAAACGCATGTGCCGCTCGGGAGCGAAGCTGCCGAAATCCAGCCCGGGTGTGGCGGCAACGCCGGCGTGTTCCACCAGTCTCTGCGCCAGGGAGAAGCTGTCGCCGTCGAGTCGCGATGAGTCGGCGTAGACGTAGAAGGCGCCTTGCGGCGGTGCCTTGACCTCGAAACCGAGCGTCTGCAGGCCGGGCAACAGTACATCCCGCCGGGCCGCGAACTGCGCACGTCGGCTCTCGAGTATCTCGATGGTGTCGGGCCGGAAGGCTGCCAGCGCCGCATGCTGTGCCGGGGTGGGCGGCGAGATGTAGAGGTTCTGGGCCAGCTTCTCGATTTCGCGTACGCAATCCCTGGGCGCCACCAGCCAGCCCAGGCGCCAGCCGGTCATGCCGAAATACTTGGAGAAGCTGTTGATGACGAAAATGTCGTCGCCCAGGGCAAGTGCGGTTTCGGCGTCGAAGCCGTATGTGAGGCCGTGATAGATCTCGTCCACCAGCAGCGCACCGCCGCGCTCACGAACGGTCCGATGCAAGGCGGCGAGTTGCGGCAGCGTCAGCAGCGTGCCGGTCGGGTTCGCCGGCGTGGCGACCAGGAGCGCTCGCGTCCGCGGCGACCAGTTTGCCGCCACTTGTCCCGGCGTTGGTTGATACGAGGTCGTGGCGTCCACCTGTATCGGGCAAGTCCGGCCCTCGAAGGCGCGGACGAAATGCCGGTTGCAGGGGTAGCCGGGATCGGGCAGCAACACCTCGTCGCCGGGATCGATCAGGATGCCCAAGGCCAACAGCAAGGCACCCGACGCGCCGGCGGTGACGATGATGCGTTCCGGCTCCACCGCCACCCCGTAGCGATTCCGGTAATGCCCCGCGATCGCTTCGCGCAGCTTCGGAATTCCCAGCGCATGGGTGTAATGGACGTCGCCGGTGGCAATGAAGCGCCGGGCGGCTTCGATCACCGGTGCGGGCGTCGGGAAGTCGGGCTCGCCGACCTCCATGTGCACCATGTCGCGGCCCTGGGCCTCGAAGGCCTTGGCCTTCGCCATCAACTCCATGACGTGGAAGGGGGCGATGTCGGCCATGCGGGCGGCGAATTTCACGGCTATCTCCAGAAAAACAAACGGCCGCGCAGGCGCGGCCGTCGGTTGACGACGACGCCCGTCAGTCGGTCAGGGCCAGCTCGAACAGGGCACGCTTCAGCGCCAGTTCCTTCGGCAGCTTCTCGCCCATCTTGTCGAACCATTCCTTGTGCGAAGCCAGTTCCTGCCGCCAGGCGTCGGCATCGACAGCGGTCAGTTCGTTGAACTCGGCCTCGGTGATATCGAGGCCGGTCCAGTCGATGTCCTCGAAGCGCGGCATCCAGCCCAGCGCGGTCTCGCGAGCGGAAATGTCGCTCTTCACCCGGCCGACGATCCACTTGAGCACGCGCATGTTCTCGCCGAAGCCGGGCCACATGAACTCGCCCTTCTCGTTCATGCGGAACCAGTTCACGCAGAAGATCTTTGGCGTGTGTTCGACCACATGGCCCATGCGCAGCCAGTGATTGAAGTAGTCGCCCATGTGGTAGCCGCAGAAGGGCAGCATGGCGAATGGGTCGCGGCGCACCACGCCCTGCTGGCCGAAAGCCGCCGCAGTGGTTTCGGAGCCCAGGGTCGAGGCCATGTAGACGCCGTAGTTCCAGTTGAAAGCCTCATAGACCAGCGGCACCGTGGTGGCGCGGCGGCCGCCGAAGATGAAGGCAGAGATCGGCACGCCCTCAGGTTTCTCCCAGTCCGAATCGATTGAGGGGCATTGGTATGCCGGTGCCGTGAAGCGCGAGTTGGCGTGGGCGGCCTTGCGGCCGGCCTTGCCATCGGCCGGCGTCCAGTCCTTGCCCTGCCAGTCGATGCAATGGGCGGGCGGTTCCTTGCTCATGCCCTCCCACCAGACATCGCCGTCGTCGGTGAGGGCGACGTTGGTGTAGATGATGTTTTCCTTCAGCGTCGCCATGGCGTTGAAGTTGGTCTTTTCGGAGGTGCCCGGCGCGACGCCGAAGTAGCCGGCTTCCGGGTTGATGGCATAGAAGCGGCCGTCCTTGCCCGGCTTGATCCAGGCGATGTCGTCGCCGACGGTATAGATCTTCCAGCCGTTGAAGGTCTCGGGCGGAATCAGCATCGCGAAGTTGGTCTTGCCGCAGGCCGACGGGAAGGCCGCCGCGACATAGGTCTTCTCGCCTTCGGGCGATTCGACGCCGAGGATCAGCATGTGTTCGGCCAGCCAGCCCTCGTCGCGGGCCATGGTCGAGGCGATGCGCAGGGCCAGGCACTTCTTGCCCAGCAGCGCGTTGCCGCCGTAGCCGGAGCCGTAGGACCAGATCTCGCGCGTCTCGGGGAAATGCACGATGTACTTGGTGGTCGGGTTGCAGGGCCACTTGGAATCGGCCTGGCCGGGTGCCAGCGGCGCGCCGATCGAATGCAGACAGGGGACGAACTGGCCGTCGCTGCCGAGCACGTCATGGACCGCCCGGCCCATGCGGGTCATGATGCGCATGTTGACGACGACGTAGGGGGAGTCGGTGATCTCGACGCCGATCTGGGCAATGGGCGAGCCCAGTGGGCCCATGCTGAAGGGAATCACGTACATTGTGCGGCCGCGCATCGAACCCTTGAACAGGCCGGTCAGGGTTTCCTTCATCTTGGCCGGGGCTTCCCAGTTGTTGGTGGGGCCGGCGTCTTCCTGTTTCTCGGAACAGATGTAGGTGCGGTCTTCGACGCGGGCGACGTCGGAAGGATCGGAGCAGGCGAGATACGAATTGGGACGCTTGGCCGGATTGAGCTTGACGAAGGTGCCGCTCTCGACCATCTGGGCGCAAAGACGGTCGTATTCCTCCTGCGATCCGTCGCACCAGACCACGTGGTCGGGCTGAGCCAGGGCCACAACTTCGGCGACCCAGGCTTTCAGTTTGGCGTGCCTGACGTACTCGGGCGCGCCGGCATTCGGTTGGCTCATGGATGCTCCGCGATGAATGGGATTACAAGCAGGGTCGAGAAGTGCTGGAGAATTGTGCCACAATCGCCCAAAATGCCAAGATGAAATGAGGAGGTACCGCTTGGACGAGAGAACACGCGCAACCGCCCTGGATTATCACCGCTTGCCGAAACCGGGCAAGATCTCCGTCACGCCGACAAAGGCGCTGACCAACCAGCGCGACTTGTCGCTCGCCTATTCTCCCGGCGTGGCTGCGGCGTGCGACGAGATCGTCGCCGACCCGGCCAAGGTGTATGAATACACTTCGCGCGGCAACCTGGTCGCGGTCATCACCAACGGCACGGCCGTGCTCGGCCTGGGCAACATCGGCCCGCTGGCCGGCAAGCCGGTGATGGAAGGCAAAGGCGTCCTATTCAAGAAGTTCGCCGGCATCGATGTCTTCGATATCGAGGTCAACGAAAACGATCCCGACAAGCTGGTCGATATCATCGCCGCGCTGGAGCCGACCTTCGGCGGCATCAACCTGGAAGACATCAAGGCGCCGGAGTGCTTCTACGTCGAGGCCAAGCTGCGCGAGCGGCTCAAGATCCCGGTATTTCACGACGATCAGCATGGCACCGCCATCATCGCCGCGGCCGCACTGTTGAACGGTCTGCGGGTGCTGGAGAAGGACATCGCGGCAGTCAAACTGGTCTGCTCGGGTGCGGGCGCCGCCGCCATTGCCTGCCTGAATCTGGCCGTCAGCCTGGGGGTGAGGCGGGAGAACGTCTTCGTCGTCGACACCAAGGGCGTGATTCATACCGGCCGCGAGGGCCTCGATCCCTCGAAGGCGAGCTATGCCCAACATACCGACGCCCGCACGCTGGCGGACGTCATGCGCGGCGCCGACGTCTTCCTCGGTCTTTCCGCCAAGGGCGTACTGAAGCCGGAAATGGTGGCGACGATGGCGGAGAGGCCCCTGATTCTGGCCATGGCCAACCCGGACCCGGAGATCCTGCCCGAGGATGCCAAGGCGGTGCGCCCCGACGTCGTGATCGGCACCGGGCGTTCCGACTACCCGAACCAGGTCAACAACGTCCTGTGTTTCCCGTTCATGTTTCGCGGTGCGCTGGATGTCGGCGCGACGACCATCAACGAGGCGATGAAGATCGCGGCGGTGAAGGCCATCGCCGAGCTGGCCCACGCCGAACCTTCCGAAGCGGTGGCCGCCGCCTACGGCGAGGAGGAACTGGCATTCGGGCCGGAATACCTGATCCCCAAGCCCTTCGATCCGCGGCTGATCGTCAAGGTGGCGCCGGCCGTGGCGCAGGCGGCGATGGATTCCGGCGTCGCCAGCCGGCCGATCGCGGACATGGATGCCTACCGGCAGCAGCTCACCGAGTTCGTGTACCACACCGGTCTTCTCATGCGGCCGGTGTTTGCCGCCGCGAAGAAGAGCCCGGCGCGCATCGTCTTCTGCGAGGGCGAGGACGAGCGCGTCCTCAGCGCGGTGCAGAACGTCGTCGACGAAGGCATGGCGAAGCCCATCCTGATCGGCCGTCCGAGCGTGGTGGCGAAACGGACCGAGAAGCTGGGGTTGCGCATCCAGGCCGGCAGGGATTTCGAACTGGTCAACCCGGACTCCGACAGCCGCTACAAGGACCTCTGGCAGGACTACTACAACTTCGCCTGCCGCCAGGGCGTCTCGGTCGAGGACGCCAAGATGGAAATGCGCAAGCGCACGACGCTGATCGGCGCCATGCTGCTGAAACACGGCTATGCCGATGCCCTGCTCTGCGGCACCGTCGGCCACTATCGGCCGCACCTGAGATACATCGAGCAGGTGATCGGCCGCAGGCCGGGCGTCGAGAACTTCTACGCCATGAACATGCTCGTCCTGCCCAGCCGGACGCTGTTCATTTGCGACACCTACGTCAATTACGATCCGAGCGCCGAGCAGATCGCGGAAATGACCGTGCTGGCCGCCGAAGAATTGCGGCGCTTCGGCCTGGCGCCGAAAGTCGCGCTGCTTTCCCACTCCTTCTTCGGTACCGAGCACACGCCAACCGCGAACAAGATGCGCCGGGCGCTGCAACTGATCATTGAACGCGCGCCGCAACTGGAAGTGGAAGGCGAAATGCACGGCGATGCCGCGCTCTCGGAAGAAATCCGCCGCCAGGTCTTCCCGCCCTCGCGCCTCAAGGGTGCCGCCAACCTGTTGGTCATGCCGACGCTGGACGCCGCCAACATCGCCTTCAATCTGCTCAAGACCGCCGCCGGCGATGGCCTCACGGTCGGGCCGATGCTGCTCGGTGCGGCTCGGCCGGTGCATGTCCTGACGCCGACGGCGACCGTCAGGCGCATCGTCAACGTCACGGCGCTGCTGTCGGTGGAAGCCGCGCAGCAGCAGGCGCGGGTGCAGCCATGATGCATCCGGTCGGCCCCATGACCGCGCTGGTCGTGTCCGGCGGCGGCGCCCGCGCGGCCTACGAAGTGGGCGTTCTGAAGGCGCTGCGGGAACTGATGCCGGACCCGCGCCGGAATCCATTCCCCTTGCTTTGCGGTGTCTCGGGCGGCGCTCTCAATGCCACCAGTCTCGCCATTGCCGCCGAGGATTTCGGCGCCGGCGTGGATGCGCTCGAGTCTTTCTGGAGCGAGTTGCACGCCGGCGACATCTATCGCGCGGATCCGTTGGGCGTGGCCGTTTCGGGCGGTCGCTGGCTGGGCGCGCTCAGCTTGGGCTGGCTGCTCGCCACCGGCCCGCGGGCGCTGTTCGACAATCGCCCGCTCGACGATCTGCTGACCAAGCGGCTGGATTTCGTACGCCTTGAGCACGCCATCGCCAACCATGCGATACACGCGCTCAGCATCACCTGCTCGGGCTACACGTCCGGGCAATGCGTCAGCTTCTTCCAGGGCCGGGCCGACCTCGAGCCGTGGCAGCGCATGCAGTGGGGCGGCGCCCATGTGAGCCTGGGCGTGCAGCACATCATGGCCTCCATGGCGGTGCCCTTCCTGTTCCCGGCGGTGAAGCTGCATCGCGAATATTTCGGCGACGGCGTGATGCGCGAACTGGTGCCGCTGTCACCGGCGATCCGCCTCGGCGCCGATCGCATTCTGGTCATCAGCACCGGGCGCATGACGGTTCCCGACGGCGAGCGCTTGCCCGGCGATCATTACCCCGGCCTAGCCGAGACCGCCGGTCATGTGCTGTCCGGGATCTATATCGACAGCCTGTCGGCGGATCTCGAGCGCATGGACCAGGTCAACCGGCTGGTATCCCTGATACCCGAAGAGACCCGCAAGCAGGAGGGGATCCGCTGGCGACCCATAGAGTTGATGGTGATCGAGCCGTCGGAACGCCTGGATTTCCTCGCCATCGATTACGTCGGCAAGCTGCCCTGGGCGACGCGCAGCCTGCTGCGGGGCATCGGTGCTGCCGAGCGTGGCGGCGGCGCTTTCGCCAGCTACCTGTTGTTCGAATCGGCCTATACCCGCGCGTTGATCGATCTTGGCTATCGCGATGCCATGGCTCGCGCCGGCGAGATAATCGCGTTCCTTCGGCTCGATCTCGACGCCAACTGAAGTTTCTCTTGTACCCCTATTGATTTGTTAGCATAATCATCTATATTAAAGTTTGCGGCGCTAAAGCCGATGTTAAACTTTAGTGATACTGCAACGGAGGGGTGCATGAGAAAGGCCTTGATCCTGCTGATGGCCGTAGTCGGCCTGTCCTTCGGAATCGCTGCCGGCGATTCCGTGGCAGCAACCGGCACGCAGAGCAGCGTTAGCAAGCGGCACGTGAAGGAGAAGAAGGCCGCGGCAAAGATGCACGTCACGATAAGGCATCACAAGAAATCGAAGCACAAGCAGCTTGCCTCGAACGAGGACTCGACGGTGGCGGCTGATGGCCATGATCCGGTTCTGCGCTCGGCATCGGCGCTGGTCACCGATCAGTCGAACGGCGCGGTCCTGTTCGAGAAGAACGCCGGCGCGGTGGTGCCGATCGCATCCATTTCGAAGCTGATGACGGCCATGGTCGTCCTCGATGCGAAGCCCGGCCTGAACGACCTGTTGACCATCGAGCAGGACGACGTCGATACCCTCAAGGGTTCCCACTCGCATCTCAGGGTTGGCAGTCAACTTACTCGCGAGGAAATGCTGCGCCTGGCCCTGATGGCTTCGGAGAACCGCGCTGCCTCGTCCCTCTCACGCAATTACCCCGGCGGCCGTCAGGCTTTCGTCGCTGCCATGAACGGCAAGGCGCGCTCGCTCGGGCTGACGGAAACCCACTTCGAGGATCCGACCGGGCTTACGTCCGCCAATGTTTCCAGCGCGCGCGATTTGACGGGGCTGGTTGCTGCCGCGCATGAATACCCGCTGATCCGCGAGTTCACCACCACGCCCGAGTACGAGGTGACCGTCGCCGGGCGGCCGCGCATGTTCCACAACACCAACAAGCTGGTGGGCAGTGCCGAATGGAACATCGGCCTTTCCAAGACGGGCTACATCAGCGAAGCCGGCAAATGCCTGGTGATGCAGGCCTGGGTCAGGAACAAACCGACCATCATCGTGCTGCTCGATTCCGCAGGCAAGCTGACGCGCATCGGCGACGCCAATCGCATCCGCCGCTGGATCGAACACGCCTCGCTGGCGCAGGGCCAGACGACCTGATCTATTGGTCTACTTGCCGGGCCTGATGTGGCCGATGGCTATCGAGATGCCGTCGGCCGTCGTCTTCAGCAAGGCCGCCCATTCCGGGTTGTAGCGATCGGCGGGCGCCGATACCGACAAGCCGGCGACCAACTCCCCTGAATCGTCCCTGATTGGCGCGGCGACGCAACGCAGGCCCTGTTCGATTTCCTCGTTGTCGTAGGCGACGCCGTGGCGGCGTACTCTTTCTATTTCCTTTTCCAGGGCGGGCAGCGCGGTGATCGAGGTGGCCGTGAATCCCGGCAGTCCGGTTCGGCGCGCGTACTCGCGCAGCTTGTCGCGGCTGTCCTCGGCCAGATAGAGCTTGCCGGCTGCGGTGACATGCAGGGGCGCCCGGGCCCCGACCAGATGCACCACGCGTATCGAGGAACGTCCGCTTGACGTACGTTCGACGTAGACGATCTCGTCGCCCTGGCGCACGCCCAGATTGACGCTTTCGCCGATCTGTTCATGCAACTGCTGCATCGGCGCTATCGCCGAATCGCGAATGTTGATGCGCGACTTGACCAGGTTGCCGAGTTCCAGCAGCCGGATGCCGAGTCGGTAGGTTCCAGGCTCCGCGCGCTCGACGAATCCCGTTGCCGACATGGCGGCCAGGATGCGATGGGCCGTCGAAGGATGCAGCCCGGTCTCCAGTGCCAGTTGCTTCAGGCTCACGGGATCGTGATAGTACGAAAGCACGTCGAGCAGTTTCATCATCCGCTCGATGACCTGGATAGGATTCTTGCTTTCGGCGACCTGCGGTGCAGGGAAAGACATGGGCTCGGCCTCCTGGATGGCGGTAGAAGTATGCCACAATGCGGAACGTCCGCGCTGTCGATAATCACAGGAGAAACACTTGCGCGTTGCGCTGTTCGTCACTTGCCTCGTTGATATGATGCGTCCGCGCATCGGCTTTGCCACCCTCCGGCTGCTCGAAGCCGCCGGCTGCGAAGTCGTGGTGCCGGAGACGCAAACCTGTTGCGGCCAGCCGGCATTCAACGGCGGCGACCGCGCTTCTGCCGCGGCCCTGGCGAAGAAGGTGATCGCCGAGTTCGAAGGATACGACTATGTGGTGGCGCCCTCTGGGTCCTGCGCCGACCACATCCGCAACCAATACCCGGGCCTCCTTGCCGATGATCCGGCATGGCACGGCCGCGCCGTCGCCCTGGCGCCACGGGTATTCGAACTGACCGATTTCCTGGTCAACGTCGCGCGCATGGAGCAACCGCCCGGCGGTTTCCGCGGCAGTATCACCTACCACGACTCCTGCGCCGGCCTGCGCAGCCTGGGGATCAAGAGCCAGCCTCGGCAACTGCTTTCCCGCATGCCGGGCCTGGAGCTCAAGGAGATGGAAGCTGCGGAGGAATGCTGCGGCTTCGGCGGCACCTTCTCGGTGAAGTTCGGCGAGGTGTCGGCCGCCATTGCCGAACGCAAGTGCGCCAGGGCCATGTCGAGTGGCGCCGACGCCATCGTCGGCGGCGACCTCGGCTGCCTGCTCAGCATCGAGGGCAAGCTGCGCCGCATGGGCGACGACAGGACCCGCGTGCTGCACATTGCCGAAGTGCTGGCCGGAGAGAAGTAATGCAGATCCGCTCCATGAAGTTCAAGGCCAATGCCGCCGCATCGCTGGCCAACCCGGTGCTCCAGGCCAATCTGCGCACCTCCAAGAGCAAGTTCGTCGACAAGCGTGCGGCCGCCATCGTCGAGATCGATGATTTCGAAGGCACCCGCGAAGCCGCGCGGCAGGTGCGCGACCGCGTGCTGAAGGACCTCGACCTCTGGCTCGAGAAATTCGAAACCGCCGCCACGGCGCGCGGTGCCAAGGTGCTGTGGGCGAAGGACGGCGCCGAGATCTGCCGTCACGTCGCCGAGATCGCGCGCCGGCATAGCGTGAAGAAGGCCGTCAAATCGAAGTCCATGCTCTCCGAGGAAGCGGGCCTCAACCAGGCGCTGGAAGCAGCCGGCATACAGCCGGTGGAGACCGATCTGGGCGAATACATACTCCAGATCAACGACAACGAACCGCCCTCGCACATCATCGCGCCGGTCGTCCACAAGAGCCTCGACGAGGTCGCCGACCTCTTCGAGCGCACGCACAAGAAGCCGCGCAAGACCGACATCCCGGAACTCACGCGCGAAGCTCGCGAGGCGCTGCGCGAGCACTTCCTGACCGCCGACATGGGCATTTCCGGCGGTAACTTCCTGGTCGCCGAGACCGGCTCGGTTGCCCTGGTGACCAACGAAGGCAACGGTCGCATGGTCACCACGCTGCCGCGCGTGCATGTGGTCGTCACCGGCATCGAGAAGGTGATTCCGACGCTCGAAGACCTGTCGCTGCTCTTGCGTCTTCTCACGCGCTCGGCCACCGGCCAGTCGATCTCGAACTACGTGTCGCTGCTCACCGGCGTCAAGCAAGGCGATGAATCCGATGGCCCGGAACATCTGTACTTCATCCTCGTCGACAACGGTCGAGCCGACGTCGTCGGGTCGGAGTTCCAGGAGATGCTGCGCTGCATACGCTGCGGCGCCTGCATGAACCACTGCCCGGTCTACCAGACCATCGGCGGCCACGCCTACGGCTGGGTCTATCCGGGGCCGATGGGCTCGGTGCTGACGCCGCTCTTCGCCGGCATGGACAAGGCCCTCGATCTGCCGCATGCCGCGACGCTGTGCAACCAGTGCGGTGTCGTCTGTCCGGTGAAGATCCCGCTGCCGGAACTGCTGCGCCGGCTGCGCGAGAAGCAGGTCGAGACGAAGCTGCGACCGTTGACCGAGCGCCTTGCCTTCAAGGCCTGGGCCTGGGTCGCGGCGCGACCGAAACTCTACGCGCTCGCCACCTGGTTCGGCGTGCGCTATCTCAACTGGCTTGCCGACGGGCGCGACCGCATCGGCGTGCTTTCCGCAGCGCCGGAATGGACGCTGGGACGGGATTTCCCGGCGCCCGAGGGGCGTACTTTCCGCGAGTTGTACCGGACGGGCAAGCGCTAATCGTGCGGAAAGCATTTACACCGCAAAGGACGCAGAGGACGCCAAGGAAAACAAGCGACTGGACTTCGGAATCGACACACCGTCTGGGCGGTATCCGATTTGTCCTCGATCTGGCCTTCCTTTGCGTCCTCTGCGTTCCTTGCGGTGAATGAACTGGGGTTCTTGCCTAGTGGAACGCATCGTCTACCTCGAAAAGGATTCCATCCGCGCCGAGGTGCGGCGGCCCGCATTCGCGCACGTCTGGCAGGAATTTCCGCGTACCGGACCGGACGAGGTCTTCGAGCGCGTCAAGGATGCCAACATCATCATCGTCAACAAGGTCGTGCTTGCCGGCGATTTGTTGGCGCGCTTGCCGAATCTGAAGCTGATCGCCGAGGCCGCCACCGGCACCGACAACATCGACCTCGCCTGGTGCCGGCAGCACAAGCTGCCGGTGACCAACATCCGCGGCTACGCGGCGCAGACCGTGCCCGAGCATGTACTGATGATGGTGCTGGCGCTGCGTCGGCAGTTGCTGGCCTATCGCGCCGATCTGGCCGCCGGCAAGTGGCAGCGGTCGCCGCAGTTCTGTTTCTTCGATCATCCGATTCGCGACTTGCATGGTTCGACGCTCGGCCTGATCGGCCGCGGATCGCTCGGCCAGGGCGTCGCCCGGCTGGCGGAGGCGTTCGGCATGCGCGTGATCTGGGGCGAGCGCAAGGGTGCCGCTGCCGTGCGCGAAGGCTACGTCTCGTTCGCGCAACTGCTGGCCGAGGCGGATGTCATCTCACTGCACTGCCCGCTGGACGCGGAAACGCGCGGCATGATCGGCGCTGCGGAACTCTCGGCCATGAAGCGCGAGGCGATACTCATCAACACCGCCCGCGGTGGCCTGGTCGACGAAGCCGCGCTGGCGCAAGCGCTGAAAGAAGGCCGAATCGCGGGCGCCGGGTTCGATGTGCTCTCGAAGGAGCCGCCGCGCGACGGCAATCCGCTGCTGGAATTGAACCTGCCGAACTTCATCCTGATGCCGCATGTCGGCTGGGCTTCCGACAAGGCCATGCAGACCCTGGCCGATCAATTGATAGCCAATATCGAAGCGTTCGTGCGTGGCGAGGAAAGGAACCGGGTCGTCTGAGTCACACCGGGCCGGCGAGTTCGACCCGATTGCGGCCGAGCGCTTTGGCGCGGTAGAGCGCGTCATCGGCAAGGCTGAGCAAGCCAGGGAACTTGTTGCTGTCCTGGTTTTCCGCGCATCCGACGGAAACGGTGACGGCGAAGGCATCGCCTTCGAAGCATGCGAAGCATTCCTCCGCGATGCGTTGACGCAGCATCTCTGCCAGCCGGGCCGCGCCTTCGACCGGCGTGTCCGGCAGCAACACCACGAATTCCTCGCCGCCATAGCGGGCAGGCAGGTCCTGCCGGCGCAATTCACCCCGGATCAGTTCGCCGACACGCTTGAGGACGGCATCGCCGGCACCATGACCATAGCGGTCGTTCAAGTGCTTGAAGTGATCGATATCGAGCATCAGCAGCGAGACCGGCGAGTGGTTGCGCGCCGCGCGATCCAGTTCGCGCGGGCCCTCGTCGAACAGCAGGCGGCGGTTGGGAAGATCGGTCAGGGGGTCGCGGGTGGCGGCGAACGCCAGTCGTCGTTCCGCGCCGCGCCGGCGCATGTCCATGTTCTCCTGGATCACCGCAGAGAAGGCGATCAGGCCGGAGATGAAGGCGCTGACGAGGACGATGAACAGGCCGAACAACTCCGCCGGTTGCCTGGCCGCAGCGGTGAGCAGCGCATATCCGATCAGGAAGGGGACAACGTAGCCGAGCAGGATCTGGACTCTGGCGATGCGACCGCCGACCCAAGGACTGAGGATCGAACGCAGGATGCCCCGGTGGGCGCCAGCGAGAAGAATGGCAGCGCCCACCGGCAAGGCCGCGACGACCGTGGTCAGGGCCATGCGGCCAAAGAACCTGTCTACCCCGTAGGCGTATCCGGTGATCGAGACCAGAGGAAAGCCCAGCGCGAGAAAGGCCAGCACTTGGGCAATGGTGAATCTCCGTTGGCCGTTCAGGATCAGCGCGACGGACAGCAGCACAACCATGGTCGCGGTATTGGTACCCGTGGCGATCGGGGTGCCGGCGGCCTGACTATCGCGGACGATCCCGTAGAATGGGGTGATGGTGCTCAGCAGATCCTGGTCCAGCGAGATCTCGGCAAGGCGCAGCACGCCGAGCGCCAATGCAGCCCCGCCCATGACCGTTGGCAGTCGGCTCCGGCGGCGTGGCCGCCAGCAGAGAATGCCGAAGCCGAGCAAGGCGATGGCGGTGGCCGTCAGCGGGTGGGTGGCTGGTCCACCGGTTAGCGGGCGGAATAGCCATTCAACGCCGTTCCCGTAGCCAACGGCAAGAATGGCGCAGGCAAAGACGATGCCGGACAGGCCGAGAGGCCGGACCAGGTTCAAGCCACGACGGACTTGCAGGAAACGCATGAGGCCACGCGGGGTTTTGGCTGCGACTGGGATGTTAGCGAAACTTAGGGCGAAAGCTATACGTGCAGCAACGTAGCACGACCGCCCGGAATACGCCGCAACTGATCTGCGCTAAGGTACACGGCTTGAACGAAGGGGTATCGATGAGCAACCGCGAAGACATCATGAGCCGGGTACGCGAGAAGCTTGGCCGCAACACGGAGAACGCCCGCAGCGCCGGCGCCGAGATCGACGCTTGGCTGGCCGCACGCCAGTCGGGGCCGCGGCCGAGAGTCGCCGGTGATCTGGTCGCGCGTTTTATCGCCAAGTCGGAAGCGCAATCCAGCACCATCGACCTGCTGGCCGAATGGAACGGGGTTCCGGCTGCGGTGGCCCGCTACCTGGCAGCGAACGCCCTGCCCATGCATGTGGTCGGCTGGCCGCTGCTGTGCGGGCATCCGTGGCAGCAGGCAGGCATCGTCTTCGAGGCGCGCGGTGCCAGGGAAGGAGATCAGGTGGGAATCACCGGCAGCTACTGCGCCATCGCCGAAACCGGCACCCTGATGCTGCTTTCCGGCGCCGAGACGCCGGCCTCGGTGAGTCTCCTGCCGGAGACACATGTCGCCGTCGTGGCCGCCTCCCGTATAGTCGCCGGCATGGAGGACGCTTGGAACCTCGCCCGCGCCGAGTTGTCGCAACTGCCGCGAGCCGTCAATTTCGTTTCCGGCCCCTCCCGTACCGGCGACATCGAGCAGACGATCGTCCTCGGCGCGCACGGGCCTTACCGCGTTCATGTGATCGTCGTGGGAGGTGCCTAGAGGAAGACCGCAGCCCGGTCACAGGGCCGGACAATAATTTGAGGGAGGCGCTTGATGCGGCTGTCGCTGCGCTTTGTTCTGCCTTTGATCCTGGTGCTGGCCGGCTTCGCTTACGCGGTGGCGCCCCTGGTCGATCGAATGACGCTGAGCTGGTTCGTACGCGACGTCGACATCCGTGCCGACCTGATCGCCAACACGATCCAGGAGCCGCTGGAGGAACAGTTGGCGGCTGGCAAGAAGGCCAAGACGAGCGAGTTCTTCTTTCGCATCACACAGGACGAGCGCCTTTACGCCATCGGCTATTGCGCGACGCCGCTGAGCGAACCGCTGACTGGCCGTACGCTGCCGGCGGAGATTCGTTGCAAGGACCTCGATCGCTGGATGGCTCCCAGCGCCCGCCTGCTGCACAGTCCCCATGGGCTGCTGCATGTGGCGATAAGACCCATGGAAACCGAAGCCGCACCCTTGGGACGGCTGGTGCTGGTGCATGACATGAGCTTCGTCGAGCGCCGCAGCGAGGAGACCCAGCGCTACGTCTTCTACTTCTTCATGGGGCTCGCGGCCGTCGTGTCGCTGATCACGGTCATCATCGCCCAACTGTCCTGGCGCGGATGGGTGGCCGGCCTGCGCTCGCTGCTGCGCGGCGAGGGTCTGCTGAGGGATCCGGTGAGTACTAAGGTCGGTGCGCCCGAATTCCGGCCCATTGCACCCGATTTGCGGCGCCTGATCCGCGAACTCGAATCCGAATACCGTGCGCGCGACGAGAGCCAGATCACCTGGACCGCAGACAGCCTGCGCGCCATTCTGCGCGGTGAATTGCGCGGCGACGACATCATCGTCGTCTCCAACCGCGAGCCCTACATGCATCAGCGCCGCGGCGACCGCATCGAAGTGCAGCGGCCGGCCAGCGGGCTGGTCACCGCGCTCGAGCCGATCATGCGTGCCTGTTCCGGCACCTGGATCGCGCACGGCAGCGGTTCCGCCGATCGCGAGGTCGTCGACCGCCACGACCGTGTGGCGGTGCCGCCCGGAATCGGGACCTACCAACTGCGCCGGGTCTGGCTGACGCCGGAGGAAGAAGCCGGCTACTACCTGGGTTTCGCCAACGAGGGGCTCTGGCCCCTGTGCCACATCGCGCACGTGCGGCCGACTTTTCGTTCCAGCGACTGGGCCTGCTACGTCGAGGTCAACCGCAAGTTCGCCAAGGCCGTGGCCGGCGAGGCGAAGACCGAGAATCCCATCGTGCTGGTTCAGGACTATCACTTCGCGCTGCTGCCGAAGATGATCCGCGAGGAAATGCCCGGCGCGACCGTGATCGCCTTCTGGCACATCCCGTGGCCGAACCCGGAAGCCTTCGCCATCTGTCCCTGGCGCGAGGAGATTCTTGCCGGCCTGCTCGGCAGCAGCATCCTCGGTTTTCATACCCAGTTCCATTGCAACAACTTCGTCGATACGGTGGACCGCTTCATCGAAGCGCGCGTGGACCGCGAATCGTTCACGGTCTCGCTGGGCGGCAAACTGACCGCCGTGCGGCGCTATCCGATTTCGATTGCCTGGCCGCCGGACGCCGAGATGGTGGGCAAGCCGGTGGAAGAGTGCCGCGCCGACATCCGGAAACTGAACAATCTGCCCGCCAATCAGGCCATCGGTATCGGCGTCGACCGCCTCGACTACACCAAGGGCATCGTCGAGCGTTTTCGTGCCGTCGAGCGGCTGCTGGAACTCAATCCCGAATGGATAGGCCGCTTCAGCTTCGTGCAGATTGCCGCTCCGACGCGCTCCGGCATCGACGAATACCAGAGCCATGAGGAGCAGGTGAAAGCGCTGGCTGCCCGCATCAACGAGCGCTTCGGCCGCGGTGGACCGCCGCCGATCGTGCTCAAGGTCGAGCACCATGAGCCGCAGCAGGTCTACGAGTACTACCGGGCTGCCGAGTTCTGCTTCGTCAGCAGCCTGCACGACGGCATGAACCTGGTGGCCAAGGAGTTCGTCGCCGCGCGCGACGACGGCCGCGGCGTGCTGATTCTCAGCCAGTTCACCGGCGCCGCGCGCGAACTGCCCGAAGCGATAATCGTGAATCCCTACGACGTCGACCAATGCGCTGCCGCGCTGCAAATCGCGCTGACCATGCCGCCGGCCGAACAGCGCGATCGCATGCGCCTGATGCGCGGCCTGGTCGGCGAATTCAACGTCTACCGCTGGGCCGGGCGCATGCTGCTCGATGCCGCCGCCATGCGGCGGCGCGGACGTCTGCTCGACAAGCCGGGTACGGCCGGCGCAGGGGTCTGAATGCGCACCCGGAAGTTGCTGCAACCGCCAGCGGCCGAGACCGGCTGGGCCTACTTCCTGGATGTCGACGGCACCTTGCTCGACATCGCCGAGACACCAGGATCCGTCCACGTGGACGCGGCCCTGCTCGACCTCATCGCCCGCCTGTACAAGGCCAGCGATGGCGCCGTCGCCCTGATCAGCGGCAGGGCGCTGTCCGATCTCGACGAGCGTCTCGGCATGTTGCGCCTGCCCATGGCCGGCCAGCACGGACTCGAGCGGCGCGACGTCGCCGGCCGGCTCTGGATGCATGCGCCGCCGCCGGAAGCCAAGTGCGCGATCAAGGCGGCCCTGGCGACGGCGCTGGAACGACATCCCGGCTTGCTGCTCGAAGACAAGGGACTGACGCTGGCCTTGCACTATCGCCGGGCGCCCAGGCTCGCCGGCTATGCGCACCGGATGATGGCGCAACTGGCGGCCGGCGCCGGCAGCACGCTCGAACTGCAGAAGGGCAAGCGCGTGGTCGAGCTGAAGCCGGCGGGCATCGACAAGGGCACCGCAATCGGCGAGTATCTGGCCGAGCTGCCTTTCCAGGGCCGGCGGCCGGTGTTCATCGGCGACGACGCCAACGACGAGCACGGCTTCGCCGAGATCAACCGGGCGGGCGGCGTATCGATCAAAGTCGGTCCGGGTCGCAGTTGCGGGCGCTATCGCCTGGCCAATGTGGCGGCCGTACGGAATTGGCTGGCCGGCGCCTTGACGGGGTAGACATGATTCCGGAAAGAGCAGTTCGACCGCCAAGGACGCAAAGGACGCAAAGGAAGACAGTTGTTTTGGTTTCCGGAGGTCCTCGGCGTGAGATTGGTCCACGCCTTGGCTCAAGATTGCTTTCCTTTGCGTCCTTTGCGTCCTTTGCGGTGAACGAACTGAGGTTCTTGGGATGAATACGCTCGACTTGGCATTGATCGGCAACTGCACCGTCGGTGCGCTGGTGGACGGGCGCGGCACCATCGTCTGGGGGTGCTTCCCGCGCTTCGACGGCGATCCGGTCTTCTGTTCCCTGCTCAAGGACACCGAGGACCGCGGTTTCTTCGCCATCGACCTGGTCGACCTGGACCGCGTCGAACAGCATTACCTCGACAACACCGCGATCCTGGTGACGCGGCTGTTCGATCGCCATGGCGGTTGCGTCGAACTGACCGACTTCGCGCCGAGGTTCGGCCAATACGGCCGCATGTTCCGGCCGACGATGCTGGTGCGTCAGGCCAGGCGGCTTTCCGGCAGTCCCCGGCTGACCGTCCGCCTGCGGCCGGCCTGCGACAACGGCGCCGGGCAGCCGAGCGTGACCTGGGGCAGCCACCACATCCGCTATGTCATGCCGGACCAGGTGCTGCGGCTGACGACCAACGCCTCCATTACCGCCGTGCTGCAGGAAACGCCCTTCTTCCTCGAGAACCAGCTCACGCTGCTGCTGGGACCCGATGAGACGGTGCACGAGGCCGCGGGCGAAGTCGGCCGCCGTTTCCTGGATGAAACGGCGCAGTACTGGCAGGAATGGACGCGCTTCCTGGGCATTCCCTACGAGTGGCAGGAGGCGGTGATTCGCGCCGCCATCACCCTCAAGCTCAATGCCTTCGACGATACCGGCGCGGTCATCGCCGCCATGACCACCTCGATTCCGGAGGCGGCCGGCAGCGGCCGCAACTGGGACTACCGCTACTGCTGGCTGCGCGACGGCTACTTCGTGGTGAATGCGCTGAATCGCCTCGGTGCCACGCGTACCCTCGAGCGCTACCTGAGCTACATCGTCAACATCGCCGCCGACGCCGCCGGCGGTCCGCTGCAGCCGGTGTATGGCATCGACGGCCGCACGGCGCTGGACGAGCATACGGTCGAAGCGCTGACCGGCTATCGGGGCATGGGACCGGTGCGCGTCGGCAACCAGGCCTATCGGCAGATCCAGCATGATGTCTACGGCTCGGCCGTCCTCGCCGCCACTCACATCTTCTTCGACCACCGCCTGACCCACCGCGGCACCGAAGCCCTGTTCCACCGCCTGGAGCCGCTGGGCGAGAAGGCCGTGGTCTGCTTCGATCAGCCGGACGCCGGCCTTTGGGAGTTGCGAGGCAGCGCGCGGGTGCATACCTTCTCTGCCGTCATGTGCTGGGCGGCCTGCGACCGGCTGGCCCGGATTGCCGAACGCCTGGGCCTTGCGGAAAGCACAAGCTACTGGCGCGAGCGGGCGGACGTCCTGCATCGCGTCATCGTCGAGCGCACCTGGAGCGAGAAACGCAACGCTTTCGTCTCCACCTTCGACGGCGAGGCGATGGACGCGAGCCTGCTCCTGTTGGCAGAAGTCGGCTTCGTCGATGCCGCCGATCCGCGCTTCGCCGCCACGGTCGATGCCGTCGAACGGGATCTGCGCCGCGGCGATTTCATTTTCCGCTACGTCGAGAAGGACGATTTCGGCGAGCCCGAGAACGCGTTCATGGTCTGCACCTTCTGGTACGTCAATGCGCTGGCCGCCATCGGCCGGCGCGAGGAAGCGCGCGCCCTGTTCGAGCGGCTGCTCGGCTATCGCAATCGCCACGGCCTGCTGGCCGAACATATCGATCCGAAGACCGGCGAGCAGTGGGGCAACTTCGTCCAGACCTACAGCATGGTCGGCCTGATCAATTCGGCGATCCGCCTGTCGATCCGCTGGGACCAGGCGTTCTGACCCGCGGCGTTGCCTCGTCCGGGAAACGATTACGGCGTCGACGGCGTCCAACGCCGAGTATCGGCAAACAGAAGGAAGGCCATCGGTGCGCAATACATCCTCAGCCGTGCAAACCCTGATCATCGCGACGGTGATCGGCTTCCTGGTGGAAATGGGCATGGGCGAGAACGCTTTCGCCGTCTTCGCCCTGTGGCCGCCGGGCGCCAACTTCATGCCCTGGCAGATCGTCAGCTATGCGTTCCTGCATGCCAACATCACGCATCTGGCCTTCAACATGTTCGGCCTGTGGATGTTCGGCCGGGAACTGGAATATGTGCTGGGGTCACGCGTACTCATGCAACTCTACTTCGCGAGCGTGCTGTCTGCCGCGATCATGCAGTTGCTGGTCAGCGGCCTGACCGGCAGCATCTATCCGACGGTGGGCGCGTCGGGCGGCATCTTCGGGCTGTTGCTTGCGTACGGGATGTTCTTCCCGAACCGGACGGTGATGCTGCTCTTTCCGCCCATTCCCATGCCGGCCCGGGTGTTCGTGGTCGTCTATGCCGGCCTCGAACTGTTGCTCGGTGTGACCGGCACGCAGGCGGGAGTGGCGCACTTCGCCCATCTCGGCGGCATGGTGGGTGGGTACCTGGTCGTCCGCCACCGGCGGGGCAGGGGACGATGGCGCTAAACCCGGCCTGACAGGTGTCGCCGCCAGCGCTTCTCGGCGCCGACGATCAGCATGCCGAGCGCGCTGACGCTGCCGTGTTGGAGCGCTTCGGCTCTTCGGTTGAGGAATGCGCACGCAATGACTTGCGTGCGCGTCTTCAATGACTTCCCTCCCTTGGCGGCGCGCTCAGACCCGAGCGGTCTTGCGGAGAGCCCCCATGAGACTAAACGTGCCCAGCCCAAGTGCCACGAGCAGCAGGCTGTTCGGCTCGGGGACGTTTTGCCCCATCGGTGTCAGCGCGCTGAATTCCTGTTCGTAACCGTTGTTGATGTTCGAGAACATCCAGTTGCCCTGGATGTAGTCGTAATCGGAGTTCAGCACCATGTCCGAAAGGTCGGCGTTGTAGATGGCGAATGCGGCTGTGTTTTGGCCGAGGTTCTCGTTTACATCCTTGCCGCCCAGGGCTTTCTGGGCCGCGTCGCAAGGGCCGAAACTCAGGAAGCCAGCCGTTGCGGATACACAGATCGTACCGGTCACCGTCACCCAATTGGGATCGCTGTCGTTGCCCACATTGGGAGTATCGGTCGATCCCGGCTTGCCCGTGAGGTAGTAGTTGAGCTCGGGCAGGATGCCTTCCTTGTCGATCAGTGACACGTGGAACCATGTCAGGAGGTCGATGCCGGCTAGCCCATCGGTGCCCGTTTCGTTCAGATTGAAATAGATGACGAACTTGCCGTCGGGTGCCGATCCTGCAGCAAGCTCTGTACGAATCGCCGACAGGGTTCCGCTCCAACGGGCCGGGTCGTCCCCAGTGAAAGTCGGGGTGGTCTCGGTAGCGGCACCAACGACGAACGGCGGATGCGATCCGGAACCGGTCGGTTGCTGTTGGGCATCATCGATCAGGCGTCCGTTGCCGTTGGTGACGACATTGTTATTGTTCGTTCCCGTCCCATAGACGATGTATCCGTCCCTGCCGAGTTCCCCTGGGTCGGACGCGACGTAGAACGGTTTGCCGGGATTGGGGTTGGTGGTGGGAAAACTTCCGTGTTGCGCAAAGTAGGCTTGCGTGTAAAGAAGTCCGAGCGAATAGACGGTAAAGTCGCCGAACTGGATGCAGTTGTTCGTCTGACTCAGGCCGCAATTCGGCGACGGCAAGGTAGTGAAACTCTGCATCGTCGGTCCGGCGTTTGCGACGCCCGTGCAGCCTATGGCGGCAGCCAATGCTGCGATCGAAAGTATCTTCTGTCTGGTTCTCATATCGTCTCTCCTTGGGGTCTGTTCGTGCTGCCCTGATGTCGCTTTGGTAATACGCATCTTTCATGCCAATCGCTAGAACCTTCGTCATAACAGCGCGTTGCGGCGAAGGCATCTCTTGCGAGGTCGCCGACTGTAAAGATTCGTGAAAAAAGGAGGGAGGATCGACCCTGATTCGAAGATGGGTTTCGACTCCTCGGGCGGCGTCAGGGGGAGGCGATGCCGTAGGTGGCGAGCCGGGAAGCAGGTGATCAGGTCGGGTGTGTGAGCGACCGGCAGTTGAAGAGATAGAAGATCTCCACCATCACGAAGGCATTGGCGGCGAAGGTGCGCGCCTCTGCGAGGCTGCGCCTTTGCGCCTGCACGAGTTCGAAAAGGCCGAACGAGCCGAGCAGCATCAGGGCGCCGACCAGGGCGGTGCGCCAGAGCAGGGCGGCCGGCACCTTGTCGCCTGCGGCGAGGGAGACGACCACGCCCATGATGACCGAGGCATCGACCCATTCGCCGAGTGCCGCGGTGACGATGCCGGAGGCGATCAGTACCAGCCCAGCGGTAGCACCACCTGGTCGAGCAGGCGGCGCCCGGCCCCGCGGCCGCGCCGGCCCATCGGCCGGTTGGGGCCGTGGTGGCCCCGGCGCTCCGTGGCCTCCTCTTCGGACAGGCCAACGGCTGGTGCGACTGCCTGCTTTCGTGTCGCCTCGTGCGTGCTCAGTTGGTGCCAGGAGATCCCGACATTACTGCGTTGGCTTGTCATCGCCACCGTAGAACTCGCGCAGCGTCGCGTAGCGCTCGGCGCGCACGGCGCGCACGCGCGCCAGCGCATGCTCGACCGGTATGCCCAACTGGGCCATGGTCTCGGCCGCGATCATCAGGCTGCCTTCCAGCACCTCGGGAATCACTTCGGTGGCGCCGGCCTGCTTGAGGCGGGCGACGCTGGTGTCGTCGGGCGCGCGCACGACCACCGGCACATCCGGCCGCTGACGGCGTATCACGCGCAGCACGCGCTCGGCCGAGGGCACGTCGGGGTAGGCGATCACCACGACGCGCGCCCTGGCGAGGCCGGCGGCCTGGAGCACTTCCGCCCGGTCGGCGCTGCCGAAGGCGACGCGCCCGCCTTCGGACGCCGGCTTCCTGACCTGCTGCGGATCGACATCGAGGGCGAGGAAAGGAATCGACTCGCCGCTCAGGAAACTGCCGACGCGCCGGCCGGTGCGGCCATAGCCGCAGATGATGGCGTGGTTCTCCATGGCGAAGCCGGCGACGGCGATCTCGTGGATCGCCTTGGCCTTGTGCGCCCAGTCGCCGCGCGCCAGTTCGCCGCCCAGGCGGGCGACGCGCTCGATCAGGAAGGGCGCCAGGAACATCGATACCAGCATGGCCGACAGCGTGACCTGGAAGACGTCCTCGCCGATGAGCTTGAGCTGGAACGCGAGGCCGATGAGCACCAGCCCGAACTCGCCGGCCTGGGCGATCTGGGCCGCGGTGCGCAGGGCGATATCGAAGGGGTTGTTCGCGATGCGGGAGATGAGCAGCACCACCGCAGCCTTGCCGGCGACCAGCAGCAGCACGGCGAGCAGCAGGTGGCCAAGATGCGCGACGACGAAGCCGACGTCGAGCATCATGCCGACGGTGACGAAAAACAGCCCGAGCAGGATGTCGCGGAACGGGCGGATGTCGGCTTCGACCTGGTGGCGATAAATGGTTTCCGAGATCAGCATGCCGCCGACGAAGGCGCCCAGCGCCAGCGACAGCCCGGCCGTGCCGGTGGCGTAGGCCAGCCCGACGACGATCCACAGCGTGGCCAGCGCGAACAACTCCTCGGAACGGCGCGCCGCCACGGCGTCGTAAAGCCGCCGCATCAGGCGCTGACCGACCCAGATCAGCACCGCCAGCACGGCCGCGGCCTGCGCGATGGCAAGGGCCAGCGAGCGCGCCAGATCCTCGGGTGGGTTGGCCAGGGCCGGCAAGAGGATCAGGCAGGGGACGACGGCCAGATCCTGGAACAGCAGCACGCCCATGGTCTGGCGGCCCGAGCGCGAGTGTAATTCGAAACGATCCGAGAGCAGCTTGGCGACGATGGCCGTCGACGACATTGCCACCGCCAGGCCGACCGCGAGGCCCGCACGCCAATCCTGGCCAAAGCCGAACCCGGCGACCAGCGCACCGCCCAGCGTCGTCAGTACCAGTTGCGCGCTGCCGTAGCCGAACACCAGCGTGCGCATCGCGTGCAGGCGCGGCAGGCTGAATTCGAGCCCGATCGAGAACATCAGGAAGACGACGCCAAACTCGGCGAAGGCGCCGACCTGCTCGTTTTCCGCCAGCACATGGCCGCCGTGGGGGCCGAGGGCAATGCCGATGGCGAGGTAGGCGAGCACCGCGGGAATCCGGAAATGGCGCACCACCGCGACCGCCGCGACCGCCGCGGTGAGCAGGAGCAGAACATCGAGCAGGAAAGAGTGCATTGTTCAGGGGCGGCGGTATGTGGCGAGGGCTGCGATTGCTAGAATCGAGCACCTTCACGACTATTGTAAGTCCGCCAACATGGAATCCTCTGCCGCCATCGAACTCGCCAAGCATGTCCTGTACACCTTCGCCGTCATCCTGGCCGTCGGTACTGCCTTCGGCCTGATCGCGCGCAAGCTCAAGGTGCCGGACGTGGCGGTGTTCCTGCTGGTCGGCATGGTGCTGGGGCCGGAAGTCAGCGGTCTCGTCACCATCGGGGCCGATTCGGCGCTCAACCAGATCATCCTCATCTTCGGCGCCAGCTACATCCTGTTCGACGGCGGCGCCACGCTGCGTCTCAAGGTGCTGAAGGAGGTGTGGATCACGATCGTCATCCTGGCTACCGTGGGCGTGCTGATCACCGGAGCGATCACGGCCGTTGCCGCCTACTACGTCTTCTCGCTGCCGGTCATCGTGGCCCTGTTGCTCGCACTGACCATCGCCTCGACCGATCCGGCGACACTGGTGCCCGTGTTCAAGCAGGTGAAGATCAAGGATCGCGTCGCCCAGACCGTGATGTCCGAATCCGCCTTCAACGACGCCACCGGCGCCATCGCCACCTTCGCGGTGCTGGGCATCGCCATGGGCCACGGCGAGTTCTCGGTGGGCGGTGCCCTGATCGACCTCGTCAAGCAGGCAGGGCTCGGTTTCCTTGCCGGCGGCATACTCGGTTACCTTGCGGCGCTCCTGATCGCGCATGAGAAATATGGCTTCTTCCAGGAATACGCGCCGGTGGTGACGCTGATGGCCGTGCTCGGCGCCTACCTGGGCGCCGACGGCCTCCAGGCCAGCGGTTTCATGGCGGTGTTCGTGTTCGGCATCATGCTCGGCAACAAGGATGCGTTCGGCTTCGAGATGGAGCAGGGCGGCCAGGAGAAGCTGGAAGACTTCATCGCCACCACCGCCTTCATCATGCGCATGTTTATTTTCATCCTGCTCGGCGCGCAAGTGGATTTCGGGCTGATGAACAAGTACCTGATCGGCGGCGTGGTCGTGGTGACGGTGTTCATGCTCGTTGCGCGCCCGGTCACGGTCTTTCTCTGCGCGCTGCCCGACCGCCGCGCCAAGTGGAGCTTCAAGGAAATGCTCTTCATGTGCTGGACGCGCGAGACCGGCGTCATCCCCGGCGCCCTGGCGGGCCTGCTGCTCGGCATGGGCGCGCCGGAGGCGAAGCTGATCGCCTCGGTGACATTCATCGCCATCCTGATGACCATTCTGATCCAGGCCACGTCCACCAAGTGGCTGGCCGGCAAGCTCGGGCTGCTTGAAGAGTAGCGCGGCGCCCCCATTTGTTGCCCATTCGGCGGGATAATCGCCGCCGGATGGATTTCCGAATGGAGACAAGTGCATGAAACGCGTATTCCTTCTGATCGCCACCAACCTTGCCGTCATGGTGGTGCTGTCCATCGTCGCCAGCCTGCTCGGCGTCGACCGCTATCTGACCGCCAACGGCCTCAACCTCCCCGCGCTGCTCGGCTTCGCCGCCGTCTTCGGCTTCGGCGGCGCCTTCATTTCGCTGTTGGTGTCCAAGACCATGGCCAAGTGGTCGACGGGTGCCCGGGTGATCGAAACGCCGCAGAACACCACCGAGTACTGGCTGGTCGATACCGTCGGCCGCCTGGCCAAGGCTGCCGGCCTGGCGATGCCGGAAGTGGCGATCTACGAAGGCGAGGCCAATGCCTTCGCCACCGGCGCGACGAAGAACAACTCCCTGGTCGCCATCTCCACCGGCCTCCTGCAGGCCATGACCAAGGAGGAGGCCGAAGCCGTGCTCGCGCACGAGATCAGCCATATCGCCAACGGCGATATGGTGACGCTGACGTTGATCCAGGGTGTGGTCAATACCTTCGTCTTCTTCCTCTCGCGCGTCATCGGCTTCATGGTCGACAGCTTCCTGCGCCGCGGTGACGACCGCTCCGGCCCCGGCATCGGCTACACGATCACCGTGATCGTCTGCCAGATCGCGCTCGGCGTCCTCGCCAGCATGATCGTCGCCTGGTTCTCGCGCCAGCGCGAATACCGTGCCGACGCCGGCTCCGCCAAGCTCGAAGGCGGCCCGCGCAACATGATCGCCGCCCTGCAGCGCCTGGGCGGCCTCAGCCCCGAGCCGCTGCCCTCGGGCCTCGCCACTGCCGGTATCGCCGGCAAGACGGTCAGCCTGTTCGCCAGCCACCCGAGCATCGAGGATCGCATCGCCGCGCTCAGCCAGGCGCGCTGAACAGATTCGACAATGACGGGCGAGGTTTACACCTTCCCCGGGTTTGAGGTTCGCTGGGGTAGTGCGAGTAACGTCCTACGCTATGCGGATACTCGGCCTACTCGTTGCCCGGTGCCCCCAGCTTGTCGGCGCGCACCCAGGTCGGCGCGATGAACATCAACTTCCGCAGGGACATCTGCGGGCCGTGGGGCTGCATCCTGAAATGCCCACGCCGCAGGTGAGGCGAAACTTCGCCATGGCCGTGGCCCGGGATCTCGCTCGGGCCGAGCAGAATGCGGTCGTAGAGATCGGGTAGCTGGCGCTGCAACTTCGCCGCCTTCTTCGGGCCTAGTCGACTCAACTTATTCAGTGCCTCGGACGAGTGCCGCTCCTCCACCATCACCGCCTGGGGCGATGCCATGTAGAGGAACACCTTGGCCACCGTTTGCAGCAGGGCCAGATCGGCGGAACGATCCCCGGCCGATCCATCCGTTACTGCAGCCAGAATGTTGTCGTTGAGAGGCTGCGCCTCGTCGCGGATGAGGAAGTCGAGACAGGTCATCCCCATCGCAGATTCGCCGGGCAGATCGTGCATGGCCGCCAAGGCGAGCGTGCGCATCGAGTCCCGCGTCGTCTCGAAGACGTACACCCCCTGCGGTCGTGCCGGGTAGCTGCCCGGCCAGTAGTTATCGGGTGCAAGGAGCCGTTGAACCGAGCGGCCGAAGCGTACGTAGCAGGCAGGAAACGGCGGCCGCAGAAGACTGGCCGGCAGATCGTCGCCGAGATCGGAGGCGATCAGCATCCTGTCCAGCGCTTCAGTGGTCTCGATGAACGCATGGGGCCGCGTCCAGAACATCAAAGGGGGAGCCGCAAACCACGCACGGACCCTGTTGTACTCCGAAATGCCGGCCTCTCCGGGATGGCGTTCCGGGCGCACAGGATCGGCGTCCATGGCCGCCGCCAACAGCCCGGCAACGGTTTTGAGGCGATGGTTGGAGTCGCCGAGTTCGTGCAGGACCGATCCGCCGCCGGGAAGCTTCTCCAACCAGCGCCGGCAGGTGGCTACGATCCCGGCATTGCGCGCCTCGACCGGATGGAGGCGAGGACCGGCGTTGATGCACGCGTTCACGGCCGCCCCGAACGCCAGAGGCTCCACTGGGATACCGTTTGCCGCAGCCACTTGGCGAGCGTTGCCCGCGGTCAGTAGAGGACTGGTCGGGGGCGGCGGTGGCGGAATCGGGGGCATGGCACACGCTCCAATGAAGATCAACTGCTCACGAATGCGAAAGGCGAGCGGGAAACGGAAGCCGGCGAGCTTCCGGCAATTACTCCAGCATAACCGGATACCGCGGCCAACGCTATCATCCCGGCCGCGGGGAAACTTGTCCTGGCCGATGCTGCCGGCCTTCGGGGCCATATCTATCCAAAGCGATATGGTCAGACATGACGCCGGAGTGTAGACTGCCGCCACCTCAATCGCATGCTCTCGTCACCCCATGTTCGCATCCCCCGTACAGTTCGACGACCAAACCCGCCTGATCCGCATCCGCATCGCCAAGCACGCCGACAAGCGTTTCATGCCGGTCCGCTTCAAAGGCCGCAATGCGCTCTCCACGACCTACGAGTACGTCGTCGACCTCGTCTCCACCGAGGCCGGC
>JBGOZF010000017.1:0-71196 GCA_041480065.1 Rhodocyclaceae bacterium
CCGCCGACGCAGTTCAGTCATGTCGTTCTCCTCGTCAATTCGGGAACATTCCCGAAGGACAGGATCGAACAACTGAAACACCTGAAATGCAAAACGCGGCAGTGGATCGCCCCACCACCGCGTCAGCGGTTTAGTTCAACTTGAAATTGTGGCGCCTAACGAATGACGGAAAGTTCTCCGTCCTTTCGGACGCCTAAGGCGTCCGATCCCTGTTAGTTCAATCGCTTGCCGCCGAATAGTGGGGCCTGCCTCCGGCCGGAGACGCGGAATCGCATTTGCCTGGGCAGATGTCGGGAGAGTCGGGTGAGCGGGGGTGCCGTACGGGTTTCGCATATCCGAACGGGATTAGACGACTTATTGTCAATTCTGGCAAGCCGTCTGGAATTAATGGCGCCGCTGCCCGGCTTGGCTCGAAAGGCAGGTGATCGCCAGCGCAGCCGATCGCCGGCCGTTGGTGCCGTATGGGTCTAGACGGCCGCGATCCGCCTGCGGCCTACTTCTCCCAGCTTTCTTCCCAAAGGCAATGCTTGATGGTGTGGCGGTTCTTGATCAGTTCGTCGATGCTGGGTTCGTCGTTGAGGGCGCGCTTGATGGCGAGCTTGGTGGCTTCGTAGTTGTTGCGGTACATGTCGGCCTTGTCGAGTGACTGGCCTTCCTTGACGACGCCGGGGTCGATCCAGACCAGGGTGACGATGCACAGGTCGTTGGCCTGCTCGCGCGGGATGATGTTCTCGATGACGCAGTCGAGCACGGCGTCGGCGGTGGCCGCCTGGACAACGCCGCCGAAGAGTTCGATGGTGAAGGCATCCTTGAGCGTGACCTTGGGCACCATGATGGTGGCGGGGCGCACCATCTGGTTGAGGTCGCGGATGGCGAACATGGCCGTGTGGCCCTTGCTCTGCGCCATCATGCTGGCGAAGGCGGTGCCGACGGGACCGTCGACGGCGCCGATGATGAGTTCGGGCATCGCCGCGGTGACATCCTTGCCGGGGGTGTAGACGGTGGCTTCGCCTGCCTTGAGGACGATCTTCTTGCTCATGCTGGAATCCCTTGTGGTGGTGGCTGGATCAATGCAGGTGTTGCGACAAGGCGTCGCGCACGATGCCCTTAAGCTCCTGGTCGCCGGCGGCGGCGACGTGGTCGCGCAGCTCGCGGATCATGCGCGGCTCCCAGTTGCGCAGGATGTGGCCGGCGACGTCCTTCACCGCCTGCTCGCGGTCGGGCATGGCCTCGAAGAAGGCACCGATCTGGTTGGCCATCTTGATCAGGTGATCGGGGTTCATTTTGGGAATCCTTGCAGTCTTTCGGGGTGGCTGTAGATCGAGCATCGGCCATCGCGCAGGAAGCCGACCAGGGTCAGGTTGAACCTGCTTGCCAGGCGCACGGCAGCGGCGGTCGGTGCCGAGACTGCCGCAAGGGTGCCGTAGCCCAGTGCTGCCGCCTTCTGCACCATCTCGAAACTGGCGCGGCTGGTGATGATCAGCGCGCCGTCTGCCGCCTCCCCGGCGCCGGCAAGCGCGCCGAGCGTCTTGTCCAGCGCGTTGTGACGACCGATGTCCTCACGCACGTGGCTGATCCTGCCGTCGGCCGCAACGTGACAGGCGGCGTGCACGGCACCAGTCGCCTGCTGCAGCGCCTGTTGCGCAGGCAGGCGACGCATGCCTTCATGCAGCGCGGCGAGCGGGAATGGCGTCGCGGTAGCGACGGGCGGCAGGTCGCGCACTACCTGAGCGAGGCTGTCCACGCCGCACAGGCCGCAGCCGGTACGGCCGGCCAGGTTGCGGCGGCGTTCCTTGAGACCGGCGAAGGCCTCGCCGGCGATCTCCAGGCGCAGTGTAAGTCCCTCATGCGATTCCGCGACTTCGATGTCGAACAGCTCGTTGCGCCGTGTCACGATGCCCTCGGAAAGGCTGAAACCAAGCGCGAAGTCCTCGAGGTCGGCAGGCGTCGCCAGCATCACCGTGTGGGCAAGGCCGTTGTACTCGAAGGCGACCGGCGTTTCCTCGGCCACGGCATCGAGGCGCGGTGTGGCGCCCGGCCGCGCCACCGCGAGCTGTACCTGCGGCGTCACGGAGCGGCAACGCCGGCCAGCAGCCGGCGTTGTTCGGCATCGTCGCGCACATGCCGCCGCTGCCACTCAGAGGGCTGGCTGACACGTACGACCTGCACCGCGGTCACCTTGTATTCAGGACAGTTGGTGGCCCAGTCGGAATTGTCGGTCGTGATGACGTTGGCGCCGGATTCGGGGAAGTGGAAGGTGGTGTAGATCACGCCCGGCTGCACGCGCTCCGTGATGGTCGCTCGCAGCACCGTGTCGCCGGCCCGCGACTGGATGCCAACCCAGTCGCCCTCGGCGATGCCGCGCTCCCCGGCATCGTGGGGATGTATCTCGAGCACATCCTCGGCGTAGAACTGCACGTTCTCGGTGCGCCGCGTCTGGGCGCCGACGTTGTACTGGGAGAGCACGCGGCCGGTGGTCAGCAGCAACGGGAAGCGCGGCGTCACCTTCTCGTCGGTCGGAACGTACTGCGTGATCATGAAGCGGCCCTTGCCCCGCACGAAGCCGCTGACGTGCATGGTCGGCGTGCCGGCAGGCGCCTTGTCGTTGCACGGCCATTGCAGGCTGCCCAGGCTTTCGAGCTTGTCGTAGCCGACACCGCCGAAGGTGGGTGTGAGGCGGGCGATCTCGTCCATGATCTCGGACGGGTGCGCATAATTCATCGGATAGCCGAGGGCGTTGGCCAATGCCATGGTCACTTCCCAGTCGGCCTTGCCGGCCAGCGGCGCCATCACGCGGCGCACGCGCGAGATGCGTCGTTCGGCGTTGGTGAAGGTGCCGTCCTTTTCCAGGAAGGAGGCGCCGGGCAGGAAGACGTGGGCGTACTTGGCCGTCTCGTTGAGGAAGATGTCCTGCACCACCACGCATTCCATCGCGGCCAACGCCGCCTGCACATGCTGTGTGTCCGGGTCCGACTGCACCGGATCCTCACCCTGGCAATAGAGGCCACAGAAGCTGCCATCCAGTGCGGCGTCGAGCATATTGGGAATGCGCAGCCCCGGTTCGGCCTGCAAGCCAACACCCCAGGCGTGCTCGAACAGTTCGCGCGTCGGCGTATCGGAGACGTGCCGGTAGCCGGGGAATATGTCGGGGAAACTGCCCATGTCGCAGGAACCCTGCACGTTGTTCTGGCCGCGCAGCGGATTGACGCCGACGCCCTCGCGGCCGATGTTGCCGGTGGCCATGGCGAGATTGGCGATGGCAATCACGGCCGTCGAGCCCTGCGAGTGCTCGGTGACGCCGAGACCGTAGTAGATGGCGGCATTGCCGGCGGTGGCGTAGAGCCGTGCCGCGGCGCGCAGGTCGACAGCCGGCACGCCGGTCTCCGCCTCCAGGGCCTCGGGCGAATTGGCCGGGCGGGCGACGAACTCGCGCCAATCCGCGAAGGCCTTGGCCTCGCAGCGCTCGGCGATGAAGGCCTCGTCGAGCAGGTTCTCGGTCGCAATCACATGGGCCAGGGCGGAGAGCACGGCCACGTTGGTGCCGGGACGCAGTTTGAGGTGATATACGGCCTTGGCATGCGGGGCGCTCACCAGGTCGATCTCGCGCGGATCGATCACGATCAGCCTGGCACCTTCGCGCACGCGACGCTTGAGCCGCGAGGCGAAAACCGGATGGCCGTCGCTCGGGTTGGCACCAATGACGAGGATGACATCTGCCTTCCCGATGGATTTGAAGGTCTGCGTACCCGCGGAGGTACCCAGCGTCTGGCCGAGGCCATAACCGGTTGGTGCGTGGCAGACGCGGGCGCAGGTATCGACGTTGTTGTTGCCGAACGCGGCGCGCACCAGCTTCTGCACGAGGTAGTCTTCCTCGTTGGTGCATCGGCTCGATACCAGGGCACCGATGGAGTCCCTGCCGTATTTCTCCTGAATCCGGCGGAACTCCGAGGCGGCGTAGGCAAGCGCCTCGTCCCAGGACACCTCGCGCCAGGGATCGCTGGTCTTGGCGCGAATCATCGGCTTGGTGATGCGGTCCGGGTGCGTCGCGTAGCCCCAGGCGAAGCGGCCCTTGACGCAGGCGTGACCCTCGTTGGCGCGGCCGTCCTTCCACGGCACCATGCGTACGACTTCCGCTCCCTTCATCTCGGCACGGAAACCGCAGCCGACGCCGCAATAGGCGCAGGTGGTGATCACGCTGTGATCGGCCTGCCCCTTCACGATGATGGTCTTCTCGGTCAGCGTCGCCGTCGGGCAGGCATTGACGCAGGCGCCGCAGGAAACGCATTCCGACTCCATGAAGGACTCGCCCTGCCCTGCCGTCACGCGCGACTCGAAGCCGCGGCCGGTGATGGTCAGCGCGAACGTGCCCTGCTGTTCCTCGCACGCACGCACGCAGCGGTTGCAGACGATGCACTTGCCGGGATCGTAGCTGAAATAGGGATTGGATTCGTCCTTGACTGCATCCGTAAAGTGGTTGGCACCGGCCATCCCGTAGCGCACCTCGCGCAGCCCGACGGTGCCGGCCATGGTTTGCAGTTCGCAGTTGCCGTTGGCGGCGCAGGTCAGGCAGTCGAGCGGATGGTCGGAGATGTAGAGCTCCATCACATTGCGGCGCAGCTCCGCCAGCTTCGGCGATTCGGTGCGCACCTTCATGCCGGCTTCGGCAGGCGTCGTGCAGGATGCCGGATAGCCTTTCCTGCCTTCGATCTCCACCAGGCACAGGCGGCAGGAACCGAAAGGCTTCAGTGAATCCGTCGCGCAGAGTTTGGGAATCATGACGCCGGCCGCGACGGCCGCGCGCATCAGCGATGTACCGGCCGGCACGGTGACGGCGGTGCCGTCGATTTCAAGCGTCACCTCGCGGTCGGCGACGACCATCGGGGTACCGTAATCGATGTCGTTCATCGGAAGTCCTCCGGAAAGTGATTGAGGGCCGAGATCACCGGATACGGTGTCATGCCGCCCATCGCACACAGGGAGCCGCAAGTCATGGTGTCGCACAGACTGCGCAGGAGTTCGATCTGTTCGTCCTGGCCGGCGCGGATGCGGTCGATGACTTCCACGCCGCGCGTCGAGCCGATGCGGCAAGGCGTGCATTTGCCGCAGGATTCGATGGCGCAGAATTGCATCGCGTAGCGCGCCTGTTTCGCCATGTCCACCGTATCGTCGAAGGCAACAATGCCGCCGTGGCCCAGCACGGCGCCGATGGCGGCAAAGGCCTCGTAGTCGAGCACGGTATCGAACTGCGACTCGGGCAGGTAGGCGCCCAGCGGGCCGCCGACCTGCACTGCGCGCAAGGGCCGGCCCGAACGCGAACCGCCGCCGAAGTCGTAGAGCAGTTCGCGCAGCGTCAGGCCAAAGGGTACCTCGACCAGGCCGCCGTACCTGATGTTGCCGGCAAGTTGGAAAGGCAGCGTGCCGCGCGAGCGGCCGACACCGAAGTCGCGATAGAAATCGGCGCCGCGCGCCAGGATATCCGGCACGCTGGCGAACGTCATCACGTTGTTGATGACCGTCGGCTGGCCGAAGAGCCCGGAGATCGCCGGCAGCGGCGGCTTGGCGCGGACGATGCCGCGCTTGCCTTCGATGCTTTCGAGCATGGCCGTTTCCTCGCCGCAGACGTAGGCACCGGCCGCCTTGCGCACCTCGATACGGAAATCGCCTAGCCAGTCGTCGGAGTCCTCCAGCGCGGCATTCAATGTCGCGATCGCATGCGGATACTCCGAGCGCACGTAGATGTAACCCTTGTTCGCGCCCACTGCGAGGCCCGCAATGGCCATGCTCTCGATCAGGCAGAACGGGTCGCCTTCCATCAGCATGCGGTCGGAGAAGGTGCCGGAATCGCCTTCGTCGGCGTTGCAGACGATGTACTTCTGATCGGCCGGCGTGTCGAGCACCGTCTTCCATTTGATGCCGGTCGGAAAGGCCGCCCCGCCGCGGCCGCGCAGGCCGGAATCGGTCACGCGGCGCACGATGTCGGCCGGCGCCATGCCACGGGCGCGCGCCAGCCCCTCGCCGCCGCCGTTGGCCAGGTAGTCGGCCAGCGAACGCGGATCGACGACGCCCACGCGACGCATGGTGACGCGCTGCTGTCGGGCGAGATAGGAATGGGCTTCTATGTCCCCCAGGCGCAACGGGTGAGCCCCGCCCGTCAGGAAGCCGGCATCGAAGAGCTTGCGGACGTCGGTCTTCGCAACCGGCCCATAGGCGACGCGCCCCTGCGGCGTGATGACTTCGACCAGCGGCTCCAGCCAGAGCAGACCGCGCGAGCCGTTGCGCACGACGCGAACCTCCGAGCCGCGGCGCGCGGCTTCGGTCGCAATCGCCGCAACCACGGCATCGGCGCCGAGCGCCAGCGCGGCGGCATCGCCGGGAACGAAGACGGTGGTGGTCACGGCTCGTCTCCCAGGTCGTCGATCAGCGCATCGAACTTCTCTGGCGTCACGCCGGCATGCAAGGTGGTTTCGTCGATCTGGATGGCCGGTCCGATGGCGCAAAGCCCAAGGCAATAGACGGGCTCCACCGTCAAATCGCTGTCGTGCGTTCGCACCTGGGCGTGGGCCGCCAGCGCCTCGCCGCCAACGGACTGGCAGGCCTCGGCGCAGCAGACGCGGACGACATGGCGGCCCGGAGGCGCATTCCGGAAGTGATGGTAGTAGGTCACGACGCCATGCACTTCGGCGCGGGACAGGTTGAGTTCCTTCGCGATCAGCGGCACCGCCTTGTCCGGGATGTAGCCCAGGGCATCCTGGATGTCGTGCAGGATGGGCAGCAAGGCGCCGGGGCTGGTCAGGTGTGCGGCGACGATACGGGCAAGCGTGGCGTTGGTATCCATGGAATCCTTTTAACGCCGTACCGCCGCCGGGGGAAGCGGGAAATACCGAAGGCCTATTCGCTTTTGGCGAAGGACTCGGCCAGGGCCCGGCCTTCCTCGATCAGGGCGGCAATGATGGGGGGACGCGGTTCGCGCGCCAGGGTGACGAGACCGGTGGCCCAGCCGACGGACGGTTCCACGAGTTCGATGGCCATTACCCCCGCAGGGATTCCGACCTGTTCCAGTACGCTGCGCGGCACCACGCTGTTCCAGCGGCCGATACCGACGTGGGCCAGGATGCTGAGGATGGAATTCGTTTCCAGCGTCGGCACGATTGTCGTACCCACTTTAGCGAAGACGGCATCGATGGTCTTGCGGTTCTGCATGTCCGGCGTCAGCAGGCACAACGGCACCTGCGCCGCCTCGCGCCAGGTTACGGTCTCGCGGCCTTCGAAGGGGCCGGCGCAGGCAGTCAACAACACGTGGTTCTCCTGCCACAGCGGCAGCGTCGCGAGATCGATGTCGCGTCCCGAGTCGACGTAGATGATTCCGGCATCGAGTTCATAGGCGCGCAGGCGGGCCAGGATCACATCGGTGGAGAGCGACAGCACCTCGGCAGTGACCAGCGGATGCCGCCGCGCCACGGCGGCGGTGAGCGAGGCGACCACCGTCAGCGCAGTGGGGATGACACCGAGCCGCAGGCGTCCGGTGAGGCCATCGCGCAACCGGGTCAGTTCCTGCTTGAGCCCCTCCGCGCCGGCGGCCAGGCGCTGGGCGTACTCGAGCACGCAGCGCCCTTCCGGCGTCAGCCCGGCGAACTGTTTGCCGCGTTCGACCACGGCGACGCCCAGTTCGGTCTCCAGGTCGCGGATCGCGGCCGAAAGCGTCGACGGTGAAACGTGGCAGGCCATGGCCGCGCGGCCGAAGTGCTTCTCGCGGGCCAGGGCAATCAGGTAGAGATACTTGCGGGCGATCATTCCGGCGAAATATAGCCCAACCCGCCGCAACGCGGGTTACTCCTGCCGGATCACTCCCACTCGATCGTCGCCGGCGGCTTGCCGCAAATGTCGTAGACGACGCGGTTGATGCCGCGCACTTCGTTGATGATCCGATTGGAAACTTTGCCCAACAAATCGTAGGGCAGTTGCGCCCAGCGGGCGGTCATGAAGTCCTGGGTCTCGACCGCGCGCAGCGCGACGACGTATTCGTAGGTGCGGCCGTCGCCCATGACGCCCACCGACTTCACCGGCAGGAAGACGGCAAAGGCCTGGCTGGTCTTGTCGTACCAGTCGGCAGCCCGCAGTTCGTCGATGAATATCGCGTCGGCGCGGCGCAGAAGATCGGCGTAATCACGCTTCACCTCGCCGAGGATGCGCACGCCGAGGCCGGGACCCGGGAAGGGATGGCGATAGACCATCTCGTGGGGCAGACCGAGGGCGATGCCCAGTTCGCGAACCTCGTCCTTGAACAACTCCCGCAGCGGCTCCAGCAGCTTCAGATGCAGGGTGTCCGGCAGGCCACCGACGTTGTGGTGGCTCTTGATGGTGTGCGCCTTCTTGGTCTTGGCGCCGGCAGATTCGATGACATCAGGATAGATGGTGCCCTGGGCCAGCCATTTCGCCCGCGGCAGTTTCGCCGCCTCGGCCTGGAAGACCTCGATGAACTCGCGACCGATGATCTTGCGCTTCTGCTCGGGGTCGGCAACGCCGGCGAGCGCCGACATGAACTGCTCAGTAGCGTCGACGTGAATGACCTTGACGCCCAGATTGCGGGCGAAGGTCTGCATCACCTGCTCGGCTTCGTTCAGGCGCAGGAGGCCGTTGTCGACGAATACGCAGGTGAGCTGCGGCCCGATGGCCTTGTGCAGGAGCGCGGCCACCACCGAGGAATCGACACCGCCGGAAAGGCCGAGGATGACTTCCTCGCCGCCGACCTGCGCCCGGACTTTCGCGATGGCCTCGGTCACGTAGTCCGGCATGTTCCAGTCGCCGTCGCAGCCGCAGAGATCGCGCACGAAACGGGCGATGATATCGCGGCCCTTGAGGGTATGCGTAACCTCGGGGTGGAACTGGACGCCGTAGAAGCGACGATCCTCGTCGGCCATGCCGGCGACGGGCGTGGCGGCATTCGAGGCGATGACCTGGAAGCCTGCCGGCAGCTCGGTCACCTTGTCGCCGTGGGACATCCACACATCCAGCAAGCCGTGGCCCTCGTCGTTGGCGCTGTCCTGGATGCCGTCAAGCAGCTTCGAGTGTCCGCGCGCGCGCACTTCGGCGTAGCCGAACTCACGCTTCTTCGCGCTCTCGACCCTGCCGCCCAACTGTGCCGCCATGGTCTGCATGCCGTAGCAAATGCCCAGTACCGGTACGCCGAGCTTGAAGACGATATCGGGCGCGCGCGGTGTTTCGTCTTCATAGACCGAATTCGGCCCTCCGGAGAGGATGACGCCCATCGGTGCAAACTCGCGCACGAACTCCTCGGAGACATCGTTGGCGTGCAGTTCGCAATACACCTGCTGTTCGCGCACGCGGCGGGCGATGAGCTGCGTGTATTGGGAACCGAAATCGAGGATGAGGATCTTCTGGTGAGCCATGGCTGCCTCGCGAAAACAAGAAAGGCGGCCAGCGCGGGCCGCCTTTCCGGGGTTAAGCGGAATTACTCGACGTGGTAATTGGGCGCTTCCTTGGTGATCTGCACATCATGGACATGCGACTCGCGCACGCCGGCCGAGGTTATCTGGACGAACTCGGCCCTGGCACGCATTTCGTCGATCGTCTTGCAGCCGACGTAACCCATCGACGAACGCAGGCCGCCCATCAACTGGTGGATCACCGCCGACACCGGCCCCTTGTAGGCGACACGGCCTTCGATGCCTTCCGGCACCAGCTTCTCGACGTTGGCGTCGGAGTCCTGGAAGTAGCGATCCGCGGCCCCTTCCTTCATCGCCGCGAGAGAGCCCATGCCGCGATACGACTTGTAGGAACGGCCCTGGAAGAGCACGGTCTCACCGGGCGCCTCCTCGGTGCCGGCGAACAGACCGCCGAGCATCACCACGTGAGCGCCGGCAGCGATGGCCTTGGCGATGTCGCCGGAATAGCGGATGCCGCCGTCGGCGATCAAGGGCACATCAGTATTGGCCAGTGCGGTAGCAACGCTGTCGACCGCTGAAATCTGCGGTACGCCGACGCCGGCGACGATGCGCGTGGTGCAGATGGAACCGGGGCCGATGCCGACCTTGACGCCGTCGGCGCCATGATCGACCAGCGCCTTGGCGGCTGCCCCGGTGGCGATATTGCCGCCGATGACTTCGACCTGTGGGAAATTCTTCTTCACCCACTGGACGCGGTTGAGAACGCCCTGCGAATGGCCGTGGGCGGTGTCGACCACGAGCACATCCACACCGGCCTCTGCCAGCAGTTCGGCCCGTTCCTCGGTGCCCTCACCGACGCCGATGGCGGCGCCGACACGCAGGCGGCCATGGCTGTCCTTGGCAGCGTCCGGATGCTCGGTGGACTTGAGTATGTCCTTCACGGTCATCAAACCGCGCAGTTCGAAGGCGTCATTCACGACCAGCACGCGCTCCAGGCGGTACTTGTGCATCAGCGCCTTGCCCTCTTCCACCGACGCGCCTTCGCGCACCGTCACCAGCCGCTCGCGCGGCGTCATGATGCTGCCGACAACCTCGTCGAGACGCGTCTCGAAACGCAAGTCGCGGTTGGTGACTATGCCCACCACCTTGCCGTTGTCTACCACCGGCAGGCCGGAGAACTTGTGGGCACGCGTGAGCGCCATCACCTCGCGGACCGTCATGGTCGGCGGGATGGTGATCGGATCCTTGAGCAGACCGGACTCGAAGCGCTTGACCTTGGACACCTCGGCCGCCTGGGCCTTCGGGTTCAGGTTCTTGTGCACGATGCCGATACCGCCCTCCTGGGCCAGTGCGATGGCCAGGCTGGCCTCGGTCACCGTATCCATGGCGGCGGCGGCGAGCGGCAGGTTGAGACGGATGTTGCGGGTCAGGCGGGTGGTCAGGCTGACGTCCCGGGGCAGGATCGTCGAATGGGCGGGGACCAGGAGGACGTCGTCGAACGTCAGCGCCTTCTGGATGAGTCTCATGCTTTTATCCTCGGTGCCAAAAACGTATTATACGCGGGCCAGCCGGTGACCCGCAAACCGCCGGCCGCTTCCACGACAAGGAGTCGCCATGCGCGCCATCATCACCCTGATTGTCCTTCTGCTGCCCCTCGCTGCCGCTGCCCAGGTCTACACGTGGAAAGACGCCAGCGGCAAGATTCATTACTCCGATCAGCCGGCGCCCGACCAGGGCACCAAGAGCCGCGTACTAAGCGTCGACAAGTCCGCCTCCGACGATATGACTGCCGCCCAGAAGGCCGCGGCCGCCAAGCGCCTGGACGCCAACAAGGAGGCAAAGGACAAGAAGGACGCGGCAGCCAAGACCGCCAAGGAACAGGCCGAAGACGAGCAGCGGCAGAAGGACTGCGAACGGGCGCGCCTGTCGGTACAAGGCCTGGAATCGGGGCAGATCCGCTACCGCATGGGCGCGAACGGCGAACGTGAGGCTTTGGAAGACAGCGCCCGCCAGGCGGAAATCGACAATGCCCGCCGGGCTATGGAAGCGACGTGCAGTCCGAAGCCGAAGTCTCCGGCGCCCGCGCCGGCCGCACCCGCGGCCCCGAAGAAATCCGGCCCGGGTTACTGATCGGCGTGCGCGGCCAGGCTACTCCTCGGCCGCGCCGCCGCCCTTCTTCATGACCTTGCCCTCGGCGGCGCGCTGCTTGCGGACCTCCTTCGGGTCGGCGATCAGCGGCCGATAGATTTCCACCCGGTCGCGTTCGCGCAGGACGGTGTCGAGCCGGCTCAACTTGCCGTAGATGCCGACCTTGAGCTTGGCGAGATCGATTTCCGGATAGCGCTGCGGCAAACCGGAGGCTTCGATAGCCTGTTGGATGGTGCTGCCTTCGGGCAGCTTGAGGCGGATCACGTCCTGCCGCTCCGGCCGGGCATACGTCACTTCGATTTGAATGGAATCAGCCATAGATCTGTTGGGCTCGTTTCACGAATGATTCGACGAAGGTGTTGGCGATATGGTGGAACACCGGCCCCAGCACCTTCTCCAGTACCCGGTTGGAAAACTCGTAATGCAGGCGAAATTCCACCTTGCAGGCGGTTTCGCCCAGCGGCGTGAAGCGCCAGCCGCCATCCATCTGCCTGAACGGCCCTTCCCGCAGTTCGATCTTCATCCAGCGTGGAATTTCCTTGGCATTCTCGGTGGCGAACTGAGCCTTTAGGCCATGGTAGTTGATCTGCAGCCGCGCCGCAGTCTTGGTGTCGCTGCGCTCGAGCAACTCGGTGCCGCCGCACCAAGGCAGGAACTTCGGGTAATCCTCGACCCGATCCACCAGATCGAACATCTGCTCGGCGGTACGCTCGATGAGAACGGACTTCTCGACAACGGCCATGGCAAGGCGGCGCGCTAAAATGGTGAATTCTACCGTGGCCCATCCCCATGAGCATCGTCGACAACAAGAAGGCTTTCCACGACTACTTCATCGAAGAGACGTTCGAGGCCGGCCTGATGCTTGAAGGCTGGGAAGCCAAGGCCATCCGAGCCGGCCGCGCCCAGATCAAGGAGGCCTACGTGGTGGTCAAGGAGGGCGAGGTCTTCCTGCTCGGCGCCCATATCAGCCCGCTCACGACCGCTTCGACCCACGTCAATCCGGACCCGTTGCGTACGCGCAAGCTGCTGCTGCACGAGAAGGAAATCAACAAGCTGATCGGCAAGGTTGAGCGTGCCGGTTATGCGCTGGTACCACTGAACCTGCACTTCGCCAAGGGCCGGGTCAAACTCGACGTCGGCCTAGCCAAGGGCAAGAAGCAGTTCGACAAGCGCGACGCCGAGAAGGAAAAGGACTGGGACCGAGAGAAGGCCCGGTTGATGCGCAACAAGGGGTAACCCCCTTGTTCCCCCGCGTAAAGAAGACGTGTAGAGAAATACTGCACAACGCAAGCTATTGTGGTGGCCGCTGAATCATGATGCTCGGAAATGCGCGGCATTGTCTATGACATATTCGTAGTCTGTCCCGGAATACTCCCCCGGGCCGGCTAATGGGCGTCCCCGATTGCGGTGGGAGACCATCGCGGCGAACTACCAGTCGATCTCTCCTTCAGATCGAACAGAATCAATAATGATCTCGACAAACTCAAAGAAATTCGGCGCGACGACTTCAACATGCACCGCGTTAGGGTCCGACCTCGCGAATACGACCTGCCCCATGGAGCCGCCAGCATCCGGTGCAAAATCCGCGTACCAAGAGTAGAAGGCCGAAGGTGTCGTGATGGCATACCAACGTGGATGCCAAAGCGCCCGCCTTGCCGGACCGGCGACCGTGATAGGGGTCTCCTTCCACTCATCCTTCAGTTGGCCGTCTGGTTTGAAGAAGAATTCGCGAATCAGCGATATGTCTTCCTCATTCCCCCAATGATTGAGAGGAGCCAGGTAAAAGCCCGTGAACCACTCTCCGCTATGACGCAAAGCCGTATTAGCTTCATTGAAACCATTGAACAGCTTGAATATCTCCCTGTACTCGATGGGCAGCGATATGTTCAAGCGCTGCTCCAGGACAGCGATCTCGCGCTCCTCAATCCCAGGTCTAAACCAACTGCCATCCGTAATCCCTGCCGCTCGAAAGCTGTCATCCAGCGCGGTGAAGAGCTTCCTTGCCGTTTCCGCATCCTTTGTGTCCGGCTTCATAGGAAGTGCGCTACCCCTTGCTTGTCAACGTAAAACATTGGCATATATGGCACAGATAGATTTATGAACGGTTTCCCTGGCCCAACTCCTGCAGCATTGTAGAAGGATACAAGCTTTGCGCCTTGCCTACGGTTGTCTGATCTCGGCACCAGCCGAAGTGACACTTGGCCCATTGTAAACGCCACCTTTCCGCCCATCAAAGTTGACGCATAAGGGTACTCATCGCAGTCCTTACCGCCATAGTCTCGATTGCACTGGGCACTGGCTCGACGCATGTAGAATGGGACATCGTTCCTCTCCCCCGTTGGGCCCTTCAGCAACAGAAAGGGAAGTGCGCGCGGCATCTCATCCACAGTATTACCATTGCCCATTATTGAATCCAAGATATGGGCCGATGTTTCCGGGCTCTGGATACCGTTCACTAACACCGGTATCTTGCGTAGATAACACTTCTTTGTAAGTCTGCATTGGACAGCAAAGACGGTCAGAAGCCCGGCTGCTCCAGGATTTCCGAAGGAAATGCTCCTGCCCGACGTCAAGAAGTTCATTGCTGCATCAACGAGTGGTGACATCAGCGCATTCCCAATCATGTCACTAATCTGATAGCGCGCTAGGGCACCGACGGCTTGAATGCCGATGATATCCATCGTTGCTGACATTTCACCCATCGAGAACGCCCCACTCGGATCGCTGTTCGCGACAGGCTCATTTCCCGCGTAGGCGTACTTGTTGAGAGTCGCGGGCTTGCCCTGACTACCAGCGAAGTCGTCCAGGGCCATCCAACGCCCCACCCCGGCCTCATACCACCGCGCCCGGTTGTACTGAACCATGACCGTGTCGTCGTAGTGCTCGCCGGTATAGCGATAAGGGTTGGTGGTCGTGCCGGCGTGGCTTGCCAGTTCCCCAAACGCCTCATACTCATACAAATCGGTGACATTACCGGCCGGATCGGTCAGCGCCTTCACCGAACCCAGCGCATCCGCATGGTAGTAAGTCCCCTGGCCGCCCCGTATCTGCTTGATGAGTTGGATTCCCCAGACGTAGTGGGCGGTCTCGGTTACCCCACTCTGCGTCGTCTTCTCTTCGACCACCTGCGCAAATGGGAAGCTTGAGTCAACCAGGTAGTCCGTAACCTTGCCAGTAGCCGGTTCGGTCTTCTTGACCCGATTGCCGTCGGCGTCATAGACATAGGTGGCAACCGTAATTGCCGTCGCCTCTGTCGCCCCCCGCTTGACCTCGACGAGGTGGTTCTCGGAATCCCAACCGTAGAGGATGGTTTCGATCGATGTGACCTTCTTGCTCAGGCTTCCGTTCGCGTCCCACGCATAAGTCGTTGTGGTAGTACTGCCGCCTACTGCCTTCGCTTCCAGGGTCAGGCGGTCATCCGTGTCGTAACTGTAGTTGGTCGTCTCGGTCCCGCCCGCAACGGTCACCGTCTTCTGCTTGCGGTTGCCCACCTTGTCATAGACGAATGTGGTGGTGCGCATGTCGGCACTGCCGCGGACAGCCAGGGTTTCCCCGGTCAGCCGACTCAGGGCGTCGTAGGCGTAGTCCTTGATCGCGGCGGGATTGGCCAGCGTCAGCAGGTTGTTGGTCTCGATTGCCGTACTCTGGTCGTCAAAGGTTTCGACCTTCGTCCGCAGTCCGCCGACGACGGTGTAGCGAGTGGCGGTAATGACCGCAAGGGTGGCGGTCTTGAGATGCGCCTGCTGCTTGACTCTTCCGTTCTGGTCGTACTCGAAGCGGGTCTCGGTCCCGTTCGGGTACTGCACCTTGGTCGACTGGTTGGCCGCGTTCCATGTGTAGGCAGTGGTCTTGTTCTGCGGATCGGTGACCTGGCTGATGCGGCCGTTGGCGTCGTACGCGTAGTGGGTCGTGCCCTGCGGGCTACTGCGTTCGACGATGTTGCCGGCCGGGTCGTACGCATAGGCGACGAAACTGCCATCAGGGTTGTCTTGTCGCGTAACCCGATCCAGGGCATCGTAGGTGGTCTTCGTGGTGCCTCTTGCGTCGGTGACGGTTTCGACCTGGCCCGTGGGGCTGTAGGTGAAGGACAGCGTGGTGCTGTCCGGTTTCAGGATCAAAGTCGGCCGGTTGTTGGCATCAAACGCGGCCTGGGTCTTGCGACCAGCAAAGTCGATGTGGGCGATGCGGTTACCGGCAGCGTCATATTGGAATGTCTCAGTCTCGCCGTTCGGCAAGGTCCGGCTAATCGGCCGGCTCGCCTTGTCGTACGCCCAACGGGTTATTCTGCCTTCGGCATCGGTCTGGCTGGTCTTGTTGCCAAGCTCGTCGTAGCCGTAAGCCGTGAAGAGATCACCGCCCTGGAGTGTCTGTTTGACCTGGGCCAGCCGCCCGAGGGCATCGTAGCCGTAGGTGGTGGTGTTGCCGGCCTCATCGGTTTCCGAAGACTTGCGGCCATCGGCGCGCCAGACGGTGGTCTTGGTGGTGCCGCCGGGCAGAGTCGTCTGGGTCAGGCGGTTGAGGGCGTCGTACTGATAGACGGTGATCCGGCCTTGAGGGTCGGTCGTCTTGGTGCGGTTCCCGTTGGCATCGTACTCGTCGCTTGTCTTGCCGCCGGCAGGGTCGAGCGTCTCGGTGAGCCGTCCCGCGGCATCATAGGTATTGGCTGTCCGACTGCCCTTTGGATCGACAGAGGCACTGACTCGGCCGGCGCCATCGTACTCGGTGGCTTCGCTGCTGCCGTCCGGATAGGTGACTTTGACCAGGCGATCCAGGGCATCGTAGTCGTGACGGGTGACGCGGCCGGCACGGTCGGTCTTCTGCACTTCGTTGCCGTTGGCATCGTAATCGGTACCTTCCCAGGTGCCATCCGGGTAAACGGTCTTGATGAGGCGGGCCTGCGCGTCATAAGTGTAGGTGGTGACTCTGCCCTGCGCGTCGGTCACCTGGGTGGGTTTGCCCGCCGTGTTGTAGCTGGTCCGGGTGATGCCGCCCAAGGCATCGGTTTCTTCGAGAACGCGGCCTTCGCTGTCGAGCAGTCGGGTGAGGGTGATGCTTTCCTTGACACCCACGGCATTCGTGCGACTGTAGGTGCGCGCAATCTCACGGCCGTCGGCATCGAAGGTGTAGGTAGTCTGGTTGCCTGCGGCATCGGTCTCGCTGGTGCGGTGGCCCTTGGCGTCGTAGCCATAGGTGGTGGCGTTTCCGGCGAAGTTGAGGCTTAGGAGATTGCCTTTGCTGTCATAACCCAAGGTCGTGGTTCTGCCCAGCGGTTCGGCGATCTGGCTCGGGGCGGGCCCGAAGTAGCTGTAGTTGGTGACGTTGCCGTTGGGGTCGGTCAGCGACTTGAGTTGGGTCTTCTGGATGCTGTCGTAGCCGTAAGATATTGTGTGGCCCAGCGGGTCGGTCTCGTTGAGTTGATTGCCAGTCTGAGGGTCGAAGGTCCGGGTAGTAATGTGGCCCAACGGGTCCGTGGTACTGGTCTCGTTGCCAAGAGCGTCATACGTATAACGGGTAGTCTGGCTCAGGGCATCCAGGATTTCGGTGACATCGCCTTGGGCGTTGTAGGTGTAGGTGGTGGCATAGCCCCGGCGGTTCTTGACGACTTCCTTCTGGCTGGCCGTATCGTGGGTGATTGCCACCTTGTTGCCGGCAGCATCGTATTGCTCGATGAGTTTGCCGTCGTTGTCATAGACATTGCGCAGCACCAACATGCCGCGCGGGTCGGTGAAATCCACCAGGCCATGGCTACGGTTGTAGCGGAAGTAGGATGTCTCGCCATTTCGATTGGTCACCGAGGCGAGATCGCCATTGACGTTGTAGGCGTAGGTTATGGCCTTGCCACTGGGATCCGTAACCCGGGTGATGCGCCCCTGACTATCGCGCTGGAATGCGACACTTTGGCCATTGCTGTGCAGAATGCCACTGGCGCCATAGGTCATGGTGTTGCCATAGGGGTCCTTGATCTGGGTGATGCCGACACCTTCCTTGAGGTAGTACTGGGTGCCGTCTTCCGTGGTGAGTTTGAAGTCCGTCGGGTTCCAGGGACCAAAGTTGTCCATGTCGTAGATCTGGCCGCCCTGCGCGATGAGGCTTGGTATGTTGATGGCTTCCAGCGTGCTGTTGGTGCCGGCGAGCGCAGTAAATTGGATGCTGACATCCGGTACTTGTGCAAAGGCGCAGTCGGTGGCGTTCTTGGCCTCGAAGCGCTCGAGCTTTCCATCCGGAAGCGTGATGCTCACTTTGCGCTTGCCAGCCGGCCGCAGGCAAAGATTGAAGCCCTGCTTGACGACATTCCAGGACAGCCCCAACACCATGTTCTTGCGTATCTGGAGGTCCTGGTAGCCAACGCTCCAGCCGTAGCCGAAGTCGAGCGCTTCAGCTTTCCTGCGCGTGCTATAGGTGCGAGTGACGCGAATCGGGATGCCGACTGCTTCGACGCTGAGGTCTTCGAATGTGATATCGAAGTTGCCCACCTTCTGGTCGCCAATCACCTCCACCGTGACCATCGCTTGGGACTTGGCGCCGTTCGCGTCGGTAGCTTCCAGCAGGATGTCGTAGAGCCCGTTGTTCAGGGTCGTTATGTCGAAGCGCCCCAACGCGCCGTTGACCACCGGCGTCGTGCCGTGGGCGAATTCAGCGAATTGCATCGTGCCGGAAGGGGCGGCCAGCAGGCGATACCCAGCCAAATTGCTGTCGGTTGCAGTGCCGACAATATCGACCGGGCCGTATAGCTCGGTATCGACGACCGGTGCAGTAATGGCAACGGTTGGCGGTGTTGCGTCGCCTGCAATTTGTCCGCTGAAGTAGCCTTCTTTGCTGACACTTCCCAAGACGTCCGCCACCGTCGCGACGACACGATGAACTCCGGACGAAACGTTGGTCACGGTCGCCTTGCCCAGGGCATCAAGCGCCACCGGCACACCGTCCACATTCAGGGTCCGTGTCGCCGTCCCCTGTCCGCCGCGAAATGCGACAGTAACGGCGACCGAGCCGCCTACGGGTACTACTTGAGGCGCGACGCTCAGATCCAGATCGAGCGGTAGGGCATTCACCTGCGGCGTCACCACGATTTCCACGATCGCTGGGGCGCTGGGCAGAACGGCATCCCGGGCACGATAGGAGAAATGATCGACGCCCGCGAAGCCGAGGTTGGGCGTATAAGTGAATCCGCCATTGGCCTGGAGGGTCAAACCACCGCTTGTGGTACTTGAGACCAGTTCGGCAGTCAGCGGATCATGTTGGGCGTCGCTGTCATTCGCCAATACGCCGGGGGAGGCGACGTTGAGTGTCTGATTCTCGCCAATCGAATAGGCGTCGGCCGTTGCAGTCGGCGCCGTATTCTGCGCGACCGGCGTCACCGTGATGGTCACGGTCGCTGGCGCGCTATTGAGCTTGCCGTCGCTGGCGCGGTAAGTGAAGGTTACGGTACCGCTGAAATTGGCCGCAGGGCTATAGGTTACCGAGCCGTCTGTATTCAGCGTGAGGATTCCGGATGCCGGCGGCGTCACCAGCTCGGCGGTAAGCGTGTCATGCTCGGCATCAGTGTCATTGGCCAGAACGCCGGGCGCACCTACGGCAAGAATGGCGTCCTGATTAACGGTGTAGGAATCCGCATTGGCAACCGGGGCGGTATTGCGGACCTTCACTTCGACGATGGTGCTGTCTGGCAGCGAATTCTCCTTGCCGTCGTTGACTATCAACTGGACAAGGTACGTACCGGCGCTGTCGGCAAGGAAGGTCGCTGCCGCCGTCGTAGCACCGTTCAGTACGGCGCTGCTGCCGCTTGGGCGGACGGTGAAAGACCAACTGTAGGTTAGCGGGTCGAAGTTCGCGTCGCTGGAGGCACTTCCATTCAGCGTGACCGTGTCACCGACGAGAACATTGAGTTGATCCGGCCCGGCATTGGCCACCGGTTTCACATTGAGAGTGCTAATTGTGACGGTGTCCGGGGCGCTGGATAGCAGACCATCATTGACGACTAGCTGAAGCACATAGTCACCGGAACGATCCGCAACGAAGGTCGGTGACACGGAGATGCTGTTGCTCAGAGTCGCAGCGCTACCGACCGGCCGCGAAACAAACGACCAGGCATAGGTCAGTACAGCCCCGTCCGGATCGCCGGATGCGCTACCATCCAACATGACAGTCTGCCCAAAGGCGACTGACTGATCTGGACCGGCATTGCTTATCGGAGCGCGATTTTCGGTCGTCACTACCACCTGATCCGGCACGCTGTTCTCATAGCCATCATTGACGATGAGCTGGATGACATAAGTACCGGAGCGATCCGCGACGAACGTCGGCCTTATCGCGGTGCTATTCGAAAGTGCCGCAACGCTGCCCGCAGGTGCTGAAATGATCGACCAGGCGAAGCTCAGGCTTTGGCCATCCACATCGTGTGAGCCTCTGCCGTCCAGTTGAACGGTATTACCGGCGAATATGCCCCCCTGATCGGGCCCAGCGTTGGCAACAGGCTTGACGTTGGTGGAGGTAACGACGACGGTATCGGCGACACTACTGGCCAGACCGTCGTTAACGATCAATTGCACGACGTAGGTACCCAACGTATCAACAATGAACGTTGGCTTCACTGCTGCGGTATTGGACAATGCGGCTTGGCTGCCAACCGGACGGGACAAAAAGGCCCACGAATACGAAAGGGCTTGGCCATCTATATCCGTCGAACCGCTACCGTCCAGCGTGAATGTCTGACCCACCACGACGTTCTGATCTCTTCCGGCATTTGCCACCGGCACCGTATTTTCCAGAGAGACGACAACCTCATCCGGCGCACTGGTGACGACACCATCCGACACTTGGAGTTGAACCCGATAGACACCAAACACGTCAGCCACGAAGGTGGGGGACACGGTATCGGCACCCGCGAGGACTGCGGCACTACCGGTTGGACGACTTGCAAAGCTCCAAGCATAGGTCAGGGAATCGCCGTCGACGTCATTGGATGCTGAGCCATCCAGTGTGGCTGTCCGCCCCGTAAACGTTGCCTGATCTGCCCCGGCATTGGCGACCGGGGATGAGTTGACTGTCGAGACAACTACCTCGTCCGGCGCACTGTTGGCAATCGAGTCGTTGACTATTAAACGGAAAACGTAGGTGCCAGGCCGATCCACCAAGACAGATGGTTTGACCGCATTCGTGACACTGAGCGCCGCTGAACTGCCGGCCGGTCGAGAGACAATGCTCCAGGCATAGGTGAGCATCTGGCCATCGCTGTCGCTGGAGTTGGAACCATCCAGGACGACAAGTTGCCCGACCCGTACAGTCTGATCAGCACCGGCTCTGGCCGTCGGTATGGTATTCGTGGCACAGGACGGCCGGGTGCAGCGCAATGCACAAATACGACCGTCCGAAGAATTGATAAGGCCATTGCCATCGGCATCTCTGGGATCGTCTGGTCCGGTAACCGGAAGCCGCTTGAGGGTGGCCTGCTGAATCAAGGTCAGATCGTCGCGGTCGATATCGCCATCGTGATCCGCGTCGCAGCTCATCGCAACGGCGATGCCACCCAACCATCCGCATTGCAGGGACAGTACCAGCGCCAACATCAGATTCTTCGCGGATCGCATCATGACTTCACCCGGATTGGTTGATTCAATAACGGTCGCCGGTGTCGCAAACACCATCGGTGTCTGACACCAGCCCCCAGTCCCGCATACCAAAGGGAATCAATTGACTAATGCAATTTCTTGCTTGCGTCCCGAGACAAGGGCCCTTCACGGCCCAGGCATTCAGGCATGGCTCAACGCCTCTTCAAACGTCCGACACCCAATGCCGCCAAAGCAGTCATCAGCAAGACCAAGCCACTAGGCTCGGGAACTTGTGCCGGCGCTGTGACATCGATGGCGCCAAGCGCCGTTGCATTCACGTTGACCGAATTGCCTTCCACATCGCCCAGCGTAGCGTTGTCGAAACTCAAGGCACCCCTGCCGACGGCCAACGTGTCAAAAACCAGAGAGAACAGCAATATGCGGTCGCTCTGCGTCGCCAGGAGCGCGACGGGATCATCCAGCGAAAAATCGCTGACCACCACCTGTCCCATGTCGAGGGTTGTACCCAGCCCCATCGCAAAGCCGAGACCAACCCCATCCGTAGCCCGATCAAAGGAAAGAATCGCCGGATCGAACAGCACATCGAAGTCATAATTGCCGAGTCCTCCCGGCAACACCCCATCGACCCAAACGGATACGCTCGCTTGGTTTCCGAGCGTCACGGTCTGCCCGCCCGGGGCGAACGACAGCGTATAAGCAGATGCAGTTGTCGAACAGAACACGAGCAGGATCAGCGCGTGGCGTATTTTGTGACATAACATCGTCATCGAGATCTCCCTGAATTCAAGTCACTTTGGATTCTTGATCACATGTGGCCGCAACGTTCAGCCCAAAAAATCCCGCATTCCAATGCAATAACCATACCCAATATTGATTGTTCATGCCAATCAATGCTTAAGAACAATCGGGGAATTCTGCTGGTCACCGGATGTAAACATTTCCGACACCCTAATACCAAATATGTATTTGGCGCCTGCATTTGGCACGTCGAATTCGTCATTCGATGACGACCGTCAGCAGCGCGCCAGGCGCGCCCAGATCAAGGAGTCCTAGTGGTCAAGGACGGCGAGGTCTTCCTGCTCGCGGTGCCCATATCAGCCCGCCGGCGACTGCCTCTACCCACGTCAATCCCGACCCGCTGCGCAAGCGCAAGCTGCTGCTGCTCGAGAAGGAAATCAACAAACTGATCGGTAAGGTGGAACGGGCCGGCTACGCGCTGGTACCGCTGAACCTGCACTTCGCCAAGGGCCGGGGCAAACTCGACGTCGGCTTCGCCAAGGGCAAGAAGCAGTTTGACAAGCGCGACGCCGAGAAGGAAAAGGACTGGGAGCGCGCGAAGGCCCGGTTGATGCGGAACAAAGGGTAGACGCCCTGGATCCGCGTGGCGCCTGCTCAGTCAGTCACGCCGACCGAGCAGGCCCCGCAGGGTTTCCTGGATATCGGCGGGTAGCAGGATCGTCTTGGCGTTCTGCGAATCCGCGAGCCGGCTCATGGCGGTAATGTACTTCTCACCCAGCATGTAGCGCATGGGGGCCTCCTGAGTGCCGATTGCGGCGGCGACTCGCTTGATGGCTTCGGCGCTGGCTTCGGCCAGCGTCACCATGGCGTCGGCGTCGCGGCGCGCCGACTCCAGCCGCGCTTCGGCCTGGAGAATGGCCGACTGCTTGGTGCCCTCGGCCTTGGTGACCATGGCCTTTCTTTCCCGCTCGGCGGATGCCTGGGCTTCCATGGCCTTCTGCATGGATTCGGAAGGCTTGATGTCCTGGATTTCGACCGACTTGACGGTGAGTCCCCAATCGACGGCCTCGTCGGCGATGCTCTCGCGCAAACGCGCCTTGATCTTGTCGCGATTCGACAAGGCCTCGTCCAGGTTCATCTCGCCGACGATCGAACGCAAGGTCGTCATGATCATGTTGCGGATCGCCTCGGAGAAGTCGGTGACTCCGTACACAGCCTTGATCGGGTCGGTGACCTTGATGAAGGCGATCGCATTGGTAACGATCACCGCATTGTCCTTGGTGATGACCTCCTGCTCCTGAACATCGAGGATGATGTCCTTGGTCACCAGTTTGTAGGCAATACGATCCAGGTAGGGAAGGATGATGTTGAGGCCGGGAAGCAAGGTGCCGTGGTACTTGCCTAGGCGCTCGACGATCCACTCTTCGCCCTGGGGCACGATGCGCACGCCCTTGAGCAGCGTCACGACGACGAAGACGAGCAGTGCAACGACGACGATGAAACCTGCGTTCATGGTGCCCTCCATCAGGACTTGGCGACTTTCAGGAAACTGCCTTCCACGCTGACGACCTTGACCCGCTCGCCAGCCTTGATTGCTTCATCGGCGATGCAAGGCCAGGTGTCGGTGCCCAGCAGCGGTTTCTGGAAACGGACTTCGCCCTTCTCGAACGGTGCCACGTTGCGGGCGAGCAGGCCGGCCTCGCCGATCACGTTGGCGTCGGCCGTGCCGATCAGGGTTTTGTGGCTGCCGGGCTTGAAGACCTTGAACCAGAGGACGACCAGAACCACCGAAGCGACCAGCCAGAGCCCCAACTGGGTCGTCAGGCTGGCGCCCGGCACCACCGCGGCGAACAGTGCCACCAGGAGCGCACCCAGCCCGAACCAGACCAGCACGAATGCCGGCACCGCCAGTTCGGCGAGGATCAGAACGATACCGGCGACTGCCCAGTGCCACCATTCGGGTTGCATGACGATCTCCCTACAAGAAAGCGAAGGGCCGCCCCGAGCTTTCTGCCCCTTGAGGGGAGAACCGAGTGAAGCGAGGTTTTCGGGGTGGGCTCATTTCTTGGCCAGACGCAGCCAAGTATCAACTACTGTATCAGGGTTGAGGGAAATGCTCTGGATGCCCTGCTCCATCAGCCACTCGGCGAAGTCGGCATGGTCCGAAGGACCCTGGCCACAGATACCGACATACTTGCCGAGACGATTGCAGGTCGAAATGGCCATCGCCAGCAGTTGCTTGACCGCCGGATCGCGTTCGTCGAAGGCGTGCGCCACCAGGCCGGAATCGCGGTCGAGGCCCAGGGTGAGCTGGGTCAGGTCGTTGGAGCCGATCGAGAAGCCGTCGAAGTACTGAAGGAACTGTTCGGCCAGCAACGCGTTCGACGGGATCTCGCACATCATGATCAGACGCAGGCCGCCGGAGCCATCGGCGGAGCCTCCTGTGCCGCGCTTGAGCCCCTTCTCGGCCAGCAGATCGACTACGGCCTTGCCCTCCTCCAGGTTGCGCACGAAAGGCACCATCAACTCGACGTTGGTGAGGCCCAGTTCATCGCGCACCTTCTTCATCGCCCGGCATTCCAGTTCGAAGCAGTCGCGGAAGCTGTGCGCAACATAGCGCGAAGCACCGCGGAAGCCGATCATCGGGTTCTCTTCCTCGGGCTCGTAGATATCACCGCCCAGGAGCTTGCGATACTCGTTGGACTTGAAGTCGGACAGGCGCACGATCACGGGCTTCGGATAGAAGGCCGCGGCGATGGTCGCCACGCCCTCCACCAGCTTCTCGACGAAGAACTCCTCCGGGCTCGCATAACCGCGCGCACGGCGGGATATTTCGTCCTTCAGGCTTTCCTTCATGTCGGAGAATTCGAGGATCGCTTTCGGGTGTACGCCGATCATGTTGTTGATGACGAACTCCAGCCGCGCCAGGCCGACGCCGTCATTCGGCGTCTGCGCAAACTCGAAGGCCAACTCGGGGTTGCCGACGTTCATCATCACCTTGAGCGGCAGCGGCGGCAGCGCGCCCGCGTCCTGCGTCGTCACTTCGAAATCCATGGCATCGCGATAGACGTGGCCGGTATCGCCCTCGGCGCAACTGACCGTGACTGTCTCGCCTTCGGTAAGGACCGCAGTCGCATCGCCGCAACCGACGATGGCCGGAATACCGAGTTCACGCGCGATGATGGCGGCGTGGCAGGTGCGGCCGCCGCGGTTGGTGACGATGGCGGCGGCGCGCTTCATGACCGGTTCCCAGTTGGGGTCGGTCATATCTGCGACCAGCACGTCACCCGGTTGCACGCGGTTCATCTCCGCCGGGTCCTTGACCACGCGAACAGTGCCGACGCCGATCTTCTGGCCGATGGCGCGGCCGGTGGACAGCACCTTGCCGTACTGCTTGAGACGATACTTCTCGATCCTGCCGCCGGACTGCGACTTCACGGTCTCGGGGCGGGCCTGAAGGATGTAGAGCTTGCCATCGAAGCCGTCCCGGCCCCACTCGATATCCATGGGGCGGCCGTAGTGCTTCTCGATGATCATCGCGTAGCGGGCGAGTTCCAGCACGTCGGCATCGGTGAGCGAGTAGCGGTTGCGGTCTGACTCCGGCACATCGACGGTGCAGGTGCTCTTGCCGGCTTCCTTCTTCTCGGCGAACACCATCTTGATCAGTTTGGAACCAAGGTTGCGGCGGATCACCGACGGTTTCCCGAGCGCCAGGGTCGGCTTGTGGACGTAGAACTCATCCGGATTCACGGCACCCTGAACCACGGTTTCGCCCAGGCCATAGGACGCCGTGACGAACACCACATCGCTGAAGCCGGATTCGGTATCGATGGTGAACATGACGCCGGCAGCGCCGGTATCGGAACGCACCATGCGCTGGACGCCGGCCGAGAGCGCGACGTCGGCGTGGGCAAAGCCCTTGTGCACGCGGTAGGCGATCGCCCGGTCGTTGTAGAGCGAGGCGAAGACCTCCTTGATCGCATGCAGGATGTTCTCGTAGCCGTGGATGTTGAGGAAGGTCTCCTGTTGCCCGGCGAACGAGGCGTCGGGAAGGTCTTCCGCAGTGGCGGAAGAGCGTACCGCGAACGATGCTTCCGGCCCGCTGGTCGCGATCAGCTTGTCGTAGTAGGTCTTGATCTCGGCTTCCAGCGCCGGCGGGAAAGGCGTGTCGACGACCCATTGGCGTATCTGGGCGCCGGTACGCAGCAGGGCTTCGACATCGTCGACGTCAAGCGCATTGAGCGCCGAGTTGATCCGATCGGCAAGGCCCTGGTGCGCCAGGAATTCTCGGTAGGCCGCCGCGGTGGTCGCAAAGCCGCCGGGTACCCGCACGCCCGAGGCAGCCAGTTGGCTGATCATTTCGCCCAGAGAGGCGTTCTTGCCCCCGACATCCCCCACGTCGGTCATGCGCAGGTGTTCGAATGCGATTACGTGCCGCGTCATGTCACTCCCTCTTATTTGTGGAAACATACGAAAGTCGGATATTTTAGCGATTTTGCTGCACTGCACACAGGGAAATGCGCACCGTATTCTTCATTTCGGACGGAACCGGCATCACTGCCGAGACGGTCGGCCACAGCCTTCTTTCGCAATTCGAGGGCATTGCCTACCGGCAGGAGCGCATCCCCTTCATCGATACGATGGACAAGACCCGCGAATGCCGGCGGCGCATCGACGCGGCAAAGGTACGGGATGGCGTCAGACCGGTGGTAATCACGACGCTGGTCGATCCCGTGATCTCTGCGGTCATTCGCGAGGCGGAGGCCCTGCACCTGGATTTCATCGCCACCTTCATCTCGCCGCTGGAGGCCGAACTCGGCATCAAGTCCTCGCGCGCCATCGGCCGCGGACACAGCGGGGCCACGAGCAAGGACTACGCGACGCGGATCGACGCCATCAACTTCACCATGGCTCATGACGATGGCGTATCGAACGAAGATCTCGACAAGTCGGACGTAATCCTGATCGGGGTCTCACGATGCGGCAAGACGCCCACCAGCCTTTACCTCGCGCTCCAGTTCGGCATCAAGGCCGCCAACTACCCCCTGATTCCCGAGGATTTCGAGCGCAACCAGCTACCCGGCGCGCTCACCAAGAATCGCCAGAAACTCTTCGGCCTCACGATTGGTGCAGAACGGCTGGCGCAGATCCGCCAGGAACGACGACCGGACAGCAAGTACGCGTCACGCGACAACTGCCGCTGGGAAATCGAGCAGGCCGAGAAACTGATGCGCCGCGAAGGCGTCCGCTGGCTCAGCACAACCACCAAGTCGATCGAGGAAATCGCCGCCACCTTGATGGAAAGCATCAAGCTGGAACGTCACAGCTACTGATCGTAAGCGCGCAGGCGCTCCTGAAGCTCGCTCGCCGGCGGCAAGGACAAGCCGAGAGAATGTGCCACCGCGCCGTTCACGCCCACCGTGTAGTGGCGCGGCGACTGGACGTTCGCTACCGATCGCCCATCGAGCAACTGCTGCAAGGTCTCGATGACCTGAGTGCTGATCTGCGGCACCGTCGAATAGAGTGCAAGCGTACAGCCCGCTTGCAGGTACGACTCGGAATAGCCGACCACCGGAATTCCGGCCCGGTAGGTGGTCAGCAACAGTGGCTGGACGGTGTTCCGGTTATGCGCCATCGGATCGGGTAGCGCCAGCAGGACATTGATGCGCGGTAGCAACTTCTCGAGCGCCGGTATCACATCCTCCGACGACGACAGCGTTTCGCTTGCCAGCGTGTGGCGTCTGTCCTGGAGCTTCCGCTCAAGCGCACGCACGGATTTCTGAGCCACCGGTCCCACCAGAACACCGACCTGTTGACGATTCGGAAATGCCGTCAGGATCAGGCTTCCCCAGCGTTCGCCCGGCTGATCCAGCACGATGACGCTCGACCGCTCGGGCGGGAACGGTGCAGCGTCGTCAAGTGCTGCGCGAGAGACAAGAGCGCCCACAAGCGGTCTCCCAGCCGCCAGCCTGGCAGCGACAGTCAGCGCCCGGGCGCCGAGACTCACGACGGCCTGCTCGCCCTCGCGACGAGTGACTGCCGTCGGATGGTCGGCAACTGCCACGATCTCGGTGGAGGTCCAGCCTGATCGCGTTATCTCGCGACCAAGCAGTTCTGCCGTCTGGCGCGCGACGGGAGTGTCGTCCCGCACCACGAGGATTCGTGTCTCCGCTACTGCGGCGGGCAGCCAGCCGAGCAGCCAGGCAACCCACATCACTCGGACTATCAGCCGGGGCGCCGCAAACGTCATGGGAACAAGTAGTTCATTGCACCAACAGGAGCTTCAGAACGAGTACTGGAATTTCAGCCAAGAGATCCTCTTGTTGCGAAACTCCAGTTGAAAATCAGGGTGGTTGTTGTTGAGAACGTTTTGAGTCGTCCAGGACAACTCTCCCGTCTGTCGGCCCCAACGGAAACGCTTGCCGAGTCGGATATCGATCCGCTCGTAGGCCGGCAGCGGCTCTCCACCACCGAGCCATTGCATCTCGCCTACCCGGTAGTAGCCAAGGCTCACGGAGGTATCCCACGGCAGTTGTTGGCTGAACAGCGCGCTTGCGGTATGCAAGGGAGCTGAAGCGCTATAGCTGGCGTCGATGTCCGACGATTTGATCACCGTGCGGGCTGCCGCCACCATCAGGTCGGCGCCTTGCCAAGGCGTCCAACGAAGGCTACCTTCGACGCCGCGCTCAGTCGCGATATCCATGTTCCTGAAGTCAAACGTGGTGCTTTCCGCATAGGGATTGTTCGCGCGCTGCACAAGCAGCACCAAACTCGGATACTCGATCCGATGGACGTAAATGAGATCTCTCACCTGATCGTTGAACCAACGCACCTCGCCGGAGAGACGTAAGGAAGGCCAATTGCCAAGGTAAGCCAACTCGCGCGACAGTATCTTTTCGTCCCTGAGCCCACCGCTGCTCAAGTAGGCCTGCACAAGGGTCGGTTGCAAAGCGGCGACTCTCCAGGACGGGGGCAACATGGGCGCGATGCCAACCAGCAACGCATGAAGAGAAGTCGGAACCGCGTAGCTTTCGTCCGCGAACTCTTCGTAGGGAGTCGGCATGCGGCGCGCTTTGCTGATCCCGATCCGGATCGATTGCCCTTCGGCGAGAAACGCCGTTGCCGAAATCCGCGGCGAAATGGAACCACCGCTGAGCGACGAGTGCTCGTAGGTGGCCCCGGCATGCAGCAGCAGTTGTTTCCACGGCCGCCACTCGCTGCTTGCGAACACATTCTCGAGTTGGTTGGTCAACCAGTCGGAACGATCGAAAACGGTCGCCGACCGGACGGCGTCCTGGCGCAACTGACCACCCCAGACCAGGCGCCACTGCTCCGACCCGCCGAACGATTGCTGAAACGCCAGTTCGTCCCGCCGTAGATCGTTGTCGAAGTTCACGCTGTACGGAAAGCTCTTCGTGCCCAGCCCCAGTGCACTGAGGTCGAGTTCATAGATGCCGCCATAGCGCTCGCGCTCTTGACGTTGCGAGTGATGAAACTGCAGCCAGAACTCGTCGGCGCCTGTTGCCTTGGTCCAACACAACTGAACGGCATCCTGGATGAAGTAGCGAGGCCGCTCGATCGAGTAGTACTCGGTCCCAACGCCGTTGCTATGCAGGAACGTGCCCGCGAGTTCGTTCGCGGCATCAAGCCGATGGCGACCGCGGAAGTTGAAGTGCTCGACGCGGCTGCTGTCCGGCTGGCCGTCGAATCCCCGGTCGCTGCGTTGTCCAGCTGAGAGGCGGTAGCTCCAGTTTTCTGCGCCCGCCGCATATCGAGCACTCCAGTCGTTGACACCGTTGGTGCCGGAAGTTATTGCTATGTCGGACGGATCGCCGACCGCCGGTTCCCGGGTGATGATGTTGACCATGCCGACGAAGGCATTGGCCCCGAAGCTGGCACCATTCGGGCCGCGCACGATCTCGATGCGTTCAATATCTTCGATCGCGATCGGCAGGTCATACCATTCGACTCCTCCATACAACGGGCTGTACACGGACACACCGTCGATCATCACCTGTAGGCGCCTGGCGTAGGTATCGGCAAGGCCATGGTAAGTGACTGCCGGCGAATGCCCATTGCGGTAAGTGATCAGGAATCCAGGAACCAGGCGGAATAACTCCGCGATCTGTCGCGCCCCCGAGTTGCGGATCATCTCGCGATCGATCACCGTCACCGCGGCGGGCGCTTCCTGCGCCGGCTGAACCAGGCGCGACGCCGAAAGGACGACGGGAAATTCCGCGAAGTAATGTCCGGATGAATCGGAATCCTCGTCCGCGACAGCGAGCGTCGAAATCGACGCCATCATCACGAAGATGCTCAATAACCTAGTCATGTCCCCCCCCGCTTCACCCACTGCTGGCGCAGGCCTTCGAACAGGCAGACGGCTGCCGCCGCACCGACATTCAGCGATTCGCTCCCGCCAGCCATCGGGATGGTCGCTCGCTTCCCGGCCAGTGCCACCAGAGACGGCGACACACCGGCACCTTCGTTGCCGAAGATCCAGGCAACGTCTTCAGACAGGTCAAGTTCGTACAACGGCGTTCCGTCTCGCGCGACCGCGGCGACGCTCGCCGCGCCATAAGCCTTGGTCAGGATTTCCAGATCCGCCTGCTCGCGAATGCGCAAGCCGAAATGGGCGCCCTGCGCAGCCCGCAGGACTCTCGGCGTCCAGGCTCCGGCGCAGCCGGAACCGAGCGCGATGTCAGGAACCCCGGCCGCCGCCGCTGTGCGCAGGATGGTGCCGACATTGCCGGCATCCTGGATCGCGTCGAGCAGCACGCAGGGTCCATCTGGCATGGTTGTCGGCGCCGCTGGGACCGGGATGACCGCCAGAAGTCCGACCGGAGTCGCGACCCCGCTCAGTTCGCGAAACAGGCTGTCGCGTAGGGTCAGGATCTCCACCGCGGAGACGGTCGAAAGCAGGTGGCCGATCTCCGCGTTGGCCACGCCCGACTCGCTGACGACGAGCAACTCGGGAGCGCCTACCCGGTGGATATAACTTTCGACCAGATGAGGACCGTCAAGCAGGGTCCTGCCCCGCCGGCGCAGTTCGCGCGCGTCAACCGCCAAGGCACGCAGCGCCTTGATGGTTGGGTTGTCCCTTGATGTGATGACCTTGGTTGTCGCCAATGTGCTCTTCTTGCTGCCCGGCTCCCGTAAAGCACATTATGAGGGCATGGTCGGCCCCGCGGTAGAGGAAACCAGCCTGCTAGGGCTTTGCCAGAAGTTCCCGTATGGGGGAAAAACTACGCCGGTGAAAAGGGGCGGGACCGTGCACAGACAAGGCGGCCAGATGGGCGGCAGTACCGTAACCCTTGTGGCGGTCCAGGCCGTATTCGGGATAGGTCACGTGCAGGAGCCGCATTTCGGCATCACGAGCTGTTTTGGCCAGGATCGAAGCCGCCGATATGGCCGGCACGGTGGCATCGCCGCGAATGATCGCTTGTACCGGGAAGCGCAGATCCGGGCACCGGTTGCCGTCCACCAGAACTTCATCCGGCTGCACGCCTAATCCATCGACCGCCCGCGCCATGGCGAGCATGGTCGCCTGCAGGATATTCAGGCGATCGATTTCTTCGACCGTGGCCGCGGCAATCGCCCAAGCCATCGCCTTTTCGCGGATTTCCAGCGCCAGGCGCTCTCGCTTGCGCTCCGACAGTTTCTTGGAATCCGCCAGACCGAAAATCGGCCGGCCCGGGTCCAGGATCACTGCCGCCGCGAACACCGCACCGGCCAGAGGTCCCCTGCCCGCCTCGTCGACACCGCAGATCATGAACGCATATCCAGGTAGGGCAATATGGCTGCGGCTGCCTTTTCCGCCGTGCCCTGGCGCAGTTCGCGATGCAGCGACGCGAACACGCGCTCGATCGTGGCGCGAATCGGCGTGTCAAGAACAAGGTTCGTCATTGCCTGTGCGAGGTTGTCGGCGCTGGCATCGTCCTGAAGAAATTCCGGGACCACAAATCGTCCCGCCAGTATGTTAGGCAAGCCAACCCAAGGCTGGTAGCGCATGCGGCGCATCAACCACCAGGACCACGGTGACATCCGATAGGCGATCACCATGGGCGCTCTGAGCAGGGCTGCTTCGAGCGTCGCCGTACCGCTGGCGACCAGTGCGGCGTCGCAGGCGGCCAGAGCGTCCTGGGCGTGGCCGAACAACAGTTTGAACGGAAGATCCTGTGCGCCGCACTTCCAAACCGCGTCTTCGAACAGACCACGGGTCTCCCGTGAGGCCAGCGGCACCAGAAATACGCACTGCGGAAAGCGCGAATGCAGATTCCTGGCGGTTTGAACGAACACTTCCGCCATGAACTGGAGTTCCGACTGGCGACTACCGGGCAGAAGCGCAAACAGCGGCCCGGCCTCGGACACATTCAGGCGTTCCCTGGCGCCTTCCCGATCCTGCTGCAATGGAATCATGTCCGCCAATGGGTGACCAACGTAACTGACGGGGATCCCTTGCTCCCGGTAGATTTCCGGTTCGAACGGAAACAGCGCCAGCATGTGCGTGATCGCCTTGCGAATCTTCCCGACGCGGCCGCCGCGCCAGGCCCAGATCGACGGGCTGACGTAATGGATGGCGGGAATGCCTTCCGTCTTCAGCCGCCCTTCGAGCCAAAGATTGAAGTCGGGAGCATCGACGCCGATGAAGACATCGGGGCGCTCCTGAAGCAGGCGCGCCAGCAGCCGGCGGCGGATACCGGTGATTTCGCGATAATGTCGCAGCACCTCGGCGTAGCCGCGCACGGCGAGTTTCTCCGCCGGCCACCAAGCGTCGAAACCGGCTGCCTGCATTTTGGGCCCACCGATACCGACAAATTCCACATCGGGCAGGTGGCGGCGGATCGCCGCGATCAGATGCGCAGCCAGAAGGTCGCCGGAGGCTTCGCCGGCCACCATGGCAACGCGGGTGGCCATTCAGCGAATGATCCCGCGCCCGGGATCGGCCAGGAAGTCGCCAAGCAGCTTCAGTTCCGGCACCGTGGCTGTTTCCTCCGCGATCGCCGCTTTCGCCTCGTCCAGTTTCAGACCCGACTTGTAGAGCATCTTGTAAGCGCGCTTGACGGCGGCAACGGCTTCGGTCGAGAAGCCACGGCGCTTGAGTCCTTCGCTATTGATACCGTGCGGCTCGGCCGCATTGCCGGACGCCGTGACGTAAGGCGGCAAGTCCTGAAGCAGGATCGTGCCCATGGCCGTCATGCTGTGAGCTCCGATCCGAACGAATTGGTGTACCACGGTGAAGCCACCAAGGATGGCCCAGTCGCCGACTTGAACGTGGCCGGCAAGCTGAGCATTGTTGGCGAAGATGGTATTGCTGCCGACCTGACAATCATGGGCCAGGTGAACATAAGCCATGATCCAGTTGTCATTGCCGACGCGGGTGACCCCGACGTCCTGCGCGGTGCCGCAGTTGAAGGTGCAGAACTCGCGGATCGTGTTGCGGTCGCCGATCTCCAGGCGCGTGGGCTCACCGCGGTATTTCTTGTCCTGCGGCATTTCGCCGATCGACGAGAACTGGAAAATGCGATTTTCCCCGCCGATGCGGGTATGGCCACCGATCACCACATGCGGGCCGATCCGGCTGTCGTCGCCGATCTCCACATGTTCGCCGATCAGCGTGTAGGCGCCGACTTCGACGTTGGCGCCGATCTTCGCGCTGGGGTGAACGATTGCGGTCGGGTGTATGCTCATTCGACCGGCCGGACGGTGCACATGAGTTCGGCTTCGGCGGCCACCTGGCCATCCACCTTCGCCTTGGCACCGAACTTCCAGATGCCACGTTTGTTGGCGAGAATCGAAACCTCAAGAATCAACTGGTCGCCCGGGCTGACAGGCCGCTTGAAGCGGGCATCGTCGATGCCGACGAAGTAATACACCGACTTGTCGTCGGGTTTGTCGCCATTGGTCTTGAAGGACAGGATCGCCGCCGTCTGGGCCAGCGCCTCGATAATCAGAACCCCGGGCATCACCGGGTGATGCGGGTAGTGCCCGGGGAAGAACGGCTCATTCACGGTGACGTTCTTCAAGGCCCTGATGCGCTCGCCCGGCACCACTTCGAGCACGCGGTCGACCAGCAGGATGGGATAGCGGTGCGGCAGGTATTGCAGGATTTCGTGAATGTCCATTGCGGCGGTGCTCATGACTTCTTCTCCAGTTCGGCGAGGCGCGTCTCAAGGGCGCGTATTTTATCGGCCATGGCGTCGAGATGGCGCAGCCGGGCGAAATTCTTCAGCCAATCCCCGTGTTCGAGGAACGGCACGGTTCCCGTATAGGTACCGGGCCGCGCGATCGACTTCGCCACCAGCGTGCCGGCGGAGATGTCGACATCGTCGGCGATGGTCAAGTGGCCAAGGATGACCGCAGCGCCGCCAACGGTGCAGCGGCGGCCGATCCGGGCACTGCCGGCAATACCGACGCAGCCGGCCATGGCGGTGTGGGCGCCGATGCGGACGTTGTGCGCCACCTGAATCTGGTTGTCCAGCTTGACGCCATCCTCGATCACCGTATCGTCGATGGCACCGCGATCGATCGTCGTGTTGGCGCCGATCTCGACGTCGTCACCGATGATGACGCGGCCGCTCTGCGGGATCTTGACCCATGAGCCATCGACCTCGCGCGCAAATCCGAAACCGTCGGAACCGATCACTGCACCGGAATGAACGATGGCACGCGCCCCAATACGGCAACCGGAATAGACCGTTACGTTGGCATTGAGCCAGGAATCGGAGCCGATCTCGCAGTTCCCGCCTATGCTGCAATTGGCCTCGATGACGACGCCCTCTCCGACTACCGTGCCCGGGCCGATCCAAACATTCGCACCGATGCTGGCGCTGGCCGGAATGGCAGTTTCAACTACTGCCGACGGGTGTCTCCCCTCTGCCGGTCGCGGCTTCGGATGCAGCCACTGGGCCAGGCGGGCAAAGTAGAGGTAGGGCTGTGGCGTGACGATCCGGGCAACAGAGCAGTCCGCCGCCGCCTCCGGCGAAACGATTACCGCCGCAGCGCGCGTCGTTCCAAGTTGGGCACGGTACTTGGTATTAGCGAGGAAGCTGATCTGCTGGGGCCCCGCTTCGTCAAGCGGGGCAATGCCGGTGACCAGTAGCGACCCGTCACCGGCAAGATCGCCGCCGAAGCGAGCGACGATCTCATCAAGCCGAACGGGCACGGCTTACTTTGAAGCTTCCTTGCTTTCGGCCAGCGCCTTGATCACCTTCTCGGTGACGTCGATGCGCGGGCTGACGTAGACAGCCTCCTGAAGGATCAGGTCGTACTTCTCGGCCTCTGCGATCTGCTTGATCACCTTGTTGACCCTGTCATAGATAGCGGCCATTTCCTCGTTCTGACGCAGATTCAGATCTTCCCGGAACTCGCGCTGCTTGCGCTGGAAGTCCCGGTTGAGATCGCCGAACTCGCGTTCCTTGTTGTGGCGATCGGTTTCGGCCATGGTGACGCCGTTCTTCTCCAGGCTTTCCTGGAGGGTCTGAAGCTGTTTGGCCATCTTCTGCAACTCCTGGTCGCGCTCCTCGAATTCCTTCTCGAGTTTCTTCTTCGCCTTGGCAGCCTGCGGCGATTCGTTGATGACGCGCTGGCCGTTAACAAAACCGATCCTCATCTCCGCCTGGGCAGAGAAAGCAGTCAGGGCAAGAAAACCCGCCAGCAGCGGTGCGATCAATCGTTTCAAGATGCTTCTCCTAGAAAAATCGTCAGAACATCGTGCCCATCTGGAATTGCAGACGTTGCACCTTGTCTGTCGATTTCTTGTTGAGCGGTTGCGCAAAACTGAATTTTAGCGGCCCCATGGGCGAACTCCAGGCCACCGACAATCCAGTACTGTAGCGCAAGTCACCAAGGCTCATCTTCTCGCCGCCGGCCCAGACCTGACCGGCATCGACGAAGGCGCCAAGCCGCAGTGACTTGTCCTGGCCCACGCCGGGCATCGGGAACAGGAATTCGGCATTGCCGATCAAACGGCGATTGCCGCCGAGACGCTCGTCCGTCGTCGTATCGATGGTTCCCGGCGTACCGAGAGTGTTGCCCTCGTAACCGCGCACCGAACCGATGCCGCCGGCATAGAAGTTCTTGAAGAACGGCAGCGGATGTCCGCTAATTCCGTTGGCAACTCCGAATTCCGCATTCGTGGCCAAAGTGTATTGGCGGCTGAGCGGGAAGTAATGCTGGTGCTGCAAGTTGAGCTTGTAGTAGTGGATCGTTCCGCCTGGCAGCGACAGTTCGCCGGCGATGCGATTCACCGAGCCGCTGGTCGGATAGAGCCGGCTGTCGATCGTGTCCTTGGCCCAGCCGGCGGACGCCAACAGCGTGCGCGAAGTGCGACCGAAATCGGAAACGTACTGAATAATGCGTTGCGGACTGGTAACGCCGTTGCTTCCGTCATAGACGGTCAGGGTCGTGCTATCGATCGACAACCCGAAGTTGACGTAATCGTCGTCGCTTATCGGCAAGCCATAGCGAATGCCACCGCCGGTCGACCGGGCGCCGTAGGTGGCGAGACTGCTCAGCGACGAAGTATCGTAGTTCTTGTGGTAGAGATCGAAGCCGCGGGCAATTCCGTCGACGGTGTAGTAGGGGTCGGTATAGGAAAACGAGTAGAGCTTGCTGGACTTGCTGGTATTGACACCGATCCCCACATGCTTGCCGCTGCCGAAGAGATTGTCCTGCTGGATCGAACCCGACAGCACCACCTTTTCAGTGCTGGAGAATCCCGCACCTAGCATCAACGCCCCGGTCGGTTTCTCCTTGACATTGACATTGACGTCGACCTGGTCGGTGGTACCCGGAACAGCTGGCGTTTCGAGGGTCACTTCATCGAAATAGCCCAGACGATCGACGCGCGTCCGCGACTTGTTGATCTTCTCGCCGTCGTACCAGCTCGACTCCAACTGTCGCATTTCGCGCCGCACCACTTCGTCGCGCGTGCGCGTATTGCCGGTCACGTTGATCCGGCGCACATATACGCGCCGGCCCGGATCGACGAAAATGGTGAATGCGACTTCGTGCTTCTCCTTGTTCATTTCCGGCGCGGCGTTGACGTTGGCGAAAGCATAACCCTCGTTGCCCAGGCGTTCGCCGATGGCCTTGGTCGACTCCGATAACTTCTCCCGCGAATAGGTTTCACCGGGCTTGATCTTGACCAGCCTGATCAGATCTTCTTCGGGCACCAGCATCTGTCCGGCCAGTTTCACCGATGAAACCGAATACTTCTCGCCTTCGGTCACATTGATGGTGATGTAGATATCCTGCTTGTCGCGCGAAATCGATACCTGGGTGGACTCGACGTTGAACTCGAGATAACCACGGTCCAGGTAGTAGGAGCGCAAAGTCTCCAGATCGCCCGAGAGCTTCTGCTTCGAGTACTGGTCGTTCTTGGTATACCAACTCAACCAGCCGGGCGGCTGAAGGACGAACAGTCCCAGCAAGTCCTTCTCGGCGAAGGCATTGGCACCGATGATGTTGATCTGTTTGATCTTGGCGATCTCGCCTTCCTCGATGCTGAAGTTGATGCCGACGCGATTGCGTTCCAGCGGCGTCACCGTCGTCGTGATCTGCACTGCGTAGTGGCCTTGGCTCAGGTATTGGCGCTTGAGTTCCTGCTCGGCCCGCTCGACCAAGGCACGATCGAATATGCGCGACTCGGCCAGGCCCACATCACGCAGTCCCTTCTTCAATTGCTCTTTGTCGAAGGCCTTGAGGCCGACGAAATCGATCGCCGCGATCGCTGGCCGCTCTTCGACCAGCACCACCAACACGCCCTTGTCCACCTCGAGGCGCACATCCTTGAAGAAGCCGGTGGCGAACAAGGTCTTGATCGCCTGGGCCGCCTTCTCGTCGGTCATGGTGTCGCCCACCTTGACCGGCAGATAGCTGAATACGGTTCCCGCCTCGGTGCGCTGAATTCCTTCGACGCGGATGTCCTTGATCGTGAATGGATCGAAGGCCGAGGCCGAAGATGCGAAGAGTGCTGCAACCAACCCTGCAATCAGGTTCTTGTTCATGACCTAGCCCGAGACGAGGCGATTGATATCGTTGTAGAAGGCAAAAACCATCAAGAGAATCAGCAATCCAAGTCCGATTTGCTGTCCGATTTCCATCACTCGCTCGGAAAGCGGTCCACCCTTGATTAATTCGGCGAAATAATACAACAAATGCCCCCCATCAAGGACCGGGATAGGCAGTAGATTCAGCACGCCAAGGCTGATACTGATGAGCGCGAGAAACTTGAGGTAGTGGCCCAGGCCCAGTTGAGCGGATTGCCCCGCATAGTCGGCGATGGTCACCGGCCCGGATATGTTCTTCCAGGATAGCTGGCCGGTCAGCATGCGCCCGATCATCCGCACGCTCAAGATCGACGTATCCCACGTCAGCCGAAACGCTCTTGCGAATGCATCGATCGGCCCGAGACGTAGATGAACGACGAGTTGTTTCCGGGCTTCCGGATCGTGGCGAGGCTCGACACCTATGCGTCCAATGGTTCTCCCTGCTGCTTCTTCACCGCGTGGAACGACTTCCAAAGCCAGGGACCTGGCGTCGCGCCGGATGGTCAGGGCAAGCGGTTTCCCGGGCGCCTCGACAATGATCTCTACCAACTCGCTCCAGGAACTGATCGGGCGGCCCTCCACCGCCACAATCTCGTCACCGACCTGGATTCCGGCCGTTTCCGCGGCTGAACCCGGCCTGATCTTGCCGATCACCGGCCTGATTCGCGGCGTAAATATCCCGAGGCCCAGTTTCCTGGCGAAGTCCGAGTCCAGTTGATCGACATCGATCTCGCTGGTGTCGAGTTTCCGGAAACTGATCTCGCCGCGCAGGTTCTCCAGTTCCAGTTCCACGGCTTGATGGTCGAGTACGCTGCGCATGAGTTCCCAACGCAAGTCCGTCAGCGTGGTAATCGGGTTGCCCGACACGCTGCGCACCAGTTCCCCATTCTCTATTCCCGCCCGGGCTGCAGCCGATGCTGCCGGCGGAGTACCGAGAATAGGGCGCAACTCGTCGACACCGATAACGAAGAGCAGCGCGTATAGCAGGACGGCAAGCAGAAGATTCGCACTTGGCCCTGCCAGGACAACCAATGCCCGGCGTCCCACGGACTGACGGTTGAACGCGCGATGAGCCTCTTCCGGTGCCACCGGCCCTTCCCGCTCGTCTAGCATCTTCACATAGCCGCCAAGCGGGAACGCCGCCAACGCCCATTCGGTGCCGTCCGGGCCAAAACGGCGACTGACCAGTGGCTTGCCGAAACCGACGGAAAACCGCAGGACCTTGACGCCGACGAACCGGGCGACCAGGTAGTGGCCCAACTCGTGCACAACAATCAGGATTCCGAGCGCGATGACGAAGGCACCCAGTGTCCACGCCAGGGAGCCGTGCATCACTTGCGCCTCCGCTCGATTGCCCGGCGCGCCGCATTGCGGCCCGCGTCGTCAGCCGCCAGAACGCCGTCCAGGTCCTTCGCGGCAGCGGCCGGCACGGCATCCAGGGACGCCGCAATCACATCCGGAATGCCTAGGAAACGCAATCGTCCTTCAAGGAATGCCGCCACGGCAACTTCGTTGGCCGCATTCAGAACCGCAGGTGCATTGCCGCCCGCTTTCAGCGCGCGATAGGCCAATTCCAGGCACGGGAAACGCTGGCGATCCGGTCGTTCGAAATTCAACTGGGCGATCGCGAACAAGTCGAGCGGCGCCACACCCGCCTCGATGCGATCCGGATAAGCGAGGGCGTGAGCGATCGGGGTACGCATGTCCGGATTTCCGAGTTCGGCAACAACCGAACCGTCCACGTATTGCACCAGGGAATGGATGACGCTTTGCGGATGAATGACCACCTCGATCTGTTCGGGCGCGGCATTGAACAACCAGTGCGCCTCGATGACCTCCAGCCCCTTGTTCATCATGGTCGCCGAGTCGACCGAGATCTTGCGGCCCATGACCCAGTTGGGATGAGCACAGGCTTCGTCGGGCGTCACCGTGGTCAGCCTTTCCAGGGGTACCGCACGGAAAGGCCCGCCCGAGGCAGTCAGCAATATCCTGCAGACGCCGGAAGCCGCCAGGCTGCCCGGGAAATCGCGCGGCAGCGACTGGAACACTGCATTGTGTTCGCTGTCGATCGGCAGCAGGATCGCCCCGCAGCGCGCCACTTCCGACATGAACACCGCCCCGGCCATGACCAGGGCTTCCTTGTTCGCCAGCAGTACCCGCTTGCCGGCGCGCACCGCGGCGAGCGTCGGCGCCAGACCGGCGGCGCCGACGATCGCGGCCATCACGGTGTCCACCTCCGAAAGCATCGCCACCTGCACCAGCGCTTCAGGCCCGGCCAACACCTCGATATCCGTATCGGCCAGCGCCGCAGAGAGCCTGGACGCTTCGGCGGATTCGGCAACCACGGCATAACGCGGCCGATGGCGCCGGCATTGTTTCTCGAGCACATCCAAACGCCGATGGCCGGTCAGCGCGACAACCTCGAAGCGATCAGGATGACGGGCCACGACGTCGAGCGTACTGGCACCGATCGAGCCCGTGGCTCCCAGGACTGTCAGCCGCCGCCGTGTCATTTGGCCCCCAAATGGATCGCCAGGGCCACCAGCGGCAAGGTCGAGGTCTGACTGTCGATACGATCGAGAACGCCGCCGTGACCGGGAAGCAGATTGCCGCTATCCTTGACGCCGGCCTGGCGCTTGACCATCGATTCGAACAGATCGCCCACGACGCTGATCGCCGTCAGCAGCAGGAGAAACAAGCCCCAGCCGAGGTTGTTCATCACCGACAGACCCGCGACGAGTGCGGCGAGAACACCATAAACAAGCGTCGCCACCATGGCGCCGCCTACGCCCTCCCAGGTCTTGCCGGGGCTGATAGCCGGTGCCAGCTTGGTTCTGCCGACGGCGCGACCGGTGAAATACGCGGCGATGTCGGCCACCCAGACCAGCGCCATCGACGCAAACAGGAGCCAGGGGTTGCGGTCATGCAGGCCCACCATGGCCGCCCAGGCGGGCACGATGACAATCCAGCCGACTGCATAGACGATCGCCTGGTGCCCCTTCAACGACCAATGCTGCCAGAGCCAGAACGGGATTACGGCCAGCCAAAACAGGGCCGAGGCGGTCCAGAGTATCGGGAATACAGTGGGAGCGAAGACGAAGGCAGGCAAGCAGGAGAGCAGCACGGCCGCCGCAAACACAGTGCGCGCATCGCGCCCGACCGCCATCAGTCCGGCCCATTCCCATGCGGCCAGCCCGGCGACCAGACCGAACGCCGCGGCCGCCATCGGCTTCGCCAGCAGGAAGAGCACACACAGGAAGATGGCCAGCAAGGCCAACGCGGTAAGCACCCGCGCTCTAAGCATCTTGCCGCTGCGGTTGGGCGACGTCCGGGCACCGCGGTTCCCGGTCCGCGATCAACTGTTCGCTGGTGCGACCGAAACGTCGTTCACGCCGGCGATAGGATGCAATGGCCGCATCCAGCGCCGCCGAATTGAATTCGGGCCACAGGAGGTCCGTCAGATAGAGCTCGGTATACGCAAGCTGCCAGATCATGAAGTTGCTGATCCTCTGCTCGCCGCCGGTGCGGATGAACAGGTCCGGTTCCGGGGCATAGGCCATGGCCAGATACGGCGCCAGATCGGCCTCCGTCCACCTGCCGGCCTTTTCCGGGTGGGCGGCCGCCAAACGATTCATGGCCTGCAGGATATCCCAGCGACCGCCGTAGTTGGCGGCGATGGTCAAAGTCAGACGCGAATTGCCGGCAGTGCGCATCTCGCCGACCTCGATCAAGTGCCGAATCCGGGGTTCAAAGCGCGACAGATCGCCGGCGATCTTCAGGCGCACCCCGTTCCGGTGCAACCGTTCCACCTCGTCGTTCAGCGCGGCGACGAAGAGGTCCATCAGAAACGAGACTTCCTCCGGTGGTCGCCGCCAGTTCTCCGAACTGAAGGCAAACACGGTCAGGAACTCGACGCCGCGCTCGATGCAGGCCTTGACCACCTCGCGCAGGGTCTCGACGCCGCGCTTGTGTCCGGCCACGCGAGGCAGGAATCGCTTGCGCGCCCAGCGGCCATTGCCGTCCATGATGATGGCGACATGCCGCGGCACATGCCGCGCATCGGGAACCGTCTGGGTGGAACTGGCGAAGGCGCTCATGACGTGGCCGTGGCTCAAATGGCCATCAAATCCTTCTCTTTCTCCGCCAGCGCCTTGTCGACTTCGGCAACGTACCTGTCCGTGAGCTTCTGGACATCGTCCTGCGCACGCCGCTCGTCATCCTCCGACAGGTCGTGCTTCTTCAGCGCCTCTTTCAGATGCGCAATGGCATCGCGGCGCAGGTTGCGCACGGCAACCTTGGCATTCTCGCCTTCTTGGCGGACCACCTTGATCAATTCCTTGCGCCGTTCTTCCGTCAGCGCCGGCATCGGCACACGGATCAGATCGCCCTGGTTGGCCGGGTTCAGCCCGAGGTCGGAGTCGCGAATGGCCTTTTCGACCTTGGCCACCATCGGCTTTTCCCAGGGCTGGACGCCGATGGTACGGGCGTCGACCAACGTCACGTTGGCAACCTGGCCGAGCGGTACCATGGCGCCGTAGTACTCGACCTGGATATGGTCGAGCAGACCGGTATGTGCGCGACCGGTGCGCACTTTCGCCAGGTCATGCTTGAGCGCCTCGACGCTCTTCTGCATCTTCTGTTCGGTCGACTTCCTGAGTTCGGCAATCATCGCAAACTCCTAACAGTAAACCAGGGTTCCCTCGTCCTCGCCCATGACCACCCGCTTCAAGGCTCCCTCCTTGAAAATGGAGAAGACGTTGATCGGCAGTTTCTGGTCGCGGCAAAGTGCGAACGCTGTCGCGTCCATGACCTTCAGGTCGCGTCCGATCGCCTCATCGAAGCTGATGCGGGCGAATCGGCTGGCGCTCGGATCCTTCATCGGATCGGCGGTATAGATACCATCCACCTTGGTCGCCTTCAGCACGATCTCGGCGCCGATCTCCGAACCGCGCAGCGCAGCCGCCGTGTCGGTAGTAAAAAACGGGTTGCCTGTGCCACCACCGAAGACGACTACCTTGCCCTCCTCGAGGTAACGGATGGCCTTGCCGCGGATGTAGGGCTCGACCACCTGCTCGATGTTGAGGGCCGACTGCACGCGCGCCGGCAGATTCGCCTGACGCATGGCATCGGCCAGTGCCATGGCGTTCATCACGGTCGCCAGCATGCCCATGTAGTCGGCCGTCGCCCGATCCATGCCCGACGAGGCGCCGGCCATGCCGCGGAAGATGTTGCCGCCGCCGATGACGACGCCGATTTCGACGCCGAGATCGGCCACCGCCTTGACCTCGTTGACAATACGCCACAGCGTGTTGCGATTGATGCCATAGGCATCATCGCCCATCAGCGCTTCGCCCGAGAGCTTGAGCAGGATGCGCTTGTAGCGGGGCGGGGCGGCAGTCACCGGCGCCCCGCCTACTTCTTTGCCGCGGCGGCCTGGGCCGCCACTTCGGCGGCGAAATCGGAAACCTTCTTCTCGATGCCCTCGCCGACGACATACAGCGTAAAGCCGTTGACTTTGGCGTTCCTGGCCTTGAGCAGTTGCTCGATGGTCTGTTTGCCGTCCTCGGCCTTGACGAAGACCTGGCCGAGCAGGGTCACGTCCTTCAGATACTTCTGTACCGTCCCCTCGGCGATCTTCTCCAGCATCGCCTCCGGCTTGCCTGCCTCGCGGGCCTTCTCGATGGCGATACGGCGCTCGGTGTCCAGAAGTTCGGCCGGCACACCGGAGGCATCGAGGGACTTCGGCTTCGAAGCGGCGATGTGCATCGCCAGATCCTTGGCAAGCTGCTGATCGCCGCCGGTGACATCCACCAGGACGCCGATCTTGGAACCGCCGTGCACATAGGAGGCAAGCTTGCCCTGGGCTTGCAGACGCTCGAACCGGCGAATCGACATGTTCTCGCCGATCTTGCCGACCAGCGCGGTACGGGTCGCCTCGACAGTGGCGCCGTTCAGATCCAGGCCCGACAGTGCGGCCACATCCGCCGGATTGTTCTTCGCCACCAGTTCGGCGAGGTTCCTTGCCAGAGCGATGAAGTCATCGTTCTTGGCAACGAAGTCGGTTTCGCAATTGACTTCGACCAGGCTCGCCAGCGTGCCGTCCGCCGACAGATACAGTCCGACGATACCTTCCGCCGCGATACGGGCAGCGGCCTTGGTCGCCTTGTTGCCGAGCTTGACGCGCAGGATTTCCTCGGCCTTGTCCATGTCGCCGCCGGCCTCGGTCAGCGCCTTCTTGCATTCCATCATGGGCGCGTCGGTCTTCTCGCGCAATTCCTTGACCATGCTTGCGGTGATTTCCGCCATTGTTCCACTCCAAAGTCAAAATCCTTCGTGCCACTAAGGACATCGAGATCACAGAGAGCGTCTTCCGCTTTTCTCTGCGCCCTCTGCGATCTCTGTGGCTGATGCTTTTCTTTCTTACTCCGCCCCGGATTCGTCGACTTCGACGAACTCGTCCTCGCCGCTCACGGCCTGAACGACTTCATTGAGCGACTGGTTCTTGCCTTCCAGGATCGCGTCGGCCACGCCGCGCGCATAGAGCCGGATCGCGCGCGAGGAGTCGTCGTTGCCGGGGATGACGTAATTGACGCCTTCGGGGTTGTGGTTGGTGTCGACCACGCCGATGACGGGGATACCGAGCTTGTTGGCTTCGGTGACGGCAATCTTGTGATAGCCGACGTCGATGACGAACAGTGCGTCGGGCAGGCCGCCCATGTCCTTGATGCCGCCAAGGCTCTTCTGAAGCTTGGCCAACTCGCGCTGGAGCATGAGGCCTTCCTTCTTCGACATCTTCTCGAAGGCGCCTTCTTCGGCCATTTGCTCCATATCCTTCAGGCGCTTGATCGACTGTTTTACGGTCTTGAAGTTGGTCAGCATGCCACCCAGCCAGCGCTCGTCGACGCAGGGCATGCCGCAACGCTGAGCCTCTTCGGCGATGATCTCGCGCGCCTGGCGCTTGGTGCCGACGAACATGATGGAGCCCTTCTGGGCCGCCATCTTCTTGATGAACGCCATCGCCTCGTTGTACTTGGCGAGGGTCTTCTCAAGGTTGATGATATGGATCTTGTTGCGATGGCCGAAGATATACGGGGCCATCTTTGGGTTCCAGAAACGGGTCTGGTGGCCGAAATGAACGCCGGCCTCCAGCATCTGGCGCATGGTAGTACTCATCAGTATCGATCTCCGATATGGGTTGATCCGCCGCCCGGCCGTACCGCACCCCCATGGTTAGGGAAGCACCCATTCGGCGCCGGGCGTGTGAATTTTGCCGTCCGGCCCGCAGTCCAAGACGCGTAGCCTCTGGCAATCCGGAAATTATAGCCTTTTCCGACACATGGCATCAACAACATCCGCGAATCCCCGGTCCGGCAGGTAAAATGACGCCAAAATCGCCACCGCAGAATTCATGAGCATCCTCATCAAAACCCCCGCCGAAATCGAAGTCATGCGTCTGGCCGGCCGTCTGGCCGGCGAAGTGCTTGACTACATTGCACCATTCGTCAAACCCGGCGTCACCACGGCCGAACTCGACCGGCTTTGCCATGACTACATGATCAACGTCCAGAACTGCGTTCCGGCGCCGCTCAACTACGCCCCGCCGGGCTATCCGCCCTACCCCAACTCGATCTGCGCCTCCGTCAACCACCAGGTCTGCCATGGCGTACCGAACGACCGTCCGCTCAAGAAGGGCGACATCGTGAATCTCGACATCACCACCATCAAGAACGGCTGGCACGGTGATACCAGCCGCATGTTCGTGGTCGGCGACGAGGCTTCCATCCTGGCCAAGCGCCTGTGCCAGATCACCCACGAATGTCTCTGGCTTGGCATCGCCCAGGTGAAGCCCGGCGCCCATCTCGGCGACATCGGGGCGGCGATTCAACGCCACGCCGAGAGCAACGGCTTCTCGGTGGTACGCGAGTTCTGCGGCCACGGCCTCGGCAGGAGTTTCCACGAGGAACCGCAGGTCCTCCACTATGGTAAAGCGGGCACCGGGCCCGAGCTTCTTCCGGGGATGATCTTCACCATCGAGCCCATGATCAATGCCGGCAAGGCAGCGATCTCCGAGTTGCCGGACGGCTGGACCATCGTCACCAAGGACCGCAGTTTGTCGGCCCAATGGGAACACACCATTGCGGTCACCGATAGCGGCGTCGAGGTGCTCACCCTTTCAGCCGGGGCGCCTGCCAAGCCGGCAATCCCGGCCTGAAACACATGGCCGCAGCCGCGCCGGCCGTCGACCCGCGTGGGCTGGTTGCCGACATCCGCGCGCAGCTTCAGGAGGGCCGGCAACGGCTCCGCGAGTCCTATGACCGGACCGATTCGGCGACTGCCTATCTGCGCGGCCGCGCGAGACTGGTCGATGCCGTCCTGCGCAACGTTTGGCGCCGGCTGGCAATGCCCACCGAGGTGGCGCTGGTGGCCGTTGGCGGATACGGTCGCGGCGAACTTTATCCCGCGTCCGACATAGACCTCCTGTTCCTTGTTCCGGAGGGCTGCGACGCAGCCCACCATCCGCGCCTGGAGCCCCTGATCGCTCTTCTCTGGGACATCGGCCTCGACATCGGCCACAGCGTCCGGAATATCTCCGAGTGTGTCGAGGAAGCGGAACAGGACATCACCGTCCAGACGACCCTGATCGAAGCCCGGCGCCTGTGCGGCAGTCGGACGCTATTTGACGCCTTGTCCCGTCGGATCCGCGAACATCTCGATCCAGTGGCTTTCTTCAAGGCCAAGCAACTCGAGCAGGCCGAGCGCTACGGGCGCTTCAACGACACGCCTTACAGCCTCGAGCCCAATTGCAAGGAGAACCCGGGCGGCCTCCGGGACTTGCAGGTGATTCTGTGGATCGCCCAGGCGGCCCGGTTGGGCAGCAACTGGCGCGATCTGGCGAACATGCTGCTGGTCACCGCCGACGAGGCCCGCCAACTGGTTCGCGCCGAGAACTTCCTGCGTCACCTGCGCATCCGCCTGCATCATGTCGCCGGCCGCCGCGAGGACCGGCTGCTGTTCGAGCACCAGGAGGCGCTGGCCAAGCGCTTCGGCATTGAGCCGACACCGGCCAAACGAGCATCCGAAGTACTGATGCAGCGTTACTACCGGAACGCCAAACTGGTCACGCAGTTGAATACCCTGGTTCTCCTGAACCTCAACACACGCATCGCGCCCTGGACGCCGGGCACGCCACTCCGCATAGACGGCCGTTTCCAGGTGGTGCGCGACCTGCTCGATGTCGTCGACGTGCGGCTGTTCGAGCGCGAACCGCGCGCCATCCTCGAGGTGTTCCTGCTCATGGCCCAGCGCTCGGAACTGCGGGGCCTGACGGCGAGAGCCTTGCGCGCCCTCTGGCAGGCGCGCCATCGTGCCGGCGCCGCGCTGCGCCACGACCCCGGGAGCCGTTCGCTGTTCGTGCAGTTGTTCCAGCAGAAGCGAGGTCTGACCCACGAGATCAGGCGCATGAACCAGTACGACATCCTCGGCCATTACCTGCCCGCGTTCGGACGCATCGTCGGCCAGATGCAGCACGACCTGTTTCATGTCTACACGGTCGACCAGCACATCCTCCAGGTCGTTCGCAATCTGCGCCGCTTTGCCATGCCGGAGTACGCCCACGAGTTCCCTTTCTGTACGCAACTGATGGCGGAAATCAGGAACCATTGGCTGCTCTATATCGCCGCGCTGTTCCACGACATTGCCAAGGGGCGCGGCGGCGATCACTCGAAGCTCGGCATGGTCGATGCGCGGCGTTTCTGCCGCGAACACGGCATCGTTGGCGACGACGTGGAAATGGTGGTGTTCCTGGTCGAACATCACCTGACCATGTCGCAGGTGGCGCAGAAGCAGGATCTGGCGGACCCGGAGGTCATCCAGGACTTCGCCGACATCGTCAGGACGGAGCAGCGCCTGATGGCGCTCTACCTGCTCACCGTCGCCGATATCCGCGGCACCAGCCCCAAGGTCTGGAACGCCTGGAAAGGTAAGCTGCTCGAGGATCTGTTTCGTTCGACGTCCCGCGTGTTGCGCGGCGACGCGCCCTTGCAAATGGCGGGCGTGTCGGAACGCCAGGAAGAGGCCCGCCGGCTGCTGCGCCTGCGCGGACTGCGTCCGGACGTCGAACAGCCGCTCTGGGAACACCTCGACACCAGCTACTTCCTGCGCCATGACGCTGACGAGATCGTCTGGCACACGCGCACCCTCTACTACCGTCCGGACAGCCCGGAACCCGTGGTCCGCGCTCGATTGAATCCTTTCGGCGACGGCATGCAGGTGATGGTCTATGTCGGCGACCAGCCCGAATTGTTCGCCCGCATCTGCGGCTTCTTCGCCCGTCTGGGCTACTCGATCGTCGAAGCCAAGGTGCACACCTCACGCCACGGCTACGCCCTCGACAGTTTCATTCTCCTCGACCCGGGCGAGCGCCTGGTATACCGCGATGTTCTCGGCCTCGTGGAGCATGATCTGACCGAGCACCTGAAGCTGCTGCCGCCACTTGAAGCGCCGCCGCCGGCGCGTCTGTCCCGGCAGGTTCGGCATTTTCCGATCACCCCGGAAGTCACCGTGCGCCCGGACGAGCGCGGCAACCAGCACATCATGTCGGTCACCGCCGCCGACCGGCCGGGCCTGCTCTACGCCATTGCACGCATTCTCAGCCAGCACGGCGTGAACATCCGTTCGGCGAAGATCGCGACACTCGGCGAGCGCGTCGAGGACACCTTCCTCATCAGCGGCCAGGAGCTCGGCAAGATGGCGACGCTGGTGCACCTGGAGCAGGAACTGCTTCAAGCCTTGCAGATCTGAAAGCGCCAGGGCCGAATGCTGCCGGCCCGGAGATGCCGTCTTCCTTGACGCGAATCAAGCAGCTCGTGCATTGCCCAGACCTAAGCCTCTGACGCCTGTTCGCCGAACAGGACGTCGGTGAAACCGAAGCGACTCATGTCCTGCATGCGCATCGGGTACAGCACACCGTCGAGATGATCACACTCATGCTGCACGACGCGGGCATGGAAGCCTTCGACGCTGCGATCGATCGGCGCACCGTTCTCGTCGAATCCGGTGTAACGCAGTTGCTTGAATCTCCGCACCCAGCCCCGCAGCCCCGGCACCGACAGACAGCCTTCCCAGCCCTCCTCGATCTCGCCCGAGAGCGGCGTCAGGCTTGGATTGATCAGGACGGTGAAAGGGATGGGCCCAACTTCGGGATAGCGGGCATTGGACTCGAAGCCGAACATCACCACGCGCAGGTCGACGCCGATCTGCGGCGCCGCCAGGCCGGCGCCATCGTTGGCGATCATGGTTTCCTTCATGTCGGCGATCAACTCGCGCAGTTCGTCGGTGTCGAATGCCGACACTGGTTGCGCCACCCGCAGCAGGCGCGGGTCGCCCATCCGCAGTATCTCCCGAATCATTTTGCGTCGGCGCAGAGGTTCTCGATGATCCGGCGCACGCGCCCCAGGGATTCCTGCAGTACGTCTTCGATGCTCTCGAAGCTGATCGCGTGGGCGCTGTCGCCGCGGCCGGCCGCCCAGTTGGCGACGAGGCAGACGCTGGCGTAGGGAATTCCCAGCTCCCGTGCCAAGGGCGCTTCGGGCATCGCCGTCATGCCGACGACATCGGCGCCGTCGCGTTCCAGCCGATTGACCTCGGCCGCCGTCTCCAGCCGCGGGCCCTGCGTGGCAGCATAGACGGCGCCGTCGATCACGGGCTCGCCTGCCCTCTCGGCAGCCGCCAGCAATTGCCGGCGCAGACCCGGATCATAGGGCTCGGTGAAATCGATATGAACCACCTGCCGGTCGCCGCTTTCGTGGAAGGTCATGTCGCGACCCCAGGTGTAATCGATGATCTGGTGCGGCACGATAACCATGCCGGGCTCAAGGTCGGCACGGATGCCGCCGACCGATGCGACGGAAACGATGCCTTCGGCGCCGGCTCCCTGCGACAACGCCCAGATGTTGGCCCGGTAATTGACGCGATGGGGCGGAATCGTGTGCCCATAACCGTGGCGGGCGATAAACACGATTTCCTGGCAGCCGATGCGGCCAAAAGTCAGGGCGCCGGAGGGCTCGCCGAAGGGTGTGCGCACGACTTCGCGACGGGTGACATCGAGATTGGAGAGTTTCGTCAGGCCGCTGCCGCCGATTACTGCAAGCATGTGAAATTCCTTGAAAAATTTGAATAATTCTATCATGCGACCCTCGCCGTCATGCTAGAATTCGCGCCCTTCCAGCTTCGGTCAAGCGCTTCCTGGGCCCGCCACACGGGCATTGGCTTGCACCGGATTCCCGCTCCGTTTTCCATCGGTAATCTCCATGTCCCACCTGCTTAGAAACATCGCCATCATTGCCCACGTCGACCACGGCAAGACCACGCTGGTCGACCAGTTGCTGCGCCAGTCGGGAACCTTCCGCGAAAACCAGCAGGTGGCCGAACGGGTCATGGACTCGAATGATCTCGAACGCGAACGCGGCATCACCATCCTGGCCAAGAACTGCGCCATCGAGTTCGAAGGCACCCACATCAACATCGTCGACACCCCGGGCCACGCCGACTTCGGCGGCGAGGTCGAGCGCGTGCTGTCGATGGTCGACGGCGTTCTGCTGCTGGTCGATGCCGTCGAAGGGCCGATGCCGCAGACGCGCTTCGTCACGCGCAAGGCGCTCGCGCTCGGTCTCAAGCCCATCGTCGTCATCAACAAGATTGACCGTCCGGGCGCCCGCCCCGACTGGGTCATCAACCACACCTTCGACCTGTTCGACAAGCTCGGCGCGACCGAAGAGCAGCTCGATTTCCCGGTGGTCTACGCCTCGGCGCTCAACGGCTACGCCATGATGGCATCGCACACGCCGGGCACCGACATGCGGCCGCTCTACGAGGCCATCCTGCGCCATGTGCCGCCGCCCGACGTCGATTCGGAGGCACCGCTCCAGCTCCAGATCTGTTCGCTCGACTACAACTCCTACGTCGGCCGCATCGGTATCGGTCGCATCCTGAAAGGCCACATCAAACCCAGCCAGGAAGTGGCGGTGATGTACGGCGACGAGCCGCGCGGCAAGGCCAAGATCGGCCAGGTGCTGACTTTCCACGGCCTCGAACGGCAATCGGCCGAAGATGCCGAAGCGGGCGACATCGTGCTGGTCACCGGCATCGAACAGGTCGGCATCGGTGTCACGCTTTGCGATCTCGAAAACCCGGTCGGCCTGCCGCCCATCGCGGTGGACGAGCCGACGCTGACCATGAACTTCCAGGTCAACACTTCCCCACTCGCCGGCAAGGAAGGCAAGTACGTCACCAGCCGGCAGATCCGCGAGCGCCTGCAGAAGGAACTCATGTCCAACGTCGCGCTGCGCGTTCAGGAAACGGCCGACGCGGACATCTTCGAGGTCTCTGGCCGCGGCGAGTTGCACCTCACCATCCTCCTCGAGAACATGCGCCGCGAAGGCTACGAACTCGCCGTCTCGCGGCCGCGCGTAGTCGTGCACCAGGTCGGTGAAGAGAAGCAGGAACCCTACGAACTGCTGACGGTGGATGTCGAAGAGACGCACCAGGGCGGCATCATGGAAGAACTCGGCCGTCGCAGGGGCGACTTGCAAGACATGCAGTCCGACGGGCGCGGCCGCGTCCGTCTCGAATACCGCATCCCCGCCCGCGGCCTGATCGGCTTCCAGGGCGAATTCATGACGCTCACCCGCGGCACAGGACTCGCCAGCCACGTCTTCGACGAATACGGCCCCTGGTCCGGGCCGATGGCCGAGCGCCGGAATGGCGTCTTGATCTCGGCAGAGGACGGCCCCGCCGTCGCCTACGCGCTCTGGAAGCTCCAGGACCGCGGCCGCATGTTCGTCTCCCCCGGCGATCCGCTCTACGAGGGCATCATCATCGGCATCCACAGCCGCGACAATGACCTGGTGGTGAACCCCATCAAGGGCAAGCAGCTCACCAACGTTCGTGCCTCCGGCACCGACGAGGCCGTGCGCCTGGTGCCGCCAATCCAGCTCACCCTGGAATCCGCCGTCGAGTTCATCGCCGACGACGAACTGGTCGAGATAACCCCGAAGTCCATCCGTCTGCGTAAGCGTTTTCTGAAGGCGCACGAGCGCAAGCGAGCCGGGCGTGAGGAAGCTGCCTGACAATCTGCGCGGTTGGCTGCTGCGCATCGCCATCGCCGCCGCCATTCTCACGACGATCGGCTATTTCTCGCCGCAGAATGCGATTCCGCTGATGTGCAAGATCTACGGCTAGGGCACGATAAAGTCGTCCTGCCAAGGCGCCGTGGCGTCCTCGACGGCGGAATCTGCGGTCAGCGCTTCGCCCCCCCGCAGACGGGCCGCGTCCGCAGCGGAAAGCCCTGCCAGCACTCCCTTCGCATGCCAATAGCCGCGGTCGACGATGGCGTCGAACTTGCTCCAATCGAGCATGCCGATCCCCTTCATCGGCGGCGTGAAGCAGAGGTCCGCGCGCTGCCGCGCCTCGCGCTGGCGTGACTGGCTCACCAGCATCGTCGTGTTGACCAGGGTCGAGGTCAGGCCGGGTACGCGATAGCGGCGCTTGCCGCCTGGGCGCAATCGATCGCGCAACAACTGCCAGGTACTCGGTATTTCGTCGATGTTCAGCACCGGGAATCCGCTTTGCAACAGATCGCTGCCGATCAAGTAGCCGCAGCCCTGCTGCCGCATCACGTCGGTCGGGAAGTTGTTGAACGTGCCGCCGTCGCCCATCAGTTCCCCGCGGTGTGGCACCGGGGGCAGCACGCCGGGTATCGACACGCTGGTGCGCAGCCACTTGGCCAGGTCGCCGCGGGTGACCACAACCTCGGCTGCGCGCGTGTAGCTGGAGACGACGCAGAAGAAATTCTTCCAGGTGTCCTCGACGTTGATGAAACAGCCCGTCGCGGCGACAACGGCATCGTCGATGACCGTCTTCAGACGGCCGCCGCCGATGAGCGAGATCACCGGAATCCAATTGATGTCGCGGGTCGGCCCGCTGGCGAAGGCACGACGCGCCTGGTCGATCACGGACTGTGCCGGCAGATCGAACGCGCAATAGGCACCCATGACGGCGCCGATGCTGGCGCCGCCGATGGTATCGACCTGGGCACCGAATTCCTCCAGCGCCTTCAGCACCCCCAGGTGCGCAAAGCCGCGGGCGCCACCGCCTGAGAGTACGAGGCCGATCGCGGTACCGCTCAGGATGCGCGCCAACCGGGCGATGTCGCGGTCCAGCGAGGGCCGGACATGCACGTGCGCCGCCACGCTGCGGCAAGCAAGCCAGTTGCTGGTCGCACTCGGCATGCGCGCGTCTTCGGCGTGCAGCAGAACCAGCGTGCGCCGGACAGCCGCGCCGGCATCGGCATCGTCGAGGCAGGACTCGACGGGATGAGGCGCCGGCGCATGGTCCGCGCGAGCGAGCAGGACGACCTCGTCGGAACCCCGGATGCATCGCCGCGTCCACTCGCAGGGTCGGGGCGCGGCAATGAAGATCAGGAACTCATGGCTGGATTCGACCTCGTCCAGCCATTCCGCAAATTGGTGGTATTGCTCCGCCGTCAGATCGCCATCGGCGATGTCGTTGCCGTTGCCATCACGCAGGGTGTCGCGGCCGATCACCAGGACGCGATTGCCGAAAGAGAGCTTGCGCGCCAGGGCATAGGCGAGACCGGAAACGTCGATACCGTCCGTGACAGGCAGCAGACAAAGATTGATCGGGCGCGTGACCCGGCCGTCGGGTTTGATCCGCCGCCGCAAACGATCCGCCAGCAGGCGCGTGAGACTCATGGAGAGCTGTGGATCGCGTTGCGCGATTTCTTCGTAGGCGCCGCGCGAGAGGCTGGCCAGCACGCTGTCGCGTATGCCGACGACCGTGGTGCCGCGCGCTTCGCCGGTCAGGAATTCCATCTCGCCGATGGTCTGGCCGCGCGTTACCTCGCCTTCCGCCGCCGGTTCTCCACCGCCGGCGCCCGGGATGGCGCGCAGGCGGCCGCTGACGACGAGGAACAGGTCATCTGCCCCGTCACCGGCACGAAACAGCATCTCCCCGCCGGTAATGTGCCGCCAGTGCAGCCAGGGCAGCAACGTCGCGGCCAGCCTTTCGCCTTCGTCGCCCAGCAAGCGCCTGAGGATTTCGGTCAGCAGCTCGAGCTGAAGGTCCTGCCCGGTGTTGGATGACATCATGAGGCCACGTTCCACGCTATGCTTCACCGCTCCCGTGGCATTATGCCGATTGTGAAAGACTTGTGGTTGAATTGCGCCAAAGGAGAGAACCATGAACCCGAGCAAGTGGTTGACCGTGGCCGCAACCACCATCGCCGCGGCCGCGCTGCCGGCCTGCGATGGCCTCAATCTCCAGGAGCTCAAGCCCGGTGTATCGACGGCGGCCGAAGTTCGCGCGCGCATGGGAGCACCCGCCGCGGAATACCCCAACAATGACGGAAGCATTACCTACGAATACAACCGGCAGCCCCAGGGCACGGACTGCTACATGATCACCATCGGGCGCGACCAGATCATGCAGCGCATGGAACAGGTTCTCACCGAGGCGAACTTCGCGCACGTGCGGCCCGGCATGACCCGCAAGGAAGTCCGCCGCCTGCTGGGCAGTGCCGGCCAGGTGACGCCGTTTCCGGGCACCAACGAAGAGGTCTGGGACTGGCGCGTCGCCGGCACGATCCCTACCGAAGAAGCCCACTTCCACGTTCACTTCGATATGAACACCGGCCTGGCGACGAAGACGACGCGCCGCGTGGAGGCGAGAGGCTAGCTCTAGCTACAGTCCCTTCACGGCATAAATGGCCGGCAGGTTGCGCCAGGCGCCTTTGACATCCATGCCGTAGCCGAACACGTAGCGATTGGGCAATTGCAGTCCGACGAAATCGGGGCGGATGGGTTTCTCCCGCCCCAACTGCTTGTCGGCGAGAACCGCCACCAGGCACTCGGCCGCGCCCTGATCGAGCAGGCGGGACTTGACGGCGGCCAGTGTGATGCCCTCATCGAGAATGTCGTCGAGCACCAGAACTACCCGGCCCTTCACCGGCAGGCGCGGTTCGGCGATCCAGGCCAAAGCCCCACCGCTGGTGGCATCGCCATACCGAGTCACGTGCAGGTAGTCGCAATCCAGCGGAAAGACCAGCTTGGGCAGCAACTGGCCTGCGAAGACGACGGCGCCGCCCATGACGGTCAGTACCACCGGTTGCACGTCGGCCAGACGGGCGCTTATCTCGGCCGCCAGCCTTTCCACCGTTCGGGCAACAACCTCCGCCGGGCAAATGAGGTCCGCCTCGGCGAGCAGCGTTCTGGCCTCGGCGGGTGTCATGGCCGCATCCGGGCTTTCAGGTAATCGGCAAAGGCGTCGCCGATCTCTGCGTGCCGCATGCCCAATTCAACGGTCGCCTGGAGATAGCCAAGCTTGGAACCGCAGTCGTAGCGAACACCGTCGTACCGATAGGCCAGCACCTGCTGCTCGGTCATCAGCGAGGCGATGCCGTCGGTCAACTGGATCTCGCCACCCGAGCCGGGGCGGACGTTTTCGAGGTGATGAAAGATGCGCGGCGTCAGCACGTAGCGGCCAACCACCGCCAGCGTCGACGGAGCATCTTCGGGCCTGGGCTTTTCGACAATGGCCGATACCTGTTCGACGCGTTCTGCCAGCGGCCGCGCGGCGACGATGCCGTAGCTCTTGGTGTCGGCGCGCGGCACATCCTGCACACCCAGCACGGAGCAATGGTAGTACTCGTAGACATCCACCATCTGTTTCATCACCGGCGGATCGCCATCGAGAAGGTCGTCGGCAAGCAGTACGGCGAACGGCTCGTCGCCGACCACCGGCTTGGCGCAGAGCACGGCGTGACCCAGCCCCAGCGCCTCTGCCTGGCGGATGTAGATGCAGTTGATGTTCTTGGGCAGGATGTTGCGCACGAACTCCAGCGTCTGCGTCTTGCCGCGCACTTCCAGCTCCGTCTCGAGTTCGTAGGCCTTGTCGAAGTGATCCTCGATGGCGCGCTTGGAGCGGCCGGTGACGAAGATCATGTCGGTAATGCCGGCCGCCACGGCTTCTTCGACCGCGTACTGGATCAGCGGCTTGTCGACGATGGGCATCATTTCCTTGGGACTGGCCTTGGTTGCGGGCAGGAAGCGGGTTCCCAGGCCCGCTACGGGGAATACAGCTTTGGTTACTTTCTTCATGAATGCAACAACTCCATTAACTGTGTCTGGTCGAGAATCCTGATACCCAACTGTTGCGCTTTTTCCAGCTTCGAGCCGGCCTCGCTGCCGGCAACGACGAAATCCGTCTTTTTCGATACCGAACCCGCCACCTTGCCGCCCCGCGCCTCGATCATTTCCTTGGCCTCTTCGCGGTTCATGGAGGGCAGCGTTCCGGTCAGCACGAAAGTCTTGCCAGCGACATTCGAGACAACCGGCACGAAGGGTTCTCCATCCGGCCAGACGACTCCGGCCGCCCTAAGATGCCGGATGACTTCGCCATTGTGCGGCTCCGCGAAGAAACGGGCAATGGAGGCGGCCACCACCGGACCGACATCAGGCACCTGCTGAAGGCGGTCTTCGTCCGCCCGCAGCAATGCGTCGAGGCTGCCGAAATAGCGCGCCAGGTCCTTGGCCGTAGCCTCGCCAACATTGCGAATGCCCAGAGAGAAGATGAATCGCGCCAACGTCGTCCGCTTGCTCCTTTCGATCGCAACCATCAGATTGCTTGCCGATTTCTCGCCCATGCGATCAAGCCCCGCCAACTGATCCACATCCAGGCTGTAGATGTCGGCCGGTGTCTTCACCACCCCGCCATCCACCAGTTGGTCGACCAGTTTTTCGCCCAAGCCCTCGATGTCCATCGCCCGTCGGCCGGCGAAATGCAGCAGCGCCTGCTTGCGCTGGGCCGGACAGAAGAGCCCACCGGTGCAGCGGGCGATGGCTTCGTCCTCCGGCCTCTCGATGCCCGAACCGCACACGGGGCAGGACTTGGGCATAACGAACTCCGGCGCCAGGATCGCTCGGCGTTCAGGCACTATCCCGACGACTTCGGGAATCACGTCGCCGGCACGGCGAACGATCACCGTATCGCCGACGCGCACATCCTTGCGGCGCACTTCGTCCTCGTTGTGCAGCGTCGCATTGGTGACCGTAACGCCGCCGACGAACACCGGCGCCAGCCGCGCCACGGGCGTGATCGCCCCCGTGCGGCCCACCTGCACTTCGATGGCCTCGACGGTCGTCAGCGCCTCTTCAGCTGGATACTTGTGCGCCACCGCCCAGCGCGGCTCGCGGCTGACGAAGCCAAGCCGGGCTTGTAGCGCCAGCGAATTGACCTTGTACACGACGCCGTCAATGTCGAAAGGCAAGGCGTCCCGCATCGCGAGGATGCGTTCGTGAAAGGCAACCAGTTCGTCCGCGCCGCCGACCACCGCGCGATGCTCGCAAACCGGCAGGCCGAAGGCGGCCAGGGCATCGAGCACGCCACTGTGCGTGGCCGGCAGTGTCCACCCGGCCGTGTCGCCCAAACCATAGGCGAAGAAAGACAGCGGCCGCCCGGCGGCCAGCTTCGGGTCCAGTTGCCGGATACTGCCCGCCGCGCCGTTGCGCGGGTTGACCAGCGTCGACCGGCCCGCCTGGCGCTGACGTTCGTTATAGCGCTCGAAATCCCGCCGGCTCATGAACGCCTCACCGCGCACTTCGATCAGCGACGGCACAGCGCCGTGCAGGCGCAGCGGGATTCTGTGCACGGTGCGGATGTTCTGCGTGACGTCCTCACCGGTCTCGCCATCGCCGCGCGTCGCTGCCTGGACCAGCACGCCCTGTTCGTAGCGCAGGTTGATGGCGAGACCGTCGAACTTTAGCTCAGTGGCGTATTCGACGAGCGGTGCGCCATCGTCCAGCGCCAGCAGTTTGCGCACGCGGGCATCGAAGGCGCGGGCGCCCGATGGCCCCGTGTCCGTCTCGGTCCGAATCGACAGCATCGGCACGGCATGTCGCACGGCGACGAATTCCGGCAGCGGCCGACCACCTACGCGCTGCGTCGGCGAATCCGGAGATATCAGATCGGGATGTTTGGCCTCAATGGCCTGAAGTTCGCGGAACAGTTTGTCATACTCCGCGTCCGGGATGGTCGGCGCATCGAGCACGTAATAGGCATGGTTGTGGCGTTCGAGTTCGCCACGCAGGAATCGGGCGCGTTCCGCGGCGGAGCTCAACTGAACAGACGCAAGGCGCGCGTGCTGCCGGCCACGATCCGCCGCTGCGTCATCCTGGCTTGCAGTTCGGCCACCTTGGCGCGAATGCTTTCGATCATGTCGGCGGACAAGGGATGGCCCTGCGCGTCGACAATCAATCCGCCCAACTCGGCAGTCAATCGTTGCGCCACGATCAGGAGACGATCAAAGGCGGACGGCCCGTCGGCGACTCTCGGCACATCGAGCGACAAGGTGACGCCATTGGTCGCCAGCGACTCCATGGCATTCACGTTGAACGACTCCGCACCATGGTTCCCCAAGGTGAATGCCGTCAGATCCGAATCGTTGCGGTCATGGAAAAACCCGTCGTCGCCCAGTTGAAGGCCCGCGGCCTGCGCGACCTCGTTGACCTTGGCGCCGGCAAAGGCATTGCCGTCGACGGCGACGACGTTGACGCCCAACTGGACGTCGACCGCCGCGCAGAATTCGTCCAGCGCCCGGGCATGGGACAACACGCTCGCCTGGTCCGGCACTTCCGCCACGCCGGCAAACTGCTGGGCAAGTTGGCGCACACCATCGAGAAATACCGAAAGCTCGGTGTCGGTAACCACGCCGCGCCGATCGGCGAGCTGCAGCGACGCGCACACGACCTTGTAGCGGCCCGCATCTTCGCCTGACAAGCGCCGCCATTGCCACGAGTTCTCGTCGAACGCCAGCCAGGACAGGCATTTGCTGACGTGCGGTGCCAGGAAGGATTGCGCCGCCCAAAGCGACGGTGCAGGCACGGCCTCGACAAAGTCGATGCGGACAACGCAATCGGCCATTTCATCGACCCACTCTTCCGGCAGCGGAGGCATGCTGCGCGCTTCTTCTTCGACCGGTTCTTCCTGTAGCACCGGCTCGGTGCGCTCGGGAATGCTGTGGGTATCGACGGTTTCCCCGTGCGCCTCGCCGCTGAAGAGGACGTCTGCCTGATCGCCGCGGAAGACCTTCTCCGCCAACCGGCGCTGGGCCCGTTCCTGCCACTTGTTGTAGCCCCAGACCCCCGCCACTGCCGCCGCCCCGACTGCGATCAGCGCGGCCTGCAAGTCGTTCATGCTTGTCCTCCACAGGAGTTCGGGCGCACGGCCGCCCGAAGCCCGAACGGCACGCGCCGGAGGCGCAAACCGCACCAGATCGTTGCCAGCGCGCCCCCAGACAGGCGAGCGCAGCGAACTCGCTGGCTCCCTCGCCTTGAGGCGGGGGCCGGGGGGTGGTGGGCCATCATGCCGCTTCCCTCTCCGTCATTCGAAGCGCCTCTTCCATATCGACTTCAACCACCCGCGAAACGCCCTGTTCCTGCATGGTAACGCCAATCAGGTGATGCGCCATCTCCATCGCGATCTTGTTGTGCGTGATGAAGAGGAACTGGGTCTGCACTGACATGCGCTTGACCATCTCGCAGAAGCGCTCGGTATTCGAGTCGTCGAGCGGCGCATCGACTTCGTCGAGCAAACAGAACGGCGCCGGGTTGAGCTGGAACATGCCGAACACCAGCGCGATGGCCGTCAGTGCCTTTTCGCCGCCGGACAGCAGATGGATGGTCGAGTTCTTCTTGCCGGGCGGCTGCGCCATGATCTGGATGCCGGAATCGAGAATCTCCTCGCCGGTGAGGATCAGCTTCGCCTCGCCGCCACCGAAAAGCTGCGGGAACAGCTCGCCGAAATGGCGGTTCACCGTATCGTAGGTCTCCTGCAACTGTTCGCGGGTCTCGCGGTCGATGCGACGGATCGCGTCTTCCAGCGTGTTGATGGCGGTGGTCAGGTCTTCCGATTGCGCATCGAGGAAGCCCTTGCGCTCGCTCGCGACGCTCAATTCCTCAAGCGCCGCGAGGTTCACGGACCCCAGCGCCTCTATCTCCGCCGTCAGCCGGGCGATATCGCCCGCCAGCACCGGCTCCTTGAGTCCCGGTACCAGCTCCGCAGCCAGCGCCGCCTCGTCCTCGGGACTGGCCACGCCCACCTCGATCAGCCGCTCCTGAAACTGCTCGGCGTTGAGTTCAGCCGCCTGCTGCTTGAGCTTCCAGTCGTTGATCTTGTCGCGCGCGGGCTGCAGGCCCTGTTCCAGCTTGAGTCTTTGCTCTTCCAGCGTGCGCAGTTCGGCGGCAGCACCTTCGAGGCTGTTGCGCCGCTCGGCCAGCAGGCCCTCACGGCCCTGCTTCGAATCCAGCGCCGACTGGAGTTGTTCCTGCAATACGGCGTCGCTGATCGCGGCCAGTTCGGTCCGGGCAATGTCGGTGTCGCCCGCGACACGCTCCATCTGTGTCCGCGCCGTTTCGGCAGCCCGTGCATTGTCTTCGAGCTTGCCCAGGCATTCGCGTTCGGAGAAGCCGGCCTCCTGGGCTTCGCGCGCCAATTGGTGTTCCAGCGCGCGAGCCTCGCGGAGCGCGACGTCTTTCTGGCGTTGCACTTCCAGCGTTTCGTCGAGACGCGCCCGCACTGTCTCCAACTGCTCGCGGCGAACCGTCGCCTCGCTCTCGGCGCGAGCAAGTTCGGCCCGTTCCGTCTCTTCGCTGCGCAGGATGTCTTCGAGATCGCGCGCGATCTGCGCCGCCCGCTCGTCGAACCGGGCTTGCGCCTGCGTCAGTTTGAGCGCCTCGACATGCGCAGCGTGCTGACGCTGTTGGGCTTCCTGGACCGCCCGGCGCGCGCCGGCGAGTTGTTCCTGCGCTTCGGCCAGCTGGTGTTCGGCATCGCCCTGCGCCTCGCGCGCCAGGTGCTCGTCCTGTTCGCGCGCGGTGATGGTGCCGGACAGTTCGTCGATTTCCCGCTGACGCTCGATGACGCCATGCGTGCGGACATCGGGAACATAGAGTGTCAGTCCGTGCGCGGCAAGCACATGACCCTGGCGCGACACGCAGGGTCCGCCGGTTGCCGGCAGGCGGCCGGCCAGATCGTCGGCGACCGAGTAACCGGCAAGCCACTCGTCCAGCACCGCTGACCACTGGGCATCGTCGCAGCGTACTTTGCCGCGCAGCGACTCCGCGGCGGAAGGCTTCGCCTGCGCGCCCTCGCGGATCGCCAGAGCAAAAGTGGCCGGCGGCGGCGATGCCAACGCACGGCGCACTGTATCGACATCGCCGGCGAGCGCCGCCAGACGTTCGCGCAATACGGCTTCGACGGCCGTTTCCCAGCCGGGCTCGACGTGAATGGCACGCCACAGCGGCTGGGCATCGGCCAGCCCGAGGTTCTTCAGCCAATCGCCGATTTCGCCGCTTTGCTGGACGCGGCTTTGCAGTTGCTGCAAGGCATCGTGACGGGCACGCGCCTCGGTGGCCTGCCGGTGCGCGGCAGCCAGCCGCTCGCGCGCAGCGCGCAGCGCCGACTCGATATTCGGCAACTGTGCCTGAAGCTCGGTTACTCGTGCCTGCTGCACCGCGAGGTCGGCTTCGGCGGTGGATGCATTCTCTTGCGCCGCAGCCAGCAGCAACGCTTCCGGCGCCACCAGTGCGGCCTTCTCCTGCTCCAGCCGGACACGCCGGCCAGTGAAGTTCTCGATGGCGCGCACCGCGTGGCCGCGATCGGCCTCGGCCAGCCGCAAGCCTTGCTCAGCCTCGTTGAGCACCCGGCGCGCGTCGGCAACCTGCGCCGCCGCGGTTTCGACGTCGCTTTCGGCCTGCGGCAGGCCGGCAGCGGCTTCCTCGTGACGGCTGGTCGCCATCAGCGCACGGTCGCGCGAGTTGTCGAGCAGCGACTTCCAGCGGAAGTCCTCTTCCTCGACACGCTTGATCTCGCCGCTCCAGTGATTGTTTTCGACCGCCAGTTGCGCCAGCCGGGTTTCCAGGCGCTGTCGCGAATCGCGGACGTGGTTGATCTCCGACTCCAGCCGCTTCACCTCGGCATTGGCCGCATACATCTCAGCCTGCGAAGCGTGCAGCGAGTCCGACGCCGCGAAGTGCGCCTCGCGCGCCTGCTCGACGCGTGCCTCGACTTCGCGCAGTTGTGCAGTCTCGGCTTCGACGCGGGTGGCCGCCTTTTCCACCTCGCGGCCGTAGCGTTCGGACTCGTGGCGGGCGTCGTTGCGCTTCTTGAGCCACAACAGGTTTTGCCGGCGACTCAACTGGCCGTGCAGGTCGTGATATTGCCGCGCAACTTCGGCCTGGGTTTCCAGTCGGCCGATCTGCCCCCCCAACTCGTTGCGGATGTCGTCGACGCGGGCCATGTTCTCGCGGGCGTCTTCGAGGCGGTGTTCGGTTTCCTTGCGGCGTTCCTTGTACTTGGTGACGCCGGCAGCCTCTTCGAGGAACATGCGCAGATCTTCGGGCTTGGCCTCGACGATGCGCGAGATCATGCCCTGGCCGATGATGGCATACGCCCGCGGCCCCAGGCCGGTGCCGAGGAAAAGGTCGATCACGTCGCGTCGGCGGACGTGAAGGTTGTTGATGTAGTAGTTCGAGTTGCCCTCGCGGTCGAGCACGCGCTTGACGGTGATCTCGGCATATTGCGACCACTGTCCGGTCGCGCGTCCAAGATTGTTGTCGAAGAACAACTCGACACTGGCGCGGCCGACTTCCTTGCGGTTGCCGGAACCCTTGAAGATCACATCCTGGATCGACTCGCCGCGCAGTTCCGAGGCCTTGGATTCGCCCAGCACCCAGCGCACGGCGTCGATGATATTGGACTTGCCGCAGCCATTGGGACCGACCACGCCGGCCAGTTGCCCAGGGAACAGCACGGTGGTCGGCTCAACAAACGACTTGAAGCCTGAGAGTTTGAGTTTGAGGAGGCGCACGCTTGTTAAATCAATGAGTTGTAAACGCAAAGCCGCCTTCGGACGGCAAGGACGGTGCATTATAATCGCAAGGCTTCCACCCAAGCCGCCATCATGCCCAGCCGCCCAGCCAAGACCCTGGAGACCTTCGCCAACCCCGCCAGCCACCGGGATTACCACATCCACATGGAGATCCCGGAGTTCACCTGCCTGTGCCCCAAGACCGGGCAGCCGGACTTCGCGGTGCTGACGCTGGACTACGTACCCGACAAGCTCTGCGTCGAACTGAAGAGCCTGAAGCTCTACGTTTGGAGCTTCCGCGACGAGGGCCACTTCCACGAGGACGTCACCAACCGCATCCTCGACGACCTGGCCAAGGCCGTGAAGCCGCGCTTCATGCGATTGACGGCGCGCTTCTACGTGCGCGGCGGCATCTTCACCAACGTCGTCGCCGAACATCGCAAGAAGGGCTGGAAGCCGCAGGCGCCGGTCGAACTGGCCGCATTCCCGACGCAGTCGAACGTGCGCGGCTAGCTCTCGATCCTCGCCGAAAACATGCTGGCGGCGACGATCAGCCCGCCACCCAGCCACTCGCGCAGGCCCATCGTTTCGCCCGCCAGCCACCACGAGGCAACGGCGGCGACTACCAGTTCGAACAGGAAGATCACGACGGCGCGGTTGGCGACGACTCGGGTCAGCCCGTATTGAACGACCAGGTTGACGATCAGCAGCACCAGGCCGAGAACACCGACCATCGCCCAGGCGCCTGCGTCCAGACTGCCCAGGGAGGTGGTTCCTTCCATGGCCGCGGTGGCCAAACCGACGACGACCACGCCGGCGAAGACGGCCGCGGACTTGAGTTCGATCGAGTAATGGCTTGCCCGCCGGATCAGCACGTTCGATAGCGCAAACAGGAGGCCAGCCAGCAGTCCAATCCACTCGGCGGCCACGCGCGGCCAGGGTGCGCCGAGTTCGGGGCGCCACAGCATCACGGCGGCACCGGCCAGGGACAGGGCGATGATGCCGGCCCCCGTGATCGTGAGACGTTCGTCGAGCAGCAGACGGGCCAGCAGCACTGTCCAAAGGGGCGCCAGATAGAAGAGCAGCAGCACGCGCATCACTTCGCCGTGCAGCATGGCGACTACGTAGCCGAGGTTGCACCCGGCCGCCGACAACGCGATCGCCACCAGCCAGCCATCGACCCGGGCGTTTCGAAGTTGCCGCCGGAAAATCGGGATCGCAAGGCACAGAGCGACGGCATAGGTCAGCACCGTCGCCATGGTCCCCGACAGACCAGCAGCTTCGAGCTTGCGATAGGGGTACCAGATGATGCCCCAGACGGTCGCGCCGGCCAGCAGCGAGCCGATGGCGGCAAGCCGTCCTGTCCTATAATCGGTGCTTTGCGTCATCGTGTCGTTTCCGTGAATCCCCATCTCGCCAAGCTTCAGCCCTACCCGTTCGAGAAACTGCGTCAACTGTTCGCCGGCACCACTCCACCGGCCGGCCTGAACGAAATCAAGCTGTCGATCGGCGAACCTCAGCACGGAACCCCGGAGTTCATCAAGACGGCCCTGACCGAGAACCTCGCGGGCCTGGCCAACTACCCGGCCACCGACGGCAGCGACGACTTGCGCCAGGCGATCGCCGACTGGATCGGCCGCCGCTACAACGTCCCGACGCCCGATGCCGCCAATCAGGTCCTGCCCGTCAATGGCTCGCGTGAGGCCCTGTTCGCCTTCGCGCAGTGCATCGCCGATTCGAGCCGGCCGGGCGGTGTGGTGCTCTGCCCGAATCCCTTCTACCAGATTTACGAAGGCGCCGCCTATCTCGCCGGCCTGACGCCGGCTTTCTTGAACCAGTTGCCGGCCAACGGCTTCGCCATGGATTTCGATGCAGTGCCGGAAGAGACCTGGCGCCGCACCCAGCTCATCTACGTCTGCTCGCCCGGCAATCCGACCGGCAACGTAATGACGCTGCCCGACTGGGCCACGTTGTTCGAACTGTCGAACCGCTACGGCTTCGTGATCGCCTCCGACGAGTGCTATTCCGAGATCTACTTCGACGAGGCCAAGCCGCCGCTCGGCAGTCTGGAAGCGGCGCGCAGGCTCGGCCGCGACGACTACCGCAACTTGGTCATGTTCTCCAGCCTGTCCAAACGCTCGAACGTGCCTGGGCTGCGCTCGGGGTTTGTCGCCGGCGATGCCGCGATCCTGGACAAGTTCTGGCTCTACCGCACCTATCACGGTTGCGCCATGGGCCTGCCGGTGCAGGCGACGTCCGCCGCTGCCTGGCGCGATGAAGCGCATGTGCGGGACAATCGCCGGCTATACAAGGAAAAGTTCGACCAGGTAACGCCCCTGATCGCCGCCCATCTCGAAACCCGCGTGCCCGACGCCGGTTTCTACCTCTGGGTGCACACGCCGATAGCCGATACGGAATTCGCGCGCGAATTGCGCCGCCGGTACAATGTCACCGTGTTGCCTGGCAGTTACCTGGCCCGCTCGGCGGGCGGCGTGAATCCGGGCGAGCGTTTCATCCGCATCGCGCTGGTTGCCGGCATCGACGAATGCCTGGAGGCCGCGCGGCGCATTGCCGATTTCTGCCAGCAACTCTGAATGTAAGGACTGGAACATGCAAGACGTGCAAAAGATCATCGAACAGGCCTGGGAAGACCGCGCTAACCTCAATCCGGGCTCGTCGCCCGCCCGCGTCGGCGAAGCCGTCGATCATGTCCTTCACGAGCTCGACACCGGCCGCCTGCGCGTCGCCGAGAAGATCAACGGCGAATGGATCACAAACCAATGGATCAAGAAGGCGGTGCTGATCTCCTTCCGCCTTGAGGATAACAAGGTGCTCGATGGCGGCGTGCTGCGCTATTACGACAAGGTGCCGACCAAGTTCAGCCAATACGACGACCACCAGTTCCGCCAGGGCGGGTTCCGCGTCGTGCCGGGCGCCGTCGTGCGCCGCGGCTGCTTCATCGGCAAGAACACCGTGCTGATGCCGAGCTTCGTGAACATCGGCGCCTATATCGACGAGGGCACGATGGTCGACACCTGGGCCACCGTCGGTTCCTGCTCGCAGATCGGCAAGAACGTGCATCTTTCCGGCGGCGTCGGTATCGGCGGCGTGCTGGAACCCATCCAGGCGAACCCGACCGTCGTCGGCGACAACTGCTTCATCGGCGCCCGCTCCGAAATCGTTGAAGGCGTTGTCGTCGAGGACAACTGCGTGATTTCGATGGGCGTCTTCATCAGCCAGAGCACCCGTATCTACGACCGCGCGACCGGCGAGATCACCTACGGCCGCGTGCCTTCCGGCTCAGTGGTAGTGAACGGCAGCCTGCCCTCGGCCGACGGTCGTTACAGTCTCTACTGCGCCATCATCGTCAAGAAGGTGGACGCCCAGACGAGGTCCAAGACTTCGATCAACGAACTGCTGCGCGACTGATCCTTCGTCAGACCGCCGCGGAAGGGGAATGCCATGATCTTCGACAAACTGTTCCAACTGATGGCGGAGAAGAACGCCTCCGACATCTTCGTGTCGGCCGGAGCGCCGATCAGCATCAAGATTCATGGCAACACCATCCCCATCAACCAGCAGGTGATGGATCCGGCCACCATCCAGAAGATGGCCTACGAGATGTTGTCGCCGGAACAGATCCAGACCTTCGAGACAAAGCGGGAGCTCAACCTGTCGATCGGCATCGCCAACATCGGCAATTTCCGTATCAACATGTTCTGGCAGCGGAACACCATCGCCGTGGTAGTCCGCTACATCACCAGCGACATCCCGAAGATCGAGGACCTGGCCCTGCCGCCGGTGCTCTCGGACATCATCATGGAGAAGCGCGGCTTGGTGCTGGTGGTCGGCGCAACCGGTTCCGGCAAGTCGACCACCATCGCGGCGATGCTCGACTACCGCAACGCCAACAAGTCCGGCCATATCCTCACCGTCGAAGATCCGATCGAGTTTCTTTTCAAGCACAAGAAGTCGCTCGTCAATCAGCGCGAAGTCGGCCTTGACACCCAGTCCTGGGGTGAGGCGCTGAAGAACGCCATGCGTCAGGCGCCGGACTGCATCCTGATCGGCGAAATTCGCGACAAGGAGACCATGAGCGCGGCCATCGCCTATGCCCAGACAGGCCATCTTTGCCTCGCCACCCTGCACGCCAACAACGCCTATCACGCGATGAACCGGATCATCAACTTCTTCCCGTTGGAGAACCGGACTTCGCTCTATCTCGACCTTTCGGCGACGCTGAAGACCATCATTTCCCAGCGCCTGACGCGCAAGCCGGACGGCAAGCTGACGCCCACGGTCGAGATCCTGCTCAATACCCGCCATATCGCGGAACTGATCGAACGCGGCGAACTCAACGGCATCAAGGAAGCGATGGAGCAAAGCCTCGCGCCGGGATCGCAGACCTTCGAGCAGGACCTGTACAAGCTGTACCGGGAAGGCATCATCACTCTGGACGAGGCGCTCGCCAACGCCGATTCGCCGACCAACCTGTCGTGGCTGATCAACAACTCCGAGATCAAGGCACCCGCCCAGAAGACCGTCAAGGTGCCCTTCGTCACGGCCGCCGCCGCACCGGAGCAAACAGCGAGCGGCGCTTCGTTCGCCGAGTTCACGCTGAACATGGATTCCTGATGGCGGATACGCGAGTTCTGGAACTCGCCCGGAAACTGATTGATCGCTCTTCCGTCACGCCGGCCGACGCCGGCTGCCTGGACCTGATCGCCGACCGCCTGGTACCGTTGGGTTTCGATTGCCGGCGCCTGGACACTGGCGGCGTTGCGAATCTGTGGGCTCGCCGCGGCGCCGCGCGCCCCCTGCTTTGCCTCGCCGGCCACACCGACGTGGTGCCTCCCGGTCCAATCGATCGTTGGGCTTCCGATCCGTTTGTCGCGACCGAGCGTGACGGGAAGCTCTACGGCCGCGGCGCGGCCGACATGAAGTCCTCGCTCGCAGCCTTCATCGTCGCCGTGGAGGACTTCGTCGCTGCCCATCCGGATCACAAGGGCTCCATCGCTCTGCTGCTCACATCGGACGAGGAAGGCGATGCCATCGACGGTACGGTGCGCGTCGTCGAACACTTGCAGTCGAAAGGTGAGACCATCGATTACTGCATCATCGGCGAACCAACATCGGTCGAGCACCTCGGCGACACGATCAAGAACGGTCGCCGCGGCTCGCTCTCGGCAAGACTGCTGGTACAAGGCCTCCAGGGCCATGTCGCCTACCCCGAGAAGGTGCGCAACCCGATTCATCTCGCCGCGCCCGCGTTGGCGGAATTGGCTGCCACCCAGTGGGACGAAGGCAATGCATATTTTCCGCCGACGAGTTTCCAGATCTCGAACATCCACGCCGGCACCGGTGCCGCCAACGTCGTACCCGGCACGCTGGAAGTGCTGTTCAACTTCCGTTTCTCGACTGCCAGCACCGTTGAAAGCCTGCAGAGCCGCGTGCATGCCTTGCTCGACCGTCACGGCCTGCAATACGAGATTCACTGGATGCTTGGCGGCAAGCCTTTCCAGACGGCGCGCGGCAAGCTGGTCGAAGTGCTGTCCGATTCAGTGCGCGCCGTGACAGGCGCGACCCCGGCGCTTTCGACTTCCGGCGGCACCTCCGATGGCCGCTTCATCTGCGAAATCTGTCCCGAAGTGGTGGAGCTCGGGCCGGTCAATGCCAGCATCCATAAAGCAGACGAGCACGTCGCGATTGCCGACCTCGTGCCACTGACCAACATCTACCGCGAGGCGCTCGTGCGCCTGCTTGGAAATTGAACCACCTCATCGACGAATTCCGGACTCTGCGCGACTGGCTGCGCTGGGCGGTAAGCCGCTTCACCGAAGCGGAGCTGTTTTTCGGCCACGGTACCGACAATGCCTTCGACGAGGCTGCCTACCTGATCCTGCACGCCCTGCACCTGCCGCCAGACCGCCTGGATCCGTTTCTCGATGCCCATTTGACCCGTCCGGAGCGGCTTGCAGTGCTCAACATCATCGAGCAACGCATCGTCCGTCGCGTGCCGGCGGCGTATCTCACTCACGAGGCTTGGCTGGGCGATTTCCGTTTCTATGTCGACGAACGGGTGATCGTGCCGCGCTCCTACTTCGCGGAATTGCTGGCTGACGGCCTCGCGCCATGGGTAACACATCCGGACAGGGTTCACGACGCGCTCGACCTTTGCACCGGCTCGGGTTGCCTGGCGATTCTGATGGCCCATGCTTTTCCGCATGCGACGATCGACGCCGCCGACATCTCGGCGGATGCTCTGGCGGTGGCTCGCCGCAACGTCGACAACTACCAGCTTGGCGATCGTGTTCGTCTGGTCAAGTCCGACCTTCTGGCGGGCCTGGAGGGTTGCCGTTACGACCTGATCATCTGCAACCCACCCTACGTCACCGCCGACGCAATGACTGCATTGCCGGCCGAGTACCGCCACGAACCGGCATTAGCCCTCGGCGCCGGCGACGACGGGCTCGACGTCGTGCGCCGCCTGCTGGCCACTGCTGCCGCAAACCTCAAACCGGAAGGCCTGCTGCTGGTAGAGGTCGGCCACAACCGCCACCTGGCCGACGCGGCATTCCCTGATCTGTCGTTCAACTGGATCGACGCTCCGAGCGGCGAAGGCAAGGTCTTCCTGATTTCCCGCGCCGATCTCGCCGGTCAGCCGGAGGGTACGGGGCACTGAGTGCAAGCTCCAAACCTGTCATCAAGGCCCTTACTGGGCCTCGTTCTTCAGCGACTACAGAGATTAGAAGAGAAGTGGGGTGGCTGATGGGACTCGAACCCACGACGACCGGAATCACAATCCGGGACTCTACCAACTGAGCTACAGCCACCACCGAAAAAACAATCATTCTGGCCCGCCCGGCGAGACTCGAACTCACAACCCCCGGCTTAGAAGGCCGGTGCTCTATCCGGTTGAGCTACGGGCGGTCTGCCGAGCAAGCATCGGGGTAAAAGCTTTGGTCGGGGTGGAGGGATTCGAACCCCCGACATCTTGCTCCCAAAGCAAGCGCGCTACCGGGCTGCGCTACACCCCGAGAGGCGCGAATTCTACCTATCGACGACTTGCGGGTCAATCGAATGTATTATGGTGGGCACACCGAGATTCAACTTGCAGCGAGCGAAGCTTTCCTTTATAAAGCATCCTTTTCCGTCACCGGAACGAACCAACAGCATGGCCGAAGATATTCTGCACAAGCAATTCCCGCCCTACGTCGCCAAGAAGGGTGAGGAATACATGAACAAGAAGCAACTCGCTCATTTCCGCGGCATTCTTGAATCGCTGAAAGCGGAACTGATGAACGATATTGAGCGCACCGTGCAGACGATGCAGGACGAGGCGACCGTCTTCGCCGATCCCAACGACCGCGCAAGCCAGGAATCCGATATCGCGCTCGAACTGCGCAACCGCGACCGCGAACGGAAGCTGATCAAGAAGATCGAGGAATCCATCGCTCTCATCGACGCCGGCGACTACGGCTACTGCGAAAGCTGCGGCGTCGAGATCGGTCTGAAGCGCCTGGAAGCGCGCCCCACGGCGACCCTCTGCATCGACTGCAAGGAACTGGAAGAAAGGCGAGAGAAACAAATCGCGAAGTAGCCTGCGCAAATCGCAAGCAACAAAAAAGGACGCCGAGGCGTCCTTTTTTGTTGTCCTGAAGATTCCGATTACTCGGCAGCCGGCGGAGCTTCCTCGGCCAGCAGCGCCTTCATCGACAGGCGGATACGGCCCTTGTCATCGGTCTCGATGACCTTGACCTTGACGACCTGGCCTTCCTTCAGATAATCGCTGACCGCATTGACGCGCTCGTTGGCGATCTGGGAGATGTGCAGCAGGCCGTCCTTGCCGGGCAGCACCTGAACGATGGCGCCGAAATCGAGCAGCCGCAGCACGGGGCCTTCATAGACCTTGCCCACTTCGACCTCGGCCGTGATGTCCTCGATGCGCCTCTTCGCGACTTGGGCCGCATCGGCGTTCACCGACGAAATGGTCACAGTACCGTCGTCTTCGATATCGATGACGCAGCCGGTCTCCTCGGTCAGCCCGCGAATCACGGCGCCACCCTTGCCGATAACGTCGCGGATCTTCTCCGGGTTGATCTTGATCGTGATCATGCGCGGCGCGTAGGTCGACACTTCCTGACGATGGCCGGACATCGAGTCCTTCATGATGCCGAGGATATGCAGACGGGCTTCCTTGGCCTGTGCCAGGGCGACCTGCATGATTTCCTTGGTGATGCCCTGGATCTTGATGTCCATCTGCAGCGCAGTGACGCCGTTATCGGAACCGGCAACCTTGAAGTCCATATCGCCCAGGTGGTCCTCGTCACCAAGGATATCGGTCA
>JBGOZF010000018.1:0-67765 GCA_041480065.1 Rhodocyclaceae bacterium
TCAGGCGGTGGCCGACGTCGTCAATTTCCTGTCGATCTGGTATCCCGTCGAAATCATCAACAAGACCGAAGCCGCGCTTGCCATCACCGGCGAGTGGCTGAAGCGCATCGACGGCTTCCACGACCACGACGACTTCAGCAACCTCGTGCGCGATTTCCTGCTCTACGTGCAGAGCAGCGGCGAGCGTTCGCGGGTCTCCGACCAGATCGCCTATTTCTTCTCCGGCTTCATGCCGACCTACGGCGCGGCCTGCATCTTTATCGGCATGGTGGCCGACCGGCGGCCGTGGTCGGAAGTGCAGGCCTTCATGCACACGCTGAGCTACGGCGGGGCGAAGCGCTACGTCCAGACTTTCGATTGGGCCGGCGGCAAGCAGAAAGCGCAGGCGGAAGTCGACGCATGGCTGAACATCCTCAAGGAACAGGTGCGAACGCTCGACGCCGCCGTCGCCGATGCTCCGGTGCAACTGGCCTTTGCCCCGCCGGAGTCCCCGCCGACCGTTACCGACGTGCCGGTGCGCGTGGTGCCGCCCGTCAGCGCCCCGGCAGCAGGCGGCGCTGCGGCCGAAGCGGCGGCGACAGAAAGCATCGCCGCACGCCTGGGCATGATCTTGCTGCGAATCGGCGGCATCCTCTTGCTGCCGCTGTTGTTGAGCGGCGACACGCCGCAGCGCGACCAGTCGAAGACGCTGACCATCCCGGAAGACAAGCCCGACGCCAGCGCGCAGACCAACACCACCAACAACGAGTGCCAGGCGCAGGTCGCGGACAACCAGAAGAACGGCGCCGACTGCGAGATGGACGGCTACATGCTCATGGAGCAGACGCTCCAGTACAAGCGTCTGGTCAATCCGCCCAAGGGCAAGGGACTGGATGGGCTGTTCGAGAAGCTGGCACCGAACGGCATGCCCGATCCGATGCCGCAGATGGTCGCAAAGCCCAAGCCGGGGAAGCTCATCTTCCTGCCGCCCGAATCGAAGCCGCCGAAGCCGGCTTACGACTTCACGGCCAGCGCCGAGAAACGGGCCGCTATCGGCACTTATCCGAAGTTCGTGGTCTTCGAGGCGAAACACATCTCCAAACAGTTCGGGGAGAATGACGGCAAGGGGATTACGCAGGAGGCGAAAAATCGCTTGGGGCGCACTTGCGATGGGGCGCAAATGAGCGAACCGTGGACCGATAAACGGATTCCCCGAGCGTTGGAGCGGGGCTACCCCGACGATGCCGCTAAACGGACGCAAATCGGCCTCTCGATAGACAAGGCTGGATACGCTCGTTGGATTTTTGTCTGCCTACCCGGTCCGACTGGCGACACTCAGGTTACGCGACTCTACGTTCTTATTGATGTAATCGGGGCCGCGATGGACTTGGATAGCATCCCGGCGAAGGCCCGCAAACTGCCTAGCGGTGGCAATCTGTAGGAGCAAGCAATGGTATTTCGAGATGAACGCAGGCAGAAGTTCCTTGACGAGCGTCGGTACGCTGAGTCAGTCAATGAATTGGAAATGAGAATTGCAATTCGGGAGAAGTCGCTTGCGGAAGAAGCGTTGACCGAACGGGCGATTTCTTCCTTTCATTGGCACATTGCATCAGTCAAGCTCGAACTTCTCCTGTTGCACTACACCGCCGGTCGTCCATTGGCCGAACTCCGCGATCAACTGCCAGCCGTCATTTCGGCCTTTGATGCCTATATTGTGGTGGAGCGGATTCCCAGAAAGCAGTCCCCGCCCAGAAACGAAGCGGAGACCCTCGAAATCACCCAACTCGAGGCCTACGTCTACGTCATGTGGCTGCTGGCGCTATGCCGCTTGCTCGGCCACGAGCGACTGATTCCCAAAGTCATGGCCTGGCTCGACCGCAACGCCGAATTCAACAGGGGCCGCGATACGATCTTTGAACGCGTCGTCGAAAAGCTCACCGGCACCATGCAAGACCCTGGCCGCTACTCGCTCCACATCGACGCCTATCGCCCTCTGGGCCGCGCTATCCTGGCCGAAGACCCCGCCGACCGCCCCGCCCTCGTCAAGGAGTTTGTCGAGAACTGGTACAAGCACATGAAGGACTGCTACTGGCAAGGCACCCACACGGATAAGGAAGGTTCTTCCTACTTCGGCTACTGGTGCCTGGAAGCGGCCTTGGTGACCTTCCTTTGGGACATCGACGACACGAGCTATCGCGACCATCTCGTCTATCCGAAAGACCTTGTGGCCTACGCCCGCGAGAACTTCCCGTTACGCGATCCGTCCGCCCCAAGCAGTGACGCCCGCCTGCGCTGCCCCGCTGGCCAGCCGTGTCCGAAGGCCGGCTATTGGCTCACCCCCGCCAAGTCCGACTCCCGCCACCGCTTCAAAGCCGGCGAAGTCATGCCCTCCTTCGGCGGCGACTACGGCGAAACGATCTGGCAGTGGGACGAAGGGCAATGACACCCGGCCGGTCGGTAAGCAACGAACAACCCCAGGCGTTCGGCCGTGGCGATATCAGCTTGCTCGATGCAGATGGCCGCGTCATCTGCACCGAACTGCCGCGGCTGCACACCGTGGGCATTGCCGACCTTGCGCAAGTGGTCGATCACCGCATCAACGCGATCATGGATTCCATCGCGCACTATGTCCGTTTCCGCAGCGGCGGCGAGCTTTACTACGTCTTCAATGGGCGCGGCCAACTGGTCGAACTCTCGGCGAAGGCGCTGCTGTTCACCATCTCGTCCAAGGGCGACTATCTCTTCCGCCAGCTATAGCCGCAGACCTCAACCGATCCGCCCAGGCAGTCAACCGACTCTCATGAAAAAGAAACTCGACCTCACCCAGCTGCGCGACCTGCGCAAACGGCACCGCCTCAACCAAAGCGATTTCTGGTCTCGCTTCGGCGTCACTCAAAGCGGCGGCTCGCGCTACGAGTCCGGCCGCGCGGTTCCCAAACCCTTGGCGCTGCTGATCCATTTCTGGCACTCGGGCAAGATCGCCGACGACGATCTCGCCCTGGCCGCCAAAGCGCTCGGCTGGCCCAGGCGCAAGGCTCCCGCCAAGTAGCCCGTGTGCCGGCCGATCCCGAGCCAGCCTGAGAGATTAGCCTGACTAGCCTGAACCCGCGTTCGCATCAACCGGGATCGGGCACGAAACCGCCCGGGAACGGTCGTGGACTGCGCGGACCGGGAATCACGCCTTGCGCCACCAGATTGGCATAGGAATCGTAATACACGGTCACCACTTCGGCCGGCTGGTCGCTGGCGCGACGAAAGTCGGTGTATTGCGTTGACGAAGCCACGCGTTCGCCATGCCCCGTGCCCAGGCGCTCCTCCAGGGCCGAGCGGGCATGTTCGCTCCTGTCGCTGGACGCCTTCGAGTCCATTGGTTTGGACGCCGGTGCCGGCGCTTCTGCCGCTGCGCCGGCGGACGATTCGTAATCAAGAATCCGCGGCGGCATCCTGCGGACGACTCCGGGCTCCGCGTATTCGCGATAGACCGCGACGCCGATCACACCCACGTTGTTCGGACGGCCGGTGCGCGCGGCGTAGGAATCCGGCAGGGCGGTGAAGTGGAAGGCCGCGACATCTTCCATGCTCTTGCGCCAACCGATGATTTCGGCCCGCTGCCCGGCGTCGAGAACGTATCCCGACTGATTGCCGGCCGCCGTCTCGCCGGTGATGGCGTTGACGCCATCCACCGACAGCACCGCCAACACGCGGCCACCGCTGCGGTTCTTCAGTTGCACGGCGTAGCGGTCGCCTGGCCGGCCGGCGACATAGAGGCGTCCGTCGTGGCGCCAGGTTTGCAGCCGTTCGCCGGTGCTGCGGTTGACGATGGAAAGGTCCGCCACCGTTCCTGCGCCGGCAGCGCCCGCGCAAGTGGCCAGCACAACGGCAACAAGGGAATGCAGTCTGCTCATGAGAGTCTCCTCGAAGAAGGGCTTGCACTCCTTCAAACGGGGAGACTTCGAGATTGGGGTTACGGCGCCTTCAGATCGTCCGGCAGCCGGTAGTCGGGATAGGCCAGGCGGAACGCCGCCAGTTGCGACACCGCCTCGCGCTCGCGGCCCTCGCGCTTAAGACGACGAATGTCCTCGATCCATTCGTCCGGCGCCTGGACCGCTTTGTCCGCCGCAGCGCTCTCCCGACGCGGCGCCGACATCACTGCACGCAGGCGCTCCGGCATTGCGGCAGCCCCGGCGGGCGCCGGCGCGACTTGGACAGATTTCGCTTCCGGCGCGGCCTTCTGCATGACCGCCGGCGGCGGCGCCGATGCTGCTGCCGGGACTTCGTTCTGCCGGGATTCGAGCGCCGAGTTCGGCTGTGTCGCCGGCTGCGGCACCGGCGCCGCTTCTTCAAGCACGGCCGCCGGTGCCGCGGCTGCAGGCGCCTGCTCAGACCGCCTCGATTCGACCTTCGCCTTGGCGTCGGCCGGCGCTGCCGGTTTGGCAACGGGTTCCGCCGACGCTTGCGCCTGTTCGGGCGCCGGGACCGCTGCCGGCGCCGCTGCCGGCGCCGCGGCCGGCAGCGGCTCGTGCTGCTCGCGTTCCACCATGAGCGTCAGCGAGACGGTCAGTACGATGGTCGCCAGGATGCCGACCGGCGCCAGCGCTCGCCGCCACCAGGGCGCGCTTCGGCTGGGCGGCCGCAACGCCGCCTCGCGGCGCGCCGCGGCAAGGATGCGCGCGTCGAGCGCCGCCGGCGGCTCGCCGGTGGCGGTGCGACGGTAGGCACGCGACAGTGTTTCGTCGCGCAGGCCCTTGTCGTCCCGTTCGTCACTCATCGCCACTCCTTCAGTTCGGCACGCAGCTTGGCCAGGGCATAACGCAGCCGGCTTTTCGCCGTCTCGCGGCTGGTCCCGGTCGTCGCCGCGATTTCCTCCAAGGTCATCTCACCCTCTTGCACCAGCAGGAAGGTTTCCCGCTGCGCCGCCGGCAGTCCGGCGATCGCCTCGGTCATGCGCTCGGCCAGATCGCGGCGTTCGAGCAGACGCTCGGGCGTGTCGTGTGCAGGCGCCGCCAGTTCCGGCCGCTCGTCCGACGGTGGATCGTCGCCGTCGTCGGCATAGCTCGACAGCATCTCGGTCGCTTGTCGCCCGCTTGCCCGCCAGTGATCGATCAAGCGGTTGTGGGCGATGCGAAAGAGCCAGGTCGAAAACTTCGCCGCCACTTCGTAGTGACTGCGGGCACCGACCACCTTGAGCCAGATGTCCTGGTAGAGCTCCTCGGCCAGGCCATTGTTGCCGCACTGGTGTGCGAGGTAGCGGAACAGGCGGCCACGCCAGCGACCGTATAGCTCCTCAAAGGCCGCGGCGTCGCCCGCCCGGTAGGCGAGCATCAGGGCTTCGTCGCTGCGCTCGGGCTCCATGCGACCAGTCTACCCGGCCCCTCGGCCGTCGTGCCGATCGCGTAAACGGAGGCAGCGTCGATTCGGGGTCAAGGCTGCGGAACGGTAGGTCACGGTCCGAGTCAGGAAGCACTCGGCTCGCGGGCCAGGAATTCGATCAGCGCATCCTCGGGCAGCGGCTTGCTGTAGTAGTAACCCTGGATGAGATCGCAGCCGAGATACTTCAGGTAGGTCAGTTGCGCCTCGGTTTCGACACCCTCGGCCACCACTTCGAGGCCCAGGCTATGGGCAAGCGCAATGGTCGCCGAGCAGATGATGGCGTCGTTGTGATCGGTCTCGATGTCGCGCACGAACGAGCGGTCGAGCTTCAGCCGCTGAATGGGCAGCAACTTGAGGTAGGCGAGCGAGGAGTAGCCGGTGCCGAAGTCGTCGATCGCCAGGGCGACGCCCAGATCGCGCAGGCGACGAAGAATGCCGATGGTGATGTCGGCGTTCTCCATCGCCGCCGATTCCGTGATTTCGAGTTCGAGGTCGCCGGGTTCCAGTCGATAGGCGGCAAGCAGTTCCTGCACGTGGTCGACGAGTTTCTCTTCACGCAATTGGCGGGCCGACAGGTTGACGGCCATCCGCAATCCCTGCCGGCCTTGACGGCCGAGCGTCCAGAGCTGGCGGCAGGCGGCATTGAGCACCCACCGCCCGAGAGGCTCGATGAGCCCGGTCTCCTCGGCCAGCGGAATGAACTTGGCCGGCGGCACCATGCCGCGGCTGGAATGCTGCCAGCGCACCAGCGCTTCGACGCCAACGACCCGTCCGCTCACGGCGTCGATCTGCGGCTGGTAATGCAGCAACAACTCGCCGCCATCGATCGCCTGCCGCAGCGAGCCTTCCAGTTCCACGCGCTCGGCTGCCGCTTCGTTCATGCTGGCGGCGAAGAACTGGTAGTTGTGCCGGCCACGCGACTTGGCGTGGTACATGGCGACGTCGGCGTTCTTCATCAAGGTGTCGGCATCCGCGCCATCGCTGGGGAAGACGGCGATGCCGATGCTCGGCGTCGCGTGAAGATCGCGGCCGTCGATGACGCATGGCTCGGTCAGGCGCTGCTGGATCTTCGAAGCCATGGCCGATACCACGCCAATCGGCGCGTCGCCGATATCGGTCATGACGACCACGAATTCATCGCCACCCAGGCGCGCCACGACGTCGCTCTCGCGCACGCAGGACTTCAGTCTCAGTGCTACCTCGATCAGCAAACGGTCGCCCACCGGATGCCCGAGCGTATCGTTGATCGCCTTGAAATGATCGAGATCGAGAAACATCACCGCCAGCGACCGGCTCTCCCGACGCACGCTGACAATCGCCTGAGTCAGGCGGTTGTGCAGGCTGAAGCGATTGGGCAAGCCGGTCAGCGTGTCGTGGTGGGCAAGATGGTAGATGCGCTCCTCCGCCAGCTTGCGCTCAGAGATGTCGGTGAAGCTGCCGATGTGGTGGGTGATCTTGCCGGCCGAATCCTTGAGGGTCGAAATCGTGAGCCACTTCGGATAGCAGCTGCCATCCTTGCGCCGGTCCCAGATCTCACCTTCCCAGCCCCCCTTCTCTGCGATGTCCTGCCACATCGTCGCATAGCCGCGCGCCGGCATGCGCCCGGCCGACAGGATGCGCGGATTCTGTCCGCGCACGTCATCGATCTCGTAGCCCGTCAGGCGGGTGAACGAACGGTTGATGGAAACGATGCGATTGTCGGCATCGGTCACGACGATGGCTTCGCCGCTGAATTCGAAGACATTGGCCAGCAGCCGCAATCGGTCCTCGGCGCGATGCGCCTCGTCGACATCCAGCGCCGCGCCCATGATCCCGGCAGCAATTGCATCGGTTGCCGGCACATAGTGGAAGCGCAGCGCGAACCACCGGCTCTGGCCGTCACCGCAGCGCAAGCGCACTTCGCTGGCGAAGATCTGCTTCGGCGCCACCGCCAGCAAGCAACGGCCGATGTCTTCACGCAGTTTGGCGCCTTCGTCGGGATGCACCATCCGCTCGATGAACTCGTCGGCCGCCAGGCAGTAGCCAGCCATCTGCTCGGCGTTCGTCTTCATCAATGCCAACATGCGATCGTCGAAGCCGAAACTGCTGGTGGCGACGTCGTACTCCCAATAGGCCATGCCTGCCATGTCCATGGCCTCGCCCAATTGGGCCTCGCTTACCCGCAGCCGTTCGTCATGGTATTGAAGGCTCCGATGTACAAGTCCGGCGACGGCGCTGGTATCGCGCAGGCGACGACGCAATACCCAGACAGTCGCCAGCAGGGCAATCATGACCGCGCTGATCAATGTCATCTGAAGAGTCCAGCCGGTCAGCACGTCACTGCGCGCCACGGCGAACACGCCGGCCGCGACAAGCGCGACAACGATCGCCAAGACATACAGATTCGTCCGGTTGACGCCGGCAGGTCTGCCTGGATCCACGATGAGGAGAGCACCTGAGGTCGGGACAGAGACATTCTAAGGGTAACGCGAAGGCAACAAACAACAACGGCGCCGAAGGCGCCGTTGTTGTTGCAGCAATTGGCTTGTATGCCGACTACTTGGCGATGCCTTGCACATCCACGACAACGCGCCGATCAGGTGCCAGGCACGCGATCAGTTTCTTGTGCGGCATCTTGTCCGGACAGTTCACGTTGGCCATGGACTGCGTGTTGGCAACACCGGTCGCCGTCAAAGAGGCCGCCTTGACGCCCTTGCTTTCCAGATAGGCCTTCACGGCTGCGGCGCGACGCTCGGACAGGGCTTGATTGCTCTTGGCCTTGCCGATGCGGTCGGTATGGCCCGTGATGGTGATGGAAGAGATGGTGCCGCAGGCACCGGCCTTGGCCACCACCGCGTCGAGCTGCTTCTTCGCGCTGGCGGTAAGATCAGCCTTGCCGAAGCCGAACGTGGCGTCGCTGGCCAGGCTTTCCGCAAAGTCGCATTTCTTCGGCGGCGGCGGTGCAACAGGAGCCGGCACCGGCACCGGTGCGGCAACAACTTTCGGCACATCGGGTCTCTTCACCAGATCAGGATCGCACTCGGCGATCGCCTTGGCCGGCGTCCAGCGGCTGGTCTGCCAGCAGAGGCCGTAACCGCTGCGAGCGGCAACACCGCGGGTATCGAACAGATAACCGTCGTTGTCCGGTACCTGGGCAACCGCGACGTTGGCGGACATACCGAGAACGGCGGCATAAAACATGCGAAGGGTGATGGTCTTGGTCTTCATCTTCAAGCTGGCCTCCAATGAAATAAACATACTCGGCTCGAATCCGGTCACAGCGACAAGCGCCCGACAATCTCGTTGTCCTGAGGCGCCGTTGCAATCGCCTCCGATTCGCCACCAAACGGTCGGACAATGGCAGTCGACATCCACTTGCCATCGGCGCGGCTGGTTTTACTTTAGCACAAATTCACGGCCCCCTTATCCGGGCAGAATATCGCTTTGCGTTATCGGCAGAGCCTTGACGAAGCATGGCAACGTAGTGAGACTAGCACTTTTGGAAGATGATCCGCCTCAGGCCGAAACGCTTGCCGCTGTTATCGCTCATCATTCCGGTCGGGCGTGTCGTGTTCATCGTCAAGACGATCGGCGAACGTCATGGCGGCCGGCGAAGAGCGATACCTCGAAGTAGATATTGCACCGCAACAACTCCAGGGCCACAATGGTGGCATCGACAACCCAGCCAGGGGGAAACGCCATGGGCGGAACCGAACTCCTCGAATTCATCGAGAATCGCACCTACTCGGAAATCGCCGTCGGCGACAGCGCCATCCTCGTGCGCACCTTGCGTCCCGAGGATATCCAGATGTTCGCCATCATGTCGGGCGACTTCAACCCGACCCACGTCGATCCGGAATATGCGCGTTCCTCGCAATTCCGGGAAGTCGTCGCCCACGGCATGTGGGGCGGCGCGCTGATATCCAACGTCCTCGGCACCCAGTTCCCCGGCCCCGGCACGGTTTACATGGATCAGAGCCTGCATTTCGCGCGCCAGGTGCGGGTCGGCGACACCATCACCGTCAAGGTGACCTGCCAGCGCAAGTTCGACCACAACCACCACATCATCTTCGACTGCGACTGCACCAACCAGGACGGCGAAAGAGTGATCCACGGCACCGCCGAGGTGGCGGCGCCGACGGAAAAGATCCGGCGCCTCAAGGTCGCAATGCCCGACCTGAAACTCTCCGAAACCAGGAAATCCCGCTACGAGCATCTGCTCGAGATCACCAAGGGCCTTTCGCCGATCGCGATGGCGGTCGCTCACCCGTGCGACGCCGAATCCCTCAAGGGCGCCATCCTCGCCCGCGATCGCGGTCTGATCGTGCCGACTCTGGTTGGCCCGGAAGACAAGATCCGGGCTCTCGCCGAACAACTGACCCTCGATCTGGCCGGCTGCACGATTCTCAACGTCCCGCACAGCCATGCCGCCGCCGAATGCGCGGTCGCGCTGGCCCGCGAAGGCCAGGTCGATGCGCTGATGAAAGGTTCGCTGCACACCGACGAACTGATGGCCGAGGTGGTCGACAAAGCCACCGGCCTGAGAACCGAGAGACGCATCAGCCACGTGTTCATGATGGACGTGCCGACCTACCCGCGTCCGCTGATGATCACCGACGCCGCAATCAACGTCCAGCCCGGTCTGGAAGACAAGGTCGACATCGTCCAGAACGCAATCGATCTCGCGCGCATGCTGCACATCCCCGAGCCGAAGGTGGCGATCCTGGCGGCCGTCGAAATGGTGAATCCGAAGATGCAGGCGACGCTCGATGCCGCGGCCCTGTGCAAGATGGCCGACCGCGGCCAGATCAAGGGCGGCTTGCTGGACGGCCCGCTGGCCTTCGACAACGCCATTTCCGTGGTTGCCGCGCGCACCAAGGGCATCAAGTCGGCCGTCGCCGGCCAGGCCGACATACTGCTGGTGCCGGATATCGAATCGGGCAACATGCTGGCCAAACAGTTGGAATATCTTGCCGATGCGCTCTCGGCCGGCATCGTCCTCGGCGCCCGCGTGCCCATCGTCCTGACCAGCCGGGCCGACTCGGCGGAAACGCGCACCGCTTCGACCGCCATCGCGCTCGTGATGGCCCATGCCAAGCGCAAGAAGGCCTGAGCGCAATGGTCGACGCAATTCTCACGCTCAACGCCGGCTCGTCATCGATCAAGTTCGCGCTCTTCGCGGCGCAGCAACCCATCCCGGCCAAGCCGGAACTGGTCGGCCAGATCGACGGCATCGGCGCCCGGCCGCACATCAAGGCCAAGGATGCGGCCGGGCACTCGCTCGACGATGTCGATCTGCGCCTCTCCGGCGACGGCCAGCATCGCCAGGCCCTGGGTTTCCTGCTCAAATGGTTGCGCACCCACAACGCTGGCTGGCGCATCGCCGGTGTCGGCCACCGTGTCGTCCACGGCGCCCAGGACTACTCGCGACCCATCGTTCTCGATGCCGCCACGGTCGATAGGCTCAAACACTTCATCCCGCTGGCGCCCCTGCACCAGCCTCACAACATTGCCGGCATCGAGGCCATGACCACTGCTTTACCCGAGGTCAAGCAAGTCGCCTGCTTCGATACCGCCTTTCATCGGACCCAGCCGGAACTGGCCCAGCGTTTCGCGCTGCCGCGCAACATCACGGCCCAGGGTGTGCGGCGCTACGGCTTTCATGGTCTCTCGTACGAGTACATCGCCGACGTCCTGCCCAGCCACTTGGGCAGTCGCGCCGAGGGCCGCGTCATCGTCGCCCACCTCGGCAACGGGGCCTCGATGTGCGCCATGAAGGAGCGCCACAGCGTCGCCACGACCATGGGCTTCACGGCAGTCGAAGGCCTGATGATGGGCACCCGCACGGGCAGTCTCGATCCCGGCGTGCTGCTCTACCTGATGGATTACCAGAACATGGACGCCAAGGCGCTGACGCAGCTCCTGTACAAGGAATCGGGCCTGCTCGGCGTTTCCGGCATTTCCCAGGACATGCGCGAACTGCTCGCCTGCGACCGACCCGAAGCGCGCGAGGCGGTAGACCTCTTCTGCTACCGCATCGTGCGCGAAATCGGCTCCCTGTCGGCCGCACTGGGCGGACTCGACGCCCTGGTGTTCACCGGCGGCATCGGCGAGCATGCGGCGCCGGTGCGGGAACGCGTTTGCCAAGGCAGCGCCTGGCTCGGCATCGAACTCGATGCGGTTGCCAACGACCGGGACGCCACGCGCATTTCCGCCGCCGGCAGCGGCGTGGACGTACTGGTGCTGCCCACCAACGAGGAATGGATGATCGCCCGCCACACGGCGGACCTGATCGGCTGAAGGGCGGGCGCGACGGGAGGTAGAATCGGCGCTGTTCCCTCGCCAGCCATTCATGTCGCTCCAGCCGCCCTCGCAAGACACACGCCTGCATCTCCTGATTCTCGCCGCCGAACCCGGCGAGGCGGAGTCCCTGGCTACCCATTTCGGCGGTGACGGCGCACCTGCGCATTTCGTGCAAGTGGCGGACGCCACGGGACTGCGCGCGGCCTTGCGCAGCCCGCATTGGGACGCGCTGCTCTACCTGCATGGCCTGCCGCGCCTTACCGCGCCCGGCGCGCTCAAGATCCTGCACGGACAGGAGCTGGATCTGCCCTTCATCATCGTCGCCGAGCCGGCCGACGAGAAGGCCGCCGTACGCGCCATGCGCTCCGGCGCCCATGACGTGGTCTCGCGCGACCGGCTGGAACGCCTGCTGCCGGCCGTCGAACGCGAACTGCGCGAAGCGCGCCATCGGGCCGACCACCGCGCAACGCTGGAGATGGTGCATGACAGCGAAGCGCGCTTCCGCGGCCTGGCCGAGAGCCTGCCGGGCATGGTCTTCCACTTGCAGCGCGAGCGCGACGGCAGCTACCGCTTCCTTTACGTCAGCGAGGGCAGCCATCGGCTGTTCGGCACCAAGCAGCATGAACTGCTGGCCTCGCCGAAGAAATTCTTCGACGCCTTCGATGCCGACGACCGCCGCACTCTCGACGCCGCGCTGGCGGCGTCCGCGGCCAGCGGAACTCCGCTCGACTGGGCCGGACGCCTGCGCGGCCGCAGCCGGCGCAAGTGGATCGAACTGCGCTCGACGCCCCAGCGCGGCGAAGACGGCGGCAGCCAGGGTGTCGTCGCCTGGCAGGGCATCGCCACCAACATCACCATCAACAAGGAGACGGAAGCGGCGCTGCGGTCTTCACGCGAGCAATTGTCGGAACTCTCCTTTCACCTCGAGGCGGCCAAGGAAGAGGAGCGCGAACGCATCGCCCGCGACATCCACGACGATCTCGGCAGCATCCTCGTGCGCCTGAAGATCGAGGCGGCGCTGCTGGCCACCAAGCTGCCGACCCAGCCGCCAGCGTTGCGCGAGAAGGCATTGTCGATCGAGGGCCTACTCGATCAGGCCATGGGCACGGCCAGCCGCGTCGCCCGCGAACTGCGGCCCGGCATCCTCAAGGAGTTCGGCCTGCCGGCGGCGATCGAATCGCTGACCGAGGATTTCTCGCAGCATATCGGCATCACTTGCCGGGTCCAGTGCGACGACGACCTCGAGCCGGATGCCGACACCTCGCTGGCGCTTTTCCGCATCGTCCAGGAAACGCTGACCAATGTCGCCAAGCATGCCCACGCGTCGCTCGTGGTCGTGCGCCTGAGGCGGGAAAAAGGTAGCATTGTGCTCGAGTTGCGCGACAACGGCCGCGGCATCTCGGAGGCCGACATGGCAAAGCCGAAATCCTTCGGCCTGCGCGGCATCCGCGAACGGGTGCACAGCCTGGCCGGGGAGTTCTCGATCTCCGCCGGCGAGCATGGCGGCACCCACATCCGTCTGCGCGTGCCCGAGCAGCGCGGCGCCGAACCGGCGGCAACGGAAGAAGCCGAAGGCATTCAACAGAAACTATTTTGATTCATGGCTGAAAAAATTCACGTACTCATCGCCGACGACCACGCCATCGTGCGCCAGGGGCTCAGGCAGATCCTGTCGGAAACCGAGGACCTCATCGTGGCCGGCGAGGCCGATGACGGCGTCGAAGCCCTGCAACTGGCCCGCGCCGGCGAGTGGGACGTATTCCTGCTCGATGTCTCCATGCCCAACCGCAACGGCATCGACACGCTGAAACAACTCAAGAAGGAATTCCCGAAGCTGCCCGTACTCATCCTGTCCATGCACCCGGAGGAGCAATACGCCATCCGGGCGCTCAAGGCGGGCGCGTCCGGCTACCTGACCAAGCAAAGTGCGCCGGAACAGTTGGTAACGGCGATACGCCAGGTCGCTCGCGGCAAGAAGTATGTCAGCGCCACCGTCGCCATGCAGCTCGCCGACGCCATCGCCAACGACTCCGAGCAGCCGCCGCACGAACTGCTCTCGGACCGCGAATACGAGGTCCTGAAACTCATCGCCGCCGGCAAGACGCTGACCCAGATCGCGGACGAGCTCAACCTCGCCGTCGCCACCATCAGCACCTTCCGCGCCCGCATCCTGATCAAGCTGGGCCTGGGCAGCACCGCCGAAATGATCCGCTACGGCCTGGAACAAGGGCTGGTCGAGTAGAACGCTCATGGCCGACCCGACCCCCTCCGAAATCGCCCGCGAAACCCTGAAGCGACTGGCCATGCAGCGCAAGCCGGCGACGCCGGACAACTACCGCGCGATCTACCACGAGATTGCCGGCACCGGCAGCAGCGAAACCTTCCCCGAGCGCTCCCTGAAGGCGCTCGCGGCGGCGCTGCCGCGCACGACGCCCGAGCAGATGCGTTTCTGCCGCCAGTTCGATGCCGCCGTCGGCGAAGGCAACTGGGAAGGCATCAAGTCGGTGCTCGGCGAATTCCTGAGCAAGACGGCTGCCGCGGCGCCGAACTGGAGCAGCCTGATCCACGGCCTGCTGGCGCAGTTGGAGATGCGCCACGCCGGCATCACCGCCGCCAAGAAGCGCGAGGTGCTCGAACACGTGCTTTCCGCTTCCGGCTCCGCCGAGATATTGTTCAACCGCCTGCAATCGCTGACCAAAAACTGGTCGCAGGGCGTCGCCGGCGAGGCAGCCGGCGTGCTGGAAACCGCCGAAGCCGGTCTGGCGCCGGCCGAGGCAGCGCCACCGGGCGAGACCGGCGCTGCCGGTGCCGAACTGCAGGAGCTGCTGGCGCAGATCATCGACAACACGCTCAGCGTCATCGTCGCCGACGCCCCCGAGCTGGCCAAGGAAGCCGAGGCACTGGCCGCCGAAGTGCGCGCCGCGCGCTCGGCGGCGCAGATCGCCACTCTCGCCGCCAAGCTGAAGAAGTTCGCCTATCGCCTCCAGTTCGTCGCCGAGGATCAGGTCGAACTGAAGACTGCACTGGTGCACCTGTTGCACCTGATCATCGAGAACATCAACGAGCTGGTCATCGACGACCAGTGGATCCAGGGCCAGGTGGCCATGGTGCGCGATCTCATCGACCAGCCGCTCAGCCTGCGCCAGGTGGACGACGTCGAGCGCCGCCTGAAGGATCTGATCTACAAGCAGAGTGCGCTCAAGAAGAGCCTCAACGACGCGCGCGAGCGCATGAAGGCCATGCTCGCCTCCTTCGTCGATCGCCTGGCCGAGTTCGCCTCCACCACCGGCGAATACCATGACCGTATCGGCGTCTGCGCCGAAAAGGTGTCGAAGGCCAAGGACATCAGCGACCTCTCCGACGTGCTCGACGTCGTCATGCAGGAATCGCGCGCCGTCCAGCTCGCCGCCCAGCGCTCGCGCGACGAGCTCCTGGAGATGCGCGCCCGCGTGCAGGAAGCCGAGCAGGAAGTCGCCCGCTTGCAGGAGGAACTCGCCCAGACGAGCGAAATGGTCCGCCACGACGCGCTCACCGGCGTCCTGAACCGCAAGGGCATGGACGAGGCCATGGCGCGCGAGGTCGGCCGCGCCCGACGCCGCGACGCACCAATGTGCGTCGCCCTGCTCGACATCGACAATTTCAAGCGCATCAACGATACCTATGGGCACGAAACCGGCGACCAGGCGCTGGTGCACCTCGCCCAGGTGGTAAAGGCCACCCTGCGCCCCCAGGACACCCTGGCCCGCGTCGGCGGCGAGGAATTCGTCATCATCCTCTCCGATACCCGGCTCGACGACGCCGTGCAGGCGATGGTGCGCGTGCAGCGCGAACTGACGCGGAAGTTCTTCCTCCACCGCAACGAGAAACTCCTGATCACCTTCAGTTGCGGCGTCGCCGAACTGGCCGGCGAGGAAGAACCGGCCGACGCCGTCAAGCGCGCCGACCAGGCGATGTACCTGGCCAAGCGAGCCGGGAAGAACCGGGTTCTGGCTGCCTGAGTCCATTCCTTCCGGCCGTTCCGAAACACTCCTGGCCCTGCCGCACTCGCCCCTGCCATTCTTCAGTGGCCTAAAGTTTCCGCTGCCCCCTCCGATAAAGGTTCTGTGTGCGGAGCGATCCGCCCCGAACCCCGGAGCCGGCCCAAGGAAGCAAGACAGGCCGGCGCGGCTAACCCTCTGAAAGGAGTACGAAAATGTCTGCTGTTATCAACACCAACATTGCCTCGCTCAACGCCCAGCGCAACCTCAGCTCTTCCCAGTCTTCCCTGCAAACAGCTCTGCAGCGCCTCTCATCCGGCCTCCGCATCAACAGCGCCAAGGACGACGCCGCCGGCATGGCCATCGCCTCCCGGATGAGCACCCAGATCAACGGCCTGAACCAGGCCGTCCGCAACGCCAACGACGGCATCTCCCTGGCGCAAACCGCCGAGGGCGCGCTGTCCGAAGCCACCAACAACCTGCAGCGCATCCGCGAACTGGCCGTCCAGTCCGCCAACGCGTCGAACTCCGCTTCTGACCGCGCAGCCCTCCAGGCCGAAGTGAACCAGCGCGTGGCGGAAATCACCCGTATCGGCACCCAGACCCAGTTCAACGGCTTGAACCTGCTCGACGGCAGCTTTACCAGCCAGAACTTCCAGGTGGGCGCCAACGCCAACCAGACCATCAGCGTCTCCTCCATCGCCGACGCCCGCTCCTCGGCGCTGGGCAGCAACGTCCTGGTCGCCGACGGCACCATCACCGGCAACGTCGTCACCGCCTCGGCCACCGCGAACGGCGTCACCGCCATGCTCGCGGCTGGCGGCTTCACGATCTCGACGACCGACGCCAGCGGTTCCGTCCTGACGACCTCGCCGCTCACCTACTCGGCCAACTCCGGCGCCAACGTGATCGCCGGTGCAATCAATACCGCGGCTGCCGGCGTCGGCGTAACCGCCGTGGGATCGAACAGCGCAACGCTGTCCGGGCTCTCGGCCGCCGGCACGGTCACCTTCACGCTGAATACGCAGACGACCACCGGTAACGGCACCTTCACCGCGGTCTCCGCCAACATCAGTGCCGTCATCAGCGACCAGAATGACCTTTCGTCCCTGGTCTCGGCGATCAACGGTGTCCAGAGCACAACGGGCATCACCGCCGACTTCACCACGGCCGGCAACAAGTCCTCGATCACTCTGTCGACCCTCGACGGCCGCAACATCGGCATCGGCGCCTTCGCCAACTCGACGGTCGGCAACGATTCGATCAGCTTCAGCGCCAACACCCTGACGGAAGGCGGCATCGTCGCAGCCGTGAAGACCGGTACGGTCGCACTGAGCAGCGCCCGCGGCCAGATCTCGACCGCAAACGCCAGCGCCGAAGTCTTCGTCAGCGCCGGTACCAACAACAGCGCCTTCCAGTCCGTGTCGGCGGTCGACGTCTCGACGGCAAGCGGTGCGCAAACCGCGATCGCCACAATCGACGCGGCCTTGAACCAAATCAACGGCTCGCGTGGTGCCCTGGGTGCCTACCAGAACCGCTTCGACTCCGCGGTGGCGAGCCTGCAGACGACGTCGGAGAACCTCTCCGCCGCCCGCAGCCGGATTCAGGACACGGACTTCGCGGCGGAAACCGCCAACCTGACCCGCGCCCAGATCCTGCAGCAAGCTGGCACGGCAATGCTGGCCCAAGCGAACGCGCTGCCGCAGCAAGTGCTGACGCTCTTGAAGTAAGCGGATAGCGAAATGGTGACGCGGCGGACCGGCTAGAATTCTCAGTCGGTCCGCCGCGCTCAGCCCCCTACCAAGGAGATCGAACATGGCCATTCAACCAGTCGGCAACGCCGTCACCGCGGCCGCGCTGGACCAGCCCAGCAAGGCGGCGCCGCAGGGCGCCAATGCCGCGCAGCCGGTTCAGGCGAAGGCGGTCAGCGCCCCGCCGCCGCAGGCGGCCGCGTCGAGCCTTGAGCAGGTACAGCAAGCCATGACGCGAGTCGCACAGGTGGTGAAGGCAAAGGCGAGCAATCTGGAGTTTTCCATGGACAAGGAAACGGACTCGATGGTCGTCAAGATCGTGGACGCGCAGACCAAGGAAGTGATACGCCAGATTCCCGCCCAGGAGATGTTGGACATCGCCCAGGCCATCGACAAATTGCAGGGTTTGTTGCTCCGGCAAAAGGCCTGACGTCCAGGCCGCCGATAGGGGAAACTGCCGTCCGGCGGCCACGCCGGGCGGCAGTCTTCCCTATTTCGCGGGCTTACAGCCGCGATCCGTCATAAAGCCCGCTTCAGTTTTGCCTGGATTGGCCGATAATACGATTAAGCATTGATCGCACGGAGCCCGTCATGGCAACCATCTCATCTCCCGGAATCGGCTCAGGCCTGGATATCAACGGTTTGGTCAGCAAGCTGATGGCGGTTGAGCAGCAGCCGCTGATAGTGCTCCAGACCAAGGAGGCGAGTTACCAGGCCAAGCTGACCGCCTTCGGCACGCTCAAGGGCGTGTTTTCTGCTTTGCAGTCCGCGGCCCAGGCATTGGGCGGCAGCAGCGCGTTTTCCAGCATGTCGGCATCGTCGTCGGATACCACGGTCCTGTCCGCCAGCGCTGGAACCACGGCCGTCGCGGGCTCCTACAACATCGGCGTCGAACAACTGGCGAAGAATCAGGTTCTCAGCACGCTCGGCAACTACCTGTCGGCCGACACCTTCAACGGCGGAACGCTCGCAATCACGGTGGGTACCACGACCACGAACGTCGCCATCACCGACGGCAGCAGCCTGGCCACCCTTGCCCAGGCCATCAACGACGCCAAGGCCGGGGTCACGGCAACGGTCGTGAACGCCGGCCCGCCGAACAACTACCAGCGACTGGTGCTCACCTCGGGCACTACCGGCTCGGACGGCACCATCGGCATCGCGGTAAGCCAGACGGGCAGCAGCGGCACGCAGAACTTGACGGACCTCGCGTATTCGGGAACCGACACCGCCGCCATCAAGCAAGCTCAGGCGGCCGACAACGCGGTGCTCAGCATCAACAACGTTTCGATCACGCGTAGCAGCAATACCATTACCGACGCCATCACCGGCGTCACGCTGAACCTCACCAAGGCCGGCTCGATCGGTTTGCCGGTGACGACGAAGCTGACCGTCGCCCGCAACAACCAGGCAACGCAAAACGCCATCGGCACCTTCGTCAGCGCCTACAACGCTGCCGTCGCCCAGTTGCACTCGCTGTCGGCCTACAACGCATCCACCAAGACGGCCTCGGTGCTTACCGGCGACTCGATCGTGCGCAGTCTGGAGTCCCAGTTGCCCAGCCTGGTTCAGACGACGGTCACCGGACTTTCGGGCGGCATCAGTCGCCTTTCCGACCTCGGCATCACTTTGCAGGTCGATGGAACGCTGGCCGTCAATTCGACGAAGCTGCAAGCGGCGCTTAGCGATACGAACAAGGATGTGGCAGGGCTGTTCTCATCGTCGGCGACCGGCAATAGCGGCGTCGCCGTGAGCTTCAACAACGCGCTGACGGCGATCCTCGGCAGTTCGGGCACCTTTGCCAGCCGTACCGATGGCATCAACAGCACCATCAAGGGCCTGAACAAGCAGCAGGATGATTGGCAAGTGCGACTCAAAGCCATTCAAGCCCGCTACCAGGCGCAGTTCAATGCCCTCGATTCGCTGGTGGCGGGCATGAACTCTACGAGTACCTACCTTACCCAGCAGCTTTCGATGCTGAATTCCCTCGCCACCTACTCCACCAGCAAGTCCAGTTAGGCTGACCGCACAGGAGAAACTCGTGTTCGCCGTCTACAGCAAGCCCGCTCAAGCCTACGCCGCCGTCGGTATGGAAACCGGCGTGGCTTCGGCCAATCCCCACCAGTTGATCCTGATGCTCTTCGACGGGGCAATCGTGGCTGTCGCCAACGCCAAGCGGCACATGCAGCAGGGAGAAATCGCCTCAAAGGGAGAGACCATTTCCAAGGCCATCAACATCATCGCCAACGGTCTGAGAGCCAGCCTGGATATCCAAAGCGGCGGCGAGTTGGCCGAACGTCTGGCAGCACTTTACGATTACATGTGCGCCCGGCTGCTCTATGCCAATCTGCACAACGACCCGGCCGTCCTCACCGAGGTGGCCGGCCTGCTGACTGAAATCCGAGCTGCCTGGGAAGAAATAGCCAGCGATCCGGTCGTTCTTTCCACGAACAGGACGGCCGCCTGAGACTTACCATGATGTCGATGCCTGCCCAGATCGAGATCTACGAAGAGATGAGCGCCCTCTCGCACCGGATGGTCGAGGCGGCGCGGGCCAACGACTGGGACAACCTGATCGCGTTGGAAAAGTCGGTTTCGTCATTGCGGAACATGCTGATGGCCGAGGAGGATCCCAACGCCAACCTGAGCCCCGAAGACTCGGTACGCAAGGCGACGATCATCCAGCACATTCTCGACGACGACGCGGAAGTCCGTCGCCACACCGAGCCGTGGATGGAACAACTGCGGGCTTACCTGAGCGCGGGCTCGAAACGAGAGCAGGTCGCCCGGGCCTACGGCTCGCTCTGAAGCACGGCGGAACAGCACCGCCACCTGATCCCGCAGGCCCCTCATGGTTCTGATCCCTCCTGATGCCGGCATCCGCATGAGGATGCAGACGGACGCCAGCCTGCTCCAGCCGGTCCAGCCGACGCACGGGATCCCCTCCGACCTGCCCGAACTGCAGGCCGGGCAGGCGTTCACGGCCCGCATCCTCGAGGCCCTGCCGGACAACACTTACAAGGCCTTGGTTGTGGGCAAACAGCTCACACTGCAACTGCCACAGGGCGCGAATCCCGGGGACACGCTCGAACTGGTGGTAATCGACCGCAGCGCGAAGACCCTGATCGCCCACCGCGTCGAAGCCCAGTCATCGCCGGCGCTGGCCGGTCAAACCTATGCCAACGCGAACATCTCCCGCGCCGGCCAGATGATCGGCAAGTTGCTGCTGCCCGAAGGCCAGTCCCCGCAGCCGGTTCCCCTCAACCGCGGCGAGCCGCTGCTGCCCCAGGCCCCGGCAACCGCTGCCGAACTGGCGCCGTCACTTGCCAAGGCAGTCAGCCAGAGCGGGCTGTTCTACGAAGCGCACCAGGCAGAGTGGGTCGCCGGCCGCAGGCCGATGGAATCGCTGCAAGCGGAACCGCACAGCCAAGTGAAAGTCGTGGCCACATCGACCTCCGCTTCCGCCTCCGCCTCGGCCGCCACTAACTCCGCGCCCTCACCGGCCGCAACCCCGACCGTTTCGACGACCCACGAGGCCGCAGCGGACAACACCACCCAGCAGAGTGCCAATCCGGCGCAGTCGGTGCCCGACCAGTTGCGTCCCCTGGTCCAGCAACAACTCGATGCCGTCGCCACGCAACGCCTCGCGTGGCATGGCGAAGTCTGGCCCGGACAAGTGATGGATCTCCAGATCGAGCGCGAACGGACCGAAGAACGTGATGCCAGAGCGGAAAGCGAAGACACGCAACGCTGGAGCACCACCTTGCGGCTGACCATGCCGAGGCTCGGCAGCATCGACGCCACGCTGCAACTGAGCGGCGGCAACCTGCGACTGCGACTGGCCGCAACCAGCGATACCGCCGCCACCGACCTGCGCGCCAATGCCGCCGCACTTGCCCAGTCGCTTGGCGCCGCCGGCGTGTCGATGCAGGCATTCGAGGTCGAAAATGAATCCGGATAAGCCGGACACGAGCGAGGATGGGCGCGCGCTGGCGGTCGCGCTGGCTTATGCGCCGGGCGACGCCGCGCCCAAGGTGATCGCCAAGGGCCGCGGCCTCATCGCCGACGAAATCATCGCCCGGGCGCGACAGCATGACATCTACGTTCACGAATCGGCGGAACTGGTGGCCCTGCTGATGCAAGTCGACCTCGACGCGCATATCCCGCCGCAACTGTACATCGCGGTGGCGGAACTGCTGGCGTGGCTTTATCGCATCGAGCGCCAGGGCCAGGAGGCGAGCCCCGGCCAATCCGGGTAGAATCGGCCCGTTATGAGTGCCCAGGACAAAGCCGCCAACACGCAGGTCTCGGCGGCCGGCGCGCCGCTCGAGCCCGCCGATTACACGAAATACCTGCTCCATGGCAAGACCGAGGTGCTCTTCGTCCTGCGGGCACTGCAAGCCTCCGTCGACCGCATTACCGTGTATTTCAACAATGGCGAGGATTTCCTGCTGACCTCGGTGATCGAGGTCGACGACAACGGACTCACGCTCGATTTCGGCAGCGATGCGGCGATGAACCGGCGCGCGCTGGCGGCCGACAAGTTCTTTTGCGTCACCAGTCACGACAAGGTGCGCGTGCAATTCCTGTTGCGTGGCCTGAAGCGGGTCGAAGCCGCCGATGGTCCGGCTTTCCGCGCCGAACTGCCCGACGGGGTATTACGTCTGCAACGGCGCGAATACTATCGTCTGACGACGCCGATCGCACGGCCGCTCAAGTGTCAGGTTCCGATCCCTGGGCCGGATGGCAGGCAGCAGAGAGTCGAAGTCAGCATCGTCGACATCAGCGGCGGCGGGCTCGCCGTCATGGTGCCGCCGGTCGGCGTCGACTTCAGACCGGACATGGAATTTCCCAACTGCCGCATCGAGCTGCCGGAAGTGGGTTTCATCGTCGCCACGCTGCAAGTGCGTAACCTGTTCGTGGTGACGCTGCGCTCCGGGGAACACGTGAGCCGTGCCGGCTGCCAGTTCCTCGATCTGCCGGGGCCGATGCTGACCCTGGTTCAGCGTTACATCGTCAAGGTGGAGCGGGAGCGCAAGGCGCGCGAAACCGGACTCAGTTAACCCCGAAATCCAGCCCGGAAATTCAGCCGGCCAGCGTCAGACCTGCATGTTGATGATGTCGTTGTACGCAGTGACCAGCTTGTTGCGTACCTGGACCATCTGCTGGAAGGACAAGTTGGCCTTCTGCAGGTTGATCATGACATCCTGAAGATTGACGTTTTCCTGCCCGGCCACGAAATTCTCCGTCATCTGCTGGGCCTGCTGCTGCGCCTGGTTGACCTGATCGATCGCGGACTTCAGCGCCTGCGAAAAATCCGCGCCGCCGGCGGCCGGCGCCTGGTTGGCGGGCTTGTTCTGGGCAAGTACCGCCACCGCGCGCAGCTCGGCGAGCATTTTGTCGATGTTGCCGGTTTCGATGGCCATGTTCGTTCAATCAACAGTATGTCGAAATTCTAGTAGCAAACGCCGTGCCGGCAAATGGGATTATTCCTTGTCCGGCATCCCCTCGTCGCGATATTGCGCAAGTTTGTACCTCAAGGTGCGCTCCGAAATCCCAAGCAGTTCAACGGCCTTCTTGCGCGAACCGCCGACCTTGGCCAGGGTTTCGAGTATGTGCTGCTTCTCCAGATCCTTGATGTTGGCCGGCGAATCGGCCGGCACCACCGCCGCAGCCGCGGCCGACGGCTGACTCGGCGCCGGCATGGCGCCAGACCCGGCCGAAAAGACCAGGTGATCAGCCTCAATGACTTCTCCAGGCGCCAGAATCAATGCCCGCTGGATGACGTTTTCGAGTTCGCGGACATTGCCGGGCCAATCGTGGGCGGCAATTTTTGCCTTCGCCGCCGGACTCAGCCGCGACCGGCGCCCGAGCTGGCCGCCGTGAGCGGCCAGGAAATGCTCCGCCAACGGCAGGATATCGCCGGGGCGCTGCCGCAACGCTGGGATGTGCAAGGGAAACACGTTGAGACGATAGTACAGATCCTCCCGGAATCGTCCTGCCGCCACCTCCGCCGCCATGTCCCGGTTCGAGGTAGCCAGCACGCGAATGTCCAGCGCCACCGGTTTCTTGCCGCCGACCCGCTCCACTTCACGCTCCTGCAAGACGCGCAGCAACTTGGCTTGAAGGCCGAGCGGCATTTCGGAAATCTCGTCCAGCAGCAGTGTGCCGCCGTTCGCCTGTTCGAACTTGCCGGCCTGCGAGGCCTGCGCGCCGGTGTAGGCGCCCTTCTCATGGCCGAACAGGGTGGCCTCGAGCAGGTTGTCGGGGATGGCGGCGCAATTGATGGCGACAAAGGGGCCGCGGGCGCGCGACGAATTGTCGTGGATGTAGCGGGCGACGATCTCCTTGCCGGTGCCCGATTCTCCGGTCAGCAATACTGTCGCCTCGGTACGTGCCACCCGCGATGCCAGCAGCAGCAATTCGCGCGTCGCCGGATCGCCGGCGATCACTCCCTCGGCCTGCGGCGGCGTGGCGTAGCGGGCGATCTGTTCCAGCAGCGCCTTGGGCTCGAAGGGCTTGAGCATGAAGTCGCAGGCGCCGCCGCGCATCGCGGCGACCGCCTTGTCGACGTCGCCGAATGCCGTCATCAGCAGCACCGGCAGCGCCGGTTGGCGCGAGCGGATTTCCGCCAGGAGTTGCAGGCCGTCCATCGGCGCCATGCGCAGATCCGAGACGACCATGCTGAAGCGCTCGCGTGCCAGCAGATCGAGCGCCTCGCGGCCGCCGGCAGCGCCCAAGGGCCTGTGGCCGGCTGCATCGAGCGTCACCAGCAGCGCATCGCGCAGGGCATCGTCGTCCTCGACGACCAGGATCTTCAGGCTCTCTGACATGAGGCGTCACTCAAGGGTAGGGTGATGATGAATTCGGTGCCGGCTCCCGGCTCCGAGCGAACTTCGATGCCACCGCCGTGGGCGCGGGCAACACCGCGAGCGATTGCAAGACCCAGGCCAGTACCATCGCTGCGCGTGGTGAAGAAGGGCTCGAACAGCCGCGTCACCACCTCCGGCGGCATGCCGGGGCCATTGTCGCGCACCGAGAGCGCCATCTGGTCGTGGTCGCGACCTGCGGCAAGGGTGACACGACCACCGGATTCGACCGCCTGGAGAGCATTTTCGAGCAGGTTGGTCAGCGCGCCGACCAGCGCCTTGCGGTTGCCGGTGAGCGGCAGATCCCCGGCCGACGACTCGATGCGAAACTCGACGCTGCGTGCCCGGGCAAGCGGTTCGAATGTTTGCGCCAGTTCGGCGAGCAGGTCCGCCACGGGGAAAGCCTCGCGACCCAGGACTTCGCCGCGGGCGAACATCAGCGTGTCCTGGATCAGGCGCTCAAGGTGTTTCAGGCGCCCGACCGTCTTTTGCGCGATCGACACCCGGCTGCTTTCGGCCAGTTCGGGATTCTCCAGGTTGCCCGCGTAAAGAAGCGCAGCCGCCAGCGGCGTGCGCAACTGGTGGGCCAGATGGGCGGCCATCTCGCCCATCGCCGCCAGACGCTCGTTGCGTTCTGCCTGGGCACGCAAGCGATAATTCTCGGTGACGTCGTGCAGCAGGACGATGCGGCCGCCCGCGGAATCCAGGGGCGTCACCGTCACGGCCACACGATGTTCGCCCAGCAGGTGTTCGCCGGGCGTCTCGGTCGGCACCAGTTGTGCCTCGATCTCGATCCAGGTGATGCCGACCGGCGACTTGCCGATCAGCCGGCCGGCCGCCGCATTGGCCTCGATGGCGCGACCGGCCGCGTCGAGCACGACGACGCCGGCCGGCAGCGCTTCCTGCAAGAGCGTCATGCGTTCGGTCAGTGCCGCGACTTGTCCTTCCAGCCGCGAGTAGGCCAGGGCAAGCTCTTCCGAGGCCTGATTGAAAATGCGGAAGGCTTCGGCGAGACCGGCGGAATCGACGCCAGGGGCAACCGAGGGATCGGCGGTATCCATGTCCGGCCCATCATGGCAGAATCAGGCACCAGCAACAACTTCCGAAATGCCGGCAAAAATTGCCGTTACTTGCGGGAACTTTGCTTGCTACGGGAGTCCACAATCCGGCAGCGGCTAGATTGGCTGCCGATTTTGAGACCAACAGACGATGGCGACTGCCGAATCGACCTTACCCTTGACCCTGGAGGCATTCAACCGCCTCGATGCGCGGCAGAAGATCGGCGCGATGATCGCCATCGCGCTCGCTATCGCCTTGCTCGTCGGGGGCTGGCTGTGGGCCATGGAACCGCCATACGGGGTCGTCTTCGCCAATCTTTCGGAACAGGACGGTGGCCAGATCATCGCCGCGCTCGACCAGCAGAACGTTCCCCACAAGATATCCGAAGGCGGCACGGCAATCCTGGTGCCGGCAAACCAGGTCCATGAAGTGCGGCTTCGTCTCGCCTCCCAGGGCCTGCCCAAGGGAGGCCTGGTCGGGTTCGAGGTCATGGAAACGCAGAAACTCGGCATCAGCCAATTCGCCGAGCAGATCAACTACCAACGCGCGCTGGAAGGCGAACTGGCGCGCTCGATCCAGTCGCTCGCCGCCGTCCGGGGTGCACGCGTGCATCTGGCGATTCCCAAGCAGACGGCTTTTCTCCGCGACGACCAGAAACCGACGGCGTCGGTGCTGGTGAACCTCCATCCGGGGCGCACCCTGGACCCTTCGCAGGTGGCCGGCATCGTGCATCTGGTTTCGTCCAGCGTGCCGCAACTCGCTCCTGACCAGGTCAGCGTCATCGACCAGACCGGCAATCTGATTTCCAAGCAGAGCGGCATGGTCAGCGAATCCGGCCTCAATCCCTCCCAGATCAGCTATCTGCGCGAAGTCGAGCAGGAATACCGCCGCCGTGCCGAGGCGATCCTGACGCCGATGGTCGGCGCCTCGAATGTGCGCGCCCAGGTGACAGCCGACATCGATTTCTCGCAGGTCGAGCAGGTCGCCGAAACCTACAAGCCGAATCCGACGCCCGACACCGCGGTGCGCAGCCAGCAGACTTCCGAATCCGGCACCGCCGGCCCCGGAGGCGCGGCAGGCGTGCCCGGCGCCCTGACCAACCAGCCGCCGGTACCGGCCACCGCGCCGATCACCAACCCGGCGGTCGGCGGCGGCGCGGCCGGCGGAGGCGCCCAGGCGCAGAACAACTTCAGCAGGAATGCCACGGTCAACTACGAGGTCGACAAGACCGTCAAGCACACCAAGGGCGCACCGGGCGTAATTCGTCGCATCGCTGTCGCGGTCGTCATCAATCACAAGCAGGATGCGGCCAAGGGCAAGGCATCGCCGCTGACGGACACCGAGATGAAACAGGCGACGGCACTCGTCCAGGAAGCCGTCGGCTTCGACAAGACGCGGGGCGACACGGTCAATGTCGCCAACGTCTCGTTCGCGGCAGCCGAGCGCGAGGCGGTGCCGGAAACACCGATCTGGAAGGATCCCTGGCTGATCGCCACGGCCAAGGAGGCCGCCAAATGGCTCCTGTATGCCGGACTGGCCTGGCTGCTTTGGACCAAGGCGTTCAAGCCGCTGTTCGAGATGTTCGCGGCAGCGGCGCACCGTGTCGAGGTCGAACAGGCGAACCGCGCCGAAATGGCTATCGAAGGCCATGCCGGCGCCCGGGGACCAAGACCCTTCGACGCCAAGCTGCAGCAGGCGAGGGATCTTGCCAAGCAGGATCCCAAGCTGGTCGCCGGCGTGATCAAGGAGTGGGTCAGTGGGCAATAGCATCCGCCCTGCTCGTCTGCCGGCAAACGCTTAGGAATCCACGCGATGAGTTCTCCGGACGAGGGGCTCGAAAAAAGCGCCATGCTCCTGCTCTCGCTGGGCGAGGACGAGGCTGCCGAAATCCTGAAGCACCTGGGCCCGCGGGAAGTGCAGAGGCTCGGCCACGCCATGGCGCAGATGCGGGCCGTGCCGAGAGAGCGCGTCGAATCCGTGCTCGACGAACTCGATCAGCATTCCGCCAAGGGCTCGCCCCTCGAAGGCGACGAAGCCAAGATCAAGGCCATGCTGACCAAGGCACTCGGCGACGACAAGGCCGCCAACCTGATCTCGCGCATACTCCAGGGCGGCGACACGGCGGGTATCGAGGGGCTCAAGTGGATGGATGCCGCCACGGTCGCGGATCTCATCAAGAACGAGCACCCGCAGATCATCGCCACGATCCTGGTGCATCTCGAATTCGATCACGCCGGAGAGATTCTCAAGCATTTCAGCGAGCGCCTGCGCAACGACGTGGTGCTGCGCGTCGCCACGCTCGACGGTGTCCAGCCCGAAGCCCTGCGTGAGCTCAACGACGCGATGAGAAGAGTACTGGCGGGCGCCTCCGGCAACTTGAAGAAGACGGTCATGGGCGGGATTCGACAAGCCGCCGAGATACTCAACTTCGTCGGCCAGGCGGCCGAGACCTCGATCATCGACAATGTCCGCGAGTACGACCCCGACCTGGCGCAGAAGATCCTCGACGAGATGTTCGTGTTCGAGAACCTGATCGATGTCGACGACCGTGGCATCCAACTGCTGCTGCGCGAAATCCAGTCCGACTCCCTTATCCTGGCGTTGAAAGGTTCGTCGCCAGAACTGCGCGAGAAGATCTTCAAGAACATGTCGCAGCGGGCGGCGGAAATGCTCAGGGAAGACCTCGAAGCCAAAGGCCCGGTGCGCGTTTCGGAAGTGGAGGCGGAGCAGAAGGAGATTCTCAAGATCGCCCGCCGGCTCGCCGACGAGGGGCAAATCGTCCTCGGCGGCAAGGGCGGCGAGGACCAGATGATATGAACGCGCGCCTCCGGCGGCGGGACTACGTGGTGACTGGGGCATGAGCGGTCTCACTGCATGGGAGCGCTGGGAACTCAACAGCCTGGATGACAAGGCGCCGGCCAAGCCGGGTGTTGTCGAGCCGGCCGTCGCCCTGCCCACTGCCGATGAACTCGACCGTATCCGCCAAGCGGCGCAGGAGGAAGGGTATTCCGCCGGATATGCGGCAGGCCGGGCGGCGGCTCAGGAAGAAGCGACGCGCATTGGTAACGCTGCGGCCAAGCTCGACCAGGCGCTCGCCGGATTCGACCAGCAGGTTGGCGAGGAACTGGTGGCGCTGGCGATGGAAATTGCGCGCCAGGTGTTGCGGCGGGAAATCATCGCCCGACCGGAGATCATTCTCGACGTCGTTCGCGAAGCCCTGCTTGAGTTGCCGCATCAGCATGCGGCGATCTACCTGCATCCGGACGACGCGACCCTTGTGCGCAACGCCGTCGGCGAGGCACTCGCCCACGCCGGCCATCGCATCCACGAAGATCCCAACTTGAAGCGCGGCGATTGCGTGTTCGAAACCGGGGGCAGCCAGCTCGACGCTTCGGTCGCGACACGGTGGCGGCGGGTGGTCGAGAACCTGGGCTTGAATTCGGCTTGGGACGAAACGGAGGGCTCGTGAGTCCGCCGCCGGATTCACAGGCCTGGCAAAGGTATCTGGCCGACAACCGCCGGCTGGTCGAAGAGGCCAGTCCCTATCTGATCAGCGGTCGACTCACGCGCATCAGCGGGCTCGTGATGGAGGCTTCCGGTTTGAAGCTGCCGCTGGGTTCGAGCTGCAAGATACAGGTGCCGGGGGGAGGGTCGGTCGAGGCCGAAGTGGTCGGCTTCGCCGGCGAACGGCTTTACATGATGCCGAGCGAAGACGTCTATGGTCTTGCCCCTGGCGCCCAGGTGACGCCGCTCGAAATCCCGCCGGTGCCGACGAAGGTCGGTCAGTCGATTCCTCAACGCCGGCGCGCTTTCGACCGGGCCAAGCACCTGCCCGTCGGCGATCAGTTGTTGGGCCGTGTGGTCGACGGCAACGGCCGGCCGCTCGACAGCCTCGGACCGCTTGACGCCAAGCCGTCGCGTTCGCTGTTCACCCGGCCGTTCAACCCCTTGCAGCGTGCGCCGATCGCGCAACCGCTCGATGTCGGCATCCGCGCCATCAATGGCCTGCTCACTATCGGTCGCGGCCAGCGCATGGGCTTGTTCTCCGGCTCCGGCGTCGGCAAGAGCGTACTGCTGGGCATGATGGCGCGCTATACCGAGGCAGAGGTCATCGTCGTCGGCCTGATCGGCGAGCGCGGCCGCGAGGTCAAGGAATTCATCGAGCAGAACCTCGGCACCGAGGGACTGCAACGCTCGATCGTGGTCGCCTGTCCGGCCGACGTCAGCCCGCTGATGCGGCTTCAGGGCGCCGCGTACGCCACCACCGTAGCCGAGCACTTTCGCGATCAGGGTCGCCATGTTCTGCTGATCATGGATTCCCTGACCCGCTATGCCATGGCCCAGCGTGAGATCGCACTCGCCGTCGGCGAACCGCCGGTTACGCGCGGCTATCCGCCCTCGGTCTTCGCCCGCCTGCCCCAGTTGGTGGAGCGGGCCGGCAACGGTCCCAGCGGCGGCGGTTCGATCACCGGCTTCTACACGGTGCTTGCCGAAGGCGACGACCAGCAGGACCCGATCGCCGATGCCGCGCGCGCGATTCTCGACGGCCATATCGTGCTCACGCGCAGCCTGGCCGACAGCGGTCACTATCCGGCGATCGACATCGAGCAGTCGATTTCACGGGCCATGACGAACCTCGTTTCCCCGACCCAACTGGAACTGATACGTCGTTTCAAGCAGCTCTACTCGCGCCACCAGCGGGCGCGAGACCTCCTGGCGGTCGGTGCTTACCAGCCTGGATCAGACCCTTTGCTCGATCAGGCCATCGCGCTCTATCCGAGGATGGAGAAATTTCTTCAGCAGGCAATCCCGGAACGTGCCGACACCACGGACAGCGTTGACGCGCTGACCAGGCTGTTCTCATGAGCTAGAATTGATTTGCGCTTCAACCAAAACAGAGTGATTCATCACCGTGAACAAAGACTTTCCCCTGCAGTCGATACTCGATTTGTCCCAGTTGAAACTAGAGGAATCGACCCGCCGGCTTGGCGAATTGATCGCCGGCGAACAGGAAGCAGCCAAGCGGCTCGAGTTGCTGATCCAGTATCGCGACGAATACCATGGCCGTTTCCTGGCGGCAGCCCGCGACGGTCTCGGCCGCGAGCAGTGGCGCAACTACCAATTCTTTCTTGAGAAACTGGACTCGGCAATCGGCCAGGCAAAAGACATGATGGCGCGCTCGCAGGAACTCACCACGGCCGGCCAGCAGGACTGGCTGCACAAGCGTGGCCGCGTGAAGGCCTTCGACACCCTGGCCCATCGCCATCAGGCGCAGGTCAATTACCAGGAGTCGCGCGAGGAACAGAAGAACCTCGACGAACGGGCCGCGCGCGACCATACCGCCAAGAAGATCGAGGACTGAACTCCCCGGCGTTGGGGGACTCAATGGCACGCCCCTTGCATCACATCCCGGCAGACATGCGACGAGGATACCAAGATGCCTGAAATTGCCGTTGCCGCCAGCCCTCCTGCCGCCGCAAACCCGGTGCCTGCAGCGACCGGCAAATCCGCCGCGGTTCCCGCCGACGGACAGCCTGCGGATCCTTTTGCGGCGGTGCTCCAGCAGCAGATGGAAAACCCGGTTGATCAGGCGACAGCCATCAGGGCCGCAGCAGTTGCCACAACGGCAACCGACCCCGTCCCGGCCGGGGATCTCGCCGCATTGCTGCCGATGCTGATGGGCAGTGCGATGTTCGCAGGCACCGCGCCAACGGAGGTGGTGAGCCAGGGAACGAAGAAGACCGCCGCAGACGACGCAGACCCCGGCGGCTCCGCGACCCCTCTTGTGCTCGCCCTGCCAACGGTGATGGCTGCACCCATCGTGACTCCTTCTGAAACTACAGCAAGCACCGCGAGCGCAGGGGCGGCAAACACTGGATCGACGACGGCAGTGACGGCAAATCTTGCCGCGGTGCCGGAGCTTGCCGCCGAGGGTGCCAAACAGGACGTGAAGAGCAGCGAAAGCTTCGAGGCGCTGTTGGCCGACAACCGCGACGTTCGCGCCGCCGGCCTGCCGGCCAACCCGATTCATGCCGCGCCGGTTGCCAGTCCAGCATCCGCCGCCGGCAGCCACAATGTCGAAACAGCCGTCGGCAGCCATGGTTGGGATGCCGAAGTCGGCAACCACCTGGTCTGGATGTCCGGCAGTCATGCAAGCCGTGCCGAACTGGTCCTGACGCCACCCCAGATGGGAAAGATCGAGATATCCCTGACCATGTCGGGCGATCAGGCGACCGCCACTTTCGTCTCGGCAAACCCGGCGGTACGCGAAGCAATCGAAAGCGCGGTGCCGCGATTGCGCGAAATCCTCGCCGATGCCGGCGTCACGCTCGGCCAGACGCAGGTCGGCTCGGAGGCGCCCAAGCAATGGGCAAACGACGGTGAAAACAGGGATAATTCCTTCAGGGGCTCAGCCATCGCGCTTGGCGGCGTCGGATCGCATGCGTCGGCGACCGGGGCGGCCTCCTGGACAGTGGCCGGTCGCGGCTTGGTCGATGTGTTTGCCTGAGGACACGCTGCAGAATTCCGGGGAGATGAAGCATGGCTGAAGCCAAGAAGGCTGAGGGCGGCGAAGGCGAACAGCCGGCGCCGAAAAAGAAAAGCAAGCTCCTGCTGATCATCATCATCGCCGTCGTCGCGGTCGTTCTGATCGGCGGCGGCGCCGCCTATCTGTTGATGGGCAAGAAGAAGACGCCAGCCGAGGATGAAGGCGACGAAGCACCGGCCAAGGAGGCAAAAGCCAAGCAGGAGCAAAGCGCCGAGGCGGCGCCGGTGTTCGTCAAGCTCGATGCCTTCACGGTCAAGCTGCAAACCGAAACCCAGGATGCCTACCTGCAGGCGGTTCCGGAACTGCGTGTGCTCGACGTGCACATCGGCGACAAAGTCAAGGTCTACATGCCGGAGATCCGGCACAAGGTATTGCTGATCCTGGCCGGCAAGAAGGCGTCGGAGCTTTCCACGCCGCAGGGCGTTCAGCAGTTGTCGAACGAGATGCGCGTCACCATCAACGGCATCATCGAGCCGACGCCTCAGCGCAAGAAGGGCAAGGTGGCGACGGCAGAACCCGGAGATCTGGCCGCAGCCGACGACCCCGTCCAGGCGGTACTGTTCACCTCCTTCATCGTGCAATAGCAGGACATGACGCCGCGCACCATCCAGACAGCATGAGCCAGGACTTTCTCTCCCAGGAAGAGGTCGACGCCCTGCTCAAGGGCGTTACCGGTGAAACCGAGGAAGCCGCCGCCGAGGAGGAAACCGGCGGCGTCAAGCCTTACGATCTCGGCCGCCAGGAGCGCATCGTCCGCGGCCGCATGCCGACTCTCGAACTGATCAACGAGCGTTTTGCGCGCCTGTTGCGCATCGGTCTGTTCAACTACATGCACAAGGGTACCGAGATCTCGGTCGGCCCGATCAAGGTGCAGAAATACAGTGAGTTCATCCGCAATCTGGTGGTGCCGACCAACCTCAATCTGGTCACCCTCAAGCCTCTGCGCGGCACCGCGCTGGTGGTGTTCGACCCCAACCTGGTGTTCCTGATCGTGGACAGCATGTTCGGGGGCGACGGCCGCTTCCATACCCGGGTCGAGGGGCGCGATTTCACGCCGACCGAGCAGCGCATCATCCAGGGACTGCTCAACGTCTTCTTCTCCGAGTACGAGAAGGCCTGGAAGCCCGTGTTCGAAATCAAGTTCGACTACGTGCGCTCGGAAATGAACACCCAGTTCGCCAATATCGCGACACCGTCGGAAATCGTGGTGGCCATCACTTTCACAATGGAACTCGGCGGTAATTCGGCGGAGATGCATCTGTGCATTCCCTACGCCATGGTCGAGCCGATTCGCGATGTGCTCTACAGCACAATGCATAGCGAGCAGGCGGGCGCCGACCGGCGCTGGACGAGCATGCTCTCGCAGCAACTGCAACTGGCAGAGGTGGAACTGGTCGCCCCCCTGGGCAGCAGCGAAATGAGCCTGCGCGATATCGTGAACATGAAGGTGGGCGACGTTCTGCCGCTCAGCGTGGATGACCACGTACCCGTGATGGTGGATGGCGTACCGGTCATGGACTGCCGCTACGGTGTTCGCAACGGCCAGTACGCCCTGAGGGTGGAACGTTTCCTGGCTGTCGACGAGACAGAGCACGGATAGGAGCAATCATGAACGACAAGGTCGAAGACAACCAGGTTTCCGAGGACGACTGGGCAGCGGCAATGAACGAGCAGGCGGTACCCGCGGCTGCGCAGCCGGCCGCCGCGCCAGCTGCCGCCGCCGCGGCAAAAATGTTCGAACAATTCGGCAGCGGCCAGCAGAATGCCGGTCCGGTCCAGGGCTTCGACATGATCATGGACATCCCGGTCCGGCTCACCGTCGAGTTGGGGCGAACCAAGATTTCGATCCGCAACCTGCTGCAACTGGCCCACGGATCGGTTGTGGAACTCGACGGTCTCGCCGGAGAACCGATGGACGTGCTGGTCAACGGGACGCTCATCGCGCAAGGCGAAGTCGTCGTAGTGAACGACAAGTTCGGCATCCGCCTTACCGACATCATCACGCCGCAGGAGCGGCTGCATAAGCTGAATCGTTAGCGTGAAAAACGCAACTGAGGCACATGGTGATTTCGAGCGGAGCGAGCCAATCAGTAGCCTCCCCGCGAGGGGAGGATCGGAGGGGCGGGACCTTTTGCCCGCTTGAGGCGCTGCGAAGGCCGCGTATTTCATGATGCGGGGTGGCTCATCGGAGCCATGAAAGTTATAGGGTACCCCCGAGGAAACTCGGCTTTCCCCCTCTGCTCCGCCGTTATCGGCGGCGCGGTCGTTCGTATGCTGACAGCGCAATGGCACTCGATATTCCGTCCATGCGCGCTCGCCTTCCGATCACCCTCGGCTTGCTGCAGCCGGCACTGGCCGGCGCGCAAACCGCGTCGCCCAGCCAGGATCTTGGCGGCAGCATCATCCAGTTGCTGCTCGGGCTGGCGATTGTGCTTGCACTGCTGTTCGCCAGTTTGTGGCTGCTCAAGCGTCTTTCGGCTCCGCGCGGCGATGCCGCCGGGCTCATGCGTGTGGTTGCCGGCACCGCCGTCGGGACACGCGAACGGGTGGTGGTGATCGAGGTTGGCACGACCTGGCTGGTAGTTGGTGTCGCACCCGGACGGGTGTCGGCGCTGGCTGAAATACCGCGAGCCAGCCTGCCGCCCGAAACCGATCCGCCGCAGCCGAGGGACTTCGCCGGCCGGCTGAAACAACTGCTCGCTCGCGGCAACAATGCGCGCTAGGCCGGTCATCGCCGCATGCCTGATGCTGCTGCCCGGCATCGCGCTCGCCCAGGCATTGCCCGCAATTACCAGCATGCCGGCGCCCGGCGGCGGGACACAGTGGTCGCTGTCGATCCAGACGCTGCTGCTGCTCACCGGACTCACCTTCCTGCCGGCCCTGCTGCTGATGATGACCAGCTTCACGCGCATCATCATCGTGCTTTCGCTGTTGCGGAGTGCGTTGGGTACCCAGAGCTCGCCGCCCAATCAGGTGCTGGTGGGTTTGGCGCTGTTCCTCACCTTCTTCATCATGGCGCCGGTCGGCGAGAAGATATTCACCGATGCATACCAGCCTTTGGCGGAAAACCGGATCACCTTCGTCGACGCGCTCGACCGCGGCGCCGTGCCGCTACGGGGTTTCATGCTCAAGCAGGTACGCGATGCCGATCTGGCCCTATTCACGAAAATTGCGAAACAGCCCACGCCCACGAAAACCGCCGACATACCGATGCGGGTTCTGATTCCGGCCTTCGTGACCTCGGAACTGAAGACCGCCTTCCAGATCGGCTTCATCGTCTTCATCCCCTTCCTGATCATCGACATGATCGTCGCCTCGGTGCTGATGTCCATGGGCATGATGATGATGTCGCCGGTCATTGTCAGCTTGCCGTTCAAGATCATGCTGTTCGTACTCGTGGACGGCTGGACGCTGCTGATCGGGTCTCTGGTCGGCAGCTTCGGATAGCCGTATATGACTCCTACCACCGTCGTTGAAATCGGTCGTCACGCCGTCGAGGTCACCCTGCTGGTATCGGCGCCCCTGTTCATCGCCGCCCTGGTTACCGGCCTGATCGTCAGCATCTTCCAGGCCGCCACCCAGATCAATGAAAGCACGCTGTCGTTCGTGCCCAAGCTGATCGCGATCTTCCTGACCCTGATCCTGGCCGGCCCCTGGATGCTCACACTGATGACCGACTACATGCGTCGGCTCTACGAGTCCATTCCCTCGATCATCGGCTGATGATCTCCGTTTCCTCGGCACAGCTTGACGCATGGCTTGCGGCTTTCGTCTTTCCGCTCGCTCGCATACTCGCCTTGCTGGCAGCGGCACCGGTATTCAATAACGCGGCGTTGCCGCATCGCATCCGCCTGATACTCGGACTCGCGATCACCTTCGCCCTCGCCCCCGCGTTGCCGCCGATACCCGCAATCCCTGCCGGTTCCTGGCTCGGACTGATCGTTCTCGCGCAACAGGCCCTGATCGGGGTCCTGATGGGCTTCACGCTACGGATGGCTTTCTCCGCCGTCGACGTTGCGGGCGACATGATCGGGCTGCAAATGGGCCTGTCGTTCGCCAGGTTCTACGACCCCCAGAGTTCGGCGCAAACGCCTGTCCTAGGCGAGTTCCTCGGACTGCTGAGCCTATTGATCTTCCTGGCCATGAACGGCCATCTGCTGACGATATCCGTCCTGGCGGAGAGTTTCCATCTGCTGCCCGTGGCCACCGCAGCAATCGCAGTCAAGAGTCTGGGCACGCTGCTCTCCTGGGCCGCCATCGTGTTTTCCGCCGGCGTGCTGTTGTCGCTACCCATGGTCGCGGCATTGCTGATCGCCAACATCGCAATGGGAGTGCTATCGAGAGTGGCGCCGCAGCTCAACCTGTTTGCGGTCGGTTTCCCGGTGACGATGGTCGCCGGCTTCGCGGTGCTGATGATTTCCCTACCCTACTTCGGCGCCGCGCTCGAGCGGCTGTTCGATCAGAGTTTCGGCGCCCTGCGCATGGTCATGCAGGCGGCGGGGGCATCCTGACTTTTCTGGTCAGCAGGATTACACCTTCGGCCTGGCGCTGGGAGCCGATAACCGAGGAATCCAGGCTCTCGCTGTACTCCATGACCTCGTAGCCATCGAACTCATTGAGGCGCATGAGTTCCTTGGCGCGGCGGTTGAAGACCGCCCGCGCCTCACCGGCGCCGCCGGCATAGTAGCGCTTCATCTTCAGCGAGAAATGAACGTGCTGGTCGCCCAGCGGCGCTTCCTCGATACTCCAGTTGGGGGCCAGCGGATCAAGAACCAGATAAGCCGCGCCCGCCAGCCCGGCCCAGATGACCACTTTCTCAAGCGCCACGCTGATCGACGGCGACAGCTTGAGAGTGGTCGCGGGAATGACGGTGCCCTTGCGCGGAATATCGCCGTCGGCTCGCGTCGGCAACTGCCAGTTGCCGCACGCGGCGAGAATCAAGACCAACGGCAGGACCGCCAGCCGCCTCATATGTAATTGAACAGCGAGAGTTTGGACACCGCGCTGAAGGATTTCTGCGCCGCCTCCAACTGGGTCTGTTTTTTCGTCAGGTCGGAAATCGCCTTCGCGTAATCGAGATCCTGCAGAGTCGAAAGCGTCTGCGCATATTGCAGGTCAAGGTCGCCGTTCAGGCTCTGCAGGGAGGTCGCCTCGCTGAACCGCGAGCCGACGGCTGCGCGAACGCGCCGGATGTTGTCGTTGGCCTGCCCCAGATTGACCAGGGCGTTCGCGATGTCAACTTGGTATTTCGCGTTCGCGGCGGTGCCGGTAGTCGTGCTTTCGAGCGTGCCGATCAGGTCGGCAAGGGTCCGAAACACGCTCTGGGACGAACTGGCCGCGACGGTGAAGGTGTCGGTAAGGGCCGGCGTTCCGGACAGCGTAAAACTGATGCCCAGACCCGCAGGCGTGATTGCCTGGTCGGGAACATAGGCGCCCGTGGCAACAACAGTAGCCGCGGAATCGGTGACGGTATAGTTCGTCACGCCGGCTACGACCGAGAAACTCACCGTCAGCGGCTTGTTCGCATAGTTGCTCCACGCGACCGGGTCAGTGACGGTGCCCGTGCTGATGGTACCGGAACCCGTGTTGCCGCCTGCGTAGTCGGTGGTGAAATAGCCGTTGCCGGCGGCGACGCGCATGAACACATCGGTGCCGGAATCGCTGATGGCGAGCTGAGTCGATGGCGACACGGCCAAAGTGCGCTGACCATCATCGCCGAGGTAGCTGATGTCGTTGGCGGCTGCCGCCAGCAGGCCGTCGACACTCCCGGAGAACGGTTGCGTGCTGCCCTTGTAGCCTGAGAAGAGATATTGTCCGGTGCCGTCGGTGGCATTGGCGATGCCCACAAGGTCACTGAAGCGGGCGCGAAGTTCCACCGCAATGGCACTCCGATCGGTTTTGGTGAGCGTGCTGTTGCCCGCCTGCACCGTCAGTTGCTGGATACGGCCGAGAACGTCGTTCAGCGTCGACAGTTGCGTGTCTTCAAGGCCCAGCGCGGAGTTGGCATTGTCGAGGTTGGTGGCGAACTGGGTATTGATGTCCTTCGACTGCTGGGCTTGCAGTGCCTGGGCCGCGCCGACGGGATCGTCGGCGGGTGTGACGATACGCCGGCCCGTGGAGAGCTGTTGGTACAACTTCAGCGTGGCCGCCGTCTGCTGGTTGATGCTGCTGACGCCGGCATCGAAGATCATGTTGGTGCTGATTCTCATGGCTGCGCTCGCAATCGATTATTGGCCAAGGGTGAGCAAGGTATCGAACAGCTTGGCCGAGATGTCGATCACCTTGGCCGACGCCTGATACGCCTGCTGGTAACGCAGCAGATTGGCTGCCTCCTCGTCGAGATTGACCCCCGACGTCTTCTGCTGTTCGGCGACCGCCGCGTCGGCGAGAGCCTGCTGGGCCTGGCCAACGGACTGCACTTGCCGGGTCTTGTTGCCCACTTCACTGACCAGTTGGGAGTAGGCCGCCTGGTAACTCGCGGTGCCACCGACCATGGTGTTCGCGGTTTGCAGGGCCGCCAGCGCAACGGCATTGCGGTTGTCGGCGACACCGCTGGTGTTGGTACTGACGGTAAACACGTCTCCGGCCGCAGGGCTGCCGGAGATCTGCATCGTCCAGCCGTTGTAGGTGATGTTGGCCCCGGCAGTGTAGGGAACGTTTGCAGGATTGCCCGTCCCGACGCCGTTGACATTGAAAGTCGTCGGCGGATTGTTAAACGTGATGGTCACCGTTTGCTGGAGGTTCGCATTCGGTGGTGCCGGCCCATTGACGCTGCCGGCGCTGATCTTGCCGGTACCGGTGTTGGCCAGGGGCGCAGCAGTTCTCATGGGCGCGGCAGCGGCGATATTGCGGGCGTCGGACACGGCCACGGCAATGCTGCCGGCGCCGGCGCGGGTCGGTTCGATCTTGAAGCTCTCGCCGACATTGGGCGCTCCCGTCAGGGTCAGGGTAAGGCCTTGCCCGCCCGCCTTGGCCGGCGTCATCAGGTCGGCCAGGGCCGCGGCAGGAGTGGCGCCGGTACCGGTCCAGGAAGTGTTGTCGGACAGTCGGGTCAGGACGAAGGTATTCGCCGCCGTGTAGGCAAGCGCATAGTCGCTCGTGGTCAGGTCTGCGGCGGCGGTGGCGGAAAAGCCCGCCGCAATCGAGGCACCGCTGGTGTTGAGCGAATTGGCGTAGGCCCGGGGTCCCGAGACGCTGAAAAAGTCGCCGCCCAATGCCCCGGTCAAGTCCTGTCCCAGCCGATGCTGGTTGTTGACCGTTTGCGCCAGGGCGATGGCCACGCGGCCAAGCGAGTTCTGGGCGGGGTCCAGCGACTCGCTGCGGAAACTGAGCAGCCCGCCGAGCGTACCGCCGGTGACCTGGGATTCCGGCACTTGAACTGTCGTTCCACCGGGGGCCTGCATGACGACGATCATGCGCTCCGGATCGTCCGTCGCAGCCACGGCATTCAGCGAGAAACTGTCGGCGCCGACGACGAGGGGCTGTCCGCTGCCGAAGAAGACACTGATCGTGCCGTCACTCTGATTCACCGTGGTTACGCGCACCTCTTTGTTCAGATCGGCGATCATCTGGTCGCGCTGATCGAGAAGATCATTGGGTTGCTGAGTCTGGTTGCCGGCCCCGGCGATAATGATGCGCTGGTTGATGTCCGCGATCTGGCTGGCAAGGTTGCTGATCGACGCAACCTCGCTGGTGATCTGCGAATTGACACCGTCGCGGATTTCGCTCATCCGCTGGTTCAGCGCCTGGAACCGCACCGTCAGTGACTGAGCAGCGGAAAGCATCGATTGGCGGGAGGGAATCGAAGACGGGTTGGCGGCCACTGTCTGAACGCCATCGAAGAAGCCGGTCAGCGCGGGACTGAGCCCGGACGTCGAGTCCGCCAGGATGCTGTTGATCTGGTTGATCTGCTGCAGGTAGCTGTCCATCTCCGAGGTACTGGTCTGCGCGGACAGCACCTGTTTGGAAAGGAACTGGTCGTAGACCCGCTTCACGGTCTCGACATTGGTGCCTTGGCCGAGGAAGCCGGCGCCGGTCTGAACGGGGAAGTTGCTGGCCTGGACAATGACCTGCCGGTTGTAGCCCGGCGTCGATTGATTGGCTATGTTGTGGCTGGTCGTCGTCAGACCGACCATGGCAGCGTTGAGACCGGTGATGCCGATGCTTAGAGTGCTCATGATGACTCCATTCCGATACCCGGTTATCGGCAAAAAATGCCGACGATTGAGGCTCTAAACGAGTAACTGCAACGCTTGTGCCAGCCCGGCGCAGACGTGTTTCATTCTGTTAGGGACTCTTAGGCCGCCAGGGCGGTGCGCAGCGTCTGACCGCCGATGATGCGGGTCAGCTTGTCGGCGTAGGCGGGGTCGGTGGCGTAACCGGCCCGCTGCAGGCCGCGGGCGAAGGAGGTTGCGTCGAGCGAGCCGACCACGGGAGCATAGCGCGGGTTCGAAACCAGAAGGCGGGCATAGTCGGCGAACGCTTCGGCGTAGGAGCCGTAGGCACGGAAGCGTTCGACCCGCTGCTGGGCGACACCATCGACGTACTCGGTCGTCGCGGCTTCCACCGTCGGTCCGCTCCAATTGCGCCCGGCCTTGACGCCGAACACGTTGTAGCTCGGCTGGCCATCGGACCGGTGCGGCTCGGAGCGTCCCCAGCCCGTTTCCAACGCCGCCTGCGCAACCAGGAAGGCGGCCGGTACGCCGGTCGCCTGGGAAGCCGCCGCGGCGTGCGGCCAGACCTTGTTCACGAACTCCCGCGTGCCAGACGAGGCGGCGGATTCCGGGCCGATCGCCGGCGCCGTAACGGGTGGAGCCAGCGGCCGGGCAGAATCGGTGGCTCTGGGCAGCGGCAAGGCCTTGGCCGGGAAGTCGAGTTGATAGGGCACGGCATTTGGTTTCAACGGCAGGCCGCCCTCGAAGGCCGTGGGGTCGCCGCCAGCCCGCGTGAGTTGTTTCTCGATCATGGCCGCCAGCCCTGTACCGCCCTTGGCAGTCATCACCTGGCCCAACTGCTGGTCGAGCAAGGATTCGTACATGCGCGTCTGCTCGCTGTCGAACAGCCCCTCTCGCGGCGTCGCGTCGCGCATGGACTTGAGCACCATCTGCAAGAACAAGGCCTCGAACTGCTGGGCCGCCGCTTTCAAGGCGGCCGGATCGTTGGCATGTGTGCGGCGCTTCAGCGCCGCCAGCGCGTTGGCATCGAAGATGGAAGGGGTGAGCGCGGCCGAGTCCATGGCAGTATTCAGCATCGCACCGACCGCTTGCCGGCAATCGGCGGAACAGGCCGGCAATATTTGCCCATCAAATGATTTCCAGTTCGGCCCTCAGCGCACCCGCCGACTTCATGGCCTGGAGGATGGCGATCAGATCCTGGGGATTGGCGCCGATTGCGTTGAGCGCCTTGACCACGTCGGCCAGCTTGGCGCCGCCGCGCAGGTTGAGCAGACCGCCGCCCTCCTGCTTGATGTCGATCTGGGCGTTGGTCACCGTCGCCGTCCGGCCGCCGGACAGCGCCCCCGGCTGGCTGACCGCGTTCTCGGTGGTGATCGACACCGACAGGTTGCCGTGGGCAACCGCGCAGTTGTCGAGGGTCACGCTCTGGTTCATGACCACCGATCCCGTGCGGCTGTTGACGATCACTTTCGCAGCCGTCTGGTCCGGCGCAATCTCGAGGTCGCCGATGCGGCCGAGGAAGGAAACACGCTCATCCGTGTTCATCGGCGCGCGCACGCGTATCTGGCGACCGTCGACGGCAACCGCAGTTCCGGGTGCCGCCCGATTGACGGTCTCGACCACCTTCTGGGCGGTACCGAAATCGGTCGTATTGAGATCGAAATGGACGTACTCGCCCTGCCCCACCGGCGTCGGCACTTCGCGCTCGACCGTCGCGCCGCCGGCGATGCGGCCGACCGACAGATGGTTGATCGTTACCTTGGAGCCGGCGCCCGACGCGCCTGCTCCCACCACCACCAGGTTGCCCTGTGCCATGGCATAGATCTGGCCGTCGGCGCCCTTGAGCGGCGTCAGGATCAAGGTACCCCCCTTGAGCGACTTGGCATTGCCGATCGAAGAAGCGGTGACGTCGATCTGCTGCCCAGCGCGCGCGAACGCCGGCAGCGTGGCCGTCACCATCACCGCCGCCACGTTCTTCAGTTGCAGCGATTGCCCGGGCGGCAAATTCACGCCCATGTTGGAGAGCATGTTGATGATGCTCTGGACCGTGAAGGGCGTCTGCGTCGTCTGGTCGCCGGAACCGTCGAGGCCGACCACCAGCCCGTAGCCCACCAACTGGTTGTTGCGCACGCCGGCAATCGACGCCAGATCCTTGATGCGCTCCGCACGGGCCGCATCGGCGACCAGCAGCGCGGCCAACATCCACATCACGGTAATCAGGACTTTCTGGGTCAGGCTCATGATCTCTAGAACGGTAGGACAGTCAGGAAGAAGCGGGAGAGCCAGCCCATGACCTGGGCCGTGTCGATGAAGCCGTTGGCCTTGTATTCGATCCTGGCGTCGGCGACCTGGGTCGACTGCACGGTGTTGGCGCCGGTGACGGTGTTGGGATTGACCACGCCGGAGAAACGCACGAACTCTTCGCCTTCCTTGAGGCCGATCTGCTTCTCGCCCGAGACCAGCAGGTTGCCGTTCGGGAAGACCTCGATGACGGTGACGGTGATGGTGCCGGTGAAGTCGTTGGCGGAGTTGTTCTGGCCCTTGCCATCGAACTTGTTGCTGTCGTCGGCAGCCAGCGTCAGGCCCTGCACGCCCTTGAACGGCAGGCCGACCACCGTCGGCACCGAGGCATCGACCTTTTGCGTGCGCTCGGTCTTGTTCTCGGAGATCTTCGACGCCTGGGTCTTCTCGGTGATGTTGATGGTCAGGGTATCGCCGACGAAGCGTGCGCGCCGATCCTCGAACAGCGGCCGACTGCTGCCGGCATTGAAGATCGCGCCGTTGACGGGAGTTGCCGCAGCCTGTGCCGCGGGCCGCGCCGTCATCGGCTGATGCACCGCCGTCGCCGGCGTCGTCGTGACGCACCCGAACAGTGTCGCTGCCACGAAAAGGATTGCCAGGATGGTCTTCATGGCGGCTGCGATTACAGTTGGGTCAGGCGGGCAAGCATGGCATCGGACGTGCTGACGACTTTCGAATTGAGCTCATAGGCACGCTGGGTCTGGATCATCTGCACCAGTTCCTCGGCGACATTGACATTCGAGGTTTCGACGTAGCCCTGGTTGAGGACACCCGAGCCGTTGGTACCCGGCGTATTGGGCGTCGGCGTGCCGGACGAAGCCGTCTCGACGAACAGGTTCTCGCCCACGCTTTGCAGGCCGCCGACATTGACAAAGGTGGCCAGCTGGATGGTGCCGATCTGGGTCGGCGTCGTGCTGCCGCTCAGCAACACGGACACGATTCCGTCGCGGCTGACGGTGATCGAGGTGGCGTTTGACGGAATGGTGATAGCCGGCGACAGCGGGTAACCGCTCGAGGTGACGACCTGCCCCGTGCTGTCCATCTGGAAGGCGCCGTCGCGAGTGTAGGACAGCGTGCCGTCGGGCATCTGCACCTGGAAAAACCCTTGCCCGTTGACCGCCAGATCCAGTGCGTTTTCGGTCTTCTGCAGGCTGCCCTGAATGAAGACGTGTTCGGTGGCCACCGGCCGCACGCCGACGCCGAGCATCAGGCCGGAAGGAATCGTGGTCTGCTGCGACGAAGCGGCGCCCGGCTGACGCAGCGTCTGGTAGAGCAGGTCCTCGAATATTGCCCGCGAACGCTTGAAACCGTTGGTGCTGACGTTGGCCAGGTTGTTGGCGATGACGTCCAGTTGCGTCTGCTGAGCGTCGAGGCCGGTCTTGGCAATCCAGAGGGAGCGGATCATGTTCAGTTGACCTCAGGGAATACAACGACGACACACAAGAACTTCGAGCGAAGCGAGCCGACTAGTCGCCTCCCCCGCGAGGGGGAGGTCGGGAGGGGGTGGGCGTTCTTGCCGGGGTTTGCGTTCTTCATCATCCGAGGGCTCAATATGAAAGATGGCGAACGTCGTCCTAGCGGGCGGAAATCACCTGCGTGGCCGACTGGTCGTTCTGACTGGCCCGTTGCAGCATCTGCATCTGCATCTCGAACTGGCGCGAGAGGGAGATCATCGTGACCATCTGATCGACCGGATTGACGTTGCTGCCCTCGAGATACCCAGCGGCGACTTGCGTGTGCTCATCCACCGGTGCCGGATCGCCGGTACTGGTTCGGAACAGACCGTCGCCGCCGCGAACGATGTCGGTATCGGGCGGATTCACCAGCTTGATGCGGCCGATCGAGTTCACCGTGTTCTGCGCGCCCGTTTCCGGAATCACCGACACCGTACCGTCCTTGCCGACCGAAATCTTGACATCCGGCGGTATGGTGATCGGACCTCCATCGCCCTGCACCGGAATTCCCGTACGAGTTTGCAGAATACCGTTCTCGGACAGCTCCAGGCTGCCGTTGCGGGTGTAGGCCTCGCTGCCGTCGGGCATGGCAAGAGCGATCCAGCCCTGGCCCTCGACGGCGACGTCGAGCGGGCGGCCGGTGTATTGCATCGGGCCGGCCGTGAAATCGGTATGGGTGCTGGCATCGACCGTAAAGGCACGAGTCGGTAGTGCCGCCGGCGTGTTGTGCGATTCAACCTGCACCGCCCGCAGTCGGTGCTCTTCGGCGCGGTAGCCGGTCGAACTGACGTTGGCCAGGTTGTGCGCCACGGCCGCCTGGCGGCCCAGCGTCTGGGCCGCCCCGGTCATTGCCGTGTAGATGAGCCTATCCATGGCGGTCTAGCGCTTAGCGAAGATTGACCAGGGTTTGCAGGATGCTGTCCTGGGTCTTGATGGTCTGGGCATTGGCCTGATAGACCCGCTGCTGGGTGATCATGTTCACCAACTCCGCGGTCAGGTCGACGTTGGAGTCTTCGAGCGCCGACGATTGCAGCGGCCCATACTGGCCGCTCGATCCAGGTGTGCCCGTCATCTCGGAGCCCGACACCGAAGTCGCGGCCCAGTTGTTATTGCCCAGCGGCTGTAGGCCCTGGGGATTGCGGAAACTGGCGAGGATCACCTGGCCGAGGCTCCTGGAAACGCCGTTGGTGTAACTGCCAAGAATGACGCCATCGGGGCCGATATTGAACTTCGCCAGCTTGCCAGAGGTATAGCCATCCTGGCTCATGGAGTTCACGGTAAAGGTGGCGCCGAACTGCGTGGAGCCGGTCAGGTTGAGGGGGAACGTCAGCGGCGTCACAGCGCCGGTAGTGACGGCGAAGGACGGGGCGGGGACAACGATGCCGCCAAGCGGCCCTGTCAGCACGCCGGAAGAGTTGAATGTCAGGGGTGAAGGCCCCACCGCCGCGCCACCGTCGAGGTTGGTATAGAGCTGCCAGGTATTGGCGGCGGTCTTGCGGAAGTACAGGGACATCACGTGGGAGTTGCCCAGGCTGTCGTACACCGTCACGGCGGTGGACTTGTTGTAGCTCGTGGCGTCAGTGATACTGAAGGCCGGCACCGGGACGGTCTCTCGTGAATCGAGGTTCACGCTGGCCTGCACCCCAGTGCCGCCACCGGCACCGGTTGCATTGGGCAATGCGTCTGAACTTGAGGTCGTGCTGAATAGTTGCAGCGGACCCAGAACACCGCTGACGTCATAGCCCGTCAGTTTCTGGCCGTTGGCGCTGACGATGTAGCCGTCCTTGTCGAGTTGGAACTGGCCATTGCGAGAATAGACGGTATCGCCGGCCGCGGTCTGCAAACGGTAGAAGCCGCCGCCGTTGATCGCTATATCCAGCGGATTGTTGGTCACCTCGACGTTGCCCTGAGTAAATTGCTGAGCGATGCCGGCCACTTTCGCGCCGAGTCCGACCGGTGCCGTGCCGGCGCCAGAAAGCGAAGCGGCATAGACGTCGGCAAACTCGGTGATCGCCGACTTGAAACCAACGGTGCCGGAGTTGGCGACGTTGTTGCCGATGGTGTCCAGCGCCTTCGACGAGGCGTTGAGACCGCTTAGACCTTGTTGGAAACTCATGTTGCCTCTCCTATCAGAGAATCTGTCTCACGTCGTCCATGGTGAATAGCCCCAGGGCGCCGACATCAAGCGTGAAGCCGCTGCCGCTGGTGACGACGCTCCGTACCGAACCGAGCGTCAGCGCCGTCGTGGTCACCTTGTCCGAACCGCGCGTGGCGGCGACCGAAATCGAGTAGCTGCCGTTCACCGCCTGTGCTCCGTCGTCGGTCTTGCCATCCCAGGCGAAGTCGTGGAGGCCCGAATCCAGGGCGCCCAGCGACAGCGTGCGCACCACCAGGCCATTGCTGTCCGTGATCGTCACCTTGACGGCATCGGCCGCGCCGGCCAGCTCGAACGCGCCGACCGCAGCGCTCGATGAGGTGCCGCTCGACGAGGTAGTGGTCGAAAGGGCGAGCGCACTGCCGGGGACCATCACCGCATGGCCGACCAGGCTCGCGGCCTGCGTCGTCTGGCTGTCCTGGCTGCCTTGGAGCAGCGTCTGCAAGGTGGCGTTGAGTTTCTCTATTCCGCTCACGGTGCTGATCTGGGCCATCTGCGAGGTCATCTGGGCGTTGTCCATCGGATTCAGAGGATCCTGATTCTTCAGCTGCGTCGTCAGCAGCTTGAGAAAGCGGTCTTCGGTGCTGGAGATCGCGCTGGTCGTGGTTGTCTTGCGCGTGTTCACCGAGTCGAGTAGCGATTGATAGTAGCTGCTCGTACCGGTGTTTGTCACATTGCTAGTGGTCATGAGAGTTCCCTTACTGAGCGATTGCGAGCGTCTTGAGCAGCAGCGTCTTGGCCGCGCTCATGATTTCGGAGTTGGTCTGGTAGGCACGCGAGGCCGAGATCATGTTGACCATTTCCTCGACCACGTTGACGTTGGGCATCTCGACGTAGCCCTGCTCGTTGGCTGCGGGGCTCTTCGGGTCGTACAGCATGCGACCGGGCGCAGCACTGTCCACCATCTGCGTGACGCGCACACCGAGTCCGCCGTTCGCCGTAACCGGGGTTGCCTGAAAGACGACCTGCTTGGCCTTGTAGGGCTTGCCGTCCGCGCCAACGATGCTGTCGGCGTTGGCCAGGTTGCTGGCGGTGGCGTTCAAGCGGGCGGATTGGGCTGTGAGGGCCGAGCCGGCGATCGTCATGACGTTGAACAAGCTCATGTCATTGCCCTTGGATGGCCGTCTGCAATTGGGTAAATTGCTGACGGATGAAAGTTAGCGCGCTTTCTACCTGCACCGCATTCTCGGCAAATGCGCTGCGCTCGATATCCATGTTCACCGTGTTCCCGTCCACCGCTGCCTGGAATTCGGTGCGATACATGATCCTGGCGCCGTAGGGAGCGTTGTCGCCGTTGCTGCCGGACAGGTGCCGCGGCGAAGTCTGGGTCAGGCTGACGTTGCCGCCGCCCTTGCCGGAAAGCGCGCCCGCAAGCGCCGACTTGAAGTCGATGTCGCGGGCCTTGTAGTAGGGCGTATCGGCGTTCGCGATATTCGAGGCCAGAAGCTCCTGCCGATAGGTCCGCAAATTCGCGGCCGTCCGCAAGGTTCCCATCTGTTGGTCGATCCGATCAAGCATGGCAGGTCTCAGTGTGTTGTGCGCAGAGCGTTATGCAGCAACCGTGCCATACACGGATCGGCTTGTCGCAACCGGTTCCCCGCTCAATCAGCAGGAGCTTTCCCTTGCTGTTCGACACTTTTGCCGGCAAGCCGAATCCGCTGCGGCAAATCTTGCCGTCATTGCGATGCAAACCCTTGCCTCGCCCCCAGCCGCGTGATTGAATCCCGCCATGGGACGTTTTCACTTGCTAATTGGCTGCCTCGTAACGCTGTTAGCCAGCGCCGCAATCGCCGTTCAGGATCCCGGGCCGGTAAGGAAGGCCGTCGAGGATTACCTGCGTGTCCAGACCAACGGTCTGCCCGGTGAGGTGAGCTTCACGTTTCGCGGGCTTGATCCCGGCAATCAGCTGGCGCCATGCGGTGCATTCGACGTCAGCCTGGCCCCGGGCGCCCGGGCATGGGGACGAACCAATCTGACCGTGCGCTGCCTGGCTCAGGACGGCTGGAGCATCTTCGTTCCCGTCCATATCCACGTCCTTGCCGACTACGTCGTCACGGCCCACCCGCTGGTTCAAGGCCAGACGATCGCCAACGCCGACCTCGCCCGCCGGCACGGCGACCTTTCCGATCTGCCGGCCGGAGTGATTACCGACGAACACCAGGCTGTCGGACGAACCATGAGCATTTCCATCGCCGCCGGTCACCCCTTGCGCGCGGACATGATTCGGCTGCCCATCGTCGTCCAGCAGAATCAGACCGTCAAAGTCGTGTCCCGCGGCCCCGGTTTCCAGGTCAGCAACGAAGGCAAGGCGCTGAACCAGGGAACCGATGGGCAAGTCATACAAGTACGCCTCGCCAGCGGCCAGGTCGTGAGTGGCATTGCCCGTGCCGGCGGCATTGTCGAGGTAGGATTCTGACGTATAATCAGCGCATTAAAAGCGCAGCTCAAGTTTCCCCACCCTCTGCCGTTACAAAGACCAGACACCCCGATATGGGAAAGGAAGCATCGTGAAGATCACTAACGGCGTTACTGCGGTCGGCACCGGCACGGACAGCGGCCGAACGAAGTCAGCCACCCAAACATCCCGCACGCCTGCGCCGCAGGCAAGCGATCAAGTCGAACTGTCCTCTCTGGCTGCGCGCCTGCAGGAAGCCAGCGCGGCGACGGCCGAGCCGATCGACACCGCGCGCATTGCCGAAATCAAGCAGGCGATCACGGACGGCCGGTTCCAGGTCAACCCCGAGCGTATCGCCGACGGTCTGCTGGAAAGCGCGCGTCAGTTGCTGGCCAACCGTCGCTGAGATGGTGTTCCCGCCGTGCCCGCTGCGCCGGAACTGGTAACCGTTGCTGGCCTCCTGGATCGCGAATTCAGGGCACTCCAGTCTTTTGTGGCACTGCTGCGCCGCGAACAAACGCTACTGGAGCAAGGCAGTACCGAATCGTTGGCCGCACTGGCGGAAGAGAAGCTTCAGGCGGCGACCGAACTGGCTGATTTCTCCGCCTCGCGAGACAGCAAGCTGATTCATTCCGGCCTCCGGCCGGGTCGTGCCGGCATGGAAGCGTGGGCGGCCACTACCGCCGGTGCCGGCTACCGGGAGCAATGGCGCCATCTGCTTGAACTCACCGCCGAAGCCCGCGCCCTGAACGAAACCAACGGCAAGCTGATCGCCATTCGTCTTCAGAACAACCAGCAAGCGCTGAGCATCCTGATGGCTGCTGCGGACCAGGCCGTCACCTACGGCCCCGACGGCCAGCAGCAAACCGGCGGCGGTGGCCGCTCTCTCGGCAGCGCCTGAGCCAAGCCCGCTCCGCCGTTCTACGTTACGGCCGGAACCCGAGCAGCCGCCAGCGCCTCGATATTCGCGATGGCCTGCTCGGGCTTGACCTCGAAGACCTTCACCGCACTCGGAAACCGTTGCCCGATGATCCGGTATGCCTCGGGATAGCCGTACGCATTGAAGTAGCCATCCGGTCCGCAGATGCCCAGCGTCTTCGCTTCAGCCAGCGACAGGTGCTCATCGGTGAGCCCGCCGTTGGCATGCAAGTGAAAATGCAACCGGATGCCCTGCGTCACCAGTTCTTCCATGAACGCAAGCCAGTCGTCCAGGGTCTCCCCAGACCAGACCTTGGCGTGGCCGATGTCGAAACAGAAATGAATTCGCGAAAGGCCACGATCCAGAATGCCATCGAAGAGTTCGCGATAGAAACCAAGCGGATGATAGACATTCTCCAGATGCAGGCGATAGTCGTGCTTTGCGCACAACACCTCTGCCCGTTCCAGATTGTCCAGCAGCAGCGCCATCAGAGGGGCTTGTTTGCTCACGCGCTGCGTCAGCGGCAGGTTCGCCGCGTGCAGCACCGAATAGGCGCTCCCGAAAGCCCGGGCCTGAAGGATGTGTGCGTCCAGCAGATCGACGCTGCGATGCAAATTGAAGGCATGACACCGCTCATGGTTGGTATGCGCGCTCACCGGCACGAGCCCGGAAGCGAGCCGCTGTTGCAGAAGATGTCGCGCCGAGGGATCGTCGTAATACAACCCGACTTCCACCGGCCGCTGATGGGCAATCGCGTAGTCCAGTAAGGGACCAAGCACGGATGGCGACCTGTCGACGACCTTGAATCCGAAGTTGTGCACCGACTGTTTCCTTCAACCTCAGTTCATCTTCCGCAAAGGAGGCGATCTCAGGGCAGTTTCACTTCGACGCCGACATCCGGCGTCCGCGACTCGATGGTGATTGCCACCCGGCGGTTGCGGCCACGTCCCTCGGGCGTGGCGTTGTCGGCCACCGGCCTCTGGTCGGCGTAGCCGGTCGCCGTCATCCGGCGCGGATCGACGCCATTGTCGATGAACAGGCGAACGACGCTGGAAGCTCGCGTGCCCGAGAGTTCCCAGTTCGACGGGAAGCGCGGCGTATTGATCGGCGTATTGTCGGTGTGGCCTTCGACGGTGATCGGAAAATCCGTCGGCGCCAGGATGCGCGCCATCGCGATGAGCGCCGAGACGGCACCGACGTCGAGCGTGGCATCGCCCGGCGCAAACAGCACGCTGGCGTTGATGTCCACCGTGATGCCGAGGGCGCCTTCCGTGACGCGCACCTGGCCCTCCTTGACCAGGGGCGCCAGGGCCTCGTTGATGTCCTTGGCCATGTTGCGCAACTTCTCTTTCTTGACCCGCTGGGTCTCGTCGGTCTTGATGCCGACGTTCGGCTTGCGGAACGGAATTGCGATCGGCATCGGCGCATCCGGATTGACGGCGACCATGGCACCCGAAGTCGATCCGGGCACAGTGCGGAATGCCGAGGAAAGCGTGTCGGACAGCACGCGGTACTTGCCCTCGTTTACCTGTGAAATCGCGTACATGACGACGAAGAAGGCGAACAGGAGCGTGATGAAGTCGGCATAGGAAACCAGCCAGCGCTCATGGTTGTCGCGGTCTTCCTCGCTGCCGCGGCGTCGCCGTCCCATCGGTCTCAATCCGTCACAGGAAGTAGCCCTGGAGACGACTCTCGATGATCCGCGGGTTGTGGTTACGGCCGCGCTGCGCGCTTAACTTGCTGCGCAAGTTAGCCTTCACCGCAACCCTTTGCCCTTCGGCGCACAAGAACATGTCGTCACTCACAGGAAGTAGCCTTGAAGTCGGCTCTCGATGATCCGCGGGTTGTCCCCATTGGCGATGCCGACCAGGCCGTCGACGTACATCTCGCGCATCGCGACCAGGCGGTGGATGGTGGCCATCAGCTTCTTGGCGATCGGTAGGAACATGAGGTTGGCGGCACCGACACCGTAGATGGTGGCGACGAAGGCGACCGCAATGCCGGCGCCCAGCTTGGCCGGATCGGAGAGGTTCTCCATGACGTGGATCAGCCCCATCACGGCGCCGAGAATACCGATCGTCGGCGAGTAGCCGCCGGCGGATTCCCACACCCGCGCTGCCTGTCGCATCTGGTCCTCGTAGGCGTTGATCTCGACTTCCAGCACCTCGCGCAGCCGTTCCGGCTCGGCGCCGTCGACCAGCAACTGCAGGCCGCGCCGGGCGAAAGGATCATTGAGCGTGGCGATCTGCGCCTCGAGGGCCAGCAAGCCTTCCTTGCGGGCAAGCTGGCTCCAGCGGACGATCTGTTCGATCATCCGCCTGGGCACCACCGGCGGCGGATAGACAACCCAACGGCCCATGCGCATGCCGAGCAGGAAGGTCGGCCAGGGACTTTGCAGCATGACCGCGCCCAGGGTGCCGCCGATGACGATGAAGAACGCGGTCGGTTGCACCAGCGAGCCGACATGACCTCCTTCGAGCACCTGGCCGAGAACTATGGCCATGATGCCCATGACAAGGCCGGCCAGGCTGATCTTGTCCATGCCCTGTTATCCCTCTTCGCGCCGCGCTTTCGGCGGCCGACCGCGGCGCTTCGGCAACAGGGCCGCGTCGCCGATCTGCGTCGCCGCGCGCAGACGGGCGATCGCCTGGCTGTGCAATTGGCAGATGCGCGACTCGGTCACGCCCATGATTTCTCCGATTTCCTTCAGGTTCAGGTCTTCGTCGTAGTACAAGCCCATGACCATCTTCTCGCGCTCGGGCAGCGCCTCGATGCTGCGGATCAGCGCCCGCCGCATCTCGTCGTCCTCCAGGATCGCCAATGGATCGAGTTCCTGGCCGGCCACGTTGCGTTCAAGGTAGTCGTCATCCTGGTCGCCGGAAAGGTCCTCCAGGTAGACCAGTTGATGGCCGCGCGCATCCTGCAGCAGCTTCTGGTAATCGGCGAGCGGCATGCCTAGCGCTTCGGCCAGCTCACCTTCGCTCGGCGCCCGCCCGTGGCGCTGTTCAAGTTGGTGGATCGTTTCTTCCACGCGCCGCATCTCGCGGCGCACACCGCGCGGCACCCAGTCGTTCTCCCGCAGGCCGTCCAGCATGGCACCGCGGATGCGCTGAACGGCATAGGTTTCGAACTGGGCGCCCAGTCCCTCCTCGAAACGGCTGATGGCATCGAGCAGTCCGATCATGCCGTTCTGGATCAGGTCGTCCGCTTGCACGCTGGCGGGAAGCTTCGTCATCAACTGGAAGGCGAGGCGCTTGACCAGTTGGGAATACTGTTGGACCAGTTGGTCCTTGTCAGGTACGCCCTGGGCCGTATACATAGGCGGGGATCGCAGGCCGGAAAGTGCGACCTACTATACCACCGAATCCAGCACCCCCGGCCGTACGGCGGCCGCTGCCGCCATCGGCAGGAAACCATCCATCCCGCCGCCGTCGATGGCCGGCGGCAGGCCATGGATCAGGGCGTTGGCGAGATGGTCGGTGACCGGCACCGCGGCGGCGCCGAGATAGTCGAGGCGAACGCCGAGGTGTTCGCGGGCAACGCGGCGCATGTTGTCATAGATCGCCCTCGCCTCTTCAGGCGAGCGCGCCCGGGTGACGGCGACCTGGAAGCTGTCCCGCCCCTGGTCCTGGGCAATGCGCTTGATCAGCGCGTAGGCCTGGGTAATGGCCGTGCCCTGCGCCGCCACCACCACTGCGAGGTGGCGCGCCGAGCTGGCGACCAGCGAGAGATGGCCGCTGCGTCGGGTCGCGCAGTCGATGAGAACGAAGCCGGCGCCCTGCTGAATGTCGCGCAAGCGCGCTGCAAGCCTCTTCTGACCTGCGTCGCCAAGGCGATCCAGTTCGCGCGCCGCCCGCGCCGCCGGCAGGATATGCACCATCGGCGCCGCCGGCAGCACCACCTGCGCGAGGTTGCGTTCGCCACGGACGACGTGCAGGAAGTCATGGCGCGCGGCGAGTCCGAACGCGGTCACAGCGTTGTCGGGGGCGGGGTTCTCGTCGATGATGACGACGCCGTGGCCGGATGCCGCCAACGCCACTGCGGTCTGCACCACCAGCGTGGTGCGGCCGCAGGCTTCGCGGCCCGAAGCGAAGGCCACCACCTGCGGACAACGGTTGCCGAACAAGCGGCGCAAACCGTCAGCCTGATCGCCGTTCCAGGCCGCCAGCTCAGCCAAGGGTCGCTCCCAGGGGCGACGAGGCGACCGTTTGCGACGCCATGGCCATGCCGACTTCCTGTTCATGCAGGCGGTGCGGCGAGGCGTCCGCAGGCAGCTTGAATGCGCGGTGCAGCAGGTAGTTGCGGTTGGGCAGATGCAGGTCTTCCGGCACGCGCTGGCCGTTGGTGACATAGGCCAGCAGCAGCCCGTGGCGCACGATGGCATCGAGCGCCGGCCCCAGCGACGCTGCTTCGTCGACCTTGGTCAGGATGCAGCCGGCAAGATCTTCGCCGGCATAGGAACGAACGACGTCGTCGAGCGTGTCGCCGCGACTGCCGGAATTGAGCAGCAGCAGCCGCTTCACCTCGCCCGCGCGCGTCAGCATGGCCGCCTGCTCGGCTACCATGCGGTCACGCTGGCTCATGCCGACGGTATCGATGAGAATCATGTGCTTGCCGCGCAGATCGACCAGCGTCCGGCGCAGGTCCTCGCTGTCGCGCACGACATGGACCGGCACACCGAGAATACGGCCGTAGATGCGCAACTGTTCGTGGGCGCCGATGCGGTAGCCGTCGGTCGTCAGCAGCGCCAGCTTGTCGGCGCCATAGCGCACAACGCAGCGCGCCGCCAACTTGGCGGTGGTGGTCGTCTTGCCGACGCCGGTCGGACCGACCAGGGCGAACACGCCGCCGCGGTCGATGATGTCGTTGTCGCCGGTCAGCGTGCGCAGCCGCCGGTTGATGGCGGCAACCAGCCATTTGCGGCCGTCTGGCGCGGCCAGCGTCTGCGGCAGCTCGTCGATCATGCGCCGTGCCAGCGCGCTGGAGAAACCGGCATCAAGGAGCTCGGCCAGCAGCAACGCCTGCACGGGGTTCTGGCGCGACATCTCGCCCCAGGCAAAGCCCGCCAGTTGCCGCTCGAGCATGGCCTTGATCGTCTGCATCTCGTTCATCAAATGGCTGACCTGGGCATCCGCGACCGGCGTGGCCGGGGCGCGCGACTCAAGGACGCTTTCCGTCGACGCGCTGCGCAGCGTCGCCGCGACCTGCGCCACCGACGGCACGGGCGCTGCCGCACGCGGCGGCAGCGGCCGCAGGCGCGGCCACTCATCGGCGTCTGCCGCATCCTGAACAGGCACGTTTTGCCCGGACGCCTGCCAGGTCCGGAATGGCGTCTGGGCGCGCGCCTTGGTCGACAGGCTGACGGTGTAGTCGTCCTCGTCCTCGATCGGCGCGGCGAAACGATCGACCGGGGCAGCCGGCCTGGCCGGCGGTTGTGCGACCGGCGGCGCTGGCGGTCGCGCCGGGCTCCGTGCGGACAACGCGTCGAGGCTTTCCGACGACATGGCCGTGATTTCGACGCCGCCCGGAACCGCCTTGTTGGCGACGACGATGGCGTCCGGTCCGAGTTCTTCCTTCACACGGCGCAGGGCGTCGCGCGCCGTTGGGGCGACAAAGCGTTGTACGGTCATGTCTTAGCTCCGATGACAGTCGTTACCTTGATGGTCTTGGATTCGGGGACTTCTGCGTTGGCCAGGACCCTGAGCGTCGGCCAGGCACGGCGCAGGAAGCGCGAGAGCAGCCAGCGCAACTGGCCCGGAACCAGCAGCACGGCCGGCAGGCCGGCCTCCTCTTGGCGTTGCGCGGCAGCGGCGGTCTCGCGCAGCAAGGTGTCGGCGAGACCCGGCTCGATGCCCGAAGCATCGCCGCCGGTACCCTGCACGGCCTGGGCAAGCAGGCGCTCCAGGCCCGGCTCCAGCGCCATGACCTGCATCTCGACACCGCCCTGGTAGAGCTGCTGCACGATGGAACGGCCAAGCGCGACTCGTACCTGGCCGGTGAGTTCGAGCGGGTCCTGCGTGCGCGGCGAGTATTCGGCCAGGATGTCGATGATGGTGCGCATGTCGCGGATGCTGACGCCCTCTTCGAGCAGATTCTGCAGGACGCGCTGCACCGTGGCCAGCGGCAGTTGCTTGGGCACCAGGTCCTCGACCAGCTTGGGCGAGTCCTTGGCGATGTGGTCGAGCAGTTGCTGGGTTTCCTGGCGGCCGAGCAGTTCCGCCGCATGCGACATGATGATGTGGTTGAGATGCGTGGCGACGACCGTGCCGGCATCGACCACCGTGTAGCCCATGACATGCGCCTGGTCGCGCAGACCGGCTTCGATCCAGATCGCCGGCAGGCCGAAGGCCGGATCCTTGGTCGGTGTGCCGGCCAGGGTGCCGCTGACGCGACCGGGATTGATCGCCAGGAACATGCCGGGATAAGCCTCGCCAACGCCGGCCTCGACGCCCTTCAAGGCAATGCGGTAGCCATTCGGTTTCAATTCCAGGTTGTCGCGGATGTGCACCGGCGCCGAGAGGAAGCCGATCTCCTGGGCGAACTTCTTTCTCAGGCCGCGAATCCGTTTCAACAGTTCGCCGTCCTGATTGCGGTCCACCAGCGGAATCAGCCGATAGCCGACTTCGAGCCCGAGCACGTCCACGGGCGCCACGTCCGACCAACTGGCTTCCTGCGCCTCGGGCAGCGGAGCGGTCGGCACCGGAGCTGGCGCCCGTGTCGCCTCCGCCTCCTGACGCTGCATCGTCCACCAGGCCAGGCCGCCGATGGCCGACGCCAACAGCAGGAAAGCGAAATGCGGCATGCCGGGAATCAACCCGAGAACGGCGAGAATGCCGGCCGTCAGTATCAACACCATCGGGTTGCCGAACACCTGGCCGATGAACTGCGCACCGAGGTCACCCTCTTCTTCACCGACGCGGGTGACGACCAGGCCGGCGGCAGTGGAAATGATCAGCGCCGGGATCTGCGCCACCAGGCCGTCGCCGATGGTGAGCAGGGTGTAGGCCTTGGCCGCCTGGCCGGCCTCCATGTCGTGCTGGAGAATGCCGACGACCAGTCCGCCGATCAGGTTGATGACCAGGATCAGGATGCCGGCAACGGCGTCGCCGCGCACGAATTTCGAGGCACCGTCCATGGCGCCGTAGAAGTCGGCTTCCTGGGCGATGTTGGCGCGCCGCTTCCTCGCCTCGTCTTCGCCGATCAGGCCGGCGTTGAGGTCGGCATCGATGGCCATCTGCTTGCCGGGCATGGCGTCGAGGGTGAAGCGTGCCGACACTTCGGCGATGCGGCCGGCGCCCTTGGTGATGACCACGAAGTTGATCACCGTCAGGATGACGAAGACGACAATGCCGACGGTATAGTTGCCGCCGACCAGGAAATGGCCGAAGGACTCGATCACCTTACCGGCGGCATCCGGACCGGTGTGGCCCTTGAGCAGCACGATCCGCGTCGAGGCGACGTTGAGCGACAGCCGCAGCAGCGTCGTGATCAGCAAAACGGTCGGGAAGAGCGAGAAGTCGAGCGGCCTTCTGGCGTACATGGCCACCAGCATCACCATGATCGACAGCGAGATGTTGAAGCTGAAGAAGATGTCGAGTACGAACGCCGGCAGGGGCAGCACCATCATCGACAGGATGACGATGATCAGCCCCGGCGCCGCCAGCGCCTTGAGGTTGTTGCGGTTGAAGAAGGCCTGCAGGGTCAAGGCGCCGTTCATGGCCTTGCCCGTTTCGAGTCATCCCCGCCGGCGCGGGCTGATGGCCGGCCCGATTGGCGAGTCCGGACCGCGGCGCTCATGCTGCGGCCCCCGGGTCCATGCCTGCCGGCACGGCGATGGCGTACGGCGCTTCCGGCGGCCGCATGGCCGCCGCGGCGCCGGCGGCGAAATACTGGTTCAACTGATAGACATAGGCCATCACCTCGGCCACGGCGGTATAGAGTGCCGCCGGAATCTGGTCGCCGATGTCGGTATGCCGGTAGAGGGCTCGCGCCAACGGCGGCGCTTCCAGAACCGGAACACTGTGTTCCTCGGCGAGGTCGCGAATCTTCTGCGCCATGATGTTCATGCCCTTGGCCACCACCTGCGGCGCCCCCATGCTGTCGCTGTCGTACTTGAGGGCCACGGCGAAGTGGGTCGGGTTGGTGACCACCACATCGGCCTTGGGCACTTCGGCCATCATCCGCTTGCGCGCCATCTCGCGTTGCTGGCTGCGGATGCGCGCCTTCAATTGCGGATCGCCCTCCAGTTCCTTCATTTCCTGCCGCAGTTCCTCGCGCGTCATGCGCAGGCCCTCGTAATAGCGCCAGAGCTGGAAAGGCACGTCGATCGCCGCGATCACCGCCAGCCCCGCGACCATCGCGATTCCGGCAAACACCAGCATCTGCCCGAACGAGACGAGCGCAAGGTCCACCGGCTGCGCCATGAGCGCAAAGAGCTGACCTTCCTGGCGCCTGACCACCCAATAGATGATGACGCCGATCAACAGCGCCTTGAGAACCGCCTTCACCAGTTCGCCGACGCTGTGCCAGGAGAACATCCGCCCGATGCCCTTGATCGGATCGATGCGGGTGAAATTCAGCGTCAGCACCTCTGGGGCGAATACCGCGCCGCCGATGGCGAATGGCGCCCCGACGGCCCCCACGATGGTGAGCAGAAACACCGGCGCGGCCAGCAGCAGCCCTTCCCAAGAAAGCGACGCAAACGATACTGCCAAGGATTCCGGGTTGAGCGCCGCGTCGCGGCTGAACGAAAGGCCGTGCCGAAGAATGCCCTGCGCGCGCTCGGTCAGCCAGCCGCCCAGCACCCAGAAGCCGCCTACGGCAGCGGCCATCACCAGGAAGGCCATCAGTTCCCGCGACTGCGGCACCTGCCCCTCGGAACGCGCCTTTTCCAGGCGCCTTGCCGATGCGGGTTCCGTTCGTTCGAGATCGCTGTCTTCAGCCAAGGACAAATGCCTCCATGCCGGCAATTATTGCCGGCATGGTCAACAATCATTTCAGGATTAGAGCCGAATTAGCCCATTATTCCCGCCAACCGCGATCGGCGAAGAACCGGGTAACAGCGGGATTTCAGCCTATCGAGGGACGAGCCGGTGGAACACCAGAACCACACTGGCCTTGAGAACGAGCGGCACCCAAAGAACCCAACCGAGGCGGAAGGAAGGCAATGAGGCCAAGCCCCTTCACTCTTGTATTCCTGGCCCGGCTTGGTGCCAAATCCTGACTCGCATTAGCTCAACAAGATTGGCGGCTCGCAGGGAGCAGTCACGTCCACTCTCGACCGTATCAGCCGTTATTGCCATCCTTCGTAACTCGTCGTCGGAACTGTTCGGCCTATTTCTTCTCATCTCTTCGATCCTCTCCTGGGGCACGGTATCGGGAACCTTGAGGATTGCCGGACACCGAAGTGTGAGTGGCGTCGCCCGAAAATATCCTTCGACGCCGTCGGTGACCTCATCGTCAATGCCACCCGCAACTCGCCTTCCCTCGATCTCCGCGTAATACTCGGAGCGAACAGACGGGTTCTCCACAACGCAAATGTTGGCAATCAACGCCCGACTACCGGGAAGCCTGATTTCCCGGGAATGACATGCCGGCCTCCCTTTAGCGGTTGCGACAAGACTCGGGACAGTCTCCGCCGAAATCGCGCAAGGCGAAGCGAGTACCGTTACCGCAATGCAAATGGATCGCCTCAAGCCGCCAGACTACCGGCCGCCTGGAAACTCGACCGCGGCACGCCGCGGTTCTCGCCGAGCGACCCGAGCAGTTCCTTCATGTCGAGGATGAGCACGATCTGGCCATTGGACAGCGTTGTAACGCCGGCGACGCCCTTGGGCCGGAAGTCCTCGAGCGATTTTATGACGGCGTCCTCACGGCCCATGAAGCCGTCGATGGCCAGAATGAAAGTGCTCTCGGCGGTCTGCATCAGCACACCGTACTCGGGCACACCCTCCGGGCTCCAGCCGAGCAGATAGGACAAGGGGTACACCGGAAGGACCTCGCCGCGCACGACCATGGTGGCGCGACCGCCGACTTCCTGGACCGATTCGACATCGATCGGAAGGATCTCGCGCACCATGGACAGCGGCACGGCAAAGGGCTGCTTGCCGAGTTGCACCAGGAGAACGGGGAGGATGGCAAGCGTCAGCGGCAGGGAAATGACGAAACTCGTTCCCTTGCCCGCGGCAGAGCGAATCTCGATCGAACCGTTGAGCTTGTGGATGTTGGTCTTCACCACATCCATGCCGACACCGCGTCCGGACACATCGGAGGGCACATCCACGGTCGAGAATCCGGGCAGGAAGATCAAGGCATAGCTCTGCCTCTCATCCATGGTATTGGCCTCTTCATCGGTGATGAGGCCCTTCTCGATCGCCTTGGCGCGCAATTTTTCCGGGTTCATGCCGCGACCGTCGTCGGCGACGATGAGCACGATATGATCGCCCTCCTGGCGCGCCTCCAGGCGAACTTCCGATTTCTCCGGCTTGCCGACGGCAAGCCGTTCCTGGGGCGTTTCGACGCCGTGGTCGACGGCGTTGCGGATCAGGTGGATGATCGGGTCCGACAAGTCCTCGATCATGGTCTTGTCGATCTCGGTCTCCTCGCCGGCAAGCACCAGATCCACGTCCTTGCCCAGACCACGGGCGAGGTCGCGGGCGATACGCGGATACTTCTGGAACAGCCGGCCAATCGGCTGCATGCGTGTCTTCATCACGGCGTTCTGCAGATCGGACACCAGCAGGTCGAGCTGGCTGACCGCCTGATCGAGTGCGTGCAGCGTCTCCGTGTCGCTGCGGCCATTGATGATGTCTGAACGCAAGGAGGTTAGCCGGTTCTTGGTCAGGCCGATTTCTCCGGAGAGATTCAGCACCTGGTCGAGGCGGGAAGTGTCGACGCGGATCGTGACTTCCCGCACCTTCTCTTCGGCACGCCGGCCGACCGGCCCCTGATAGCCGGGCTTGTCGCTCGCGCGGCGGCCGATCGCATGCTGAATGATCTGTTCGGGTGTCTGCCCGGCAACGTCGGCATGAATCTCCGCAACGGCGGCAGGCGCAGTCGCGACGGATTCGGCAGGAACCCCAGTGACCGCCTGGTAGAGTTGGTTCCAATCGGGAGCGCCCGCGGCTGACGCCGAAGCGGCCACAGGGGCCTTGGGAGCTGCGACGGGCGCTGGAGCGACAGGCGAGCCGGCGGCCAGTCGCCCGGCAATGGCAGCCTTCAGGTTCGCCAGCAGACCGGGATCCGCTGCCTGCGGTTGGCCCCCCCGTTCCAGGGAGCCGAACATGTCGCGTACGGCACCGGTGGCCGCCATGACGACGTCCATTGCTTCCTTGGTGACCTGCATCTCGCCATTGCGAAACTTGTCGAACAGGTTCTCGGTCAGGTGGCAGAGTGTGACAAGTTCGGCGGCATTGAGAAAACCGGCGCCACCCTTGATGGTATGAAAGCCCCGGAAGATGTCATTGAGCAGCTTCTTGTCGTCCGGACTCTTCTCGAGATCGACCAGCTTGTTGTCGACGCCAGAAAGTAGATCGGTGGCCTCGGTCAGGAAATCCTGAAGAAGGTCTTCCATGCCACTAAAGTCGCTCATGTTCCGATCCTCCCTAAACGGCTAGAAGCCGAGACTTTCCAGCAGATCGTCGACCTGCGACTGCGAAGCCACCACGTCGGTACGCCCGGCGCTACTTATCACCGGACCGTTCATGAGTCCGGACGGTACCTCGGCCTTGCGATCGACCGGCAATGCCTCGATCAGGACCTGAAGGAGCTGGGATTCGAGCCCCTGCACGATATCCACGACCTTGCGGATCACCTGGCCGGTGAGATCCTGAAAATCCTGGGCCATGATGATTTCCATCAACTGCTCGTTGGTGCCCTTGATCTTGCCGGGCGCATCGACGAAAAAGCCGCGGGTATCGGCAGCCAGCGCCTTGAACTCGTCAACCGACAACCGGCTGGCGAACATCTTGTCCCAACGGCCCTTCAGGCTTTCCGATCTGGCCAGCAGGTCGTCCTGCAACGGCTTGGCGATATCCGTGGCATTGAGCACGCGCGAAGCAGCCTGCTCGGTCATCTGGGCAATGTAGGCGAGACGTTGGCGGGCGTCGGGAATCTGGCGCGCACTATCTTCCAGCGCCTTGTCGTAGCCAAGCTCACGCAAGCTGTCGTGGAGCTGGCGGGCCATGTGGCCGAGCCGGTTGAAGACCGCCTCCTCGCCGGCAGGCTCTTCGGCATTCTCAGCCGCGCTTGGCGGTGCGGCCTCCCCTGCCTGGGCGGCAACGCTGTCAAACAAGGCCTGGAGATCATCCGAGTCGCCGGAGGGATCGGGTTCCACGGTCGGCGCCGGAGCCGAAATGCCGCCGCCGGCGGCAATGCTGTCGAACAGCGACTGCAAGTCCTCGGAATCGCCGGTTTCATCGAGCTTGACGGGCTTGGCCATGCTCACATCCCCATCTTCTCGAAGATCTTGGTCAGCTTCTCGTTGAGCGTCGCTGCCGTGAAGGGTTTGACGATGTAGCCGGACGCCCCCGCCTGGGCCGCCGCAATGATGTTCTCCTTCTTCGCCTCGGCGGTGATCATCAGCACCGGCAGGGTCTTCAGCGCTGCATCGGCACGCACGGTCTGCAGCAAGGTGAGCCCATCCATGTTCGGCATGTTCCAGTCGGACACCACAAAGTCGACACCGCCGGCCTTCAGCTTCTGCAGCGCGACGACGCCATCCTCCGCCTCGTCAACATTGGTAAAACCGAGCTCCTTGAGCAGGTTGCGGACGATACGGCGCATGGTCGAGAAATCATCGACGACGAGGAACTTGATCTTGCTTGGATCTACAGGCATCAGGTCTTTCTCCGAAACTCAATCTCTGGCGGACTTCAACAGCATCGGTCGTAGCGTCTCGGCGAGAACCTCGGCGTCGAACTTGGCTACATAGGCGTCCACGCCGACACTCTTGCCCATGGCCCGGTTGGCTTCGGACGACAGCGAGGAGTGCATGACCACGGGGATACCGGCAAAACGGGCATCGGACTTGATGTTCTTGGTCAGCACATAGCCGTCCATTTCCGGCATCTCGGCATCGACCAGGATCAGATTGATCTCTTGCCGCAAGCTACGGCCCAATTGCTGACAATGAGCGGCCATGCCGGAAAGCCGCGTCCAAGCCTCCAGCCCGTTCAGGGCGTGCTTGTGCTTGACGCCCAGCTTGTCGAACACTTCGGCGATCTTCTTCCTTGCCACGGCGGAGTCGTCGACGAAGAAGACATTGAAGTCCTCGGCTTCCTCGATGCGTTCGATCTGGCCGACGAGGGACTCGCCGAAGGTGTTGGCCATGATCTGCTCGACATCGACGATCGACACCAGCTTGCCGTCGGCCATTTCCGTGATGGCGATGATGTAGGCATGAAGACCGCCGGTAACCACGGACTCCGGCGCCCGCACCTTGTCCCAATCGACGCGGATGATGCGATCGACCCCATGGACCAGGAAGCCGAGTGTCCGTTTGCTGTACTCGGTCACCATCATCGAACCGCCCAATGCCGTCGGCGCATCGGCCAGATTCATGACCTTGGTCAGCGAAACCACGGGAATCACGTTGCCGCGCAAGCTGATCAGGCCTTCGACCCCTCCCGGCATGTTCGGCGTCTTGGTGATCATCGGCGTCTTGCAGACTTCCCTCACCTTGAAGACGTTGATGCCGAAGATCTCATGGGTCCCGAGCGAGAACAGCAGGATCTCCATGCGGTTCGATCCCGCCAGCTTGGTGCGGGCATCGACGCTTTCCAGCAGGGGCGCGGTCGCCGGACTGGTCAGGGCTGTGCTGCTCATGATCTGGCCTCCCTCCGGCTCAGGCTGCGACTGCCGGTGCGCTCTTGCCCAGCACCAGACGGCTCAAGGTTTCCGCCAGGCGCTGCGGTTCGAACTTCGGTACGTACTCATCGACGCCAACCGACTTGCCCAGTTGCTGATTCGACATGGACGACAGCGAAGAATGCATGATCACGGGTATACCGGCAAAACGCGGGTCCGACTTGATGGTTTTGGTCAGGATATAGCCGTCCATTTCCGGCATCTCGACATCGGTGAGCACGAGTTGGACCATATCCTTGACCTTGTGTCCGGTCGACTCGGCGTAAGCGGCGATCCTCTGCAACTCTTCCCAGGCCATGTGACCATTGACGGCCGCAATACCGCGAATCCCGAGCGCCTTGAGCGTGCGCTCGATCTGGCCTCGGGCCACCGAGGAATCGTCGGCGAACAGGATGGTAATGTCTTCGCGCCCCAGGGAATGGATGTTGGCGAACAGGAACTCGTCCTCGATCTTGGTGGTCTCGGCCAGCACGCGTTCAACGTCGAGCATCATGACCAGGCGGCCATCCTGAAGCTCGGTGATCGCGGTCACCAGGCCGCCCATGTTGCTGGTCAGCATCTCCGGCGGTACGCGCATTTGCGCCCAGTCAAGGCGCAGGATGGTATCGACGGCCTCGACCAGAAAGCCCTGGGTGTGGCCGTTGTACTCGGTGACGATCATGATGTCGCGCGGCGAGTCGGGCTGAATGCCTGCATACTCGGCCAGATCGACCACCGGCACCAGAATGCCGCGCAAGCTGACCATGCCCTTCACGGACGCCGGCATGTCGGGCGCTGCCGTGATCGGCGGCGTACGCATGACTTCGCGCACCTTGAAAACGTTTATGCCGAAGGTTTCGTGGCGGCCGGTACGCGCATCGATCCCGAGCGTAAACAGCAGTATTTCCAGCTTGTTGGTACCGGCGAGGCGCGTACGCGCATCGATGTTGCTAAGCAGATCGGACATAGGACAACCTCGTTTCCCGCAAAACCAGCCTCGCGGCCAGCCAGTGATAGGAATCTTACGTTATTTCGCCGGTAACGCGCCTAACGGCAGGATATTCCCAAAGTTCTATACTTGCGATCAAACGATGCTGAAAAGCTTGCCGAAATTCGCAATATCCAGGACCTGTCGGACCGCCCCACGGCAATTGGCCAGGCTGACCGTCTTGCCCGCCCCGTGCGCCTTGTCCCGCAGCATCAACAACATGCCCAGGGCAGAACTGTCGAGATACTCGACCGAGCCCAGATCGACCGCCACTTCCTTGCTGTCCTCGGCGCCGAGCGCCGTGTCGACCGCCTCGCGGAATTCACGGTGGGAATTGAAGTCGAACCGGCCGAGCAGCCGAATCACAGAACGGCCACTGCCGCTAGCAACACTTACCTGCATAACCGGGCTCCATGGTTCAAGAGTAGTCAGTATACCGCGCTCAGTCGCGGTCCAGCCTGTGCAAATGCGCCAATAATCGGGGCGAGACATCGGTCAGCGCCGCCACTTCCGCCACCGCGCCGATCTGGGCTGCCTCACGCGGCATGCCATAGACAACGCAGCTGTCCTGATCCTGGCCGATTGTCCAGGCGCCGGCATTGCGCATTTCGAGCATCCCGCGCGCTCCGTCCTTACCCATGCCGGTCAGGATGACTCCGGTCGCCTCCTTCCCGGCCTGCCTGGCAACGGACCGGAACAGCGTATCCACCGAGGGCCGATGGCGATTCACGGGCTCCGAGCTGTCGAGTTCCACCACGTAGCCGCCGGCGCTTTTCCTGACGGTCATGTGCGAATGCCCAGGCGCCAGATAGGCCGTTCCCGGCCGCAAACGTTCGCCGCCCTGGGCTTCGATCACGCGCAGCGCGCTCAGGCTATCAAGGCGGCCGGCAAACGAAGGGGTAAAAGTCTCGGGCATGTGCTGGACCATGACGATCGGCGGCATCTCGGCCGGCAGGCGCGTCAGGACATCCTTGATCGCCTCGGTGCCGCCGGTGGAAGCGCCTATGGCAATGATATGCCCATTGAGCAGGCGCTGCGAGAATCCAGTGGCCGGTACCACGGCCGGGCCTGCGGCCTGAGGTGATAGCGGCCGCTGCGCCATGATCCGGTTGCGAGCGGCATATGCTGCACGGATCTTGTCGCGCACCTCTTCGCCGTAGGCCTGCAGGGCCGCATCGCTATCCGCCCTCGGCTTGGCGACGAAATCGACGGCGCCGGTTTCCAGCGCCTGCAGCGTAACCTCGGTACCGCGCGCCGTCAGCGACGAAACCATCACCACCGGCATTGGCCGCAGACGCATCAGGCGACCGAGGAACTCGATGCCGTCCATCCTGGGCATTTCCACGTCCAGCGTCAGCACGTCGGGATTCAGCGCCTTGATCATCTCGCGCGCCGCCAGCGGATCGGGTGCCGCACCGACCACCTCTATGTCCGCGGCACCGCCAATGATCTCCGTCAACAATGCCCGCATCAGCGCGGAATCATCGACGATCAGTACCTTGATACTCATCAGGTAAACAGCTCGATCTCGCCCGCGACCGGGCCTTCGTTCAGGCGTTCCGCGTATTCCTTCTCGCGACGGGCCACGGTATCGTTATGCATGCGCACCAGCTTCTTCACCAGAACCCGACCGTTCGAAGGGAAGAAATATACCTTGCGCGGATGGACGTCGAGCAAGTCCTGGGCCTTGACGGGTATGGCCTCCGTCTTCAGGTAGTCAAGGACGAAGCTGGCGTTACGGTCGCCGACCTGGCTGCTGGAAAGCGTCGCCATGACCCGGCCACCGCCAAATACCTTGGCTTCAAGACTGGTCCGCCGGGCACCGAGCTTCATGAGATGGTTGATCAGAATTTCCATGGCGTAGGTGCCATAGCGCGCCGAGGCCAGTTGGTCCACCGCATCCCCGTCCGCCAGCATGAAGTGGTTCATGCCGCCAAGGCCCTTCTCGCGGTCGCGGATACAGGCCGAAACGCAGGAGCCGAGCACGGTCACCAGCATCATCTCGGACGTGGTGACGAAGTACTCTCCCGGCAGCACCTTCACCGCTTCGACATCGAACTGGCGGTCGAAGTACCGGTTGCTGGCCAGGTGTTCGATGGTGCCAAGATCACCGTCGCTCATTTCGCCACCTTGGCCGACGCCCGGTTCCGGTCGGCCCGTTCATACACGGTGCGGCCCAGCGACCGGAACAGGTCGGCAGCGTGCAGGAAACTTTCCGAATGGCCGGCGAACAGCAAGCCCTCCGGGCGCAGCAAGGGCTGAAACCGCTTCAGGATCTGGTACTGGGTCGGCTTGTCGAAGTAGATCATCACGTTGCGGCAGAAGATGACATCCAGGGGTTCGCGTACCGGCCAGCGCAAGTCCAGCAGGTTGATGCGGGTAAAGGTGATCAGCCGCTGGAGTTCCGGCCGCACCCGGGCGTAGCCGGTTTGCGCGCCCGAGCCCCTGAGAAAGTAGCGTTGCAGGCGTTCCGCCGAAAGCCGCTCGACGCGTTCCATGGGATAAACACCCTGCTGGCCGGTGGCCAGTACGTTGGTATCGATGTCGCTGGCGAGGATCTCCACCGGCGGCGTCAGGCTGCTGAAAGTCTCGCAGGCCGTGATCGCCAGCGAATAGGGCTCTTCCCCGGTCGAGGCCGCCGAACACCAGATACGCAGCGGCCGGTGATGGGCGGCGTCGAGGTACTTGCGCAGGATGTCGAAATGGTGGGCTTCGCGAAAGAAAGAGGTCAGATTCGTCGTCAGGGAATTGACGAAGGTCTCCCACTCCTCCGCGTCACCGGCCTCCAGGATCTCCAGGTATTCGGCAAACGTTGCCAACTTGAGTGCGCGCAGCCGCCTGGCCAGACGCGAATACACCATGTCCTGCTTGACCGGCGCCAGGGAAATTCCTGCCTGCTCATGGATAAGTTTGCGGATGCGCTCGAAATCCGCCTGCGTGAAGTGGAATTCGCGCGCGGGCATCGGCGTCGGCCCGTTCTCCGGAAGCGTATTGGTCACAGACCTGAAATTCCTTCCACTCGTCCTCGCTCTACGCCAGTTTGGCCGGAATTGCCCGTTTCGGCGCCGGCACAGACCGGGCCGGCGGCACGCCCGCGCTGCCACGCCCGGCCCAGGCACGACGGATGGATTCTATGTGCTGCACGGTTTCGTCGGAGTATTTGGCGAAATCGCCGTTCAGGAGACTCATGGCATCAGTCTTGTGGTCGGCCAGCCTGGCGCGGATGATTTCGGCGGCGGAGCCATGGAATTTGGCGTGGGAGAGGCGAAGGCTCTCGCAGCGCCGGTCGCCGCCCATCGCAGGCTTGCAGGAGCCATAGATCCACTGGCCCAGCGCACAGCGGTCGTCGCAACCGACCACCTGGGGATCGAGTTTCTCGTCGCTGGAACCGACCACATAACGGAGTAGCCGTCGTTTCCATTGACGGTGCGCGTCAATGGCACCATCGAAATCCATGCCGCCGACGACTCCCGGGGCCGACGACGTCAGCGCAATCCTTTTCGTCGCCGGCAGTTTGAAACTGTCGACTGCCTGGACCAGACCGCGCGCCTGTTCTTCCAGGCTCTCCGCCGCCGCGGCTGCCTCTTCCACCAGCGCCGCGTTCTGCTGCGTCACTTCGTCCATCTGGCTCACCGCCTGCGTCACCTGCTCGATGCCCGTGCTCTGCTCTCTGCTGGCTCCGCTGATCTCGGTCACCAGA
>JBGOZF010000019.1:0-65193 GCA_041480065.1 Rhodocyclaceae bacterium
GACTTCCTGAAGCAGCTTTGATTATGTGGACAACAAAACGTCCGCCAACCTGTGCCTATCAGCCGTTGGCGGGCTCCTACAGCATCAACTCCGCATAATCGAGCAGTCTTCATAATCGGCCTTATGTGGAGCGCTACATAAAGCCGATCACGAGCCGCAACTTGTTGAACCCCGCCAAACGACAGCTCCGGTTTGTTTCGAGGCTGCGTCGTCGCTCTAGTGCTCTGTCCAATGCGTATAATATATACGCGGATGTCCTAATGGACAAAGCCCAAACGGAACGGCATAGACCGCGCGGCAGCGCCTGGACATTGCGATCGCCAGGCGCGGCATCGACGCTTTCAGGAGATACGGCTTATGGCAAACGAGAACATGCGCATGAGCGCGGCGGGAATCGCCGCCCTGCATCAGTACGAACACGTGGTACTACACTATTATCCCGACCAGGCGGGCAACTGCACCTACGGCATCGGCACCCTCGCGCATCTCGGCCCCTGCACGCCGGAAGAATTGCAGCGGCCCGTCACCTTGGCGCAGGTCGATGCAGCCTTGGCGACGCGGGTTGCCGACGCCGAGAATACCGTCCGGCGCAACGTGCGCAATCAGCAACTCACGCAGGCGCAATTCGACGCGCTGGTGAGTTTCACCTACAACCTGGGCGGACGCGGCGCGACCCCCGTGTTGCAGACAGCCGACCCGGGCCAGATGGGGCAGGTCGCGCAAGAGATGGGCCAATACGTGTATGTACACCCGTTTCGGAATGGACGCCGCCAGCCCGCCGTGCGCTCCCAAGGTCTGGCCAGTCGTCGCCGTAACGAAGCCGCTCCGTTCCAGCAACCGGGAGCGGGGCGATGAAGCCAGTCATCGGAATATTGCTCGCGCTGCTCGGTTGCATCGCGCACGCCTATGCGGCGGATGCCAGCGATTATTTCGGGCGCTGGCGTGTCGCGGCGGTTGCGGACTACGCGAAAGTGGCCTCGGTCAGCGATGCGAAGGCGAAGCGCAAGATTGGCGGCAACCTCGTCATGTCAGCGGACGTTGTGACGTTCGATCATCGCACGTGCAAGCCGCAGTACGTGCTATCGACGGTCGATCCCGAAAAGGACCTTGAAGACGGATACCGGATCACGAACCAGACGCTCAAACTACCGAACCCCGTCGTGCTCATCGACACCGCCTGCCAGCGCAATCGCTTCATCTATGTCGTCAACCCGAAGCAGGTCGTTATCGAACAATCGGGCGTGTTCTATCGGGCTGATCGCGTCGACGTTTCCGAAGGCAAGTAGCCTCGTGCCGCAGCGAACGCCTGTCTCACATCCGGCGCGGGCGCTCGTCGCATGATCGCGCCTCTTCGCGTGCGACCCCGATTCGGACGGGGCGAGGGCGCTTTAGACGCCGCCGCTGGCGGTCAGTGACGCTTTCGGGTTCCCCCTGAAGCAGAACTTAACGGAGCGACATCTGAAAACGCAGAGGACGGCTTCGGGAAGGAAACCGGTCGCAGGATTTGCTGAGGCCATAGTTCCATTGTGGGCACGCTGCCGACGTAGCCTGAACGAAGGACCTGCCGTTCGACGCGATTTCCGAGTCTACGACCGGTAACCGCCACGCTGCGGCCATTGGCGAATGCACCCGCGACCGGCGGCAAAGGCCGAACTGCCGAACGCCGCCCCCAAAGCCGCAATCATGCACGCTTGGCCCGAACCGCCGGGCATCGTGGACGACAGGCGGGTGATGCGATTGATGCCTGTCAGAGCGCCGAAGGTTCAGTCCTCGCTGGCGAGGAACCCGATCTGGCCACTGCCGATGAAGCGGCCGCGGGGGTCCGCCAGGCCAGCGCGTCCTGAATCGCCTGACGACAGTCACCGTCCAATCAGTACAACTGGATGGCCATGTCGAAGTGCCAGGTCCGGCGGATTTCGACCACGTCGTACTGGCGGGCCAGTCCCGGCGGGAACGCTTGGTAGGGCACATGGCTTTGCACGATGCGCCGTATCGCTTCATCGACTTCCGCCACGCCAGTGGAGAGAACGAAGGTCACTGTCTCCACGGATCCGTCGCTTCGGACAGCCACGGTCACCATGGGATCGGTATGAGGCCGCTTCGCCACTTCACGGACCGTGTCGACAGGCGTGTTGAGCTGGATCTTCCGGGCCCACGCCTCCGCGTAGTCGGCGAGTTCAGCGTTGGGGTGGCCACGCCCCCATAGCCTGACCCGACGTGCGGTGCTCAACGAGAGGGGTAGCCTGGAAGGCGAGCGAGCGGAATTCGAGGCTGCTTCACGCCGGGCGGCTTCCTCTTCGAGCTGACGTCCCATGGCGCGACGCCGCGCATCCCGTCTTGCGTCTTCCTCTTGTTCCGCCAGGACGTGCGCGGCTTCCAGTCGTGCGGCCTCCCCGCGCGCCGCTTCCTGTCGAGCTGCCTCCTGACCCTGCGCTTCCAGCTTCGCCGCCGCTAATCGTGCGCCCTCCTGGCGTTCGGCTTCCAGTCGTGCGGCCTCGGCGCGTGCCGCTTCCTGACGAGATGCTTCCTGACCCTGTGCTTCCAGCTTTGCCGCTGCCAATCGCGCGGCTTCCTGCCGTTCGGCCTCCAGTCGTGCGGCCTCGACGCTTGCCGTTTCCTGACGAACTGCCTCCTGACGCTGGGCCTCCTGCTTTGCCGCCGCCTGTCGCGCGGCCTCCTGGCGTTCGGCCTCCTGGCGTTCGGCCTCCAGTCGTGCGGCCTCGACGCGCGCTGCTTCCTGACGAGTGGCCTCCCGACGCTGCGCCTCCAGCTTTGCCGCCGCCTGTCGCGCGGCCTCCTGGCGTTCAGCCTTCAGTCGTGCGGCCTCGACGCGCGCCGCTTCCTGGCGAGTGGCCTCCTGACGCTGCGCCTCAAGCTTTGCCGCCGCCGTTCGTGCGGCCTCGGCGCGCGCCGCTTCCTGACGAGCGGCCTCCAGTTGCGCGGCATTAACCCGCGCCGCCTCCAACTGGTCCGCCTGTCGTTGTGCCTCGTGCTCCGATGGATCGGGCTTGGCCACTTCAACGGCTTGCTCCCGCACCTCTGGTTCGGCTTGCTTCTGCGCTACCTCGCTGGCATCTTGAGGAGCCGGCATCACGGTCTCCGTGGTCGAAGCGCTTGGTGCAACCGCGGTGACAAGCGTTGGCGCTGGTGGAGGGGGCGGCACGACGAACGCGGGCTCGTCGGACCGCTCCATGGCGATCACTGCCACCGCAGGGGTCGGCGCGGGCGCCGCGTTACCGGACCCTTCGGTGCGCAAAGACGCTTTCGCAGGAACCGTAGCGGTCGCGACATCTGGCGCTGGTTCAGCCTTGGCCGTCGCTTCGGGCACGATCGTTTCTGCCGTCCGGCCCGGGGGTGGGGCAGAGGACTCGGATGGTGTCGGGGCCGGCCCACCGGCAACGGGCTGCTCGATCGATGCCTGCTGCAGCGGCTCCTTGACCGACCTACCCGCAGGCTCGGCAGCTGCGACCTGCGCCGGCATGAGCACGACGCGTAGATTTGGCGCCTCGATCCATCGCGCTTGCCAGGGGAAGGCGAAGCCCGGAAACCCAAATTCCTGGTCACCGAAGGTCAAGCTCAACAGCAGCGCGTGAATGAGCAGGGAGAGCAGGAATGCGAGAGTCAGCCGCCTGCGTTCAGCGCTGGTGCGTTGGTGCGGCAGCTGGCCGCAGTCGGCGGCTTCCGGAGATGGCGCCGGCTTTGGCTCGGATGGCTGCGTCGGCGCGGCGCTGGAACCTACCGAACCCAAGCGCGCTCCGCCGTCGCTGCCCGGGCACTGCCATTGGCGCCAAGCGGGAAGGCCCCCCGCCCCGTGCGACTGGCGACCTGACAGGCCCACCGGTCATGACCTTGCCAATGCACATGGGAGACACTCGTGAACCGCATCCGCTCTATTTCCTTTTCCGCGCCGGTAAGACCAGGGCGTCGATTATCACGGTTCCGAACGAACCGTCGACGTACGGGGAGCCATTGCGCACCGAACGAGGAGCCCGGCGCGCTTCGCCCGGGCCCGAGGATATCACCCGTGCTTTGGCGACAACACCCCCATCCCCACAAACGCAGCCCTCACGCACGGTCGAACCCGCGCTCCACCCGCGCCAGTCCTACCAGGCAGGCGCCGCCAAACCACGTTGTGATCACATGCGCATGCAGTGCAGACGGTCCGAATCATGGAGCGATACATCGACGGGGGGCCGTCGAACGCTGTCCACGCTGGTTAGTCAGTGCCTCGACGACTGGATCGATGAGAACCGGGCTGCACCCGATTCAGTGGGCACGAAGGTCAGCTTCGAGGTGAGGTCGTCGCCTTCAGCCAGCGCCCTCTCTGGCCGACAAGTCGGCAGTGGAGCTCTCGCCCGGCAGATCCTCGGTCAAGGATACTGCAGCGCAAGTGCCTATCAGTCAGGCCCAACCATCGGGCACGACAGAACCTGCCGTTCCGGGAGCGGAGAGTTCTTCCAACCGGGCGCAGCCAGATTCTGGAAGGCATCGAGCGATTGATATCCGGTCACATTCCAACCTGGCCCGCTCGTATGTTCGACCTCGACAACCGCGTACCGGCAATGCTTACTGCGTACCTTCAACCGATAGGCGATTCGCCGGCGACCTGGCGAGACGTCCTCTTCCAGGACTTCGTAGCCAGTGGGCTTGCACACACTGAAGCTCGAATTCCACTCGATCGTATTGGCGCGGATGTGAAGACCGCCGGAACATGCCCGGCCGGTACCGCCGAACGTGCCCGTGAACGGCTTGTCGGCGGCGAGTGCCGGCGCCGCCGCCATCGCGATACACAGCAACCAGCAGCCGTTTCTCACGGCGCGCATAGCGCGGCCTTCCGGAATCTCAGCAGTTGGCCCGGGTGCAAAATGTGTGCTGTCGGATTGAGTCTTCTGAGCGTCTCGACGGTGGTGCCGCGCTCCCCGGAAATTCTGTCGAGGCTGCGACAGCATGGGCGAGTTGTTCGCCTACTACGCCGCCCTCCAGTCCGGTCAATCGGAGGCAGGACTTGAAACCGCTCACGCCGTAGGGAAAGTGGCACGATGCAAAAAGGGCCGGGCGATTGCCCGGCCCTTCTTTGTAGAACCTTCAATTCGGAGAAGGCCCCGCATGCTTAGCGGCACCTTCTCGAATCGTCGGGATCAGCCCCGCAAGCGCCGCCGCGCGATCACGCCCAACAGGCCGAGACCGGCAAGCATCATGGCGTAGCTTTCAGGTTCCGGCACAGCCGCCGAGGCGGTATACGCGTAGGACGACGGGCTCGGACCCGTCGCCGTACCGGACACCTTGAAGTAGTAATAACCTTCCACCAGCGGGCCGCCGTTGGTGATGTAGTCACCGGAGCCGATGGTGGCATACAGCGCAAACGTCGTACTGCCGGGTTGAGCGTGGAAGAGATCCACCGTCAGGCCGGTGATGTTGGACCCATCCACCTTGGGCTGGTCGGCGATCGTACCCAAACCACTCCAAATGTCATCTGCCGAACCCAGGACCGAGAACTTGAGCTGATCCGTGAAGGAACCCACATCGTGTTGAATGAACCCGGAGGCGAAATAGGTTTCGCCCGATACGTTTGCCACGTTGCCAAAGTCCAGGACCACGTCGTTGGCTGAGGCGCTGGCCATGGCGATGAGGCCAAGCGCTGCCACAAGTGCCTTCAATTTCATAAAGACCTCCGAAAAGAAGAGGGAAAACCTCCCACCGGGCACGAACCTTGGTTGCAGTCGCGCTGGTAATCTACGTTGCCGCGAGGATTCGAGTCAATGATCCGATCGAGCTAAACCGAAGGTGGTATGACGGACGGAGTAGTGGCGACTCGCCTGGCGCAAGTCACGTGGCTTGGCGTCGCTGGGTAACCAGCTTGTGATTGTCTTCACTGAGAACGCCAGAGACGAAGACATCGTTCGATTCGTCCGTGAGATTCCGGCCCTGTTGGCGGAAGCGCAGTAGCTGGCATGGCAGTTTGCGAGCGCGTGCGCCTACCCTCGCGCCACCGCGGTGACGACATAGCGAAGCGGCCCGCCGGTGCGCAGGGCGTCGAAGGGCCAGCAGGTAATCAGGGTCAGGCGTGTCGGGCCGGAGGGATCGAGTGGCGAGAGGTCGGTCTTGTCGGTCACGCGCGTTTCGGTCACGCGGTAGGCCTGCCAGCGGCCGTCCGGCCGTTGCACGCGCAGTTCGTCGCCGACATGCACATCCTTGAGGAAGCGCAGATGGGTGTCACGGTGGCCGCCGATGACGCTGTTGCCGGCCGTGCCCGGCTCTGCGGTGCCATAGACGTGGCCGGGGCCGAAGGCGAGCGCGCGGCCGTCGGCCCCGGCGAGAACAAAGAGGTCGACGTCACGCTCAGCCATGATCAGGCGGGCGACCGGCCAGGTGTCGGCCCAGGGCCAGGGCTTGACGGCCTTGGCACCCGCCAGCGTCTGAGTCCAGGCGCGCTGCATCAGTACCTGCGCGAGTTCGGCCTTGGCCTTGATGTAGCCAGCCTGCCCGGCATGCCAGAGGCCGAAGGCCAGCAGCAGGAGAGCGGCGACGCGCAGCCAGCGCCGTTGCCGCCGGCCGGCCACCGGCCTGGCCTCTTGCGGCCAGGCGCATTCGACGCCGAGCGGGACTCCGTAGTCGTCGATGAAGCTCGTCGCGCTCATGGCCGCCTGCCTCAGGCAAACGCCGGACGGCGCGAGGCGAACATCAGGCCGGCTGCGAGCAGCATGGCGATGGCGCCGAGCAGCAGATGCCAGGTGCTGTCGGTGGCGCCCTTCGGCAGTTCGCCGAACACGGCCGCGTAGTTCCACCCTTGGGGCAGGTTGGTCGGCATCGCGCCGCCCTTCAGGTCCGCATCGGCCGGCCGCACGGGCGTCTTGTCCACCGCCACCAGGCTGGTGTATTTGCTCGCCAGGTGATGCTCGATGGCGATTTCCACGACCTTCGGCTTGACGTCGTCTTCGGTCGCGCCTTCGCGCAGGCTGTCGACCAGCGACTGGATCTTCTCGCGCGCCCAGAGCACGCCCAGGCCACTGCCCCGCTCGGCCTTGTCGAGCGCCAGCGTCGCTGCCCACGGCGCATCGCCGCGCAGGCCCGAGATGCGGACATCGCCCTGCACCGCCTTGTCGAGCGCGACGCTGACCTGCACCGGCTCGCCGAGGTAGAGGTCGGGCACGCGCGCCAGCCAGGATTCAGCCTTGCCGGGCCAGTCGATGCGCACGCCCTTCACTACCGGCGATTCGAGCTTGGCGAAGAGTGCTCCCATCTTCTCTTTCACTTCCTCGATGCGACCGATGTAGGTGAAAGTGCCGCGCCCGGTCTGCGCCGCCTTGCTCATGAACCAGCTATTGGGCGCCGAGCCGATGCCGACGGTGAAGAGCCGCGTGTCGCCGAGCTTTTCCTGGATCATCTTGAACAAGGCGTCTTCGTTGCCGACCGAGCCGTCGGTGAGAAAGATCACCTGGCGCACGCGCTGGGTGTCCTCGCTGCCGTTGAGTGCAAGGTTCAGCGCCGAAGCCATTTCGGTGCCGCCCTGGGCCCGGAGGCCGTGCACGAAGCTCTTGGCTTTCTTCAGGTTGTCGGCACTCGCCGGTTGCGCATCGGCGAACAGCGGCGTCGCGGCGGAATTGAACTCGATGACGTTGTAGCGATCGGCCGGAGACAGCCGGGAGACGGCCATCTCCAGCGCTTCCTTGGCTTGCTGGAGCGAAGGTCCCTGCATCGAGCCGGAGGTGTCGATGATGTAGATCACTTCGCGCGGCAGGCGCACCGATTCGGCGCCGGCGGCCGGCGGCAACAGCATCAGCAGGCCGTAGGTCCTGCCCTTCCCGGCCTCGGTGAACAGCGCCGCCTGCGGGGCGCGGGTCGGTGTGGGCGTCCACACAAGTTCGAAGTCCTTGTTGGCTGGCACGGCGCCGTCGGCGAGTTCCACTTGGGCGCTGTGATCGTCCGGCCGCGTCACCTTGACGGCGTGGTAGGGGCTGGCGATGTTCGACAGCGGCACGCCGGCGTCGAGCGTCACCTTCAGGCGCACGGGGTTGATCGGTGCCTTGCCTTCCTGCGGCTTCACTACCGGCGGCGTGATGCGCGTGGCATCGGGCACCTGGTCGGTGTTGCGCGCCCATCCCGAAGCGGGTGTGCGGACTTGCCCTTCGGTCGGCGTGCCGGGAATGTAGCGCGGGCCGACGACCATGGGGAAGCGCAGGCTGAAGCTGCCGGCGTCGTAACGCAGGGTCTGCTGGTATTCGATCTCGACGACGATCTCGCCGCGCGGCGGGATGTTGGCGACGCTGGTGGTGAAGATGTTGGGCCGCTCCTGCTCGACCAGCGCCGCGCGCTGGCCATTGCTCTTGGCCTGTTCGTAGGTGGCCTTGGCGGCGGCCTTCTCCTTGACGTCGGCCTCGACGATGCGCTCGCCGATCTTCATCTTCATGTGATCGACGGCGGCGTTCTCGGGCAGCGGAAAGACGTAGACGCCCTCCTGCCAGTCGTCGCTAGGATTGCGGAAGGTTTGCCGCACGCGGGCGCGGCCGACGATGCCGGCGACATGGATGTCGACGTCGGTGTCGAGCACCGGCACCGCGAAGCTGCTGCCACTGGATTTGAAGAGCAGGCTGCCCTGCTGCGCCTCGGCCGGCCGGGTCGGAATGCGTTCAAGCTCGGCGGCCGCCGCGGCGAACCCGTAGCCGAGCAGCAATACGGCGACGAGAGCAACCGCCACGGCCAGGAAGAACTCGGCCGCCGGCGAACGGCGACGAGCGATGGTGTTGTTCATTGTGACCTCCCGTGAGATTGGGCTTCAGCCCACGGGTGTCATTTCATGCCCGCCACCGGTCAATGCGATGGAACGAGGCTGGCCGGCCGGCGAGGAATTGTGGCAGGAATGTGGTCCACCGGACTGCGCCGGCGGGTGGCCCGCCCGAATTACTCCAGCAGCGTGTTGATCGCGATCACGTCTTCGTCGGCGAGATTGCCTGCCGCGGCCTTGAGCTTCAGTTGTGCAACCAGGGTGTCGAGGCGCGCCTTCATCAGCTTCTGGCGCGTGTCGTAGAGTTGGCTCTGCGCGTTGAGGACGTCGATGTTGATGCGCACGCCCACTTCGTAGCCGAGCTTGTTCGAATCCAGCGCGGCCTGCGATGAAGCCACCGCCGCCTCGTAAGCCTTGACCTGCGACAGGCCGGAGCTGACGCCGAGGAAAGCCTGGCGCGCGCCCAGCGCCGCCTGCCGGCGGGCATTGTCGAGATCGGCAAGGGCCTTCTCGCGCAGCGCCACCGCTTCGGTGGTCTTCGATACCACGTAGCCGCCGGCAAAGAGGGGAACAGCCACTTGCAGACCGACGGTCCGGTTGGTGGTGTCGATGCCGGCCCCGCCCGGAACGCTAGCGCTGTAGCCGGCGCCGTTCTTGCCATAGGTGGCGACGAGATCGAGCGTCGGCATGTGGCCCGCGCGCTGTTTGCTCACTTCCTGGCTGGCGATTTCCAGCCCTGCCTGCGCCTGCACCACCGTCGGATTGCCGGTCTCCGCCGTCTCGGCCCACTTCATCATGTCGTCGGGCTGCGGCCGGCTGATCAGCGTTCCCGGCTTCAGGGTCTTCAGGACATCGGGTTCGTTGCCGGCCACGGTACGCAGCACCTGCCGCTTGACGGTGAGGTCGCTGTCGGCGGCGATTTCGGTCGCCACCGCGAGGTCGTAGCGCGCCTGGGCTTCGTGGGTATCGGTGATGGTGGCCGTTCCGACTTCGAAGTTGCGCTTGGCCGATTCGAGCTGCTGGGTGATGGCGATCTTCTGCGCCTGGCTGACGGCAAGGGTTTCCTGCGCCAGCAGGACATCGAAGTAGGCCTGGGCGACGCGCAGGATCAGGTCCTGCCGGGCAGCGGCGAACTGCGCTTCGGCCTGGGCGACGCCGAACTCCCCCTGTTTGTAAGTAGCCCAGTTCTGCCAGCGGAACAGCGGCTGCGAGAGTGTCGCGGTCCAGCCATGGCTGTTGTAGTTGAGGCTGCTCTTCGACTGCGGATTCGTGCGGGGGGTGATGTCGGTGTCGTTCCAGACCGTGTTCGCCGATACGCCCAGGTTCGGCAGCAGACCCGCCCGGCTCTGCGGCAGCCGCTCGCGGCCGGCATCGAGGCTGGCCTTGGCGGCGGCGAAGGTGGCGTCGTAGCCGACCGCATCGCGGTAGACGGACGCCAGATCCGCCGCTTGCGCGGCGCTCGCCAGGAACATGCCGGATATCAGCAGGGATAGGGTCTTGTTCATTGCCAGCTCCGCTCGGTCAGTAGGTGGGCATGACGGGATCGACGTCCCGCGCCCAGGCGGCAAGGCCGCCATGCAAATTGAAGATATTGGTAAAGCCCTGGTATTCCAGGAACATCGCCACCTGGTAACTGCGGGCGCCGTGGTGGCAGATGACGACCGTTTCGGCGTTGCGGTCGAGCTCCAGGTAGCGAGCCGGCACCGCGCGCATGGGAATCGGCCTGGCGCCGGCGATGCGGCAGACATCCAGTTCCCAGGGTTCCCGCACGTCGAGCAGCACGGGCCGCGCGCGCGCCGGGTCGTCGAGCCATTCCTTCAGCTGGGCTGCGGCAAGTTGCTGCATCAGAGCGTGAATTCCGTACCGACCGGCGCGTTGCGCAATTGGGCGACGCAGGTCTCGAACAGGCCCTGGCCGCGATAGGCACCTTCGCCGACGCCAGTGACAAGACGGGCGGTTTGCACCGGCGCTTCGCCGAGGAAGGCGAACAGCCGGCCGCCGACTTTCAGCCGGGCCAGCAGTTCGGCCGGAATTTGGGCGAGGCCACCGGAAAGCATGATGACATCGAACTGAGCACCGACCGAGCGGGAGACGACGAAGCCATCGCCGGTCTCCACGGTGACATTGCCCAGCCCTGCACGATGCAGGTTGGCGCGGGCGCTGTCGGCCAGCTCGGGGACGATCTCGATGCTGGTGACGTGATTCGCATGCACGGCGAGCAGGGCGGCCGTGTAGCCGGAACCGGTGCCGATCTCCAGCACGTTCTCCTGCTTTCGTGGCTTCAGCGCCTGGACGACCGCCGCGTCGATGCGCGGCGTCAGCATCGTGGCGCCATGGCCGAGCGGCAGCGCAACATCGGCGAAGGCAAGATGACGAAACGCGGGGGGCACGAATTCCTCGCGGCGGACGACGTGCAACAGCTCGCGCATGTCCTCGCGCAGCGGCTCCGAGGACCGGATCTGCTGCTCGACCATGTTGTATCGGGCTTGCTCGAAATTCATCGTGACATGCATGGGAGGGTTCGCGGCGAAAGAGCGATGACGAACTGGAGATTAGCATATCCTTATGAACGGATACGTTGGTCTGTTGCACGCGAATTCTACGCCGGCCCGACCGCACCCGGCTCCCGGACCTTGTACCACGCGGCATAGAGCGCCGGCAGGAACAGGCAGGTCAGCGCAGTCGCCACGATGAGGCCGCCCATGATGGCCACGGCCATCGGGCCCCAGAACACCTGGCGCGAGAGCGGGATCATCGCCAGCACCGCCGCCGCCGCCGTCAGCACGATGGGCCGCAGGCGGCGCACGGTGGAGCCGACGATGGCATCCCAGGTGCTCTTGCCGGCGCGTTCGTCCTGGTCGATCTGGTCGACCAGGATCACCGAGTTGCGCAGGATCATGCCCATCAATGCAATGACGCCGAGCTGGGCGACGAAACCGAAAGGCGCCTGGAAGATCAGCAGCGACAGTGTGACGCCGATCAGCCCCAGCGGCGCCGTCAGCAGCACCATGATGGTTCGGCGCATGCTCTGCAACTGGATCATGAGCAATGTAATGACTGCCACCAGCATCAAGGGCATGACGGCCTGGATGGATTTCTCGCCCTTGCCGGACTCTTCGATCGCGCCACCCATCTCGATGCGGAAACCCGGCGGCAACTTGGCGCGGATGGGATCGAGTTGCGGGCTGATGCGCGTCGATACCGCCGGACCCGTCGCGTTGCCCAGAAGGTCCGCGCGCACGTTGATCGTCGGCAGGCGGTCACGCCGCCAGATCAGGCCTTCCTCGAGCACCGGTACCAGCTTGGCCACCTGCGCCAGCGGCACGTGGCGGCCGGTGGCGGTCGGGATGTCGAGGTCGGGCAGGCGATCGAAGGAATCGCGCTCGGCACCGGACGCGCGCCAGACGACGTCGATCAACTGGTCGCCTTCGCGATACTGGGTGATGGTCGCGCCCTTCAGCCAGGCCTGCAAAGCGAGCGCCAGGTCCTGACTCGAGATGCCGAGCGCCCGGGCGCGGTCCTGGTCGATCTCGACGCGCAGGCTCTTGCTCTTCTCGTTCCAGTCGAACTGGACATTCTGCAGGCTGGCATCGGTACGCATGACGACCGCGACCTCTTCGGCGATGGCGCGCAACTGGTCGATATCCTCGCCCATGACCCGGAAGGCCACCGGGAAGCCGACCGGCGGGCCGTTTTCCAGCCGCAGCACGCGCAGGCGCAGGCCCGACCAGGCGCCATCGCTGTCGGCGAAGCGGGTCTCCAGGCGCTTCTTCAAGTCCTCGCGCGCTTCGAGTCCCTTGGTGACGACGATGAACTGCGCGAAGTTGTCGGCGAACAGCTGCTGGTTCAGCGGCAGGAAGAAGCGCGGCGGGCTGTTGCCGACGTAGGCGGACTGGGATTCGACGGCGTCGTCACCGGTCAGCAGTTTCTCGACCTGCTCCACCGCTGTCTCGGTTGCCTTGAGCGATGCCCCCTGCGGCAGCCAGAGTTCGATCAGAAGCTCGGGGCGCGAGGACGCCGGGAAGAACTGCTTCTTCACCACCGTAGCGAAGACCGCGACCGAGACGGCGAAGGTGACGACCGTGGCGCCGATCACCAGCCAGCGCCGGCGCAGGCACCATGTCACCAGGGCCCTGAAGCGCAGATAGAAGGGCGAACCGTAGATGTCGCCGCCATGCTTGGCGCCGAGGGCGGCGAGCTTCTCCGGGTTGAGTATCTTGTAGCCCAGGTAAGGCGTGAACACGACGGCCACGACCCAGGACACGATCAACGCGATGGTGACCACCGAGAAGATCGAGAAGGTGTACTCGCCGGCGGAGGACTTCGCAAATCCGACCGGCGTGAAGGCGGCGGCGGTGATCAGCGTGCCGGTGAGCATCGGGAAGGCCGTCGAAGTGTAGGCGAAGGTGGCCGCCTTGAAGCGGTCCCAGCCCTGCTCCATCTTCACGACCATCATTTCGACGGCGATGATGGCATCGTCGACCAGCAGGCCGAGTGCGATCACCAATGCACCGAGCGACACGCGTTGCAGGTCGATGCCGAAGACGCGCATCAGGAAGAAGGTAATGGCCAGCACCAGCGGGATCGACAAGGCGACCACGGTGCCGGTGCGCCAGCCGAGGCTGAGGAAGGAGACCGCCAGAACGATCACAACTGCTTCGGTGAGCGACTCGACGAAGAGCCGGATCGACATCTTCACGACCTCCGGCTGGTCGGAGACATTGTTGACCTCGATACCGGCCGGCAGGTTGGCGGACAGGCGCTGCATCGCCGCCTTCAGGTTCTCGCCGAGGCGGATGACGTCCCCGCCCTTGTCCATCACCACGCCGATGCCGATCGCATCCTTGCCGGCCACGCGCATGCGCGGGCTGGGCGGGTCGGCGAAGCCGCGCTTCGCCTCGGCGATGTCGCCCAGGCGGAAATGGCGGCCGCCGACGGCGAGGTCGGTCTCGCGGATCTTGTCGGCGGTATCGTAGGGGCCCGTCACGCGCAGGCGGACGCGCTCGCTGTCGGTTTCGATGAAGCCGGCCGCGGCGACGGCGTTCTGGCGTTGCAGGGCGTCGAAGATCTGGCTGGGCTGGATGCCGAGCGCGGCGAGGCGGGTCGGCGTCACCTCGACGTAGATCTTCTCGTCCTGGACGCCGATCAACTCGACCTTGCGGACATCCGGCACCCATTTCAGCTCGCGCGCGATGCGGTCGGCTTCGCCGCGGAGTTCACCAAGATCGAAACCATCGCCGGTCAGCGCGTAGATGCTCACATCGACGTCGCCGAATTCGTCGTTCGGGTACGGGCCCTGGACCCCCGCTGGCAAGGTGTGCTGTATGTCGTCGAGCTTCTTGCGTACCTGGCGCCAGGCTTCGGGCACTTCCGATTTGGGCGTGAAGTCCTTTAGCGTAAGCAAGAGCAGCGACTGGCCCGGCTTCGACGCTGAGGTCATGACGTCGACCCAGGGCGTTTCGGTGAGCTTCTTCTCGATACGCTCGGTGAGTTCCGATTCCACTTGCTGCGCCGTCGCACCCGGCCAGAGCGTGCGCACGATCATGACCTTGAAGGTGAAGTCCGGGTCCTCGGCGCGGCCCAGCTTGAGGTAGGAAATCGCACCCGCGGCCATCAGGACGATGATGAGATAGAGCACCATCGACGGATGCTCGAGGGACCACGCGGAGAGGTTGATGTTCTTCATTGCAGAGCGCGAACCTTCTGCCCGGCCGTGAGTTTGTGCACGCCGGCGGCGACGATGCGCTCGCCCGGCTGGAGGCCATCGGCGACTGTCGCGCCCGCGTCCGTATACGCGGAGACGGCGACCGGCCGCAGGGTGAGCGTCAAATCCTGCCCCACCACCCAGACGGCCGGGCGGTCGCCCTGCTGGAATACCGCGGAGAGCGGTATGGCGAGGGCTGGCTGCTTGCCGGCGGTAAAGCGCACGGTGGCGGTCATGCCCAGCGCGACCGATGCATCCGCATTGAGCAGGCTGACGCGGGCGGCGAAGGTGCGGGTCGTCGGGTCGGCCGCCGGCGCCAGTTCGCGCAGCCTGCCCCGGTAGGCCTTGCCGCCCGACCAGAGCGTGACGGCGGCTTCGTCCCCGACCTTGATGCCGGTGATGACCGATTCGGGCAGCGAGATCGCGACTTCGCGCTCGCCATCCTGGGCAATCCGGAACACCGGTTGGCCCGACGCTACCACCTGCCCGGGTTCGCCGAGAACCGCAGCGATGACGCCCGGCCGGTCTGCCGCCAGTTGCGCGTAGGCCGACTGGTTGCGGGCAATGCCGGCTTGCGACTCCGCGGCCTTGAGCGCGGTTTCCTTGGCGTCCAGCGCGGCGGAACTGACGAAGTTCTGCGCCCGCAAGTCGCGGTAGCGCTTGGCATCGGCCTGTGCGAGCACCAACTGCGATTGCGCCTGCGCCGACTGTAATGCCACGTCGGCCGGGTCCAGGCGCGCGAGCAGTTGGCCCGCGGTAACGTGGGCACCGGCATCGACCTTGCGTTCGACCAGCTTGCCGCCGATGCGGAACGACAAGGGGACTTCGTAGCGCGCGTGAACTTCGCCACTGTAGCTGCGCGCCGCATCCGCGGCCGTGGTTCCGGCGACGATGATCTTCACCACGGTCACTTCATGCGGTGGCGGCGCGGATTCGCCGCACGCGCAGAGGGCGATCGTCGCCACCAGGACAGCCAGGGTTCGGTAGGTCATGGTTTGGGCTCCCGTAACGCGAGGCCGTGGGTAAGGATATCGACAGCCTGATTGAGAAATTCTTCGGCCTCGGGCAGGTCGCACATGAAACCCGCGAAGCTCCGCCGCCAGATGATGAACGAGAACATGGGCGCAAAGACGATGCGCGCGGCCAGCGCTGCCGGTACCGGGCGGAAGTCGCCGGCGGCGATGCCCTGCTCGATGATGCGGATCATCGCCCGGTGCGCACGGCTGATCAGCGAATCGTGAAACCAGCGGGAGAGTTCCGGGAAGTTGCCCGATTCGGCGACCAGCAACTTGGGCACCGCGCCCAGCGCCGTGGAGCCCACCATTTGCCACCAGCCGAACACAAACTCGCGCAGGAGGTCTGCCGCCGGCCGGCTGGTGTCACCGGCCAGCGCCTCGGCTGCTTCGACCGCCGGCATCATGGCCGCCTCGACCGCGGCCTTGAACAATGCTTCCTTGCTGTCGAAGTAGAGATAGACCGTGCCCTTCGATACGCCGGCGTGGGCAGCGATGTCTTCGAGCCGAGTAGCGGCGAAGCCCTTCTCGGCGAACACGTCCAGCGCCGCGGCCGCGATCTCGCCCGGCCGTGCCTCCTTGCGCCGGCGGCGGATGAACTTCTGGATGGGGCAACAGGCTTTCATGCTTGGGCGCTCTCTTACTGACTGACCGGTCAGTAAGTTATGCGATCTGTCGCGGATTGTCAACCCATCAATGCGTGTGGCATGAACTGACAACATCTGTGCCGTACCGTTCCAGCCTGAAACCCAATCCCCGCACGACCGCTGGCGCCAGCGTTGATTTCCTGATGTCATCAATGCTGTCACTTGCCATTGGACATAATAGAACCAGACCAAATATGCAGAAATGTGCTGCTTTTTCGGCCGCCAATGGCATAATTGGCCAAAGACACATGAATACGCGATTCGGCGGCCGCCAAGGAGATCTTGCGGCAACCCAGCCGAACCTTTCCGCCCTGACAGAGACACCGCCCACGGCGGCGGGCAATCAACACCTCAAACTCACGACGGACCTCGGCATGACGCTCGATAGGGACGGCTCGGCTCTGTCTGCATCGCTCACAATCGGGCGGCGACCGCGCGGCATCCCGTTACTTGCCGCTGCCATCTTCTGCACCATGGCTGCGGCGCCTTGCGTTTGGGGCGACAACCTGCCCTCACGCGACGATGGCGGCTTCGTACTTCCGGCGGTACCCCAGTCGGCACCCTTCGGGGCCGGCACCGGCGCGACGGTATTCGTATCCGGCATCGAGTTCGAAGGCAACAAGGTGTTCACGGATGCCGAGCTTGGCGCCATTGCGGCGCCGTTCGTCAATCGCGAACTGCGCGTTGCCGACATCGAAGAACTGCGCCAGCGGCTGACGCAGCACTATGTGGACAAGGGTCACGTGAACTCCGGGGCAGTGATTCCTGCCGACGCCTACCGCGACGGCATCCTGCACGTGCAGATCATCGAAGGGCGAATCTCCGAAGTGCGCCTGCGCGGCATGGATGGCCTCAAGGATGAGTACCTGACTTCGCGCCTGGGCGCCGATGGCGAAACCCTGAACGTCAACATCCTCCAGGAACGAATTCGCCTGCTGCTGGCCGATCCGCTGTTCGATCGCATCAACGCCCGCATCGTGCCAGGCGCCACGCTCGGCAGCGCCGTCGCTGAGATTGATGTCGGTCGCGCACCGGTGTTACACGCCCAGGTGTTCGCCAACAACTACCTGTCGCCGTCGCTGGGTTCCGGCCTGCTGGGCATCAACGGCGTGCTGAGAAACGCCACTGGCTGGGGAGACGCGATCGAGGCTACCGCGCAGTCGAACGGCCATACCGATCACTACGATCTGGCCTGGGCCGTGCCGCTCCTGGCCGGGCCGACGGTACTCGACATCCGCGTCGCCAGCGGCGCCTCCGCGGTAGTCGAGGAGCCTTTCAGTCAATTGAACATCAAGAGCCAGGTCAGCAGCCGGCAGATCGGCATCAGTCATCCGCTCTTCGTCGACACGCGCCGTCAGTTGGGCCTCGGCGTCACCTTCAGTGAGCGCGAGAGCCGGACGACGCTGGACGGCGAGCCCTTCTCGTTCACTCCGGGCGAGGTGGACGGCAAGACCAGGGTACGCGACTGGAGCTTCTACCAGGATTACGTGCAGCGTTTCGACCGCCACGTGCTGGCCTTCCGCTCGACCTTCATCTGGGGCCGCAACAACCTTTCGGAGTCGTCTCTGCCCGACCAGCCGGCGCGCAACTACCGCCTGTGGGTCGGCCAGATCCAGACGCAATCGAATCTCACCGAGTCGGGCTTGCAGTTGATTCTGCGCGCCAACATCCAGCACAGCCCGGATCGCCTGGTGCCGCTGGAACGGCTGGGCATCGGCGGCCGCTACACCGTGCGCGGCTACCGTGAGAACCAGCTAGTGCGCGACAACGGCTACATCCTCAACGCCGAACTCGTATATCCGCTGCTGCGCGACGAAGGCGCAAGGCGCCAGTTCGCGGTGGTTCCTTTTCTCGACCTGGGGCGCGGCGCCAACCAGAACGAGCCGGGCGAACGCCTCGCCTCGCTGGGCGTCGGTTTCCAGGGACGCTGGGGCGGCCTGGAGGGCGAACTGTTCCTCGCCAAGCGGCTGAAGACACCATCGGTGGAGACCCACGGCAACCCTCAGGACCGCGGCATTCATATGCAGGTGCGCTATGCCTTCCTTTGATCTTCTGCGGGCAATAGTCGTCGGCACTTTCCTCCTTGCCGCGCCCATGTTGCCGCTCGCGGCGACGACGGATGCACCGCCCGACGATGGCGCCGCTTTCTTGCGCGCGGAACTGAAGGCACTGCATTCACCCGACGCCCCGAAACCACTGCCACGCGCCGCCGCCGCGGTACGCCAGGCGCGGCAGCTGCCGCTGGCGCCAAACGAACGCGCTTCGCTGCTGCTGCGTGCCGGCTCGCTGGCCGGCAAACTCGGCACCCCCGGCCTGCGCATCGCCTTCGATGCGCTCGACGAAGCCAGATCGCTCGCCGAGACGGTCGGCGACGAGCGCCTGATGGCGGAGGCCTACGACGGCCTCAGCGATCTCTACGAGAAACAACGACGCAACGACGAAGCACTGCAACTCGCCGAGACGGGCGTGCTGCACGCGCAGCGCATCAACGGCCACGACCTGCTGATGCGCCTGGAGTGGCGGCTCGGACGCCTGTTCGAGGCACAGGGCCGCAATGACCTGGCGCTCGCGGCACTGCGACGTGCGGTTCGGCACATCGAAGCCATCCGCGCCGACATCCCGATCCGCTATCAGGACGGCCGCTCATCGTTCCGCGAAACCCTCGAACCGATCTACCTGGCGCTGGCCGATCTGCTGTTGCGGCAGTCGCGCGTCGGCACCGGCGACACCCGCCCCGCCCTGCTGCGCCAGGCGCGCAATACCGTCGAGTTGATCAAGCAGACCGAACTGGAGGATTACTTCCGCGACCGCTGCACGGTGGACTCGGCCCGGCCTGCCGTCGCCGCCGGACCATCGGCCTCGACGGCGATCTACTACCCGATCGTGCTGCCCGATCGCCTGGAGCTGCTCGTCGAAAGCGATCACGGTTTCGAGCAGCGAACCGTCAACGTGACGGCCGCCCAGCTTCACAAGACCATCGCCAATTTCATTGCCGCCCTGCGTTCGGCCGGCCCCTATCGCGCCGATGCCGAGCGGCTCTACGGCTGGCTGATCGCGCCGATAGACGACTTGCTGAAACAGCGGCACGTCGACACGCTGGTCGCCGTGCCCGATGGTGCCCTGCGCCTGGTGCCGCTGGCCGCACTGCACGACGGCAGCCACTTCCTCGCCGAGCGCCTCACGATTACCACCGTACCCGGGCTCTCTTTCTCCGGTGGCAATCGGCCATCGACCGCAACACCACGCATCCTGCTCGCCGGCCTGAGTGAGCCCGGCCCCGTTGTCGCAAAGCTGCCGGAATCGGTGGTCAACCAGATGCCCGAAACCGCCGCCGGCCCGCTCTCGCGCTTCGCGCCGCCGCCGGGATTGCGGTCCCTGACCGAGGCCACCCAGTCCGTAGCGACGCCGTTCCCCGAGCCTGCCGGCGAACACGAACGGAAGCTTCGTGCCGCACTGGCGTTGCCGGGCGTCAAGAAGGAAATCCATCAACTCGAAGGTCTGGTGCCCGGCAACGTACTGCTGGACCAGTCCTTCACGCTGGGCGCCTTCAAGCAGCAACTGGCGGACCACGATTTCTCCATCGTGCATATCGCCTCGCACGGGCTGTTCGGCGCGAGCATGGACGATACCTTCATCATGACCTACGACGAACTGCTGACGCTCAACGGCTTGCAGGCCCTGATGACGCAAAGGCGCAAGCCGGTCGATCTCATCACTCTGAGCGCCTGCCAGACTGCCGAAGGCGACGACCGCGCGCCTCTCGGCTTTGCCGGCGTCGCGATCAAGGCACATGCGAAGACCGCGCTCGGCACACTCTGGCCGGTGTCCGACGAGGTCACGCAGACCATGATGTCCTCGTTCTACGGCAATCTCGCCCACGGCGACAAGTCCAAGGCCGGCGCCCTGCGCGCCGCCCAGCGAACGCTGATCGCCGGAGGCGAATTCGACCATCCGTTCTATTGGGCACCCTTCATCCTGGTGGGAGACTGGCAATGAACATCGCTCGCCGAGCTGGCGCCGGGCCGCGCCGCGGCCTCGCAGCCGCCATCTGCATCTGGCCAGTGGCGGTATTGGCCGGCGCCATCACCGACGGTTCCGTAGGTCCGGTCCAGAGCCTGTCGGGGCATTTTGTGGTGCCGCAGACGCTAGGTACGGTCAAGGGCGGCAACCTGTTCCAGAGCTTCGCTTCGTTCGGCATCGCCAGCGGCGAATCGGCCACCTTCACCACCACCAGCACCTCAATCCGCAACGTCATCTCCCGCGTCACCGGCGGCCAGCCCTCCCCCATCTACGGCCCACTCACCTTGCAGGCCGCCGTTGGCAGCCGTCCCGACTTCTTCTTCATCAATCCGGCTGGCGTATTGTTCGGCGCCGGCGCGCAGATCGACGTCCCCGGCGGGTTCCACGTCAGCACCGCGCAACAACTCAAGTTCGCCGATGGTTTCGTTTGGGATACCGGCAGCCCCACTGTCAGCGGCCTCACCGTCGCGGCTCCGGAGGCATTCGGCTTTCTCGGTCGCGATGCTGCCGTCCGGTTCACGAATCTGGACGCCGGTGGCGTTGCCGGCGCTTCGCCGTGGATGAACCTGACTGCCGGCAGTTCGCTGACGGTCGCCGCGGGAACCATCGAGTTCGAGGGCACCTGGCTGTCGCTGCCATCGATGACGATCCAGCTCGCCGCAACCGGCGCCGGTGCCGTTGACGTGCCACTGGCGCTGTCTGTCGGCGAACTTGCCAAACCCCTGGGGGGAGCAATTCGCCTGAGCAATTCCGCTTTGTCGATGGAAGCCCCCGGCGTCGTGGCGCTGCGGGGCAATTCCATCGATCTGTGGCAGTCCTGGATCGGACTGACCAACTACGGCCTTCCGGCTGACGGTGGTCCAGGAGCCATCTACCTGCGCGCCGCCGGAGACCTCTCGATCAGACAGAGCTCGATTAGTTCTGAAACCTATTGCGACGTGCCCGGGGCCTTGATCTCCGTAACTGCCGGCACCCTAAGTCTGGACGGCGTGGGTGGCTTGGTAAGTAGCACCCAGATGGGCAAGGGCACTGCGGGCGCAATCCACGTCGACGTCAGGGGCGCGATGCGATTGGCCAACCGCGCCGTTATCGACAGCACTAGCTATCTGGCCGACGGTGACGCCGGGCCGGTTCGTGTCAGCGCCGGTTCGCTGGCGATCGATGGCGATGGTAGTGCAATCAGGAGCGTAGCCTATTTCTCGGGCGGCAGTGCCGGAACCGTAACTGTGGCAGTCGACAACGACGTGGCGCTGACCAATGGCGGCGGGATTTCGTCGGTGGCCATAGGCGGCCGCGGCAGCGGGGCCGTCACGGTAACCGTTGGTGGCGCGATGACGCTCAGCAATGGCGCGAATATCGATAGCGACGTGCAGTACTCCACCGGCAATTCCGGGCCGGTGTCAATCACGGCCGACTCGCTCAGGATCGACGGCGCCGGCATCCCCGACACCTTTGCTGGAATCGACAGCAGCACGCTCGAGAGCACCGGCAATGCGGGGCCGATCGACGTCCACATCAAGCACGCAGTCAGCCTAGTCAATGGCGGCAGAATTCAGTCCGGCACCTTGAATGGCGGCGATGCCGGTACCATCGTCGTCAATGCGCAGGAATTGACTATCGTCGGCTCGCCCGAAGTCGCCACCGCGATCACCACCAACACGGCGTCCGGCAACGGCGACGCCGGCGCCGTCACGGTCATCGCCGATCGAGTCTTCATAGCGCAGGCGGGGCAGATCGCGTCGTCAACGGGTTCGAACGGCGCCGGCGGCGCGGTAACCCTGCGCGTAGGGACGATGACAATCGACGGCAGCGGCTTTGACGGCGGCACTGGCGTAACCGCGAGCGCAATGGCGGGTTCGTCCGGCCAGACCGGTCAACTGACCGTAAGCGCCACCGGACCCGTCACCCTGCGCAATCGGGGTACTCTCCGTGTCCGCAACGACGCAACGGTAGCCGACCCGGCGGCACTGCATCCGACCACGTTGAGCGTCAGCGCCGCCAGTCTCTTGCTCGACAACGCCGAGATCTCCGCGGCCTCCACACACAACGGGAGCGCGAGCAACATCGACATCACCACTGGCGACCGCCTCACACTCAAGTCGAGCAGCATTCGCACCTCCGCCGTCGATGGCGACGGCGGCAGCATCCGCCTGGCCGGCAACCTGATCCGGCTCACCAATTCGCTGGTGACGACTTCCGTCGAGGGGCAGACCAACGGCAACGGCGGCAACATCGACATCACCGGCAACGCCCTGGTGCTGAAATCCGGTTTCATCCAGGCCAACACGCTGGCGCCGCTGGCGCGCGGCGGCAACATCAACATCAACACCCGGCTGCTGATTCCAGAAGGCGGCAGGCTCGTGCTCGGCGGCGCCCGCGTCCCCTTCGGTTCCGGCTATGCGGGCCTCAACGTCATCCAGGCGGCGGCGCCGGACGGCATTGGCGGCGATCTCCAGATCACCACGCCCGAATTGAATCTTGCCGGCACGCTCTCGGGTCTTGCCACGCCCGTGCTCGACTTCGGCCCAATGGCACGCGACCAGTGCCGGACGGGCGCCGGCAGCTCGTTCACGCTGATGGGCAGCGGCGCGCTGCCGGCATCGGTAGCCGACCTGGGCTTGTTCGGGCAGTAGAATGCCGCTCAACGATACTGTCAGCCGGTCGAACCACGCTTGAACGCACCCAGCGCCGTCCAGCTTGCGCCATTGACCGATCCGGCCGTCAGGGAACTTGCCGGCCACGGCATGGTGCGCTCGTTCCGCAAGAACGCCGTCATCATCAACGAGGGCGACGCGGGTGATTCGCTCTACGTCATCCTTTCCGGCCGGGTGCGTATCTTCCTGACCAACGACGACGGTCGCGAGATGACTCTCGACACGCGCGGTCCGGGCGACATGATCGGCGAGATGTCGCTCGATGGTGGACTGCGTTCAGCATCGGTGATGTGCACCGAACCGTGCACCTTCTCGATCATCGGCAAGACAGCGCTGCGCGAGGCGATCGCCGCCAATCCGGATTTCGCGCTGCGGATCATTGCCAACCTCATCGGCCGCGTGCGCGAGACCACCGATCTCGTCAAGAACCTCGGGCTGCTCGACGTCTACGGCCGCGTCGCCGGCCTGCTGCTGAAGCTGGCGGTCGAACGGGACGGCAAGCTGGTGGTGACGGAAAAACTCACGCAACAGGAGATCGCCGATCGCGTCGGCGCCTCGCGCGACATGGTCAACCGGATCTTCAAGGAATTGACGGCCGGCGGTTACCTGACGGTGGAACACCGCGAGATCGTCATCAACCGCAAGCCTCCGGCCCACCGGTAGCCAGGATCATTCCTCGCGCAAGGCCTGCTGCGTCAGCAGCAACGCACGCAAATTGCGATCGGCCACGGACTCCTGGTCGCCAGCCCGATCGAGAGCGGCAGCCGCCTCGCGCGTCGCTGCATCGGCCACAATCAGGTTCGCCCAGCGGTTCGGGCTCAGGCGACCGGCAGCCTGCACGCTCCACATCAGGTGCCGGCCCGCGGGCGGCGTCACCTTTGACGGCAATGCCAGTTCGGTTTCCGTCGTCGTGGCTTCGTAAAGCGGCTCGCCGGCGCTATCGGTCAGCCTGAAGCGATAGCTGCCCCCGGCTTCGGCGGCGCTCCACCTGAAAACGAGACCGTTGCCCGACATCACCAGCCCCTCGGGCCCAAGCGGCTGCGGCCGGCCCTGGTTGCCGGCGCCGCGCATGACCACGCCCGCCTGCGTGATATGAACGCGCTGCAACTGGATGTTGCGGAACGCGGCGTTGAGTTGCCTGCGCACCGGGCTCGCCGCCTCGCCCGCCGCGCGCACTTCATCCCCTCCGACCAAAAATTGTCCGCGCCCGCGCAACTCGAAGGCCGCGCCGCTTGCCGGGTAGAAGACCGTCGCCCGGGCATCGGCACCGAGCGCCAGCCTGGCGTCGGCCGGCAGGCGCTGCATCAGGGCGACATTGCGGTCGCCGCCGGCGGCGTCTGAATGAACGCGGATTTCGCCGGCCAGATCTGCCACCAGCGCCACCGGAGTTGGCTCCGCCCTCGCCAGGGCGAAGGCGCCAAGAAGGAACAGCAGGATCGTCGCGGCGGCACGGGACATGAGTCGGGAAAGCTCCTCGTTTGTGGCGGAGTCTATGTCGGATCGTTGGCGGCCGGCAATGGCGTATTCGACGGCAGATCTGCCGAATATTCGGCCAATGCATCCACACGCAGGCCGAAGGCTTCGACGGGAGAATGGCCGGCAATCTCCTGAAGGCCAAGTGCGGCGAGCGCCATTTCCGGCGGCGCGTGGCGCGCGACTTCGGCGCTGGCCATCAGCTTCATGCCGCGATCCTTGCACAGGGACTGCAAGCGCGCGGCAACATTGACGGCGTCGCCGATGGCCGTGTAGTCGTGCCGCGCGGCCGAGCCGACGTTACCCAGCACGGCCTCGCCGGCCGCGACGCCGATGCCGATGGCGATCGGCTCGCGGCCTTCGTCCATCAGCGTGCGGTTGAGCGCCGCCAGCCGCAGGAACATCTCGCGTGCCGCCGCCAGCGCCTGGGCCGGTGGATCGGGCAGCGGACTGGGCGCGCCGAACACCGCCATCATGCCGTCGCCGCGGAAGTTGTCGATCATGCCGCCGCAGGCGTGAATCGCCTCCGTCATGGCCTCGTAATAGCGGTTCAGCAGCGAAACGACCTCCTCGGCCTGGAGCCGCTCGCTCAGGCCGCTGAAACCGCGGATGTCGGCGAACATGAAGGCGAGGCCGCTCGACTTGCGCGCTGCGCCGGCATCGATCTCGCCGGAAAGCAGGCCCGCCAGTACGTTCGGGCTGACATAGCCGGCGAAGCGGCGCTCGATGGCGGCCCGCGCCCGCCGCTGGCCGACTGCTTCCCGCGCGCTGGTCACGATGGCCGCCAGGAGCGCCGCCGCAATAGGTGCCGCCGGGCGCAGGAACCAGCCGAGCCGGTAGGCGAAGATCGTCACCGCGGCCAGCGCGACAACCGACAGTGCGCCGGCAAGCCATGCCCACCCCGTCTTGCGTACGAGGACGACCAAGGCCGTCAACGCCGTCAGCGCCATGACGAGTCCGGCCGGCAACGGCTGAAGCATCGCGCCCGCCCGCAACGCGCGCACAGTCTGCGCCTGCAGGACGACCCCGGGCGGGTCGGCCGCCTGCGGCTCCCACGCAGCGAGCGACAAGGGTTGTCGCACGCGGTCGAGGTCGGGCAGCACGCTGCCGACGAAGACGATCTTCCCGCCCAGTGCCCGTCTGGCCGCCGGCGCGTCATTGCGCCAGCCCAGTACCTCGGCGAAGGGGATGTAGCGAAAGGCTTCGCCGGTGGCGAAGTCCACCCAGCCGGGCGCGACTGTGCCGCCCAGCGCCCGCACCGTCCGCTCCGCAAGCGTCGCCATGCCGGTGCCGGACTCGCCCAGCGCCGGCGCGAAGCGCCGGGCAACGCCGTCGTCATCGACGAGCGCGAAAGCGAGGCCGAACGACTGCTCGCCGGCGGCCGCGACCAGGAGCGGGTTCACGGGCCGCGCGCGCCCCTGCGCATCCAGCGACAGCCCGATCGCCAGCGGCGCGGCGTTGCGGACTTCGACGATGCCTTTGACCAATGCCTCGTCGAGCCCGGGCCTGATGGCGTCGAAGGAACGGTCAGGCAGAGTGATGTCGAGCGCGACAGCCTTCGGCGCCGCGCGCGCGATCACGCCAAGCGCGCTGCCGAGGTGCTCGTGCCACATGGCGAAGGGTTCAGCCAGCGCCCGTTCGCTCGCCTCATCGATGCCGACGATGACGATGTCGTCAGCCGCCGGCCGCGGCGCCGTTGCACGCACGAACTTGGCGGCGAGATCGAACGCTGCGCCGTCGGCGCCCACCAGCCACGGCGCCGCCAGTATAGCCAGGCTCAGCGCGACCACGACCAGGTAGGCCGCGGCCGAAGCTGCGTTTACGGCGATCGACTTGCGCGATGACGGTGGCACGGGCGATGGCTGGCCATGACGGCCCCGGTTCCTGGCAGGCGGGAATCTTAACCCCATAAGGACGACGCAACCACAGAGTTCGCCGGGGAGGGCTGAGAGACTCGAAGTCGACGTGCCACGCACTTGCGGAATCGCCAGATCGCCAGAAAACGGCTCCGTCGAGCGCCCGGCGGTTCGAAGACCGGCGTCGCGGCAATCACTTCACCAGGCGATCCAATGCATCCAGGAGCCGGCTCACATCCCGGTCGTTTATGTGAAGGTGCGGCGCGAACCGAAGGAAATTGCCGCGCTGACCGATGTAGATATCCTCGGCCGCGAGGCTGGCTACCAGATTGCCCGCGTACCCGGCAGGCAGGGATGCGCCCAGAATGTGCGAACACCGTTGCGACTCCGGGAGACATTGAAAACCCAGTGCTGCAATATGACGGGCGATGTCAGCGTTGATCGCCGACAAGGTATCCGCAATTTGCCCGACGCCCCACGCCTTGATCTGCTCCAACGCGGCGATCGCACCTGGCAAGACGGTAGGTGTACATTTCTCCCCGACGTCGAACTTGCGGGCGCCGGGCAAATAGCTATCCGAGCAGTTGGCGAGCGCGGTGAAATCCGCGGCGCCGCGGCGCGCCAGCCACGTTTCCTCCAGCGGGCGTCCGCCACACCACCGTTCCGATACATGCAGCAGGCCGAAACCGTACGGGCAGAGAAGCCACTTGTACCCGGCGGCAACCAGGAAGTCCGGCTGCAGTTGGTCGATGGACATTGGCATTGCGCCCAGCGTCTGCGTCGCATCCACCGCCAGAACGATGTCCGCGCTGCGGCACGCCCGGGCGACCGGCTGCAAGTCGATGCGTGCGCCATTCGTCCAATGGCAGGTGGATGCCGCAACAACCTTGGTGCGCCCATCGATTGCATTCAGAACGGCTTGAGCCCAATCGCCGTCTTCTGGGATCGGTACGCTCCGGAGATTGGCGCCGGTCTCCTGCGCGACTCTCCGCCACGGCAGGACGTTGCTGGGGAATTCCTCCGCGACGACCAGAATCCCGTCGCCGGTTCGCAGCTGAGGCTCGACTACGCGCGCCGCCGCACTCAAACCATAACTGGCGGCCGGAATGAGCGCATACCCGTCGGCGCTGCCGCCAAAGATGCTTGCGGCGAGGTTGCGAATGGTTTCCGCGTCGGCAAAGAAACTCGCTGCAGTGCGCTTCCAGGGGTGGCCCTTTTCCGCCGCCCCCGCTAGCAACCTGTTTCGCGATTTGTTCAACTGGGGCGAGTTGTAAGCGCAGTTGAAATACGCGATCTCATTCGGAATGTCGAACAGGTCACGCTGCGATGGGATCGGAGGCATGTCCGTTCCGCCGGCGTCAGGCTGGTCAGCAGACGTTCCCGGGGCAACGCAGGTCGCGCGACCGCTCACGTCTTGCCCCGCGAAACGCTGCATGGGCTTGGTTCGCTAGCGGAGCCGACCTTGCTCCAGAAGGCCGGGACGGGACAAACGCCTGTAGTGACGGTCACGAGCGTGAGAAGAGCGACCGGCAGGTGGAGGGCCCGGCGGACCTTGTCGAAACCCGACAGCCAGATACCCAAGACCATGGCAGCCATGGACAGGAACAACTTTCTGAGCACGTTCACCTTCACCTCCCCTGTCGCCCGGCCGACAAACCGTCAGCGCCCGAATAGCCCGTTGTCGCTGGTGGCCGTAACGGTCTCGACTATCGCCTCGCCCCGGTCGTTCAGCGCCAGCCGGCTGTCGGCCGCTATGCCGGCCACCGGGTAGCTCTGCCGCAACGTCAGCGTCGCCGCGTCGTGCAGGTACAGAGCGTCTGCCCCGAGCACCCACAGGCGTCCGCGTGCGGCATCGAGTTTCATGTCGAGCACACCGCGACGACCCGGCGCCCGGCCTTCGCCCGCTGCGCGCGGACCGTCGTAGGTCGAGAACGCCCGCACCACACCCTGCCGGCTGTCGCCGACGAAGAGGCGATGGCCTTCCGGCCACAGGATGCTGACCTGGCGCGGCGGCATGCCGTCCGCGGCGGTACCACAGGCAGTCAGGAAGAGTGCGAACAGCAAGGCGCGCATGATATTTCCCCGGTTCGGCGATGACCTGACAATACCGGACACTATGCAATCGCCACATGTACAATCCGACGGATATCCACTGCAACCGTACCGGCGGAAACACCGTGACAGTGCCGCCGCCGGCGCCACGCCAAGGAAGCTGCCATGCAAGCGATACGCCTCGATGCGAACGATGCCCTGCCGCTCACCGACCAGATCGTCGCCGCGGTGCGCAGCCAGATCGACGACCGCGTCCTGCGCGCCGGCATGCGCCTGCCGCCGATCCGGCGCTTCGCCGAGGAACAGGAGGTGTCGCGCTTCACGGTGGTGGAGGCCTACGACCGCCTGGTGGCGCAGGGTTACCTGGTATCGCGCCGCGGCGCCGGTTTCTTCGTCGCACCGCGCCGGGCTCCCGAGACCCCCGAGGAACCATCGCCGCTGGAACGCGCGGTCGATACCGTCTGGCTGCTGCGCCAGGGATTCGACAGCGACAGCGAGCGCCTGAAGGTCGGCGCCGGCTGGCTGCCGGCGGACTGGATGGACGAAGAAGGACTGCGGCGCAACCTGCGCACGCTCTCACGCCGTGCCGACCTCGATCTCGTCAGCTATGGCTCGCCGCAGGGCTACGCACCGTTGCGTCAGCAGTTGCAGGTGATGCTCGGCGATCTCGGCATCGCCGCCCAGCCGCGGCAGATCCTGCTCACTCACGGCGCGACGCAGGCGCTCGACCTGATCGCGCGGCGCCTGATCCGGCCCGGCGATTGCGTGCTGGTGGATGATCCGGGCTACTGGACGCTGTTCGGCAATCTGCGCTTGCACGGCGCGCGCCTGGTCGGCGTGCCGCGCACGCTGGATGGCCCGGACACCGCCGCACTCGAAAGCATACTTGCCGAGCACAAACCGAAACTCTTCTTCACCCACTCGGTGCTGCACAACCCGACCGCGGCCAACCTGTCGCCGGCAACCGCCTATCGCGTCCTGCAACTCGCCGAGCGGCACGATTTCATGATCGTCGAGGACGACACCTACGCCGATTTCCTGGCCGGCCCGGCGACGCGGCTCGCCACGCTCGACCAGTTGCAGCGGGTGATCTACGTCGGCAGTTACTCCAAGACGCTGTCGGGCAATCTGCGCGTCGGCTTTGCTGCCTGCCAGCCGGATCTGGCGGGCGAACTGACCGATCTGAAGCTGCTCTCGGCGCTGCCTTGCAGCGAGTTTTCGGAGCGGATGGTCTACCTGATGCTGATCGAAGGCCACTATCGCAAGTACGTGGAGCGGGTGCGGGCGCGCCTCGAGGAGCGCACTTATGCCACCTTGCGTTTGCTTGAGCGCCGCGGCCTTTCGACCTACACCGAACCCGAGGGCGGCATGTTCGCCTGGGCCAAGGCGGAGGGACTCGCCGATGCCACGCCGCTTGCCGACCGGGCCGCCCGCAACGGCATCATGCTGGCGCCCGGCAAGCTGTTCCGGCCGCGCATGGAACCCTCGCCCTGGCTGCGCTTCAACGTCGCCTTCGCCGGCGACAAGCGGCTGGACCGGTTTCTCGGCGAGGCGCTGGATGCCTGCTGATCCCGTATTCCAAGTCCATGCTATTATGCGTTCGTCCTTGCTCGTCCCAGTTCGCGCATCCAGGAGGTCGCACGTTCATCATCGACAAGACCCATTATGAGGCGGTGACGCCCCAGCAGAACCTTTCCCTCCAGTGGCTGGTCAATGAACTCTACGGCCACTTCAACCTCAAGGGTGACGACGTCTACCGGCACTCCGACGTGTCCTACAAAAACCCCGACGAGGCCGGTTCGGCGACATGGCAATAGTGCGCGCGCTCTTCGTTGCTGTGGGTCTGGCACTACTGGTCGGGTGTGCGAACCTCTTCACGAGCACTCTGGACCTCGATCAAGTCCAAGAGGTCTATGTTGCCGACTTCCATTCCGACGATATGGCCACATGCGACCCATCCGATGTTCCCTTGAGCCACGGCCGTGCCAGGAAGTTCTTTCAGCGCGCCAGGATCGTCGACTACAAGACGATTCATGACCACTACGATGTAGCGCCCTGCTATATCGAGGGCTCACTGAGATACCGATCGAAAGGCTGTGGCTGGAAGAGCCTGGCCGGTGCCACCGCGGAAGTCCGTTGCGGTGAGAACACGTGGCACCTGGTCTGCGACGACTGCGAAGACTTGTTCGAGGATAAGACGCCGAAGTACCGAGACCCGACGCTTACTTCACCAGCCCCTTCTGCGCCAGGAAGCGATAGATGATCTCCAGCCGGGACACGCTGTCCTCGAGTTCGAGCAGTCTCTGCCTGGCCAGCAGCGGTATCGGCAGCACCTCGCACCAGCGGTAGCCGACCCAGGTGGCATCGAAGAAGCGGTGCGGCTTGGGCGGCGCGCGATCGCCGAGATCCTCGACGACGGCGCGCAGCAGCGGCACCAGCCGCGCATAGTCGGCCGGAATCTTCTCCACCGGCTCCGGATCGAGAAATGTCACTTCGGCACGCGCCAGACCCGACGGCTCGTTGCGGCGGGACACGATGCGGAACCGTTCGTCACCCTGCGCCACGACTTGCAGCACACCCAACTGCGCCATGTCCCATTCGACGATGCGGGCCAGGGTGCCGACCTCATGCGGTACGGCCGGCGCCTTCCCCGGCTGCACCACCTCGGAACCCTCGGCGATCAGACAGACGCCGAAGGGCATCTCGTCCTTCATGCAGGCAGCGGCCATGTCCATGTAGCGTTGCTCGAAGATCTTGAGCGGCAGAGCCCCGCCGGGGAAAAGCACCGCGCGCAACGGGAACAGCGGCAGATCGAGCGTGGCGCTCAATCGCCGCCCCAAGGCTGCATCAGATTATGTTCGATACCCAGTTGATCGAGGATGCGCGCCACCACGAAGTCGACCAGTTCGGACACGCTTTGCGGATGGCGATAGAAACCGGGGTTGGGCGGCAGGATGACACCGCCGGCGCGCGACACGCGCAACATGTTCTCCAGATGGATCGCCGACAGCGGCGTCTCGCGCGGCACCAGGATCAACTTGCGGCCTTCCTTCAGCACCACGTCGGCGGCGCGGGCGATGAGGTCGTCGGCGAGGCCGGCGGCGATCTTCGCCAGCGTGCCCATGCTGCATGGGCAGATTACGTAAGCGTCGGGAGGATTGGAGCCGGAGGCCAGCGGCGCATTCCAGTCCTGGGCGCCGAAGACCGACAATTGCCCGTCCCCGGCGTTGAAGCGATCTGCGAACAGGCGCTGGGCTCCGCGCGGCTGGACCGGCAGCACGAAGTCCAGCTCCTGTTTGGCGACCAGTTGCGCCGCCTGCGAGTAGACAAGCCAGACGCGCACATCGGCGGCCAGCAGGCATTCCAGCAGCCTGAGGCCGTAGGGCAGGCCGGAGGCGCCGGTGAACGCGAGGGCGACGGTCTTGGTCACGAATTCTCCTGGGCGAGCAGGCGCGCGGCGATAAGGCCGTTGATCACGCCGAACACCAGCGCGAACAACGCAAACACCGGCACCAGGTAGAACACGCCGTTGTGAGGAACCAGCCAGACACGGGCCAGCAATACCTGACCGCCGATATGGGCGAACGCTGCCAGGATACTCTGGGTCACAGGTCCGAACCACTTGGGCGGCAGCCTGGCCGCGCCGGCCAACACGGCGAGGCTGAGCAGCGCGCCCGTCAGGCTGAGGAAGAAGCCCGGCGCCAGGAACTGGCCGATCAACAGGCTGCCGGCGATTACCCGCAGAAGCGACACCCAGACCGCCTCGCGCCAGCCATGGCGCGCCAGCACCACCAGGATCACGACGTTGGCAAGCCCGGGCTTGACGCCGGGCAGCGGCGTCGGGATCGCCGCCTCGGCCACCGTCAGGGCGATCGCCGCCGCCGTATAGCGCGCGATACGCCGGTCGCCCGGCCCCACCTTTAGTTGTATCGTCGATTGAGCCAAGTCAAGATACAAATATTCAACAAAATATGCTATCCGGAACCGCAATGAAATATAATATTTCGGTTTGTCGCATCCTGCGCAAATCGGTCCTTTCCAATGACCTGCTGTTCGGATCGCGGCTTGGCTCGGAGTGTTGAGATTATGAGACCTTTTCCCGGCGCAGCAAGTTTCCGCTCATCTTCGCCACGACTCCCGGACAAATCCCACTTCCGATCGCGCGCATCAGCCATCGCCGTAGCGACCGTCTTCGGCCTGCCGGCCACCGGATACGCCCTCGGCCTGGGCGGGATTGTCGGCGAATCGATCCTGGGCGAGGCACTGCAACTCGAGGTCCCTCTCACTGGAACACTCGATGGCGCACTTGACAATAACTGTGTGTCGCTGAGGCGGCCGGCCGATCCGATCGATCCGGAGTATTTCCCCCGCGACATGGTGGCCCGCGTCGACAAGCAGTCGGGCAGCCTGCGACTGTTGCTCACCACCCGATCGGCGATACGCCAGCCGCTTCTGCAGTTCGGTGTCTCGATCACCTGCGGCTATAACCTGTCGCGCGATTACCTGATCGCCGTGTCGCCGCGCGAACGCGCACCCGCCACCCAGCCGGACGCTCAACCCGGCACGCAGGCCGTCGCCCGGGCGGTCGCGTCGCCACAGGGGCCGACCAGCATTCATGCGGCGACGCCGGACGGCGTGGCTGGCAAGAGCATCGTCCTCGACCGCGAGATGACCCTCGAACAACTGGCGCGGCAACGTTTCCCGGGGCCGCTGCGCCAGGAACGCTTCATGCGCTGGGTCGTCGAGGCCAATCCGCAGTATTTCGCCAATGCCGGCGATCTCCGGCAGTATCGTCTGGCCACCGGTACGCAGTTGCTGATTCCGGACGGCGTGCCGCCGCGCCGCGCCGGCGACCACCAGAACGGCAGCTCTCCTCTGGACCAGATCGGCAAAGCCGCGGCGCCGAAAACAGCCGTTGCCGACGCGACCACGAAGCCGAAAGCCACCGCCAAAGCGGTCGCCAAGCGCGGCCAGGATCGGCTCGTGGTCGGCAGCGGCGGCGGCGTCAAGGACTACAAGGAAGCGGTGGCGCTGGTGCAGCGACTGACCGGCATGATGGAGCAGCAGGTGACGGCCCAGGCCGCCAACGAGGAAAGGATCCGCCAGCTCGAGGCGGGCGCAGCGGATCTCAAGAATCGGATCGCGCAAGTCGAGGCCGACGCCAGGCAGCGCGAGGCGCAGATTGAGGCTCAACTGCAGGCCGCGAAACAAGCCCAGGACGAATTGGCCGAGCGCGCGTGGTGGCAGGTGGCCGTCGCCGTTCTCGTCGGCGGCGCGCTTGGGGCCGCCCTCCTGCAAGGCTATCGCATGCTGACCGCGAGACGACAGGAGCCGGAACTGCCCAGCTTCGGCACGCCGCCGCATAAGACCGCCGACGCGGCCGGCAGCAAAGCCAAGCCCGCTGCCGCCCCCGCGCGCGCCGGGGGTCGGCTGCCGGCTCGGGCGACCGAAGCACCCGCCGCCCCGCGCGCAGCCGGGCCGGCGGCGCTGCGCAGCGCCCCGTCGGCGCAAGCCCGCAAGCCGAAAGCGGACAAGGATCCGCTCGATTTCGAGCCGCCATCATTCCTGCAGACGGAGTCCAGGCGCGTGACGACCGCACAGACCGCGACGGCAGTCGCCGATGTGGCCGTCCAGGAAGTTCCCGATCCCGCCAAGGCCGCCATCGAGTTGGCCAACATCATGACCTCGATGGGCTTGACCGAATCCGCCGCCCAGACGCTGGTCGACCATATCCGCGAAAACCCGCGTCAATCGCTTCAGCACTGGTTGAAGCTGCTGGAACTGCACCGCATCAACGGCAAGCGCGAAGACTTCGAGCGTTCGACCCAGGAGCTGCGTCAGCACTTCAATGTCCGGGTCGAGGAATGGGGCAGCGCGGCCGGCGCCAGCCGCGGCAGCATCGAGACCTATCCGCATGTCCGCGCCCAGATCACCAAGCTCTGGCACGATCCCGGCTGCGTCAAGTACCTTCATTCGCTCTTGATGGACAACCGGGAAGGAACCCGTGCCGGCTTTCCGCTGTCCGTCGCGGAGGAAATCCTCCTCCTGATCGCCGTTCAGAGCGACACCCAATGAATCCGGCGGTATACGAACTGGCGGTCTCGGATGACGGTGTCGCCACACCGGGATACGGCGTCCTGGCGGCCTATGTGCCCGCCGATGCCGACTACTTTCCCTTGGTCGTCGCCGGCTGCGACCCCCGCCATGACCCTGGCAAGCCGATCGAAAGCCTGGCCAGCCCGGTTTTCGCGCATATCAACAAGTCGCTCGGCAAACCGCCCGGTCTCAGGTGGGTGGTGGTAGACAACTGGGGGCGCTTCTTCGAAGCCGTTCCCCATTGGTCGACCGATGCCGACACGCCGCCGATACTCGAATTCAAGCGCTTCCCCGGCGGTGTCGGCGTCGACGCCTTCACCAAGGAAGTCGGCCCGGCCGGCGAAGCCGGCCTGGAACTGCTCTCCGCCGTCATCGAAGGCACCAACCTCACCACCACGCCGACCTCGGTGCGCCAGTTTCTCGATGCCATCCAGTCGCACGGCAATCTGCCGTCGCCGGGCGCGCTCTTCCACGCCGTCAGCACCGCTGCGGTGACCGGTGACATCCGCGCCGCGACGCAGGCGATTCAACTCGACCCGGTGATTTCGGCCACGCTCATCAACTACGCGAACGCCGCCGCCTTCGCCAATGCCGGCAAGACCGGATCGGTATCGGAGGCCATCCAGCGCCTGGGCATCAACCAGGTGCGCCGGGTCGTCTTCATCGCCGAGATGATGGTGCGCTATCAGAAAGGCGCCTGCCCGGAGTTCGACTACAAGGCCTACTGGCACAATGCCATCGCCACCGGCGCGGCGATGCGCGGACTGATGCCCGAATTCGGAATCCCGGAACGGCTTGCCGACGACGGCTTCACCACGGGACTACTCTCAGGCATCGGCTGGCTGGCCATCGCCGAGACCTTCCCGAACCTCATGACCGAGTACCTCAATCGAGGGCGCAAAGCCGACCCGATCGCGAAGACGCGGCTGCAGCAGGAGATTTTCCCCGGTCCGGTCAACCGGGTCAGCGAAGCCTACCTCGCCCGGTTCGACTTTCCCGAAAACGTCCAGGCGGCCATCAGCGGAATGCCAACTCGCGACGGTTGGGCCTGGTTCGATTGCCTGGCCGCAGCAATCCGCGGTGGTCAGAGCCTGGCGCCCTTCGATTGCCTGGCGGTACCCACCGACCTTCCGGTTCCCGATGTCTGTCGTGAAGAATGGCAGCACTGGAAGAGCCTGCTCGCCATCCCTTCGGCCATCAGTAGCTGAGCGAGTCGTAGCCCGGTTGCCCACCCGCCAGGGCCAGGCTCACGTGATTCGGTGCGCAGATGGCGACCGCGTTGGCCCGGGTCAGCCAGCCCTGCCGGACGCAATACTGGCGCGGCCCTGGATCGGTCAGCACGCGGGCGCGGCCAGGCTGGATTTCAACCACCGTGATCCCCAGCGGTCCCGGCACTTCGATTCGTCGCGCCGCGGTTAGCGGGTACTCCGCCACCACGCGGCCATCGAGCCGGACCACCGCGCGTTCGGCCGGACCACCGCGCCAAAGCAGCGGAAAGGACACCGCCACCACCGAGGCGCCCACAACCGCCACCAGCCAGTCGCCCGGGCGAAGCAGCGGCAGCCAGGTCTTCATGGCAGCGCCAGCGGTCGACTCACGATTGATCCGGCGCCGGACTCTCGCGTCCCAGGTTGCGGTGACGGACCAGTACCCGCAGCTTGTCGCGGAATCGTGCGACCAATTGTTCCGCGAAATACACCGAGCGGTGCTGGCCGCCGGTGCAGCCGACCGCCACCGTCAGGTAGGAGCGGTTGTCGCCGATATAGGACGGCAGCCAGGTCTCGATGAAGCGGCCGATGTCGTCGAGCATGCGCATCGCATCGGGCTCCGCTTCCAGGAAGGCGATCACCTCGCTGTCGAGGCCGGTCAGCACGCGCAACTGCGGATCGTAATGGGGATTGGGCAGGCAGCGGACATCGAAAACGAGATCGGCGTCGAGCGGCAGCCCGTGCTTGAAGCCGAACGACTCGAACATCAGTGTCAGCCCCGAATTGCTGCCAAGCTCGGCGAAATCCTTGATGAAGGCGCGCAATGCGTTGGGTCGCAGGTTGCTGGTGTCGATGCGATGCCCTAGCCCGGCCAGATCCTCGAGCATCTCGCGCTCGCGGCGGATCGCCTCGGCCAGCGTGATGTTGCCGGCAGCCAGCGGGTGGCGGCGGCGCGTTTCGGAAAAGCGCTGGATCAGCACGTCGTCGCGGGCGTGCAGGAAAAGGAAGCGCATATCCACGTCGCCGGCAATCTTGAGGTCGCGCAGTTGTTCGGGCAGGAAGGACGCCACGCCGGCGCCGCCGCGCATATCCATGGCGACGGCGATGCGCTCGTAACCCTCGGCGCAGAGCTGCTCCACCAGACGCATCAGCAGCGCCAGCGGCAGGTTGTCGACGCAGAAATAGCCGGCATCCTCGAGCACGTTCAAGGCGATCGACTTGCCGGAACCGGACAGGCCGCTGATGAGGATGAGTTTCACGGCGCAAAGCATAGCCGATTCGCTTGCCCCTGCGTACGGCGGCGAGGCCCTCAGGCGGCCATGGTCGGCACGATGTCGCCGTCGACGATGGTTACCGCCTTGGCCTTCTGCAGTTCCGCCAGCAGCCAGCCGGCCAGCGCCTCGGCGTCCATGCCCAGGAGCCCCGCGCCGACATCGCGGAACAGCGGCACGGCCTGAAGGTAGGCTGCAAGGCCGTCCACGGGAAGGCGCTGCAAGTCCAGCAGATTGAACGCGAAGCAGGCCTTGACCGCGTTGCGGGCGATGCGGGCCGGATCCTTCTCGAAGGCCTCCAGGCGCCGGAACGCCCTTTCCAGCGCCGCGTCGACGTCGTCGAAGGCCGCGCCATGCCCTGGAATGACTGTCGACACCGGCAGACGCGACAGTCTTTCCAGCGTCCCACGCGTGGCTTTCAACGCGCCGGTCCTGCCCAGCAGTTCGCCGAAGACGATGCCGAAGCCGTCCTGCCAGAGGGCGTCGCCGGAGATCAACAGTCGCTTCTCGGCACAGTGGAAGACCAGCGCCTCCATGTCGTGGCCCGGCGCGGCGAGCGCACGCCAGACCAAGCCGCCCATCTCGAACTCCTGGTCCGGCGCGATCACACCGTCATGATGGAAGCGGTCGCCCCGCTGGGCCGCCGGCCCCAGCAGCAGCGCCTCCTCGTCCCAGGCCGCGACATGGGCCTCGATACCGGCGGGGATCACGATCTCGCAGCCATGAGCGCGCCTGACTGCGGCATTGCCGCCGATATGGTCGGAGTGGGAATGCGTGTTGATGAGGCGGGTCAGCCGGCGGCCATCCAGCGCTGCCTCGACCAGCGCCAAGGTCTGCGTCGCGTGGCCGACATAGCCGCTGTCGACCAGCGTGGCCGTCTCGCCTTCGAAGAAGAGGATGTTGTTCGACGAAAGCCAGCCGCGCTCGATGATGCGAAGCCGCGGCAACACCATCACCGCCTGGCGATCAGCGCCCGTGCCACCCGCGAATTCGATTCGCGTCCGAGCTGTTGCGAGATCCAGACGCCAGTTTCGGCCAGCCGCAGCAAATCGATGCCGCTCTCGATGCCCAGTCCCTGCAACAGCCAGACCACATCCTCGGTGGCGACATTGCCTGCCGCGCCCGGCGCGTAGGGGCAACCGCCGAGACCGGCGACAGAGGCGTCGAACACTCCCATGCCCATCTCCAGCGCCGCATAGATGTTGGCGATCGCCATGCCGTAGGTGTCGTGGAAATGGCCGGCGATCTTCTTGAGCGGCGCGCGCCGCGCCACGGCCTCGATCATCGCCTTGATCTTGAGCGGCGTGCCGACGCCGATGGTGTCGCCCAGGCTGACTTCGTAGCAGCCCATCTCGAGCAGGGAGCGGGTCAGGTCGGCCACCAGCTTCGGCGCCACCTCGCCCTCGAACGGGCAGCCGAGCACGCACGACAAATAGCCGCGCACCTTGATGTCGGCCTCTTTGGCGGCTTCGATGGCGGCCCGGAAGCGTTCGAACGATTCGGCGATCGAGCAGTTGATGTTCTTCTGCGAGAAGGATTCCGAGGCGGCGCCGAACACCGCGACCTCCTTCGCACCCGCTGCCAACGCAGCCTCCAGCCCTTTCATGTTCGGCACCAGCACCGGGTAGGCAACACCCTCGCGCTGCGGAAGCGCGCGCATCAGTTCGGCGCTCTCGGCCATCTGCGGCACCCACTTCGGCGACACGAAGGCGCCCGCCTCGACGGTCTTGAGCCCGCAGGCGGCAAGACGGTCGATCAGTTCCGCCTTGACCGCGACCGGCAGGATGCGGGCCTCGTTCTGCAGCCCGTCGCGAGCGCCCACTTCGACGATGCGGACATTGCGGGGCAGAGTCATGCTCTTCCTGCCGGGACTTGGGGGCTGTCGGTGGACATGATCATCAGGTTCATGGGAACGATACTATGCCGGCTCGAACGAAATCTGCAAAGCCCACTGCCAATGGAAGATCCGGCCGACCCGACGTTCCGCTACACCAGGTTTCAAACGTGGTTTCGCCTACGTGGGCTGGCGACATGTCCGACTTGCTCGGCACGCCTTCGCTACGGCCATGTCGGCATAACCCGACGCCGTCTGCTTTCTATTCCTTAAGTATCATTGTTGCTATAGTGGACGATGTGCAATCAGGCCCAGCCCCAGAGGGAGAATATAGTGGAAAGAAAGATTCTGTTGGTCGAAGACAATCCGGATGACGAGTTCCTGGCCTTGCGGGCGCTGCGGAAGAACAACGTGGCAAACGAGGTCATCGTCGCCCATGACGGATTGGAGGCGCTGGACTACCTGTTCGGCGAAGGCACGCAAGCCGGCCGGGAACGGCTGGTACCGGAGGTCATCCTGCTCGATCTCAAGTTGCCGAAGATCGATGGGCTGGAAGTGCTGCGCCGCATCCGCGCCGACGAGCGCACCCGGCGCATTCCCACTGTGATCCTTACGACATCGGGCGAAACGATCGACATCGAGACCAGCTACGACAACGGCTGCAACAGCTACATCCGCAAGCCGGTCGACTTTGAACAGTTCATCGATGCGGTGCGCCAACTTGGTCTCTACTGGCTGGTGCTGAACACGACGCACAGGTCCGACACACTGGCTTCCTGACCCTCATGCCGGAAGTCCTGGTCAAGCTCCTGTTCGTCGAGGATGTCGAAGACGATGTATTGCTCATCGTTCGCCAACTCCGCCAGGGGGGCCTGATAGTCGATTACCAGCGAGTCGACTCGGCCAGGACACTCGAAGCTGCGCTCGACCAGCGCGATTGGGACATCGTCGTCACCGATCACAACATGCCCGGTTTCGACTCCGGCGCCGCGCTCGAAATCGTGCGCCACCACAATCCCGACCTGCCCGTGATCATCGTCTCCGGCAGCATCGGCGAGGAAGTGGCGGTCGAGGCGATGCGCATGGGCGCCAAAGACTACATCATGAAGGACAACCTGCGTCGACTGGTGCCGGCGGTCCGGCGCGAACTCGACGACGCCGGCGCCAGGCAAGGCCGCCGCGAGGCGGAAGCCGCCATGCAGCATCTGGCGCTGCACGACTCGCTCACGGGGCTAAAGAATCGAACCAGTTTCCAGCGTGGGCTGGAAAGGCTGCTTGATCAAGCCCGGCGCCAGGACACCCGGCACAGCCTGCTGTTCCTGGACCTGGACCAGTTCAAGGTCGTGAACGACACCTGCGGCCACCTGGCCGGCGACGAGATGCTCAAGCAACTGGCGGGCGTGCTGCAGCGCTCCATCCGCACCAACGACCATTTGGCGCGCCTGGGTGGCGACGAGTTCTGCATCCTGCTCGAGAACTGCGTATTGGAACGCGCCCGGGAAATCGCCGAAACCTTGCGCATCGCGGTGCACGATTTCCGCTTTCTCTGGAACGGCAAGTTCTTTTCCGTCGGCGTCAGCATCGGCATCGTCGGCATCGATCGCAGCAGCGGCAGCGCCAACGACATCCTGAGCGCCGCCGACATTGCCTGCTATGCCGCGAAGGACCGTGGTCGCGACGCGATCCAGGTCTACGAGCGGGATGATCTGGAACTGACCCGGCGGCGCGGCGAGATGGACTGGGTGAGCCGTATCGACGACGCGCTGGACGGCGGCCATTTCCAGTTGTGGCGCCAGCCCATCCGCTCCCTCGCCGAAGGCGGCGAGAACCGGGTTCATCATTACGAACTGCTGTTGCGCATGCTTGACCAGGACGGTACCGTCGTGCTTCCCGGCGCCTTCCTGCCGGCGGCGGAACGCTATGACCGCATGCGCGATATCGACCGCTGGGTGGTCGACAATGCGCTCAAGTATGTCGGCGAGCATCAGGAATCCGGCGAACAGTTTCACGCCATCAATCTGTCCGGCGCGTCGATGGGCGACGACAGCCTGCGCGAATTCGTCGGCGACCGGATGACGGCGCACGGCGTCGATCCGCGCAGCATCTGTTTCGAGGTCACGGAGACCGTGGCCATCGGCAACTTCAAGGCGGCGGTCGATTTCATGCAGAACCTGCGCCGGATCGGCTGCCGCTTTGCCCTCGACGACTTCGGCAGCGGCCTCAGTTCGTTCGCCTATCTCAAATCGCTGCCGGTGGATTTCATCAAGATCGACGGCAGATTCATCCGCACCCTAGGCACCGATCCCATGGACCGTGCCATCGTCGAGGCCATCCATCGCGTGGCGCACGTCGCCAACTTGCGCACCATTGCCGAATTCGTCGAGGATGTCACAGTCATTGACGTACTGCGCGACATCGGCGTGGACTTCGCCCAGGGTTATGCCATCGGCCGGCCGGAACCGCTACCGATACGTGGCCGGCCGGCCAGAGTGGCCGGGTTGCCCGGAATGGTCCTCTCGGGGAAGAGGACATCATGAACGTTTCCGCCTGCCTGCTGCGCGTCCTGTTGCTCGCCGCCGGCGCCTTGCCGCTGACCGCCAGCGCCGAAGATCCGCTGCTGCTGATGCTCTCCGGCGACGAGCAGCTCGTCAGCATCGCCACCGGATCGCCGCGGCCAGTGTCCAAAGCACCTTCGACGGCCACCGTCATCACCGCCGACGACATCAAGGCCACCGGCGCCACCGATTTGAGCGAAGTGCTGGAGACGGTGCCCGGGCTTCATGTCTCCCGAAGCGGCTTCCTTTGGAGGCCGCTCTATTCGATCCGCGGCATCCTCACGCAATACAACCCGGAAGTGTTGGTCATGCTCAACGGCATTCCGATCACGAACGGCTTCTACGGCAATCGCGGTCAGTTGATGGGCGGGTTTCCCATCGAGCATATTTCCCGCATCGAAGTCATTCGTGGCCCGGGTTCAGCCCTGTATGGCGCCGAGGCGGTATCGGGCGTGATCAACATCGTCACCAAGACTGCCGACGAAATTGACGGCACCGAAACAGGTCTGCGCGCGGGCTCCTTCCGCAGCTACGACGGCTGGATCCAGCACGGCGGCAAGTGGGGCGAGATCGATGTCGCTGCCTACCTGCGTTTGGGCAGCACCGCCGGCTCCCGCCGTACGGTGGAAGCCGATGCCCAGACCTTGCTCGATGGCAAATCCGGCACGCACGCTTCCAATGCACCGGGGCCCGTCAATGTCGGCTCCGACTCAATCGACGCGCGGCTGGATGTATCGCACGACAAATGGCGCTTTCGCGGCGGATATATCGGTCGCCCCAACAATCATGGAACAGGCACAGGCGTCGCGGACGCATTGGACCCGATAACCAAGGCTGACGCGTATTACGCCAACGCCGATCTGACCTGGCATGACGCCAAGTTCAGCCAGAACTGGGATGTCTCCATCCAAGCGAGCTACTACGACATCGCGGAAACCAATTCCGACGTCACCCTGTTTCCGGCCGGTTCCGCATTGCCGCTGCCGCTTCCGGGTGGTGCACCGTCCGCCATCGGCATGGTCGGGCGGCCCCAGCACTGGGAACGACAGGAGCGCCTGAATCTGGCGGCGCTCTACGCCGGCTTCGAGAAGCACAAGCTGCGACTGGGCGCCGGCTACAACCTGGACGATATGTACAAGGTCACCGAAACCAAGAATTTCACTTTCGTAACCCTCCCGGTACTGGGAAACGTGCCGATTTGCCTGGACCTCAACTGCTCGACGGTCGCGGCCACCCCGTCGAATGGCCTCTACTTCCTGACCCCGCACGCGCGCCGCTCGGTGTACGCTTATGCCCAGGACGAGTGGCTTCTGGCGCCCGACTGGTATCTGACCGCCGGTCTGCGCCAAGACCATTACTCGGATTTCGGCAGCACCACCAATCCGCGCGCCGCCCTGGTCTGGGATACCGCCTACAACCTCACCAGCAAACTGATGTTCGGCCGTGCCTTTCGTGCGCCGTCCTTCGTCGAGCTATACACGATCAACAACCCGACGGCCCTCGGCAATCCGAATCTCAAGCCCGAGACCATCAGCACGACGGAACTGGCCTTCTCCTGGCAAGCGAAGCCCAACCTCAAGACCGGCCTCAACCTGTTCCATTACCGGATGAAAGACGTGATCCGCTTCGTCTCCAATGCCGATCCGACGACCGGCAGCACGGCCCAAAATGCGGGCAATCAGCACGGCAGGGGCCTGGAACTGGAATTCACCTGGGGCGCCGCGGACGATCTTAGGTTATCGGGCAACTATGCCTATCAACATTCGATCGACGAGAACACCAACCAGGATGCCGGCCTGGCGCCCCACCACCATGCCTATCTGCGCACAGATTGGCGCTTCATTCCCGGTTGGACGCTAAGCGGCCAGGTGAATTGGGTCGCCGATCGCATGCGCCAAGCTATCGACAGCCGTCCGAAGATCGCCGACTACACCACCGCCGACCTGACCCTGCGCACCACGCAACTGCGCAAGGATTGGGAATTCGCGTTCTCGGTGCGCAACCTGTTCAACGTCGATGCCCGCGAGCCGACCGCGGAATCCTCTGCTGCCAATATTCCCAATGACCTGCCGCTGCCCGGACGCAGCCTCTATCTTGAGTTGCGTTACCGCCTGTAGCCGCATGATCGGCGCGATTCTCTCGGACAGGAAGACATCATGAGCGCCGATTGCCACTGCCTGCTGCGTCTGGCGTTGTTCGCCGCAGGGGCATTCCCGCTGGCCGCAAGCGCCGAAGATCCGCTCCTGCTGATGCTGTCCGGCGACGAGCAGCTCGTCAGCCTCGCCACCGGGTCGCCGCGGCCGGTCTCCAAGGCGCCTTCGACGGCCACTGTCATCACCGCCGACGACATCAAGGCCACGGGCGCCACCGATTTGAGCGAAGTGCTGGAGACCGTGCCTGGGCTTCATGTCTCCCGCAGCGACTTCCTTTGGAAGCCGCTCTATTCGATCCGCGGCATCCTCACGCAGATGAACCCGGAAGTGCTGGTGATGCTGAACGGCGTCCCCATGACCACTGGCCTCTATGGCGACCGGGGTCGCCTGATGGCCGGCTTCCCGCTCGAGCATGTTTCCCGTATCGAGGTGATACGAGGCCCGGGTTCGGCGCTGTACGGTGCCGAGGCTGTGTCGGGCGTCATCAATATTGTCACCAAGACCGCCAAAGAAATTGACGGCACCGAAACAGGTCTGCGCGCGGGCTCCTTCGACACCTACGACGGCTGGGTCCAGCACGGCGGCAAGTGGGGTGAGGTCGATGTCGCCGCCTACCTGCGCTTGGGGCACACCGCGGGCTTTCGCCGTACAGTGACGGCCGACGCCCAGACCGCACTCGATAGCGCGTTCGGCACCCACGCTTCCAATGCACCAGGGCCAATCAATACCGGTTACGACTCCATCGACGCACGGCTGGATCTATCGTACGACAAGTGGCGCTTTCGCACCGGCTACATCGGTCGCCCCAACAATCATGCACTTGGCGCTGGCGTCGCGGATGCGCTCGACCCAATATCCGCGGCTAACGCGCATTACGCAAACGCCGATCTGACCTGGCATGACGCCAAGTTCAGCCAGAACTGGGATATCACGGTCCAGGCAAGCTATTACGACATCGCCGAGACCAACAGCGACGTCATCCTGTTTCCGGCCGGTTCTGCGCTGCCATTGCCGCTGACCGGCGGCAGGGGTTCCACCATAGGCATGGTCGGACGGCCCCAGAATTGGGAACGGCAGGAACGACTGAACCTGTCGGCTCTCTATGGCGGATTCGAAAAGCACAAGCTGCGCGTCGGGGCCGGCTACAACGTGGACGACGTGTACAAGACCACTGAGACCAAGAACTTCACGTTCGATGGCATCTGGCCGGTGTGCATCAACCTCGACTGCTCGACAGTCACGGCCACCCAGGCCAACGGACTGCTCTACCTGTCGCCGCATCTACGCCGCTCCCACTACGCATACGCCCAGGACGAATGGGGCTTAGCACCCGACTGGACCCTGACAGCCGGATTGCGCCACGACCGCTATTCCGATTTCGGCGGCACCACCAATCCGCGCCTCGCCGTCGTCTGGGACACGGCCTACAACCTGACCACCAAGCTGATGTTCGGCCGGGCCTTCCGGGCACCCAGCTTCATCGAGTTCTACAGCATCAACAACCCGGTGTCGCGCGGCAATCCGAATCTCAAGCCCGAGACCATCAGCACGACGGAACTGGCCTTCGCGTGGCAAGCAAAGCCCAACCTCAAGACCGGCCTCAACCTGTTCCATTACCGGATGAAGGACGTGATCCGCTGGATCGCGAATGCCGACCCCACCACCGGCAAGACCGCCCAGAACGCCGGCAACCAGCACGGCAGCGGTCTGGAGCTGGAATTCGCCTGGGATGCATCCAGCGATCTGCGGCTATCCGGAAACTACGCCTACCAGCGCTCCATCGACGAGAACACGAATCAGGATGCCGGCCTGGCGCCGCATCATCATGCCTATCTGCGCACGGATTGGCGCTTCGTTCCAGGCTGGACGCTGAGTGGCCAGGTAAACTGGGTCGCGGATCGGATGCGCCAGGCCATCGATAACCGTCCGAAGATTTCCGACTACACCACCGCCGACCTGACCTTGCGTACCGGCGAGTTGCGCAAGGACTGGGAACTCGCTTTCTCGGTGCGCAACCTGTTCAACGCCGATGCCCGCGAGCCGACACCGGGACCGAGCACCCCCGGTACTCCGCCCAACATTCCCAACGACCTGCCCCTGCCCGGACGCAGCATCTATGTTGAGTTGCGAATTCGACACTGACGGACGGCTCCGCGCCAGGCGCTTGCTCGCACTCGCCGCCACTGCGCTCTGCCTGCTGTCGCTCGCCGGCGGCGCGCGAGCGGAAACTCGCATCAGCGTGCTCTATCCCGAATCCGCCACGCCTGTTGTCAGGCTCTACCAAACCATCGTGGAAGGCATGGCCCGGGCGGGCGACGTGCGCCTGCAAAGCCGCGCGATTTCCGAAAGGGATTCCCCCGAGGAAATCAAAGCCTGGGTTTCAGCCAACCAGAGTCAGGTGGCCGTCGTCCTCGGCGATTTGCCGCTGGCGGTGACCGGATCGCTGGCCACGACGATGCCGCTGATCTATGGCGCCGGCGCCTTGAGCGACAATGCCCGCCCCGGCGTCAGCCTGGCTTCCAGCCCGGCTCAGATGTTCAGCCGCCTCCGGCAGATCAAACCCGACGTCGAGCGGGTGTTCGTGGTCTACAAGCCGCAGGCGACCGGCTGGCTGATCGCTGCCGGCCGCGCGGCTGCACGCGATCAGGGCCTCGAACTGGTCGCCAGTGCCTGCGACGACGTCCAGCAGGCAGGGGCGGCGTTCGGCCGCATCCTGCAACAGGCACGACCCGGCAAGGATGCCATCTGGCTCACGCTGGATCCGGTCGTACCGGTCAACCAGTTGTTGCCGGTGTTGTTGCGCGAGTCCTGGGACAAACACCTGGTACTGTTCTCCAACAACCCCGTGGACGTGGCCAAGGGTGCGCTGTTCGCGCTCTATCCCGACTACCCGACCATGGGGCGGCAACTCGCCGAGCGGGCCAAACGCCAACTGGCAAGACCTTCCCAGGCCGGCCCCGAAGCCAGCGAACACTTGAACGCAGCACTGAATACGCGCACGGCCTCCCATCTGGGTATCGTGCTGGGTGAGCAACAGCAGCAGGCGTTCGACCGGATCTTTCCGGAGACCGACAAGTGAAGACGACGCGCCTGGCCGATCGGCTCGGACAGCTTAGCGTACGCAAGTCGCTGGCGCTCGCGACCATTCCCCTGACATTGCTCGGCGCGCTGGCCATCGGCCTGGTCACGGCCGCGCTGTCTACCGAAGAGGTCGCCCAGTACCACGTCCGTGCCGGTGAGCAGATGACAGCCACGCTTGCGCAGCGCAGCGACCTGGCATTGTTGTATGAAAGCAGCACCGCCATCGCCGAGACGGCCGATTCGCTTTTGAGCAATCCGCTGGTGCGAGAAATCCGCGTCGTCGGAAAGACGGGCAAATTGCTTTTCAGCAAGACCAACGGCGCAAGCCATCCATGGAGCTACCCCGCCGCGCCGAGAGAAGGGACGGCCACGGCGGAACTGGACGACGTCTGGGTATTCGCGCGGCAAGTCAGGACCGCGGCGCCGACGTCGACCGATCCGCAGATACCGGAAGCAGCGCTGCTCGGAAACACCGGCAACGAAGTCCTGGGCGAGGTTCAACTCGCGCTCGGCAAGGATGCGCTGGTCAAGGCGCGCAGCATCATCTTCTTCGGCAACCTGTTCACCGCCCTGGGGTTCTCGCTGCTGGTGGTGATCGCCATGCTGCTGCTGGTGCGCAGATTCAGCCGCCCTCTCGAGGCCTTGGCCGACGCCATGCGTGAAGCCCGCGACGGCGGCTGGACGGAACCCGAGCGGCTCGATGGGCCACGCGAAATCCGCGAGATCAGCGAAAGCTACAACGCGTTGATGAATACCTTGCGCTCGCGCGAGGAAGAACTGCGCGACTTCAACCAGGACCTCGAAGACCGCATCCGCCAGCGTACCCAGGCGCTCGAAGCCGCCAACAAGGAACTGGAGGCCTTCAGTTACTCCGCCTCTCACGACCTGCGCGCGCCGCTGCGCGCGATCGACGGCTTCGGCAAGGCGCTGCTGGAAGACTACGCGCCATCGCTCGACCCCACGGCCCAGAATTACCTGAACCGCATGCGCGAGGGGGCCCGGCGCATGAGCGAACTCATCGACAACCTGCTGAAGCTGTCTCGCGTGACGCGCTACGAGATGCAACGCACAAACGTGGACATGAGCGAGTTGGCGAGCGTTGTGGTCGCCCAGTTGCGCGAGCAGTATCCCGCCCACCCGGTCGACTTCCGCATGTCGCCCAACATGCAGGTCCGGGCGGACCCGAACCTGCTGCGCATCGCGCTCGACAACCTGCTCGGCAACGCCTGGAAATACACCGGCCGGGTGACAAACGCCCGCGTGGAGTTCGACCAAATCAGCCGCGACCACGAAACGGTCTATGTGCTGCGCGACAACGGCGCCGGTTTCGACATGCGCTTTGCCGACAAACTATTTGGCGCATTCCAGCGCCTGCACGGCAGGGAGTTCGACGGCAACGGCATCGGCCTCGCCATCGTCCAGCGCATCCTGATCCGCCACGGCGGCCGCATCTGGGCCGAAGCCGAATTGAACAAGGGCGCGTCTTTCTATTTCACGCTGCCGGACTCTTAGGAACAGATCGCAGCCGGGCGCCTACCTCTCGGGCGAAATGACCGTCGGCGGCGGCACCAGCAAGATCGGCTTGACGGTGGGGGCCGCAGCCGGATCGACGGCCTGTATGACCGATTCCGCAGGGGCGGAGGATGGGAGCGCGGCGCGAGCTGTCGCTTCGGCCAGCGCCTTTTCGGTCTGGGCGACAATTTCCCGGCCGGTGGCGGCGTCGTAAAACCAGGTCGCGCTCTTGGCCACGGCCCGCATCCGCGTGCTGTTGGGACTGATGGCCTCGAAGTCGATCTGGATTTCGCGGCCGGCGGCATGGGCAATGATCGGCCCACTGGTATCGGCGGCCGTAGCATCCACGCTGATGCCCATCTGCTTCAGCGCATCCAGCGCAGCGTTGCGAACCTCGCGAACCGGAAAAGTGAAAGTGCGATAGATGGTGCCGTTGAGCGTCTGATTTACGCCCGCCGAGGCGCCGACGCCGAACGCGGTGAGCGCCAGCGACTCGCAGCCGGCCAGCGCGGTCGCCGTGACCATGCAAAGCGCAATTGGATAGCGATGCGTCATCGACTCCACCTCGAACGGCCAGACAACAATTTTCCCGGGCAGATACAGGCCGGGAGCAATAGTTCCCGACGTCCCGCCACCGTGCGGCGAGCGGCTTCATCCCGTCATTTCCCGGCAATGCCTGGCGCCGATAGTCCGGGTTTTGATCTGACGAGAACACCCCGGGCTTGATGCGTCGTCCTGTTGCATCTCTGCGTAGCTACGCCATCTTCGTTCGCCGGCTGCCCCGGGCGACCGGATTGATTCTCGCCGCCCGGTCGCCCGTGGGACGTTCGATCAAGATCTTCCTCTTCGGTGTCGGCGCCATCCTGCCGCTGGGTTCGCTGATTTGGGCTTTGCTATTTTGGCACGGCCACGGCATCCGCAGATACAGTCGCGACTGGCGAGCATGCGCTCCTCGTCGCATGTCGGTAAAGCGTGCTTGAACGGTCGGTGATATTGCTCGCTCTGAAGTCCCGTTGCCTGAACTGCCGTTGGTCTCATGGTACTCCGAGGGCTGCAATGGTTCCGGCGGCGGCGATCAAGGTCGCCGAGGCAAGGATGCCTTGGGTGGTACTGTTGGGGTCTTTAGGGCCGGAGCGCTCGCGCTATACTCATGTCATCGCCCAGGCCTTCCCATTGCTCGCTAAGGAAGCTGAGTTGCTGGCACATCATCGCTGCGATCTTCTGGAACGACTCCTGAGGGGTGCCTGCACGTTGCCTCTCGAAGTCGATCTCGCGCTGAAGCAATATTCCCAGCGGCTTCTTCTCGCCCGAGTTGTTCAAGAACTCTTCGATGGCTCTTTTGCGGCGCATCTCGAATGCGTCGGGATCAACCTGTGCCAGGAATGCCCAATCCTCAAAATGGAAGTCGGATTCGATTTCCGCGTCCCCGTATCACAATTGTTCAATCGTTCCAATCGCTCGAAGTCCAACCGGTCGTCTTCATGGCGTCTGTTCTGGCCGACGCCGGCGGACTGCTCCCGGTTGGCGGTCAGCGCAAGTATATATTGTTCAGGCTATATCGAACGATATAGCTGTGAAAAATTGTTGTCGTGGCAGGTCATGGAGAATCAGGCGATAGCGGCAAGCAGTCGGCCTCCTGCGTGGAGGTGCGCCGGCACATGAAAAGCGCCCTGACGACGCGGGGCCGCACCATAAGACCAGCGGCAGCAATGGCCGATCAAGCGTCACAGAGCATTGATTCGTGAATCTCGGCTGTCGAGTGCGGACCAGATGCCCCAAGGGGCTATTCCCGTGCCTCGTCAGCGTCTCTTGATGGCCGCATGCTACCCAATCGGCGCAGCTTTCGATTCCTCTGTAAGCCCGATACTGCGCCACCGCGCATGCCTGGCGTCGATCTGCCGAAGGAACGTCCAACGACTCGAAACGAATGAAGTCGGTATATGGTCGCGCATGTCATAGATCGCATCGAGATTGCGGAAAGGGAATCATGGAATTCGTCTTTCGTCATTTAGGGCTTATTGGCGGGTTCGTCCTGATTATTGCAGCTGCGTTCTTTTGGAAGGCACTCCTGTGGCTATTTGGCGTCATCATCGTTCCCGACGACAGCGTCGGAACCGTAACCAAGAAGTTCGTCATCTTTGGTGCCAACCGCAACCTTCCCGACGGGCAGATCATTGCGCTCGAAGGCGAAGCGGGTTATCAGGCAGACACCCTGCCGCCGGGTTTGCACATCGGCCTGTGGTCATGGCAGTACACCGTTGAACTCGTCAAGTTCCTCACGGTGCCGCAAGGTTCGGTCGGCGTCGTGCAGGCTTGCGACGGCAAGCCGCTGCCCAGCGGACGCGTCATCGCCAAGGGTGTCGAGTGCGAATCCTACCAAGACGCCAAGGCGTTCTTCGCGGGAGGCGGCGAGCGCGGTCCGCAAATGAAAGTCATCCCGCCCGGGACATACCGCGTCAATCCGATACTTTACGAGGTGCAACTGGCCGACGTGATCAACATTCCCGAGAACAAGGTTGGCATCGTCACCACAAGCGAAGGCCAACCGCTGCCCACCGGCGAGATCGCAGGCGAGAAGATCGAATCACACAACATGTTCCAGGATCCCGATCTTTTCGTGGCCAACGGCGGATACAAGGGCCTGCAGGAACAAGTGCTTCTTGCCGGGCGCTACTTTCTGAATCCGCGTTTCGCGGCCGTCGAGATCGTCGACATGATCACGGTGCCCATTGCCACCGTCGGCGTGGTCATCGCCTACGTCGGCAAGGAGGGCAAGGACGTCACCGGCGATACCTTCAGGCATGGAAATCTCGTATCCAAAGGCGAAAAGGGCGTGTGGGTCGATCCGCTTGACCCCGGCAAGTACCCCATCAACCCCTACACCCACAAGGTGGTCAACGTCCCGACGGCGAACGTCGTGCTGAACTGGGCTACCGGCAAGACGGAAGCGCACCACCTCGATGCCAACCTGTCCACAATCACCGTGCGCTCCGCCGATGGCTTCAAGTTCAATCTGGATGTATCTCAGATCATCCACATCCCGCGCAACGATGCGCCGAAGGTCATCGCCCGTTTCGGCGACATGAGTGCGCTTGTGACCCAGGTGCTTGAGCCGACCATCGGCAACTACTTCCGCAATGCCGCGCAAGGCAGCGACATTATCGATTTCCTCAGGAACCGCTCCGTCCGCCAGACTGAGGCCCGCGATTCGATCTCGGCCGCGCTCAAGGAATATAACGTCGGCGCCGTCGACACGCTGATCGGCGATATCGTTCCGCCCGACGAACTCATGCGCACCTTGACCGACCGCAAGATCGCGGAGCAGGAGCGAGTCACGTACGAGACCCAGCGGCAGGCACAGGGTGTCCGCCAGGAACTCGAACAGGCCACTGCCCTCGCCGATACCCAGGCGCGTGTGGTCGACGCTGAGCGGAAAGTCACCATCGCCGAGTTCGAGGCGCGCGCCACCGTCAAGTCTGCCGAAGGCAATGCCAAGTCCAAGACGATCAACGCCGAGGCGGATGCCACCGTGCTGCGTACCGTGGGCGAGGCGGGAGGGGCCAAGATCCTGGCCGTCGGCGGCGCCGAGGCGAAGGTCATCCAGCAGAAGGTGAGTTCGATGGAAGCCGGGAACTATGCCGTCGTTCAGGTGGCCGAGTCACTTGCCAAGGGCGGCATCAAGATCGTCCCCGATATTGTCGCCGGCGGCGCAGATGGCTTGGGCGGCGGATTCGTCAACGTCCTGCTCGGCAATATGATCCACCAGGACTACGTCAAGCGCCAGGCGGCTGCACCCGGCACTACCGGCAATGGCGCACGCGAGACATGATTTCTCGCTCCACTCACCCGGCCGACCGCCCTTATGCCGCCTCAAACTCCACCAGTTCCGCGCCGTCGCTGACCTGCTCGCCGACGGCATAACGGAAACTCTTGACGATGCCGTCGCTGGGCGCGGCGATGGTGTGTTCCATCTTCATGGCTTCGAGAATCAGGAGCGGCGCGCCCTTGGCGATCTTCTCGCCGGGTTTGGCGATCAGGGCGATGATCTTGCCGGGCATCGGCGCCGTGAGGCCGCCTTCGGCGCCGCCGGCATCGAGCGAATGTGAAAGCGGATCGACGGCGGCAAGCACGTGGCAGCGGCCGTGCAGGAAAACATGGCGCTTCTCGGCGGCGACGACGACGGTGACGCTGCTCCGCGAGCCGCCGAGGTCGGCACGCAGTTCGCCGCCGGGCAGCAGTTGGCCGCCGGCGCGCGTGGGCTGGCCGTCGATCTCGAGTACGAATTCGCGGCCGGCGTAGGCCACCTGGATAATCTTCTCGGTCTGCTCGCAACGGAAGGCGAGGCTGCGCCGCGCGACGCTGTTCAGGCGCCAGCCGTCGCGGCCGTGCCAGGGCGAATGCGGATCGCCGCCGGCCGCGGCAAGCTGCGCCGCCGTCGCGCGCTCGCGCAAGAGCTCGGCCAGGGCCGCGGCAAGCCAGGCTTCGCGCGGCGGCTCGGTGGTACCGCCGAACAGGAATTCCCTTTCCCTTTCGATCAGGCCGGTATCGAGGTCGGCCTGGGCGAAGGCCGGACAGGCGATGAGCTTCGAAAGGAAGCCGACATTGTTGGCGACCCCGACGACGCGATACTGCGCCAGGGCTTGCAACATGCGCGCGAGCGCCCTTTCGCGGGTTTCATCCCAGACGATCAGCTTGGCGATCATCGGGTCGTAGTGCGACGAGATCTCGTCGCCCTGCTCGACCCCGGTATCGACGCGCACGTGCAGCGACTCGGCCGGCGGCGCCAGATGGGTCAGTCTTCCCGTTGACGGGAGGAAGCCCTTGTCGGGATCCTCGGCGTAGATGCGCGCCTCCAGCGCATGGCCGCGAATGGCGAGTTGTTCCTGCGCCAGCGGCAGCGGCTCGCCGGCGGCGACGCGCAACTGCCATTCGACGAGATCGAGCCCGGTGATCATCTCCGTGACCGGGTGTTCGACCTGGAGACGGGTGTTCATTTCCATGAAGTAGAAGGTGCCGCTCATTTCGTCTGTCGTGTCGACGATGAACTCGACCGTGCCGGCACCGACGTAACCGACGGCCCGCGCCGCCTCGACGGCCGCCTTGCCCATCGCCGCACGGCGCGCGGCGCTCATGCCCGGCGCCGGTGCTTCCTCCAGCACCTTCTGGTGGCGGCGTTGCACCGAGCAGTCACGCTCGAAGAGATGCACGACGTTGCCGCCCCAGTCGGCGAACACCTGTATCTCGATATGGCGCGGGCGCTGGAGGTACTTCTCGACCAGCACGCGCTCGTCGCCGAAACTCGACGCCGCTTCGCGCTTGCACGAGGCCAGGGCATCGGCAAACTCGCCAGCGGCGCGGACGATGCGCATGCCCTTGCCGCCGCCGCCTGCGGAAGCCTTGATCAGCACCGGGTAGCCGATGACCTCGGCCTCCCATGCCAGCATTTGCGGATCCTGATCGTCGCCGTGGTAGCCCGGCACCAGCGGCACGCCGGCTTCCGCCATCAACATCTTGGCCGCCGCCTTCGAGCCCATGGCACGTAGCGCCGCGGCCGGCGGCCCGATGAAGACCATGCCGGCCTGCTCGCAGGCGAGCGCGAAATGCTCGTTCTCGGACAGAAAGCCGTAACCCGGATGAATCGCTTCGGCGCCGGTCTCGCGCGCGGCGGCGATGATGCGTTCGATCGACAGGTACGATTCGCGCGCCTCCGCCGGACCGATCGCTACAGCCTCGTCGGCCAGCCGGACATGGCGGGCGCCGACATCGGCCTCGGAATAGACCGCGACCGTGCGGATGCCCATCTGCCGCGCCGTGCGGATGACGCGGCAGGCGATCTCTCCCCTGTTAGCGATCAGGATCTTGCCGAACACTCGGCGCTACTCCGCAACCCAGGACGGACGGCGCTTGTCCAGGAAGGCGGCGACACCTTCGCGGCCTTCGTCGGAGGCACGCGCCCGGGCGATGCGCCTTGCGGTATCGTCCATCAACTCGGCGTCGAGCGGCCGATTGACGACGGCGCGGACGAGGTCCTTGCATTCCCCGATCGCGCGTGGCCCGTTCTGCAGCAGGGCGGTGACGATCTGGCCGACCGCGTCGTCGAGCCCGGCTTCATCGGCCACCATTTCGTGGATCAGGCCGATGCGATACGCCTCGGAGGCGGAGAAGCTCTCGCCCGTCAACATGTAGCGACGTGCGTGCCGCGTACCCATGGCAGCGATCACGTAGGGGCTGATCACCGCGGGGATCAGGCCGAGCCGCACTTCCGAGAAGCAGAACTGGGCTTCGAAGGTAGCAACGGCGATATCGCAGGCGGCCACCAGGCCGACGCCGCCGCCGTAGGCCGGCCCCTGGACGCGGGCGATGGTCGGCTTGGGGATGGTGGCAATGCGCTTGAGCATTTCGGCCATCACGCGGGCGTCGCGCTGGTTCTCTTCCGTGCTCAGTGCGGCGGCATCGCGCATCCAGCCGAGATCGGCCCCGGCGCAGAAGCTCTTGCCGGTGGACGAGAGCACGACGACGCGCACGCTGTCGTCACGGCCCATGACGCCGAGGGCGCGCACCATTTCCTGAATCAGCACGTCGTCGAACGCGTTGTGGCGATCCGCCCGGTTGAGGGTAATGATGCCGACGCCGCTGTCGATCTCGGTAACGATGTTCTTGTACATGTCGGTCCCTTACATCCTGAATACGCCGAAGTTCGTCTTGCCGATCGGCGCGTTGAGCGCCGCCGACAGGCCCAGGCCCATGACGCGCCGGGTCTGCAATGGGTCCAGTATGCCATCGTCCCACAGGCGCGCGCTCGCGAAATAGGGATGGCCCTGGCTTTCGTACTGCTCGCGGATCGGCGCCTTGAACGCTTCCTCCTCGTCGGCCGGCCAGGTCTTGCCCGCCGCTTCGAGGCCGTCGCGTTTGACGGTGGCCAGCACCGAGGCGGCCTGCTCGCCGCCCATGACCGAGATGCGCGCATTCGGCCACATCCACAGGAAGCGCGGCGAGTAGGCCCGCCCGCACATGCCGTAGTTGCCGGCGCCGAAGGAGCCGCCGATGATCAACGTGAGCTTCGGCACCGCGGCAGTCGCCACCGCGGTCACCATCTTGGCGCCGTCGCGGGCGATGCCGGCGTTCTCGTACTTCCTGCCGACCATGAAGCCGGTGATGTTCTGCAGGAACACCAGCGGGATGCTGCGCTGCGCGCACAGCTCGATGAAATGGGCACCCTTGAGCGCCGATTCCGAGAACAGGATGCCGTTGTTGGCGACGATGCCGACCGGGTAGCCGTAGAGGCGCGCGAAGCCGGTCACCAGCGTGGTGCCATAGCGCGCCTTGAATTCGTCGAAGCGCGAACCGTCGACCAGGCGGGCGATGACTTCGCGCACGTCGTAGGGCTTGCGCGTATCGGCGGGAATCACGCCGTAGAGTTCGGCCGGGTCGTAGAGCGGCTCTTCGGGCGTCGCCAGATCGAGCGTCACTTCCTTGCGCCAATTGAGGTTGCCGACGATGCGCCGGGCGATCGAGAGCGCGTGATGATCGTTCTCGGCCAGGTGATCGGCAACGCCGGAGATGCGCGTATGCACGTCGCCGCCACCGAGGTCTTCGGACGTCACCACTTCGCCGGTGGCGGCCTTCACCAGCGGCGGGCCGCCGAGGAAGATGGTGCCCTGGTTGCGCACGATCACGGCTTCGTCCGACATCGCCGGCACGTAGGCGCCGCCTGCCGTGCAGGAGCCCATGACCACGGAGATTTGTGGGATGCCCTGGGCGGAGAGGTTGGCCTGGTTGTAGAAGATGCGACCGAAGTGGTCGCGGTCGGGAAAGACTTCGTCCTGCATCGGCAGGTTGGCGCCGCCCGAGTCGACCAGGTAGATGCAGGGCAGGCGATTCGCGGCGGCGATCTCCTGGGCGCGCAGATGCTTCTTCACCGTCATCGGGTAATACGATCCGCCCTTGACCGTGGCGTCGTTGGCGACGATGACGCACTCGACACCCGAGACGCGGCCAACGCCGGTCACCAAACCCGCCGATGCAATGTCACCACGGTAGAGATTCCACGCCGCAAGAGGCGAGAGTTCGAGGAAGGACGCGCCCGGATCGATCAACTGGTCGATGCGGTCGCGTGCCAACAGCTTTCCGCGCGCGAGGTGCTTCTGGCGCGCCTCCTCCGAGCCGCCGCGGCTGACCAGCGCCGTCTTCTCGCGCAGGTCGGCGACCAGCGCGTTCATGGCCGCTGCCGCCGCGCGGTACTCTTCGGAACGCGTGTCGAGGCGGGACTTGATGACGCTCATTCAAAAGCCTCCGTTCTCAAGCCACTTCTCGATCTGGGGCAGGCGGTCCGCACCCCAGAAGACTTCGCCATCGACGACGATCCAGGGCGCGCCGAAAACGCCGGCGGCGATCGCCGCATCGGTCTCGCGCCGAAGACGTTCCTTCAGTTCGGTGGAGGCAAGCGCCGCCGAGAGCGCGTTCTTGTCGACGCCCATCGCCGCCGCGATGTCGAGCACCGTCGCCGGCGCGGAGATGTCACGGTCGTCGACGTAGAAGGCGCGAAAGACGGCATGGGCGAACTGCCGGGCCTCGGCGTCGTCGTGATCCTGCATCCAGTAGAAGGCGCGCGCGGCCTGCTGGGTGGGCAACGGAAAACTCGAGGGGAAGCGAAACGGTATGCCCATGAAGCGGGCCGAGCGGGCCATGTCGTTCGGCGCGTACTTTTCCTGGGCCGGCTGCTTGACCAGAGAAGCCGTACCCCAGTGCTGGAAGATCACGCCCAGCAACAGCGGTCGCCAGAGCACCTCACGGCCATGACGGGCCGCCAGGGCATCGATCTTCTCGCTGGCGAGATATGAGTACGGCGACGAGAAATCGAAGTGAAACGTTATCGCTTCGGCCACGCCTGTCCCTTTGCCATTCTAGTTGTCGACCAGTGCCCTGCCGATGACCAGGCGCTGGATGTCGGACGTTCCCTCGTAGATCTGGCAGACGCGAACGTCACGATAAATGCGTTCGACCGGGAAGTCGGTCACGACGCCGTAGCCGCCATGGATCTGTATGGCGTCAGAGCATACCCGTTCGGCCATCTCCGAGGCAAACAACTTGGCCATGCTGGCCTCCTTGAGACAGGGCTCGCCGGCGTCCTTGAGGCTGGCGGCATGCCACACCAGTTGCCGCGCCGCTTCGATATTCGTGGCCATGTCGGCGAGCCGGAAGCTCACCGCCTGGTGCTCGATGATCGGCTTGCCGAAGGCCTCGCGCTCGCGGCCATAGGCAAGTGCGGCCTCCAGCGCCGATCGGGCCATGCCGACGCTCTGCGAGGCGATGCCGATGCGGCCGGCTTCGAGGTTGGAAAGCGCGATCCGGTAGCCCTCGCCTTCGCGGCCGAGCAGGCAATCGGCCGGGATGCGGCAGTCCTCGAGCAGGATCTGCGCGGTATCGGAGGCATGCTGGCCGAGCTTCTCCTCGATGCGGGCGACGACGTAACCCGGCGTGTCCGTCGGCACGACGAAGCAGGAGATGCCCTTCTTGCCCGCGGCCGGATCGGTGACGGCGAAGACGATGGCGATCTGCGCGTTCTTGCCGGAGGTGATGAACTGCTTGACGCCGTTCAGCACCCAGCCGTCGCCGTCCTTGACTGCCTTGGTCTTGATGGCCGCCGCGTCCGAGCCGACGTGCGGCTCGGTGAGGCAGAAGCAGCCCAGCAGTTCGCCCGACGCCGCGCCCTTGAGCCAGCGTGCCTTCTGCGCGTCATTGCCGTACTTCATGAGGATGCCGCAGACCAGCGAGTTCTGCACCGAGAGGATGGTCGAGGTGGCGCCGTCGCCGGCGGCGATCTCCTCCAGCGCGATGGCGAGCGAGAAATAGTCGAGTCCCGCGCCGCCCCACTGCTCGGGCACCACCATGCCCCAGGCGCCGAGACCAGCGAGTTCCCTCAAGGCATCACTCGGGAAGCTCGCCTGCCGGTCGCGCTCGGCGGCGAAGGGCGCCAGGCGTTCGCGGGCGAAGTCGCGCATCATGTCGCGGATCATGCGCTGGGATTCGTTGAGGATCATGCTTGCACCTTTCTAGCGGAGTATTGGGTGAGCGCCACGCCCGCGAGCACCAGCAGGCCGCCGAACAGAACCGATGGCCCGGGCCGTTCGTCGAGCAACCACGCGGCCTGCAGCACTGCGGCCACCGGCACCAAGTTGATGAATATCGAGGCACGCGCGGCGCCGATCTTCTGCACGCCTTGATTGAACCACGTGAAGCCAAGCGTGGTGCCGAGCAGGCCGAGAAACAGCAGCGCTGCCCAGGAACGCGGCGAGTAGTCAGGCGCGAGGTCGCCGGGCGCATGCGTCAGCGCCACCGCCAGCAGCATGAGCCAGCCGGCGACCGAAGCATAGGTGGTGGCCACGAGCGGCGAGATCGTGCGCATGGCCACGCGACCGATCAGCGTGTAGCTGGCCCAGAGAAGCGCGCAGGCGAGGATTAGCAGTTCGCCCTGACCGATGTCGCCGGCAAGCGGCGCCAGCGGCGAGCCCTTGCCGATCACGGTCAGGCAGCCTACCAGCGCCACCGCGCTGCCGAGCGCTTTCAGCCGCGTCATCGGCTCGCCCAGCAGCAGCCAGGCGCCGAGCGTCACCACGACCGGGTTCAACGCCACGACGAGCGCGCCGCGGCCCGCGGCCATATGTTGCATGCCGAACAGGAAGCAGATGTTGTAGAGGAAAATGCCGGTGGCACCGAGTGCCAGCACCTGGAGCGCCTCGCGGCGGGTGAGCGGCAGCAGGCGGCGGTAGTGCCAGAGCACGAGGCCTCCTAGGCTGACCACCGCGAACAGGAAGCGCCAGACCGCTGCGGCCAGCGGCGGCACCTCCTGAACGACGACGCGTGCCGCGATCCAGGTGCCGCCCCAGAAGAACATCGTCAGCGCCAGCTTGAAGTAGGTCGGCGCCGGATTCACACCATCTCGACCGCCAGCGCCACGGCCTCGCCGCCGCCGATGCACAGGCTGGCGACACCGCGCTTGCCGCCGTATTTCTTCAGGGCGCCGAGCAGCGTCACCAGGATGCGGCAACCTGAAGCGCCGATGGGATGACCGAGCGCGCAGGCGCCGCCATGAACATTCACCCGGTCGGCCGGCAGCTTGAGATCGTGCAGCGCCGCCATGGTGACGACGGCGAAGGCCTCGTTGATCTCCCAGTAGTCGACGTCGGCGACGTTCCAGCCCGTCTTGGCCAGAAGCTTCTGCATGGCTGCCACGGGCGCGGTGGTGAACCAGGCCGGCTCCTGGGCGTGCGTGGCGTGACCGAGGATGCGCGCAAGCGGCGTAAGCCCGAGTGCCTTCGCCTTCGATTCGCGCATCAGCACCACGGCCGCGGCGCCGTCGGAGATCGACGACGAGTTGGCGGCCGTCACGGTGCCGTCCTTCTTGAAGGCGGGTTTCAGGTTCGGGATCTTGTCGAGTTGCGCCTTCGGCGGCTGCTCGTCCTTATCGACGACCACGTCGCCCTTCTTGCCGGCAACGGTGACCGGAGCGATCTCCCAGGCGAAGGAGCCATCCTTGATTGCGTTCTGCGCGCGCGTGGTGGAGCGGACGGCAAAGTCGTCCTGGTCCTTGCGCGTGAAGCCGTACTTCTCGGCGCAGACCTCGGCGAAGGTGCCCATCAGGCGGCCTTTCTCGTAGGCATCCTCGAGGCCGTCGAAGAACATGTGGTCGAGTACCTGGCCGTGGCCCAGGCGCATGCCGCCGCGCGCCTTGGGCAACAGGTAGGGCGCATTGCTCATCGACTCCATGCCGCCAGCGACGCCGATCTCGTAGCTGCCGGCGAGCAGGCTGTCGTGCATCAGCATCACGGACTTCAGCGCCGAGCCGCAAACCTTGTGCACCGTGGTGCAGCCGGCCGAAAGCGGCAGTCCCGCACCGATCGCCGCCTGGCGCGCCGGTGCCTGGCCGACGCCCGCCTGGAGCACGTTGCCGAAGACGACTTCCTCGATCTGCTCGGGCTTCAGGCCGGCACGCTCGACGGCTGCCTTGATGGCGACGGCGCCCAGTTGCGGCGCGGTCAGCGAATTGAAGTCGCCCTGAAAACCGCCCATCGGAGTACGCGCGGCGGAAACAATGACTATGGGGTCTTGCATGGTGATCTCCTAACTAGATTCAGAAGGCGGTTTCGGCGCAGGCTAATGTGAGCGCAGCGAACGTTAAGCCGCAAAGCGGCGGCCGCAGCCAAACCCGCCCATGGGCGTGCGGGCAGCGGAGACGATGACGATAGGGTCGCTCATGATTTTTCCCCTATGCGGTTTCGTTGAATAGTTCGCGTCCGATCAGCATGCGGCGGATCTCGCTGGTACCGGCACCGATTTCGTAGAGCTTGGCATCGCGCCACAGGCGGCCGGTCGGATACTCGTTGATGTAGCCGTTGCCGCCGAGCGCCTGGATCGCTTCGCCGGCCATCCAGGTCGCCTTTTCGGCGCAGTAGAGAATGGCGCCGGCCGCATCCTTGCGCAAGGTGCGCGCGTGATCCATGCGGTCGCAGGCGCTGCCGAGCGCATAGACGTAGGCGCGGCAGGCCTGCCAAGTGGTGTACATGTCGGCGAGCTTGCCCTGCATGAGCTGGAATTCGCCGATGGCCTGGCCGAACTGCTTGCGGTCATGCACGTAGGGGACCACGACGTCCATGCAGGCCGCCATGATGCCGAGCGGCCCGCCGCAGAGCACGGCGCGTTCGTAGTCGAGGCCGCTCATCAGCACCTTGACGCCGCCGCCGACCTGGCCGAGCACGTTCTCTTCCGGCACCTCGCAGTCCTGGAACACCAGCTCACCGGTGTGCGAGCCGCGCATGCCGAGCTTGTCGAGTTTCTGCGCCACCGAGAAGCCGGCAAATCCCTTCTCGACGATGAAGGCGGTCATACCCTTCGCACCCGCGGCCAGGTCGGTCTTCGCGTAGACAATCAGGGTGTCGGCATCGGGACCGTTGGTGATCCACATCTTGGTACCGTTGAGGATGTAGCGGTCGCCGCGCTTGTCGGCGCGCAGGCGCATGGCCACCACGTCGGAGCCGGCACCGGTTTCGGACATCGCTAGTGCCCCGACGTGTTCGCCCGACACGAGCTTGGGCAGGTATTTGCGCTTCTGCGCTTCGCTGCCGTTGCGCCGCATCTGGTTCACGCACAGATTCGAGTGGGCGCCGTAGGAAAGCGCCACCGAGGCCGAGGCGCGCGAAATTTCTTCCAGGGCGATGATGTGCGCCAGGTAGCCCATGTTGGCACCGCCGTATTCCTCTTCCACCGTCATGCCCAGCACGCCCAGGTCACCAAACTTGCACCAGAGGTCCATCGGAAACTGGTCGTCGCGGTCGATCGTCGCCGCTCGCGGCGCGATCTCCTTGTCGGCAAAAGCCTTGACGGTATCGCGCAGCATTTCGGCAGTTTCGCCGAGATCGAAATCGAGTCCGAGCATGGTCACTTGCCTCCTGAATCGGGGGTTACATTCATCAGCGTCTGCTGCATGGCCGCGCAGTGGGTGGGCACGCCGTCTCGGTAGGCGTAGACCTCGGCGCGGGTGATGAACAGGGTCTTGCCAGGCTTGATGACCTCGGCGACAGCCAGCAGATAATCGCCGGTGGCGGGGGCAAGGAAGTTGATCTTGAATTCCACCGCCAGCACGGAGGCGTTGGCGGGCATCAGGCTGAATCCGGCATAACCGCCGGCGTTGTCGGCGATCGAGGAGACGATGCCGGCCTGGATGAAGCCATGCTGCTGGGTCAGGTCGTCGCGGCAGGGCAAGCGAATCTCGCAGCGGCCGGGCGTCACTGAGACCAGTTCCGCCCCGAGCGTCTGCATGACCTTCTGGGAAGCAAAGCTCTCTTTCACCTTGCGCGCCCAGTCCGGATCGCGCGGTTCGAATGTTGGTCGTTTGTCCATGCCCCCTCCTGGCCGGGATTCTAGGTTGACGTTGACGTCAACGTCAATATATCGTTTGCCTTCGGAACCAGGACCTAAGCGGCCTTGCGACCGCGCGGTTTGCCTGCCGTCTGAGCGGCGAGCAGTTGCTGGCATTGACGTTCGAACCGGCGAACCTCGGCGAGAACGGCTTCGATGTCTTCCCGCTGCTGCTCCAGGGCCGCTTTGCGTTGGGACAGCACGGTAAGGAACTTGAGGAGTTGCGAACTTTCATCGGCGGTGGTGTCGTACATGTCGATCAGTTCGCGGATTTCGGCCAGCGACAGCCCCAGCCGCTTGCCGCGCAAGGCCAGCTTCAGGCGCGTGCGGTCGCGCTTCGAATAGACGCGCTGCAGGCCCTCGCGCTGGGGAGCCAACAGGCCCTGATCTTCGTAGTGGCGTATGGTGCGAGGCGTGATCTGGAACTCGCGGGACAGATCGGCAATCGTGAAGGAGGATTTGCTCATGACCGACTCGAATCGAAGAAATTGCTGCACTGCACCATCGTTCCGCCATTCATGTAGAATGCTGTCTTTGCAGAACTTTTCCGGGGCAGTTAAACAGATTTCCCCGCACAAGGCAATTCGCCGACCGTGATCACCGCCGTCATCAACTACCCCCACGACACGCCGCCGCCAACCGGCCGGACGTGTTCCGTGCACCCCGGCATCCTGTGGCTGCGAATGCCGCTGCCGTTCGCCCTCGACCACATCAACCTTTGGCTGCTGGAGGACGGCAATGCCTGGACAGCCGTCGATACCGGCTTCTCGGTGGCCCCGGTGAAGGAGGCCTGGCAGCAGATTCTCGGCGAAAGGGAAGTCAGCCGCCTGCTGGTCACCCATTTCCATCCCGACCACCTTGGCCTCGCCGCCTGGCTCCAGGACCAGACCCAGGCGGAACTCTGGATGACCCAGAGCGAGTACCTGACCGCCCACATGGTGCACGCACAGATCGCCGGCTGCTCCATCCCGGCGATGCTCGACTTTTTCCGCAACCACGGCCTCGATGAGGCGCCGATCGAGGGCCTGCGAGCCCGCGGCAACGTGTATGCGCGCGGCGTGCCGACCATCCCGGCCACATTCCACCGGATCCAGGACGGCGATCAGATAAGCATCGGCAAGCACCAGTGGCGGGTGATCGTCGGCGACGGCCACGCGCCCGAGCATGCCAGCCTGTACTGCGACGAAACGCACGTCCTGATCTCCGGCGACATGCTGCTGCCGCGCATTTCGACCAACATCAGCGTGTTCGCCGCCACCCCGGACGCGAATCCGCTGAACGGCTTCCTGACTTCGATCGACCGCCTGCGCGCCCTGCCGGAAGACACGCTGGTACTGCCCTCGCACGGCCTGCCTTTCCGCGGCCTCCATGCCCGCGTCGCCCAGTTGGAGACGCATCACGCCGCCCGCTGTGACGACCTGCTGGAGGCCTGCGCCACGCCGAAGACGGCGGCCGAATTGATCCCGGTACTATTCCCGCGCGAAATCACCGACCCGCATCAAGTGATGTTCGCCATGGGCGAAGCAATCGCCCACCTGAACTATTTGCAGCAAGCGCGCCGACTAGAGCGCGTCGTCGAGAACGGCAGCATCCGTTTTGTAAGAACCTGAACAGGAGCCCGACATGTCCACCCCAGCACCAGAACACGCCCCACTGCCGGATCCGGCAGAAGTGGCCAAGACCTACGCCGAAGTCGCGCAACGCGCCTCCAAGCTGCTCACCGATCATGTCCAGCGCCAGCTTCACAAGGGCATGACCGCACCCGCCGACGAGTTGGGCATCGCCCAGGCCTTCATGGACATGATGGCCAAGATGCTGGCCAATCCGTACAAGCTGGCGCAGGCGCAGATGAATCTCGTCTGGGATTACTTCTCGCTCTGGCAGCATTCGATGATGCGCTTCACCGGCATGGATACGATGCCCATCGCCTCGCCGGCCAAGGACGACAAGCGCTTCAAGGACGAGCAGTGGGAAGAACATTTCCTGTTCGACTTCATCAAGCAGTCCTACCTGATCACTGCGCGCCACATCCACGACACCGTCCGCAACGTCGAGGGCATGGACGAAAACACCGAGAAGAAAGTCAACTTCTTCACCCGCCAGTTCATCGACGCGCTCTCGCCTTCGAACTTCGCGCTCACCAATCCTGAAGTCTTCCGCGAAACCGTGAAGAGCCACGGCCAGAATCTGGTCAAGGGCTTCAACAACCTGTTGCGCGACATCGAAGAAGGCGACGGCAACCTTCGCATCAAGATGACCGACACCACGGCCTTCGAGCTCGGCAAGAACGTCGGCACCACGCCGGGCAAGGTGGTGTTCCAGAACGACCTGATCCAGTTGCTCCAGTTCAACCCGACGACCAAGGAACACTACAAGCGGCCGCTGCTGATCTTCCCGCCCTGGATCAACAAGTACTACATCCTCGACCTGCGCGAGAAGAACTCCTTCATCAAGTGGGCGACCGACCAGGGTCACAGCGTCTTCGTCATTTCCTGGGTCAACCCCGACGAGCGGCTGGCGCAGAAGAGCTTCGAGGACTACCTGATCGAGGCTGCCCTGGTGGCCGTCGACAAGGTCTGCGAGCAGACCGGCGAGAAGGAAATCAACACCGCCGGCTATTGTCTCGGCGGCACCCTGCTCGGCTCGACGCTCGCCTACATGGCGGCCAGGAAGGACAAGCGCATCGCCTCGGCGACCTTCTTCACCAGCATGCTCGATTTCTCGATCCCCGGCGAACTCGGCGTGTTCATCGACGAGCAGCAAGTGGCCAGCCTCGAGAAGAAGATGGCGGAGCGCGGCTTCCTCGAAGGCACCGAAATGGCCGGCACCTTCAACATGCTGCGCGCCAACGACCTGATCTGGTCGTTCGTGGTCAACAACTACCTCTTGGGCAAGGACCCCTTCCCATTCGACCTGCTCTATTGGAACAGCGATTCCACGCGCATGCCGGCGGCCATGCATTCGTTCTATCTGCGCAAGATGTACATCGAAAACAAGCTGATCGAGCCGGGCGGCATCACGCTCGACGGCACGCCGGTGGATTTGACCAAGATCGCAACGCCGACCTACGTGGTCTCGACGCGCGAGGACCACATCGCGCCGTGGAAATCGACCTACGCGGCGGTGAACACCTACAAGGGGCCGGTGCGCTTCATGCTGTCGGCCTCGGGACACATCGCGGGCATCGTCAATCCGCCCAAGGCGAACAAGTACAGCTACTGGACCAACGACAAGACGCCGTCCAACCCCGAGGAATGGCTCACGGGCGCGGAGCAGCACGCGGGCTCGTGGTGGGTCGACTGGGCCAAGTGGGTCGCCGGCCACGCGGGCGAGAAAGTGCCCGCGCGCAAGCCTGGTTCGGGCAAGCTCAAGGCGATCGAAGACGCGCCCGGAAGCTACGTGCGCATCAAAGGAAACTGACGGGAGGA
>JBGOZF010000020.1:0-64428 GCA_041480065.1 Rhodocyclaceae bacterium
CAAGGTTGGCTCGATCACCTCGATCCAGGCCGTCTATGTCCCTGCGGACGACTTGACTGACCCCTCGCCCGCCACCACCTTCCTGCACCTCGACTCGACCGTGGTGCTGTCGCGCGACATCGCCTCGCTGGGTATCTACCCGGCCGTCGATCCGCTCGACTCGACCTCGCGCCAGCTCGATCCGCTGGTCGTCGGCGAAGAGCACTACGCCACCGCCCGCCGCGTCCAGGCCACGCTGCAACGCTACAAGGAGTTGCGCGACATCATCGCGATTCTGGGCATGGACGAGCTGTCGCCCGACGACAAGCTGGCCGTGTCCCGCGCCCGCAAGATCCAGCGCTTCCTGTCGCAGCCCTTCAACGTCGCCGAAGTGTTCACCGGCACCCCGGGCAAGATCGTGCCGCTCAAGGAGACCATCAAGGGCTTCAAGATGATCGTCGACGGCGAATGCGACAGCCTGCCCGAACAGGCTTTCTACATGGTCGGCGGTATCGAGGAAGTGTTCGAGAAAGCCAAGACGCTTCAGTAAGCGGCCTAAAGGATAGCCCATGGCAATTTCCATTCATGTCGACGTCGTCAGTGCCGAAGAATCCATTTTCTCCGGGCTGGCCGAGTTCGTCGTTCTCCCCGGCGAAGCCGGCGAGCTGGGCATCCTGCCCGGCCACATGCCGCTGATGACGCGTATTAAGCCCGGTGCGGTCCGACTCAAGATTCAGGGCCAGGATCAGGAAGAGCTGATCTTCGTTGCCGGCGGCATTCTCGAAGTCCAGCCGGGCTTGGTCACCGTTCTCGCCGACACCGCGATCCGCGGCAAGGATCTCGATGAAGCCAAGGCGCTCGACGCCAAGAAGAAGGCCGAGGAGAGCATGTCCAACCGGGATTCGGAACTCGACTACGCCCGCGCCCAGGCCGAGCTGGCCGAAGCCGTGGCGCAACTGGCGGCAATTCAGCGCTTGCGCAAGCCGCGTCACTGATCCCCTCGGGCGACCCGGAAAGAGGCAGCTTCGGCTGCCTCTTTCGCTTGGGACCGCGCTTTCACGCGTCTCTGCCTTTGGGTGTATGCTGGCTCGAAACGAGAGCCTGCTGCAGCCAGCCATGACAGGGATCCAGAACCTCAGACTCATCGATATCGTCAGTCGCGACGTCCGCCACGTCGCGCCAGATTGCATGCTCGGCGCTGCGGCCGGTCAGATGAGCGTGCACCGCCGCTCCTGCCTGATCGTCACCGCCGACGGCGTGCACCCGCTCGGCATCGTGACCGAACGCGATCTTGTGCGCCTGCTGCATCAGCGGCAGCCGCCGGAAACGCCGATGTCGGCCGTGATGACGGCGCCCGTGATGACTGCCTTGGCCGACACCGACTTCCGCACAGTCTATGGGCTCCTGCAACAGCGCCGGATCCGCCACCTGGTGGCCGTGAATGATCGCCAGGAGATGATCGGCGTCGCCAGCGAATCGGATGTCCGTGCCCATCTGGGGCTCGACTTCTTCCGTCGCTACGAGAGTCTGGCAGCCGTGATGGACAGGACCATACCGGCCTTGCGCCCGGAAGCGACATTGGACGCGGCATTGGCCATGATGCTGCGTAACGGCCACGATCACGTCATGCTGGTGCGCGGCCATAAGGCGGTCGGCATTATCACCGAGCGCGATGTGCCGCGCCTGCTGGCAGCGCATGCCGACCCCGGGCTGGTCCGCCTGAGCGACGTCGCCACCAAGCCGGTGATGGCGGTATCGGAGCGGGCGACCGTATTCGAGGCGATCTCGCGCATGACGGCGGCGGCGCTGCGCCATTTTGCAGTCATCGACGCCAAGGGTCACATCGTCGGCGTCATCGGCCAGCATCGCCTGCTCGAACGGGTAGGCGCGAGCATTCTCGACGAGGCCTGGAACAGCCGCGAAGATCTTCGCCTGGAAAAGGTGCGCATCGAGGAACACCTGCACGCGGTTCTCGACGCGACCGGCATCGGCGTCCGGGAATACCAGCACACTACCGACCAATACTCGTGCAGCGAGGCGCTCACCAAGCTGCTCGGCTTCCCCGAACCCGGGGCCGCCGGCGGACGTGAGGCTTGGCGCGCGCGTATCCATCCCGAGGACAGATCCTCCTTCGACGCCGGTGCAATGGTTGCGCCGGGCGCCAGCAACGGCCGCTTCGACATGGAGTACAGATTCCGGGCGCGCGACGGCACCTGGCTTTGGATCCTCGACCGCGGCCGTGTCGTCGAGCATGACGCCGACGGCGGGCCGTTGCGCTCAGTCGGCACGGTGACCGACATTTCCGCATTGAAGGCGACCCAACAGCTTCTTCGCAGCGAGCGCGGCTTGCTCAAGGCCCTCGTCCAGACCATTCCGGACCTCATCTGGCTGAAGGATCCCGACGGCGTCTACCTCACCTGCAACCCCAAGTTCGAGCGCTTCTTCGGCGCCAGCGAGGCCGATGTGGTCGGCAAGACCGACCACGATTTCCTCGACCAGGCATTGGCCGATTTCTTCCGCCAGAAAGACCGCGAAGCCGTGGCGGCAGGCAAGCCGTCCATCAACGAGGAGTGGATCACCTACGCTGACGATGGCCACCGCGAGCTGCTGGAAACCATCAAGACGCCGATGCGCGACGGCGACGGCCGCCTGCTTGGCGTGCTCGGCATTGCCCGCGACATCACCGGTCAGCGCGCCGTCGAGGAAAGGCTGCGCGACAGCGAGGCGGCGCTGAACGAAGCCCAGGCGATTGCCCAGGTCGGCAGTTGGCGCCTCGACATTCCGGCCGACCGTCTCGAATGGTCCGCCGAGACCTATCGCATGTTCGGCATCCCGGTCGGTACGCCTCTGAGCATCGAGGCCTTCCTGGCCAGCGTGCACCCGGAAGACCGGCAGTGCGTCGCCGACGCCTGGAACGCGGCCCTGCTCGGCGCGCCCTACGACATCGAGCATCGAATCGTCGCCGACGGCGAAATCCGCTGGGTACGCGAGCGGGCCAAGGTTCGTTTCGACGACGACGGCAAGCCGGTTCTTGGTGTCGGCACCGTTCAGGACATCACCGAACAGCGCCGGGTCGACGAGCGTCTGCGCAAGCTGTCGCTGACGGTCGAACAGAGCCCCGCCAGTGTCGTCATCACCGACCTGGAGGCGCGCATCGAATACGTGAACGAGACCTTCTGCCAAGTGACAGGCTACCGCCCCGAGGACGTCATCGGCCGGAACCCGCGTGTGCTGAAAACCTCTCAGACGCCCCCCGAGACCCATCGCGCGCTGTGGAAGGCGCTTGGCCGCGGCGAGACCTGGACCGGCGAGTTCGTCAACAAGCGCAAGGACGGCAGCACCTACGTCGAGTTTGCCCGCATCACGCCAATCCATCAGGCCGACGGCCGCATCACGCATTACCTGGCCATCAAGGAGGACATCACCGAAAGAAAGCGCGTCGATGCAGAACTCGATCGTCACCGTCACCACCTGGAAGAACTGGTTGCCGAACGTACGGCGCAACTGGAAAAGGCAAACCAGGCCAAGAGCACTTTCCTGGCCAACATGAGCCACGAGATCCGCACGCCGATGAACGCCATCATTGGCCTGACCCACCTGGCGCAGTGCCACAGCACCGATCCGCACCAGGAAACCCTGTTGGCCAAGGTGTCGGCCGCGGCGGGTCATCTGCTCTCCGTGCTCAACGACATTCTGGACATTTCCAAGATCGAGGCCGGCAAGGTTCAGCTCGAGCAGACCGACTTTCTGCTCGATCACGTGCTTGCCAGTGTCCTGACGTTGGTCGGCGATCAGGCGCGACAAAAGGGCTTGGTGTTGGCAATGGAAGTCGAGCCCGGCCTGCCGACGATCCTGCATGGCGATCCCTTGCGACTTGGCCAGGTGTTGGTCAACTTTGCCAGCAATGCGGTGAAGTTTACCGATGCCGGCTCGGTAACCTTGGCAGTGCGCAGACAGTCAGACGCTGAAGCAGGTCTGGTGCTGCGCTTCGAGGTTCGGGATACCGGCATCGGCGTTGCGCCGGACGCGCGCGAACGACTGTTCCAAGTCTTCGAGCAGGCGGATGTTTCCACGACCCGGCGCTTTGGCGGCACGGGTCTGGGTCTGGCCATCTCGAAACGCCTCGCGCATATGATGGACGGCGAGGTCGGTGTCGACAGTGAGCTTGGCCACGGCAGCACTTTCTGGTTCACCGCCCGCCTGGGGCGGGGTCAGGCGTCGGTGTCCGACGTCTATGCCCGGTATGCTCAAGTCGATACGGCGCCGGAGCAAACGCTGGCACGCAACTACGGCGGCACGCAAGTGCTGCTGGTGGAGGACAATCTGGTCAACCAGGAGGTCATGCTGGAACTGCTTTCCGGAGTCGGTTTCAGAGTTGATTTGGCGGCGAACGGGGCCGAAGCGGTGGCCATGGCCGGCCGTCTGGCCTACGATTTGGTGTTGATGGATGTGCAGATGCCGGTCATGGATGGTCTGGAGGCAACCCGGGCGATCCGTCGTTTGCCCGGCTGGGCGCGTACCCCCATCCTGGCCCTGACAGCCAACGCCTTCGACGAGGATCGTGCCCGCTGTCTTGGCGCCGGCATGAGCGACTACCTTACCAAGCCGGTCGCCACCAAGGTGCTGTTCACCCAGATCCTGAACTGGCTGCCCAAGCGGGTCGGGTCGGGCGCCTCATTTGCCGAGCCTTCGGCCCGGGCGGAGGATCCGATCGATCTGCGCAGGCGCCTTGAGGAGATCCCTGAGCTGGATGTACTGGAGGGCCTGAAAAATGTCGGCGACCGGATTGCCAGCTACATCCGCTTGCTGCGGAAATACGTGGCAAGCCATGCCGGCGACGTGGCGACCGTGCGCCAACAACTTGCGGCGGGGGAGTCAGCGGAAGCAATGCGTCTGGCGCACTCGCTGAAGGGAGTGTCGGCAACGATGGGCGTCAAGCCGATTCAGGCGCAGGCGGCAACATTGGAAGCCGCGATCCGGGAAGATCGTCCGATACCGGAAATCGAAGCCGCGGTTGAAGGGCTGGAAGATGCGTGGTCGCCGCTTTCCGCGCGCCTGACGGAACTTCTGGGCGACGGCAATGGCGAAGCCGCGCCCGGTGTGAACTGGGCGTGGGTCCGGTCGGAGCTGGGTCAGTTGGAACACTGGCTGGTCACGGATGACCTGCGCGCAAACAGGGCCATCAAGCGCAAGGCAGCGCTGCTGAGAGAAGCGTTGGGCGACGACTTTGAACTGCTTGAAAAACAGATTGCCGCGTTTGACTACGACTTGGCCTTGGCGACTTTGCGCTCGTTGAAGGCACGACGGACGCAACTGGCTTAGCTCGAAGGTTTCCACTGTCGCGGACAACCAACACCGCCTCGGCGTTGATTTGCGCCCGACTAGACTGTACAGTCTAGTCTAATTCGCGTTTCACGGTGCCAATGCCGCATGCCCAAGAGTATCGACGGGACTTCAACCACCGGCCGCCTGCGCCTGCTCGAGGCTGCCGCGGAAGCTTTCATGGAAGAAGGGTATCGGGCCAGCCTCGATCGTATCGCCGCGCGTGCCGGCGTTGCCCGGCAGACGATCTACAACCACTTCCAGAGCAAGGAAGCGCTGTTCGAAGAAGTCATCCGCACGACGATGCATCAGGTTCTGGTAACACTCGAGGCGGAAGATGGCGACCTGCGAACGAACCTTATGCATTTTGCCAAGGTCTATCGCGAGAAGGTGCTGAGTCCGTCGGCGTTGGCGACGTTTCGAGCCTTGATTGCGGAAGCGCCGCGCTGCCCGGAGCTTGCCCGCAGCATCTTCGCAGCGGGTCCGGCGCAGACGGTATCCCATCTTGCCCACTTTCTGGACAATGCCATGGCTGCCGGCCACTTGCGTCGGGACGATCCGGCAGTGGCCGCCGAGCTTCTCATTGGTATGCTGGTCGGATATGATCGATTGCGCGGGTTGATGAACGCTGAGACTGAGTCGTGTGCCGACGAGTTGCGCGGCGAGCGGGTCGTAGACTGTTTCTTGCGGGCCTACCGGCCCGACCGAGGGTGATCATGAAAAAGAGGAATCTTGTCGCGCCGGTATTGCTGGCCGTAATCCTGGCCTCGTGCGGCAAAGGCGACCAGCCGCCGGGAGCGGCCGGCGGGCCCGGCAGCATGCCGCCCCCCGAAGTCGATGTCGTTACCGTGACGGCCGGCTCGGCGACGCTGACGCGCGAACTGCCCGGACGCCTGGAAGCAGTGCGCACGGCGCAAGTGCGTGCGCGCGTCGAGGGCATCGTCGAGAAGCGCCTGTTCGTCGAAGGCAGCGACATCAAGGCCGGCACGCCGCTGTTCCGCATTGACGACCGTACCTACAAGACCGCTGCCGCCTCCGCCGAGGCCGACGTGGCGGTGGCGAAACTGACCATGGAACGCTACAAGTCCCTGCTGGCGATCAAGGCCGTCAGCCAGCAGGAATTCGATCAGGCCAGCGCCAAGCTCAAACAGGCCGAGGCTGTGCTGGCGAAGGCGAATCTGGACCTCGAAAACGCCAATGTCCTGGCGCCGATCTCCGGCCGCATCGGCCGTGCCCTGGTGACCGAGGGTGCGCTGGTCGGCAAGGGCGAGGCAACCCAGCTCGCCACCATCGAACAGATCGATCCCGTCTACGCCAACTTCACGCAGTCGAACGCCGATGTCCTGCGTCTGCAGCAGGCGGTCAAGGCCGGCAAGCTCAAGCGCGCCGACGGCACCAAGGTGGAGTTGCTGCTCGAGGATGGCAGCATCTACCCGCAGCCGGGCAGGCTCCTGTTCTCGGACCTCGCGGTCGACCCCAACACTGGGTCGATCCAGATGCGCGCCGAGTTCCCGAATCCGAAACGCGAACTTCTGCCGGGCACCTTCGTGCGCATCCGCTTTCCCGAGGCCGTGCAGGAAGGCGCCATCCGCTTGCCGCAGCGCGCGGTGCAGATCACGCCGCAAGGCCAGTTTGTCATGAGCGTCGGCGCCGATGGCAAGGCTGCTCCGTTGCCGGTCAAGGTCGGCAGCATGGCGGGCGGCGACTGGGTCATCGCCGAAGGCCTCAAGGGTGGCGAGCAGGTGATCGTCAACGGCCTGCAAAAAGCCCGGCCGGGTAGCCCGGTGAAAGCGGTGCCGTGGAACCCGACGGCCCAACCCGCCGCCCCGGCCGCTGCCACCGCGCCGGCCGGCGACAAGAAGTAGGAGCCGCCGTGCTGCCGCGTTTCTTCATCGACCGCCCGATCTTCGCCTGGGTCATCGCCATCTTCATCGTCTTGGCGGGAAGCCTGGCGCTGAAGAAGCTGCCGGTCTCCCAATACCCGACGGTCGCGCCGCCTTCGATCGCCTTCAACATCACCTATCCGGGCGCCTCGGCCCAGGTGATCGAAGATACCGTCACCGCGCTGATCGAGCAGGAGATGAACGGCATCGAGCACCTGCTCTACATGGAGGCCTCGTCCGAACTCGGCACCGGCACGCTGACGCTGACCTTCGAGCCGGGCACCAACCTCGACAACGCCTCGGTCGAGGCGCAGAACCGCTACAAGCGCGTCGAGGCGCGCCTGCCGGAAGACGTGCGCCGGCTGGGCGTGCCGGTGACCAAGCCGGCGCGCAACTACCTGTTGTTCCTGGCGCTGTATTCGCCCGACAAGAGCCTCGACAACGTTGCACTCGGCAGCTATGCCGCTGCCAACGTGCTCGACCAGGTGCGCCGGGTCAAGGGCGTCGGCGAAGCGATCATGTTCGGCACCGAATATTCGATGCGCCTGTGGCTCAAGCCGGAGAAGCTGCACGCCTTCAATCTGGCGCCCTCGGATGTGGTCCAGGCCGTGCGCGCTCAGAACGTGCAGCTGGCAACCGGCGAGCTAGGCCAGGCGCCGGCGGCGAGCGGCCAGCAGTTCAACGCCGTCATCGTCACCCGCGGTCGGCTGACGACGCCCGAGGAGTTCGGCGACGTCATCGTGCGTGCGAAGGCCGACGGCTCGACGGTGCGCGTGCGCGACGTCGCCCGCGTGGAACTCGGCGCCCAGGACTACAACATCTTCGCCCGCATCGACGGCCAGCCCACCGCGGCGATCGCCGTGCGCGTCGCCCCGGACGGCAACGCGCTCGAAGTCGCCACCGCGGTGAAGGCCAAGATGGCCGAACTCCAAAAATACTTCCCAAAGGGCATCGCCTGGGAAGTGCCCTACGACACCAGCCGCTTCGTCGAGATATCGATCAGCGAAGTAGTCAAGACCTTGGCCGAAGCCGTGATCCTCGTCTTCCTGGTCATGTACCTGTTCCTCGAGAACATCCGCGTCACCCTGATTCCCGCTGTGGTCGTGCCGGTGGCGCTGATGGGCGCGCTGACCGGCCTGTACGTGTTCGGTTTCTCCATCAACGTGCTGACCCTGTTCGCCATGGCCCTGGCAGTCGGCGTCGTCGTCGATGATGCCATCGTCGTGGTCGAGAACGTCGAGCGCATCATGACCGAAGAAGGCCTGGCGCCGCGCGAAGCGACCATCAAGGCGATGGGCCAGATCTACGCCGCGGTGATCGGCATCACCCTGGTGCTGTGCGCGGTGTTCATCCCGATGGCCTTCTTCGGCGGCTCGGTGGGCGCCATCTACCGGCAGTTCTCGGTGACCCTGGTGCTGACCATGGTGTTTTCGGCCAGCATGGCACTGACACTGACGCCGGCACTGTGCGCGACTGCGCTCAAGCATGTGCCGGGCAAGGAAGTGATGCCGACCACCGGCTTCTTCGGCTGGTTCAACCGTGTCTTCGGGCGCACCGTGCACGGCTACCGCGCCGGCGTTGCCCGCGTGCTTGGCCGACCAGGGCGCTGGCTCGCTCTCTACGGCGCGATCCTCGTCGCCATTGTCATGCTGTTCCGGATCCTGCCTGGCAGCTTCCTGCCCCAGGAGGACCAGGGCTATTTCGTCACCATGGTCCAGCTGCCGCCGGGGGCGACCCAGGAACGGACGCTGGAGGTGGTCAAACAGATCGAAAGCTACTATCTCAAGCAGCCCGAGATCGCGCACGTGATCGGCGTCGTCGGCTTCTCCTTCTTCGGTCGCGGCCAGAATTCGGCGCTGGCGTTCGCGCGCCTCAAGGACTGGGACGAGCGCGAAGCCAAGGCCGATGACATCATCGCCCGCGCCAACATGACGCTGATGCGCATCAAGCAGGCGTTCATCCTTGCTGTTAATGTGCCGCCCATTCCGGAACTCGGTGCCGTCGGCGGCTTCGACTTCCGCTTGCAGGACCGCGCCGGCCTCGGCCGCGACAAGCTGATGGAGGCGCGCAACATGGCGCTCGGGCTGGCGGCCAAGAACCCGGCGCTGGCAGGGGTGCGGCCGGAAGGACAGGAACCGGCGCCGCAATTGCTGATCGACGTCGACACCGCCAAGGCGCGCGCCCTCTCGATCGATCTGGCCAGCCTCAACGACACCATGCAGTCGGTGCTCGGCGTTGCCTACATCAACGACTTCGTGCGCCAGGGCCGCATCCTGCGCGTGCAGATGCAGGCCGAGCCGGCGCTGCGCAGCCGGCCCGAGGAGATCCTGCGCCTGCCGGTCAGGAACACGCGCGGCGACATGGTGCCACTCGCCGAGATCGCCACCACGCGCTGGGTGGTCGGCCTGCCCAAGCTCGACCGCTACAACGGCAATCCAGCGTTCAAGATCTCCGGCGGTCCGGCGCCCGGCCGCAGCACCGGCGAGGCAATGGCGGCGATGGAGGAGATCGCGGCACAGATGCCACCCGGAATCGGCTTCGACTGGTCGAGCACTTCTTACGAGGAAAGGCTGTCCGGCAGCCAGGCGCCGTTCCTGTTCGCCGTCTCGCTGCTGGTCGTCTTCCTGGCACTGGCGGCGCTGTACGAAAGCTGGTCGATTCCGTTCTCGGTGATTCTGGTGGTGCCGCTCGGTGTACTCGGTGCCGTGCTTTCGGTGACGCTGCGCGGCATGAGCAACGACGTCTTCTTCAAGGTTGGCCTGGTCGCCATCATCGGCCTGTCGTCGAAGAACGCCATCCTGATCATCGAATTCGCCCGCACGCTGCACGAGCGCGGCATGGACCTGGTCGAGGCAACACTGGAAGCCTGCCGGCTGCGGTTCCGGCCGATCCTGATGACATCGTTCGCCTTCATCCTCGGCGTCATGCCTTTGGCGTTGTCGAGCGGCGCCGGTGCGCAGAGCCGGCGTGCCATCGGTACCGGCGTGGTCGGCGGCATGATCACCGCGACCGCGCTGGCGGTATTCCTGGTGCCGGTCTTCTTCGTCGTCGTGCGCAGGATCTTCGGCGGCAAGCGCAGCGTGGAGGCACATCATGAATAGGGCGATCGGCCTGATGACGCTTGTTCTGCTCGGCGGCTGCTCGCTGGCGCCCGACTATCAGCGGCCGGCCGCGCCGGTGCCGGATCAATGGCAGAACGCGCAGACCAGCCCGGCTGCCAAGCTGGATCGGAAGACCTTCTTTCCCGATCCGCGGCTGCAGGGCCTGATCGCCGCCGCACTGGAGCACAACCGGTACCTGCGCATCGCCGTCGCCCGCGTCGAGGAGGCACGCGCCCAGTACGGCATCGCCCGCGCCGACCGGCTGCCGACGGTCAATCTGGCCGGCAGCCGCAACGCCGCGCATACGCCGGCCGATCTGTCGCTGACCGGCCAGCAGATGACGACTCAGCGCTACGACGTCGATCTCGCCGTTACGTCCTTCGAGGTCGATTTCTGGGGCCGCATGGCCAGCCTTTCCGAGGCGGCCAGGGCGAGCTACCTCGCCAGCGATGAGGCGCGGCGCGCCTTTCGCCTGTCCCTGATTGCCGATGTCGCCAACGCCTACCTCACGTTGCTGGAAATGCAGGAGCGGCAAGGCATCGCTGTCGACACGGTGAAGACCCGCGAGGAAACTCGCACGCTGGTCGCCAGGCGCCGCGACGTGGGCCTGGCCGGCGACCTCGATTACCTCCAGGCTGACGGCGCCCTGCAGGCTGCGCGTGCCGATCTGGCCAGCATCGCGCGCCAGCGCGCGGCGGCGGAGAATGCACTGCGGCTGCTGGTCGGCACGTCGCCCGAACTGCCGGCCGGCAAGTCTCTCGCGGAGCAGGGCATCGTCGCCGATATTCCCGTCGGCCTGCCGTCCGAAGTGCTGGTGAATCGACCCGACGTGCTCTCCGCCGAACAGAATCTGCTGGCTGCCAATGCCAATATCGGCGCCGCCCGCGCCGCCTTCTTCCCGCGCCTGCTGCTCACCGCCACCCTGGGGACGGCCAGCAAGGCGCTCGCCGGGCTCTTCGACGCCGGCAGCCAGGCCTGGGCCTTCCAGCCGGTGCTGAGCTATCCGCTATTCGATTTCGGCCGTACCGCCGCGAACCGCGACCTGGCCGAGGCGCGCAAGGTCATTGCCGTCGCCCAATACGAGAAGACCATCCAGCAGGCCTTCCGCGAAGTGGCCGACCTGCTTGCCGGCCGCGAAACATTGGCCGAACAGCTTGTGGCCCAGGAAGCCAACGAGAAGACCCAGGCCGAGCGCTTCAGGCTCGTCACCGCCCGTTACGAGGCCGGCGTTTCCAGCTACCTGGAAGTGCTGGATGCCCAGCGCGATCTCTTCACCGCACAGCAGTCCACCGTGCAGACGCGGCGCGCGCTCCTGTCGACGGCGGCGCAGTTCTACAAGACGCTGGGCGGCGTCGATTGAGTCAGCCGCGAAGGCGGACTCTCAGGTCAAACGCCTGATCCGGGCTTCGACTGCGGCGATGCGCTCGTCGAGCTCCTCGACGTCGACGCGCAATTGCTCCAGTTCGCGCGAGGGTGTCAGCAGGCGCGACTCCTCGCCTAGATACTCGGCCAGGTTCTGGGCGAGATTCTCGGCGCTCCGCTTCTGCCAAGCGGCGAAAGATGAAGCGCTGCGCACCAGCCGGTGGGCGGCGATGTCGCCGACGAAGCGTGACAAGTCCTCTTCGGCGTCCCAGCGCAGGTTGCGCAGTACGAACGAGAGATCGGTGGCGAACTCGGCATTGCCGGTGACATGCGCGGCCGCCATAAGGCGATCGATGCCCTGAAGCGCCTGCAGCGGGCTGTCGGCCGGTAGCGTCACGGTGACGTCTGCCTCGGCCTCGTCCGTCGCCGTCTGGAAGAGTCCTTCGGCCGTGACGCAGAAAGCCAGTTGCAGGGGCGGCATGATGAAACATGCCTTGCGTCCGGCGAAGGGCGCCAGTTTCGCCCGCGCCCACGCGGCCTGGCCGAGCAGGTGATTCAGTACGCCTAGGGCAGGCGCCTCGATCACTGGATCTGCTGGATACCGGCAACCATCCAGCCGCCGCTGCCGGCAACCGGCTTGGTCAGGTGCCAGACCTCGGCGAAGGGCTGGGGCAGGGCGCCGGCTTCCTCGCGAATCTGGCCGAAGAAGCGGACGCTGGCAACGTGGCGGTCGCCTTCGGTCACCAGTTCGAGCAGCTGTGCCTCGAGATGCTGGACATCCGTTTCCTGCTTGGCGTGGCCGCGTTCTTCGAATTGCATCTGGATCTCGGCGTACACCTCGGGCGCCGTGAATTGCTTGAGGTCATCGAGATTGCCGGCGTCGTTGGCCGCCTGCAGACGGATGAAATTGAGCTTGGCCTGACGCAGAAAGCCCTCGGTATCGAAGCCTGCCGGAACGTCGGTGGTGCTTGCGGTGCTGGCAGCCGGCGAGGCGGGCTCGAAGTGCATTGGCTCGACGCGCGCAGGCCCGCCTGCGAAAGCGGCTTGCGGCTGGTTCCGGCGCATGAACATCCGGAATATGAATACGGCGGCCATGACCAGCAGCACCAGCATCAACATGGTTGCCACGCCCTCGCCCATGCCGAAGTGCGACAGCAGGGCCGCTAGCCCGATGCCGGCGGCGATGCCGGCGATGGGGCCGAGCCAGCGGCTCATGCCGGACGGTTGCGGGGCCGGCGCCTGCGGTGTCGCACCGGGCTGCACCGGCTTGGCGGGCAGCGCGCCCTGACTGGGCGCGGTCGGCGCCGGCGCGGCCTGCTTCATGGCGCCCGAATCGCGGCTCATGCCGAACGAGCGGCCGCCGCCGAGGCGCCGCGCCTCGGCGTCCTGGGCAAGCAGGCCGAGGCCCATGACAAATACAAACAGCGCAACGAAGAGTTGCCTCACATTATTCTCCTGGTGGACTTACAACTTGTATCCGCGATGGAGGGCGACGACGCCCGCGGCCATATTGAAATATTCGACCCGCTCCAGCCCGGCGCGTTCCATCATCGCTTTCAATGTCTCCTGGTCGGGATGCATGCGTATCGACTCGGCGAGATATTGATAGCTTTCGGCATCCTTGACGATCTTGGCGCCCAGCCAGGGTAACACTTTGAACGAGTACAGATCGTAGAACGGCGCCAACGGCTCCCAGACCTTGGAGAACTCGAGCACCAGCAGTCGCCCGCCGGACCGCAGCACGCGGTGCATTTCCGAGAGCGCGACCTCCTTGTGGGTCATGTTGCGCAGGCCGAAGGCGACGCTGACGACATCGAAATGATCCGAGGGGAAAGGCAGCTTCTCCGCGTCGCATTGCGCCACCGGCCCGAGCAGCCCTTCGTCGAGCATGCGATCGCGGCCGCGGCTCAACATCGCGTTGTTGATATCGGTCAGCCAGACCTCGCCGGTGGGGCCGGCGCGCTTGGCAAAGGCCGAGGCGAGGTCGCCGGTGCCGCTGGCGATATCGAGCACGCACTCGCCGCTGCGTACCCCGGATACCTGGATCGTGAACGCTTTCCAGACGCGGTGCAGGCCCATCGACATGACGTCGTTCATCAGGTCGTATTTCTGGGCGACCGAGGAGAAGACGCCTTCGACGCGCTTGGCCTTCTCGGATTCGTTGACGGTTTCGAAGCCGAAGTGGGTTTCGCTCATGATCAGTGCTTGCATCCGCCGCCGGACTTGGGCGGCAGCGTCGTCGAGTCGACGTCGCGACTGGCGCCCTCGGCCTGCAGGCGGATCAGGTAGGCCTGCCAGTAGGATTCATGGTTGATTCCCAGGTCGTACAGCAGATCCCAGGAGTAGATGCCGGAATTGTGGCCGTCGGAGAAATTGGGCTGGACGGCATAATTGCCGACCGCCTCGATGCCCGTGATTTCCACGTTGCGCTTGCCGGTCTGCAGGACTTCCTGACCGGGGCCGTGGCCGCGCACCTCGGCGGAGGGGGAATGGACGCGCAGGAATTCATACGGCAGCTTGAAGTGCGCACCATCGGAGAAAGTGATCTCCATCAGCTTCGACTGCTGGTGTAGCTTGATTTCGGTCGGAATCGGGGTTTGCTTGTTGAGGCCGGCCATGGTTTAGACACTGCGTAAGTCGCGGGCGCTTATCATAACGCAGTCGCCGGAAGGGCCGGACAGGGTCGATGTCACAAAACCATCATCTCCCGGAAATAGACTGCCAAGCTTCAATAGGGTTCCGAACGCCATGGCTGCCACGATACTCGTAGTCGAAGACGAACCGGCGATTCAGACGCTGATCGCCATCAATCTCAGGCGTGCCGGCCATGAGGTTGTCACGGCGCTCGATGCCGAAACCGCGCAGCGCATGGTCAACGATGCCTTGCCGGACCTGATCCTGCTCGACTGGATGTTGCCCGGAATCAGCGGCCTGGAGCTGGCGCGCCGGCTGCGGGCCGACGGGCGCAGCCGCCAGGTGCCGATCATCATGCTGACGGCGCGCGGCGAGGAGCGCGACAAGGTCCAGGGTTTGGAAACCGGTGCCGACGACTACATCACCAAGCCCTTCAGCCCGCGCGAACTGCTGGCCCGTATTCAGGCGGTGTTGCGTCGGCGGGCGCCCGAAGCGACCGAGGACGCGGTCGAGATGGGTGGCCTGCGCATCGATCCGGCAACCCATCGGGTCAACGCCGGCGGACAGCAAATCAGTCTCGGCCCGACCGAGTTCCGCTTGCTTCATTTTCTTGTCACCCACCCGGAGCGGGTGCACACCCGCAGCCAGTTGCTCGACCAGGTCTGGGGCGACCATGTCTTCGTCGAGGAGCGCACCGTCGACGTGCATATCCGCCGGCTGCGCGGCGCGCTGGAGCCGACCGGCCTCGAGCGGATGATCCAAACCGTGCGCGGCAGCGGTTATCGCCTTTCCATCCAATCGGAATGAATGACGCCGGGTTCTGGTTGCTGGTGGCGCTGGCGGCTATTCTGGCGCTTGCGTTGCTGCGGGACCGCTGGCATTTGCGTCGCCTGATCCGCTGGGTGGCCAGCCCCGTCGGGACCCCGGTACCCTCGGCCGCTGGACTGTGGGGCGACGCCTTCGCCGCGCTTTACCGGCGGGCTCGCTTCACCGCCGAGCAGCGCGCGCAACTGCACGAAGCCCTCGAGCGTTTTCGGCAGGCGGCCCAGGCGATGCCGGAAGGCGTCGCCATTCTCAATGCGAAGTTCGGCATCGAGTGGCTGAACAGCCAGGCCGAACACCTGCTCGGCCTCGACAACGAGCGCGACAACGGCGCTCCGATCGTCAATCTCGTGCGCGAACCGGAATTCGTCGCCTATCTGCAGGGCGGCGACTATGCCCTGCCCCGGCAGTTGCGTTCGATGCGCAAGCCCGGTAACAGCCTCGAGGTGCAGGCGATTCCCTTCGGCCAGGGACGCACCATGCTGCTGGCGCGCGACGTAACCCAGCTCGAGCGCGTCGAAACCATGCGCCGGGATTTCGTCGCCAACGTTTCCCACGAACTCAAGACGCCGCTGACCGTCGTGCTGGGTTTCGTCGAGACCCTTGAGGATGGCTGGCACGACATGGCGCCGGCGGATATCCGCCGTTTCCTGGCCTTGTCGGCGGATCAGGCCAAGCGCATGCAGCGCCTGATCGACGATCTGCTGACACTGTCGGCCCTTGAAACCGGTGCGCCGCCGCCGGAAGAACGGGTGGACATGGCCGCACTGCTGGCCGAGGTACGCGAAGAGGCGGTCGCCTTGTCCGCCGGTCGTCACAACGTCGTGATGAGCAATTCCGGGCCGGCAGCACTGCTCGGCAGCGCGCGGGAAATCCGCAGCGCCTTCGGCAATCTTGCCACCAACGCCATCCGCTACACGCCTACAGGGGGGCGCATAGAACTGGCGTGGCAGGACGCGGCCGACGGGGGTGCCTGCTTCTCGGTGAGCGATACCGGCATCGGCATCGAGCCGCAGCACCTCTCGCGTCTGACCGAACGCTTCTATCGGGTGGACCGGGGACGGTCGCGCGAAATGGGTGGTACCGGGCTGGGGCTTGCCATTGTCAAACATGCGCTGGAGCGGCACGGCGCCCACCTGAGCGTCGAGAGCCGGCCCGGCGAGGGCAGCCGCTTCGCAGCGACCTTTCCGTCCAGGCGGATTGCCGCTATGCAACCAGAGTGAAGGTGCAGCGCTCGAAGTTGGCGCCCTGAATCAGGAGATCCCCGAGCTTCACCGACACCTGGCGGTCCGTGAAGACCTCGATGATGCGGCCGGGACTGTACCAGCCGGTCGGCAGTACCACCGAGACCGGCTCCTTCTGCGCCGGAACTGCGGGCAGGAAGAAGCCGCGCGTGTATTTCTCGGTTGCCGCCACGCTGAGCCCGGTCGGTCGCACCGACATGGCCGCGGCCGGATTAGGCAGCACCTGAATCCCGGTCTGCAGCCGGCCATCCTTTTCCAGCAGCAGCCAGGTTACGCGGCCGAGCACGAAGCGCTTCGCGCCCGGCGCCTTCAGCGCCAGCAACTGACCATGTTCGACGCGTGGGCCGGTCGCCTCGCGATAGGCCCGGAATCCGTAGAGCGACTGGTCGGCGATGTCCCAGGTGTCGAGCGCGTGATCCCGCTGTGCGGTTTGCAGGCTGACCGGCTTTGCCGACTCGACCATGCTGCCGAAGGTGACCATGCTGTCCACCTCGGCCCGCGAAAAGGTGCGTACATGGGCTGGCTGGGAGAACTCGCGTCCGGCGATGTGGAAATAGATCGCGTCCGGCTCGTAGGCGACGGACAGAATGCCGCTCGCCTGGCTGCGCTCGAAACGTCGCGGCATCGCGGCCAGGCACCAGGGCCGGTAGAGCTGGAGCAGCAACCTCGATGCCTGCGCTTTTGCGCAGTCTCCCAGGCCGAGGCTGGCCGGGCTTTGCCCCACCTTCAGGTCGGCGAGCAGCCGTTGCACCAGGTCACCGAGCCTCGTGGTGTCGAACAGGCGGGCGGTGGTCGTGGCGGCAAGGTGATCGACCGGCAACAGGCCCCGATCCTGCATGAGGTCGATGCCGTAGCCGCGGCCGCCTGCATTGTCGTCCGGGCGGGCAACGGCGGTGAACGCCGACATCCTGCGTGCCCAGCGGATGATCAGCGAGAGCTCCCTGGCCGTGCGGCTGAAAGGGTTTGCCAGATCGACCAGCAGCACCGCGGCGTAGCTGGTCGTGCAAGTAACGGTGCCGCCGTCGTCGCCGAGAGGCTCCGCGACCGTCTGGTCCGCCAGGCCCCAGTCCTCCGCCGTATCGTAATACCCGTGCAGGTTCAGCCAGAGGCCGGCAGCGACGGCCCGGTGCGCGCGGTAGTACTCGATGATCGACTGGCCGGCATAGTGGATGCAACGCTGACAGACCAGCGCCAACTGGTTCTGGATTGTTTCGCTGCTGCCGCCAAGCTGGGCCACGCGCGCGTAGCTGTCCGCCATCAGCCGCCACAGACCGACAGTGCGTTGGAATGCGGCCGTTTCGTCGTCGCTGGCCGGCAGCGGCTTGGACGCGTAGCGGGCCGCCAGGGCGTCTTGCAGGAAAGCCATCGGCTCCCGTGCCGATTCGAGAACGCCGAGGTACTCGGCAGCCGCCGGCGGTGCCTGAAACATCGCCTTCAGCAATGCGCCCAGGGCTTGGTGGGCGGCGGCGACATTGGTGATCGGCAGCGCGGCGATGACCTGGCGGCATTGATCCGCGGAGCGGGTGTCGACTGGAAGGATAGCCAGGGGGTCCATCAGGCAATATCTTCGTAAGTGGCCCGGTCGAAATCGGCACCGCGATCCAGAAGCTGGAGCAAGCTCACGTGGCGCGGACGATCCGTGTATATCTCGAGGCGGCGGGCGCTCCTGAACCACCCCGTAGGGATGACTATGGTAGCAGGGGCGCCGAGGGCGGTGATGGCCGGCAACAGAAATCCCCGCCGGTAGGGCTCGCTGGCGTCGTCGACGCCGGCGCAGCTTACGGCGATCGCTTCGGGGCGGCCGGGGATGATCAGCAGACCGGCGTGCAGGTTGGAATCCGCGCTCATCATGGCCCAGCGCAGGCAGCCGAGCAGCGGCGTCTGGGCTCCTTCGGGGCGCAGCGCCACGAGTTGGCCCTGGCCGATGCGCGCGCGCGCCTGGTCTGCCGGGTGGGAGACATGGACGCCGGCGGCAGATTCATTGTGGAGCTGCCATTCCTCCACCACCTGCCATTCCTCAGCCTGGTAGCCCTGCTGTTGGCTGAAACCGGTGGGCGCGCGGGAGTGGATGCGACCGAAGGTGGCAATTTCCTCGCGTTCCCGCCGCAGCGTGTCGTCGCTGGCATGGCCCGGCTGAGTGAAGACTTTGCGGCCCGACACGTAGTAATGAACCGCATCGACGCCGCAGATGATCTCGCACTTTCCGCTGGCCGACTGCCGATCGTGGCCGCGCACGGCGCCGCCCTTGCACCAGCGCCGATAGGTCTGCTTCAGCAGCATGCCACAGGCGGGCTGCACGCAGTCGCTGCCGAGTTGCAGCGTGACGGGTTCGGCACCGGAATCGAGCAGGCTGATGCGCTTCTTCAGGCTGGTCCGCAGTCCCGAAGTGTCCAGCCAGCGAGCGCCGGCGCCCCGCATCGGCAGATAGCCGGCGGGCTCGTTCGATGCGAGGTCCACGCACAGCGGAATTGCCTTGGCATCCGGTTGCGGCGGCGCCGCCACGATATTGACCTTGGCTGCCCAGCGGCGCGACCAGTTGCCAACCCAGGCCAGATGGCGCAGCGACAGTTCGTAGGGGCTTGCGGCGTGCAGCAGCATCGCCTCGGCATAGGCGGCACACAATGGAAAGGACGACTTGCCCATGCGGGCCGGGTCATCGACTTCGTGCGCGGCAACGCCGAGCCGCTCGGCCGTTCCGTAGAGCTCGTGCAAGACCCGCCAATGCTCGGGGGTCGGCTGATAACCGGCCCGATAGGTATCGAGCTGGCTGTCCGCCAGGGTGCCCAGGGCACGGGCGATGGGCAGCGCCGCGTCGGTGGCGGCACCATCCTCGAGGGTGGCCAGCAGGCAGTGACGATAGCCGACCAGCAAACTTTGCCAGAGCGCCAGAGTGCCTTCGAAGGCTGCCAGTTCGGGCGGAGCCAAAGGCAGCGCCCGGCCGATAAAGCGGCGGGCCGCCTCGCGCTGGACAAGCAATATCGGTTTGCGCAGCAATTCGAGAATGGCGAGCCGCTCGCCTGCCGGCAGCGCCTGGAGATTGAGCAGGTTCAACTGCCGCAGCAACTCGGCTTGGGCCTTGGGGGCGTTGGTCAAAGGCGTGTTGGCCAGCCAGGTCTTGCACTGCGCGGCGTTGGCGAATTCGGGACGTTTGGAGTCGGCAGTACTCATAGGGCGATTCCCTTCACCTCAAGCGCGGCTGCGATCGCCATGCGCAGAGCCTCGGTCGCGGGTGTCGCCCGCACCGGAACCGGCCGCACCGGGGCGCTCCAGATGGCCGCCGGGAAATGGCTATCGTCGCGCCAGCGCGGTATCACGTGCCAATGTAGATGCGGCACCATGTTGCCGAGCGCAGCAAGATTGATCTTGTCCGGTGCCGCCAGTTGCCGGAGCGCGGACTCGACGGCGAAGACCACATTCATCAGGTGCTGGCGGGCGGCGGCCGCGAGGTCGGTGATTTCGGCGACATGCGCGTGCCAGACGACCCGGCAGTAGCCGGGGAAACCCGCGCCCTCGGCGCCCTCGACACGCACGACGCGGCAGCGGTCATCTTCCCAGATGACTTCGCCGCCGGCAGATTGGCAGAGTTGGCAATCGTTCATGGTTTTAGGTTAACCCAAAACACCCGGCATGCGCACTCGTAACTTTGAAGTATCCAGCAAGGCACCGGCGCCCGCCGGCCGGCCGTCTGGCGTTGTGCGCCGCCTGTCGGCGCCGTTGGGCCGGATTCTATCGCCCGGCCGCGCGCAACTCCCGTTCCGCCTAGAATGCCGCCAGCGTGGTGGCGCCTGCTGCTGCGAACCGCACCGTCATTTCCGGAGAGCCGCCCCATGAATTGCCGCCGCGCCCTTGCCTGCGTCGCCCTGCTTGCCGCCTCGATGCTGGCCACCGCCGCCGATCAATCCGGCGCATCCCCATCTGCCGCCCAGGCCGAAATGGAGAGCGCGGTCACCCAAGCCAATGCCGTCACCAAACACGGGCCGGACAGGATCGTGGTCAAGGACCAGGCCGTGCTGAATCTGCCGGCGCAGTTCGGCTTCATTCCGGCCGCCGAGTCCGCCCGCCTGCTCAAGGCGATGGGCAACCGGCCGGGTGACGACCTTCTCGGCATCATCACGCCGGAGCAGGAGGGTGCGGAATGGTTCATGGTCGTGCGCTATGTCGCCGCCGGCTACATTCGCGACGAAGACGCCAAGGACTGGAATGCCGACGACCTGCTGAAAAGCATCCGCGAGGGCACCGAAGAAACCAACGCCGAACGGCGCAACCGCAAGCTGCCGGAACTGGAAGTGCTCGGTTGGGTGCAGGCGCCGCAGTACGAGGCTGCCACGCATCGCTTGGTCTGGTCGCTATCCTCGCGCGAGAAAGGCGCTACCAGCGATGCCGACAACGGCGTCAACTACAACACGCTGGTCCTCGGCCGTGAAGGCTATGTGAGCATGAACATGGTCGCCGGCGCGCGCGCGATCGAGGCCCTGAAGCCCACCGCACATGGGCTGCTCGCGAGCCTCGATTTTGCGGACGGCAAACGCTATGCCGATTTCAATTCGAGCACCGACAAGGTGGCCGAATACGGACTTGCCGCCCTGGTGGCGGGTGTCGCGGCCAAGAAGCTGGGGCTGTTGGCGGTGATCGCCGCCTTCGTCGTGAAGTTTGCCAAGGTGATCGGCATCGCCGCCATTGCCGGCCTGGGCGGTTTTGCGAAGTGGTTCGGCGGGCGCAAGAAGCCCGCCGACTCCGCATGATCAAGCTCCTCGCGGCGCTCTTCGCCGCCGGCAAACTGGGCAAGCTGCTGCTCACCGGCGGCACCATGCTGATCTCGGTGTTCGCCTACGCGCTGGTTTTCGGCCTGCCTTACGCGGTCGGCTTCGTCGTTCTCATCCTGGTGCACGAGATGGGACATTACCTGGCGGCGCGGCGCCGGGGACTCGATGTCGGTGCGCCGACCTTCATACCCTTCGTCGGCGCATGGATCCAACTCAAGGATATGCCGCACGATGCCGAGACCGAGGCCTACATCGGCTTTGCCGGCCCGCTCGTCGGTACTCTGGGCGCTCTCGTCTGCTATTTTCTTGCCCGCAGCTACGACAGCGCGCTGCTGCTGGCGCTCTCCTACGCGGGATTCTTCCTGAACCTCTTCAACCTCATCCCGCTCTCGCCTTTCGACGGCGGCCGCATCACGGCGGTGCTCAGCCCGCGTCTTTGGCTCCTGGGGGTGCCGATCCTCGTCGGCCTGTTCCTCTACCGGCCCAGTCCGATGCTGGTGCTGGTGGCCGTGCTGGCGGCGCCTCAGGTCATGAAGGCATGGCGCTACGATCCCAATGCGCCGGAGAATGCCGCCTATTACCGCGCCGGAGCCGAGACCCGATTCACTTATGCCATCTACTATCTGGGACTGACGGCTTTCCTCGCCGTCATGACCGGGGACGTACACGAGATGCTGCAGAGCATGCCGGTACGAGGGTAGCGCCGGTCAGCGGCTGCCGAGCAGGAAGTTGGCCACGCGCAGCAGCCGCAGCCGCGCCTGATCGGGCGCCAGATTGCCGGTGAGCGGCGCCGCGATCTCGGCGAGTTCCGCAGCCCGCTCGTCGGTCAACTGGCCGGCGCGGCGGCCGTATTCGATCAGCGCTTTCTGTTCTTCGGCTGTCAGCGGCGCCGGCGGCGGTTCCGCGCCCACCTCGTCGGGTATTCGCTCGATGGCAGCCTTGCCATTCCGGGCATCCGCATGGACGACCACCGTGCCGGCGGCGAGATCGCCGAGGCGCTTGCCATCGGCATTGAGCAGGGTCACCAGATAACCCGTGGCGTAAAGCAGCGGCAGGAAGTCGATGAAGCGGACGGTGTTGCGCAGGAAGGAGGCGTTCCAGCCCACCGGGCGGCCGTCGTCGTGCAGCACGACGAGACCGCAGGCGCGCTTGCCCGGCGTCTGGCCGCCCATGTATACCTCGAACAGGATCGGGTAGAACCACTCGATCAGGAAAGCGCCGACCATGAACACGGCCATGCCGAGCCGGCCGGAGTAGTTGGCGACGAAGCCCAGCAGCATCCAGCCGATCATCCGCAACAGGAAATCGAACAGCCAGGCCCGGGCGCGGGTCACCGGGCCGGCCACGCGCAGGCCGATTTCGCAGCCTTCCGGCGTGGCCACCCGGCGCACCGTGTCGAGGGCGAGTGCCGTAGCCATCGTCATTGACGGATGAACATGTCCTTGTAGCTGGCGTAGATCGAGGCATACAGCACCGGCATCAGCACCAGCCACCCGAGCCCGATCGGAATGGTGGCGACGATGGCCAGCACCAGGACCACGAGGCCGTACACGAGGAAGGGAACGAAGTTCTTGATGCAGACGAAGAAGCTCGATTTCATCGCCTCGAAGGGCGCGACCTCGTGCAGGACCACGAGCGCCGGCGCATACCAGACCGCCATCGCCAGAGGAATCATCAGGACCAGCATGACCAGCATCATCAGCAGCATGGGCAGGATGAGCGCCGCGGCGGAAGCCTGCCCGCCACCCATCATTGCCGCGCCGAAACCGATGCCGCCGCCCATCAGCGCCGCTACGATGCCGATGGCGATCAGGCCGGCCAGGTAGATGACGCCGACCAGGATCAGGTTGCCGGCATGACCCGAGAAGCCGGCGAAGAGGTGGCCGATCCGCAGGTCCTCGCCGTCTTCCTGCGCCTTGCAGCCCAGCATGACGCCGCCGATCAGGATCGGGGCCAGCAGTCCGGCGATCAGATTCACCAGGGGGATCACACCGAGGACCATCATGATCACCAGGAAGATCACGGTGATGCCGATCCATATGCCGGGCGCCTGCTTGAACATCTCCCAGCCCTGGGTGAGCCAGGCAATGCCGTTGCCCGCCGGCACCCGTTGACCTTCGAGCACGAACTCACCGCTTGCCGTGCCGGCATCTGCTACTCGCGCTTCGGGGGCTTTGAAGGGGTTGCTGTCCATGGTCATTGTGCGTTCTCCCGATAAGGAACTCAGAGGCTGCCGGCGCGCTTGCGTTGCCAGTAGTGGTTGATCAGGGCGACCGGCAGTTCGCGCGGACTCGCGTCCACGATATGCACGCCGCCGTGCCTGAGCATCGCTGCCTGGCGCCGGCGGGCGTGAACATACTCCAGAGCCGCCGCCCGGGTCAGGGCGGCGTCGAAATCGTCGATCGGCGCGGCGGACAGTTCGTCCAGCAGCGGTTCCCGGAGGCTGGCCAGCGTCACGGTGTGACGGCGGCCGATCTGGGCCATGGCCGGGCCGAGGGTGTCGTCGTCTTCGTCGCGCAGGTTGGTCACCAGCACGATCAGGCTGCGCTTGGTCAGCCGTTTCAGCAGGTTCTCGCCGGCCGTCAGGTAATCGGAGGTTTGCAGCGACGGTTGCAGATCGTACACGGCGTTGAGCAGGCGGTTCACCGTCGCCATGGATTTCCTCGGCGGCAGGTAGCGCGGCTCTCCGTGGGCGAACGTTGCCATGCCGACCGCATCACCCTGGCGCAGCGCGACGTAGGCCAGCAGCAGCAGCGCGTTCAGGGTGTGGTCGAAGTGCGACAGGTCGCCGTCCCTGGCCCGCATGCGGCCGCCGCAGTCAAGCAGGAAGACGATCTGCTGGTCGCGCTCGTCCTGGTACTCGCGCGAGATCAGCCGGCCCATGCGGCTGCTGGCTTTCCAGTCGATCTGGCGCGGCGAATCCTCCTGACGGTAGTCGCGCAACTGGTGGAACTCCATGCCCTCGCCGCGCCGGCGCCGGCGCAGGATGCCGATCTGCGACAGGCGGTTGTCGGTGGCCAGCAGCGTGTATTGGGTGATGCGGGCGAAGTTCGGGAACACGCGCACTTCGTCCTTCACGGCCAGCGTCTCGGGTATCAACCACAAATGCAGCGGCGACAGAAGCCGCAGGTCGACGGCGTCGAACACGTGCAGGCCGCGCTCGGTGACCGAAAGGCGGTAGGCCATCTTCAGCCAGCGGCCGCCGTCGAGCTTGAAGAAGATCGGCAGGCCTTCGGACGGGAACGCGGCCGGATGCCGGTCGCGCAGCCAGCCGGCGACGGCGCCGGAGACGGTCAGGCGCAGCGGTACGACCTGCCAGGTGCCGACCGGCAGGGCATGGGGCAGCTCGCGTACCGCCGTGACGCGTCCGCGCCGGCTGCGCCCGGCCATGGCGTCGGCGATTGCGACTGCCGCAGCGAGTCCGCCGGCGATCATCCAGGCCACGCTCAGTGCCGGCTCGAAGATCACGGCAATGCCCAGCGCCAGCCAGGCGGCGGCGAGCCAGAGCAGCGGACGATTGGGGATAGGCATGCCGGAATCTAGACGCGCGGTGCCGGTACTCGGTCGAGCAGCGAGGTGAGCAGGTTGTCCACGGAAAGGCCCTCGATTTCCGCCTCCGCCGCCGGGGCGACGCGGTGGCGCAGCGCCGGCAGGGCCACGGCCTTGATGTCGTCGGGCGTGGCGTAGCCGCGCCCCTGCATCAGCGCGCGCGCCCTGCCGGCGCGGATAAGCGCGATGCTGCCGCGCGGCCCGGCGCCGCTGGCCAGGCCCGGCGTGTCGCGACTGGCGCGGACGATGGCGACGGCATAGTCCATGACGCGGTCGTCGACGCTGACGTGGGCGGCGAACTGCTGCAGGCCGAGAACGGTGTTGGGCTGGATCAGGGTTCGCACCTCGTCCACCGACAGGTCGGCGCCGGTCCTGCGTTCCGTCACCTGGCGCGTCATCGCGGCCTCCTCGGTGGCGCTCGGATACTCGATCAGGATCTTGAGCAGGAAGCGGTCGAGCTGCGCTTCCGGCAGCGGGTAAGTGCCTTCCTGCTCAATCGGGTTCTGCGTCGCCAGGACCATGAAAGGACGCGGCAGCGGCGACGCGGCTCCCTCGAGCGTGACCTGTTTTTCCTGCATCGCTTCGAGCAGCGCCGACTGCGTCTTCGCCGGTGCCCGGTTGATCTCGTCGGCCAGCAGCAGGTTGGTGAACACCGGCCCCTGGCGCGTCGCGAACTTGCCGGTGGCGGCGTCGAAGAAAGTGTGGCCGACGACGTCCGAGGGCATCAGGTCGGGCGTGAACTGGATGCGTTTCATCTGGCCGTCGAACGTCTTGCCGAGCGCCTTCACCAGCAGCGTCTTGCCCAGCCCGGGTACGCCCTCGATGAGCACATGGGCGTCGCAGAGCAGGCCGATGAGCACCTCGTCGATCACGCGGTCCTGGCCGACCATGGCCTTGGCGAGTTCGGCGCGCACGGCCGCGAGGATCTGGGTGGCCTGGGCGAGTTTTTCTTCGGGCAGCGTTGTCGTGGTCATGGTGGGTATCTCACAGGAAACGTTCGAGGTTGCGCAATGTGCGCATGGCTAGTGTGAAGGAATGCGGCGAAGCGGCCGGCCCGTAGAGCGCGGCGGCGATCAGCGATGCCGAGCGCTCGGTCATGCGCGCGAGTTCGCCGGCCTGGGCTTCGGGTGCCAGTGCGGCGACGGCGGGATGGCGCAGCGCCAGCCGGGTGAGGAAATCCTCGCGGGCGACGTGCAGCCAGTGGTCGAGGCCGCCGGCGCGCCAGACGTAGCGCCCGAGCGCCGTCAGGTGTTCGCGCAACTCGCGGCGGCTGGCGTCCGGCTCGGGCATGGCGGGGCCGAAGCGCGGCACGATGCGCCAAATCCACAGGGCCAGCAGAACGAGACCGGCGATGACAGCGGTCCAGGCGGATTCGGCCAGCCAGTCCCAGAGGCTCGGCACCGACAGCTTCGACATCAGCGTCACCGGCTGCGTGGGATCCGGCTGGTAGGTCTGGATCAGCGTCCACAGCAGTTCGGCGTGATCGTGCTCGCCGATGTTGCGGTTGCTTACGAGTTGCGTGAGTCCGTCGGCAACGGTGACATGGCCGCTGCCGACACTGTAGTGCAGGAACTGGGCGCCGTAATTGGCGTCGCCGGCCCGCCAGTCCGGCTTCAGCTTGCCGGCCGCATGGCCGCGCGTCCAATAGTTCACGACCAATGGCCGCGCCGCGCCGGGAACGGCGACGGCGATGGTCTTCGGCGGCTTTGGCATCGTGGGCGGGCGCGCCTGCTCGGGCGGCTTGTCCTCGTCCTCCTCGTCGTCCTCCTGGAGGTTCATCAGCTCCTTCTTGTTGGACTTGAATTCTCCGACGCCGAGCTTCCTGCAGACCGGGTCGGAGACGCCGGAATATTCGGGCACCACGATCAGGTAGCCGCCGGCCGCAACCCACGCCATCAGGCGCTCCGTGCGCACCGGGTTCATGTGGTGGCGGCGGTTGCGGTCGAGGATCAGCACGCCTCCGGGTGGCAGCGCGTCGAGGCTGCGGGCGTCGGTCTGGCGGGCGAGCGGACGGCCCATGCGGGCAAGAAAACGCTCCAGGGCCAGGTGTGGATTGCGCCGCGCCTCGGGTTCCTCGTCGAGCCGCTGCTTGAACGGCACCTGCTCGTAGTTGGCTACGAACCACGCGCCGACGAGAACCAGCAGGCCGACCACCAGCAGCGTGATCCAGACGATGCGCCGGGTCACGACGTCCGCTCCACCGCTGCGGCCGGCGCGCCGAAGTGCCGAGCCCAGCCGGTGCAGAGATTCTCGATTGCGGCTCCGGCCGGCGGCCGATGCGCGTAGGCCGCGGCACGCCAGGCGCCGAGCAGCTCGCCGAAGTAGTTGTGCGCATTGCCTTCGATGCGGCCTTTGCTGCGACGCAGGCAGTCATCCTCGGTATCGCCGGCGCGGAAGTCGACCTGCCAGCGGTGGATCAGCACCACCAGCGAACCGCGGTAAAGCAGGCTCAAGGCTTCCTCGATGCGGCCGGCGGCGAGCGCCGAGTGCGCCGCGGCGACGACATCCGCCGGCAGCGATTCGGGCCGCACGTCGAGACCGAACAGGAATTCCGGCGGCGCCTGGCGCCCCGGCCGCAGCCAGGATTCGCGGTAGCGGATCACCAGGTAGATGAGCACCGCGGCCAGCAGCAGCGCACCGATCCAGACCAGGCCACGCATCACCTGGCTCATGAACTCGATGAAATTCAGGAACGGCAGCATCCATTCGGGCGGCTTCGTCTTCTTGCCGTCCTTGGAGCGCGCCTGCCAGCGCGTTTCGTCGACTTCGCGGCCGAAGACCGGGTCGGCCAGCACTTCCTTGACGACCTGCCTGGGAACGCTTTCCGCCTTGGCGTCTGCCGCCCAGGCCGTGTCGGGCAACGTCGCCGCAATCGTTCCCAGGCCGATGGCGATCGCCAGTGCGGCCACCAGCCGGGCGAGCGGCGCGGTGCCGCTGGAGATGCGATCGGCCAGGCGGCGGAACGCCAGTTCGATGTCCCAGCCTTCGAGTTCGCTACGCCGGTTGAGGTAGAGCGCGAAGCCGCTGGCGACATAAAGCGGCTCGACCAGCGACTCGGCGATCATGAACAGCAGGTTGGAGAGGAAGTGCTTCCAGTTCGGGGAATCGCCGCCGAACCAGTCGTCGCCGAAGAACAGGCTGCCCTGGCCGTGCGGCACCAGGACTTCCAGAACCAGCATCAACGAGAAACCGATGATAGACACCAGGTTGGCGCCGACGAAGGTCAGCCAGACGGCATTGCCGGCGGTGCGGCGCGACAGGATCTTGAAGCGCTGGCGAGCGTCCTGGCCGCGCTGGGCTTCGAGTTGCCAGACCGGCAGCAGGAAGGACCTGCGCATGCTGAAACGCCGCAACGTCAGGCCCGAGATCAGGCCGGGTGCCTTGGACAGCGCCGGCAGCGCGCGCCAGACATCGCGCACCGTGGTGGGCGTGCCGAACAGGCAGCGGCTGAAGGTGAACAGCAGCACGCGGTCGAACACCGGTTTCAGCCACCACAAGACCATCAGCGCGAAGGGCTGCCAGGGCCAGAGGATAAACAGCAAGGGGACCCCGAACAGCCAGTAGGTGGCCAGCCAGGCGCGGTAAGCCGGGCCGGCCCAGGCGCGCAGCATGGTGTGGCCGAGGTCGAGTGCCTCCCAGGCGTTGCGCCGTCTCAAGACGATCGCGATCTGGTCAAGACGCATGGCGTTGCCTGCCGGCGACCAGCAGGTAGGCCCAGGTCAGCAGCCACATGAAGATGCCGACGCCGATCTTGATCTCGAAGGGAACGTCGCGCCCGGGCGACCAGAACGCCTCGATGAACGCCGCCAGAAAGGTCAGCATCATCGCACCGTAGGCGAGGCGCACGGCGACGCCGGCATTCTCTTTCAAGGCGGCGGCTCGGCTGCGATTGCCCGGCGCGATGAGCGCCATCCCGATCTTGAGTCCGGCGGCGCCGGAAAGCACCGCGCCGGTGAGCTCGAAGGCGCTGTGGCCGGCGACGAAGCCCCAGAAGGTCTCGATGTAGCCGAGCTCGGTCAGATGGCCGGCAATGGCGCCGATCATCAGGCCGTTGAACAGCAGATAGAACACGGCGCCGACGCCGAAGGCAATGCCGCCGGCGAAGCACTGGAAGTCGATGCCGATGTTGTTTCGGATATAGAGGCCCCACATGCCCCATTCGCTGGACGCCGAGCGCGGCCGGCCCAGATGCTTGGCCGTGGGCGAATACATCTCCTCGAACTGGCCGGTCTGCTCCGGCGAGATCACGAGGTACACCGAGTCCGGATATTGCTGCAAGACAGCCAACATGATCAGGATCGGCACGAAGAACAGCAGGAAAGCCGTCAGCACCACGCGCCACTCGCGCCGTACCAGGGCCGGCAGGCCGCCGCCGATGAAGGCGAGGACGGAGCCGTTGCGCGGCCGGGCGACGCCGTAGATGCGTTGATGGGCGGCCAGCACGCGTCGATGCAGGGCGTCGACCAGGCCGGCCGAGTACTGCCGGTCCCGGGCCAGGGCCAGGTCAAGCGACAGGCGGCGGAAGCTGCCGGGCAGATCCGCCAGTGCGATGGTGGTCTCGACGGATGCTTCGGTCCTGACGCGGCCCTTCTTGCGCGGAGCCAGCCAGCGATCCCACGCTTCCCAGTCGGCCTGCCGACGTTCGATGAATTGGAGTTCTTTCAAGATGCTTTGCGCCATCTCCCGTTGGCGGCCTGCATCATGACGAATTCAAGGCCCCGTGGCAAGCGCGGCGTTTGCCACCACGCGACGAGGAGAGCACATGCGCAGCCTGCCAATGATGGCAGCAGGCCCGGATACCGCGCGACGTAGCGGCCCGCCGTGAGCCGGCCGACGCTAATCCACCCGCACCGGCAGCGTAAACCACGCAATCACGCCGGCGATCATCAGGCCGACACCGACCCATAGCAGCGCGTGCCACGCGCCGCCGCCGTGGTGGAGGATCTCGAAGTCATCGACATAGACCGTCTCGCAGGCGCCGTTGCCGGAGTCGGTGCGCACGGTGCTGGTGCCGCGCCTGAACGGGAAGCCGTGGTTGTGGGAATACTCGGCCAGATAGCCGCTGAAGTGGATCTGGTCGCCGATGCGGGCGTCGCGCATCTTGCGCACGAGCCGTGGATCGGCGCTGAGCAGGTGGTTGTTGGAGATGGCCGTCTGGTCGAAGGCGGCGTAGGCCTCGTTCGACGAGGTCTGGAAGTTGCAGACGAACTGGCCGCTTGAGAATTCGATGTCGAGGTAGGCGCCGCTGCGTACGTTGTTGCCCCACACCACGCAGAGGTCGGCGACGTTGAGCTTGTCGTTCCACTCCTTGTGGATGTAGTCCCACCAAGTGCTCGAGTCGTGTCGGCTTACCACCATTCCGTGCAAATCGTATTTGTAGAGCGGCTGGACGTCGTAGCTGATCTCGCCGACGGCAACCTGGAACGGCGGGCGTTGCACCGCCACCTGCCTCGGTTCTTCGAGCAGTTCGGCGCGCAGTTCCTGGGGCAGCAGCAGCAGGTCCTTCTTCCAGACCGCGGTCAGCAGCAGGACCAGGCCGCAGATGAACAGGAATCTTCCGAGCCGGTAGGCCATGCGGTCGTCGATGGGGCGCGGCTAGTCGCCGATCAGGTGCAGCAGCACCTCGCGCTGGTGGCCGCTCGTCCGGTGTTCCCAGAGATAGACGCCCTGCCAGGTTCCCAGCGCCGGCCTGCCGCCGACCACCGGGATGGTGAGGCTGGTCTGGGTCAGGGCGGCGCGGATGTGGGCCGGCATGTCGTCGGGCCCTTCGGTGTCGTGGCGGTGGCGCGCGTCGCCGTCGGGCGCCAGCCGGTCGAAGAAGGCGTCGAGGTCGGCGCGCACGTCGGGATCGGCATTCTCCTGGATCACCAGGCTCGCTGACGTGTGTCGGCAGAAGACCGTCAGCAGGCCCTCGCGGATGCCGGCGTCAACCAGGAAGCGCCGGATTTCGGCGGTGAATTCGGTCAGGCCGCGGCTGCGGGTGGTGAGGGCGAGCGTGTGGGTGGCTTGACGCATGGGCGATATTTTCGCACGATGATGCCATGTCGACCGTTCAGTCCGACCGCCAGTTCGATGAAGTCGCCAGCCTTTGCGCGGCGGCACGGCGCATCCTGTTCATCACCGGCGCCGGCATTTCCGCCGATTCCGGCCTGCCGACCTATCGCGGCATCGGCGGCCTTTACGACGGCAACGTGACCGACGAGGGCCTCATGATCGAGGATGCCCTCTCCGGCGATATGCTGGCCCTGCGCCCGGACATCACCTGGAAGTACATTGCCCAGATCGAGGCCAACTGCCGCGGTGTGCGCCCGAACGCCGCGCACGAGGCCATCGCCTGGCTCGAAGCGGATCGCGGCGGCGTCACGGTGCTGACGCAGAACATCGACGGCCTGCATCGGGCGGCCGGATCGCGCGACCTGATCGAGATCCACGGCACCCTGCATCGACTCGTCTGCACCGAGTGCGACGCGAGCTTTGCGGTGCCGGACTACGGTGCCCTGGAGATTCCGCCCGCCTGCCCCGAATGCGGCGGCCTGCTGCGGCCGGACGTGGTGCTGTTCGGCGAGGCGCTGCCGACGGATGCCGTCCAGCGCCTGATCGCCACGCTGGAAGCGGGCGTCGACCTCGTCTTCTCGATCGGCACCACCAGCGTATTTCCTTACATCGCCGAACCGGTGTTCGACGCCCTGCGGCGCGGCGTGCCGACCGTGGAGATCAATCCGGGCGAAAGCCGGATCAGCGCGGCCGTGGACTACCGGCTGCGCGTGGGCGCGGCGGCGGCCATGGGCGAAATCCGCCGCCGGATGGAGGCAACACGGGGGGATGCCGCGACAGGCGACATTCCGCTAAGGTAGCTGTCAGCCGCGCATCTGCCGGGTGATCTTGGCGACGCGCTCGCCGAACAGTCTGGCCGTCTCCAGGTCGCCCGGATAGACCTCTTCGGCGCTCGCATCCGATGGCGATTGCATCATGGCGCCGGAAAACGAGCCGACATAATTGATGTCGTTGCGCTGCGCCGCCTTGCTGTTTGAGGGCATCAGGCCGGTGCCGACCCAGATGCCCGAGTGCTGCATCGCCAGCGTGAACAGGTAGTGCAAGGTGGACAGCTTGTCGCCGTTCATGGTCGCCGAGTTGGTGAAAGCACCGAAGATCTTGTCCTTCCATTGCTGGCTGAACCAGGCCTTCGATGAGGCGTCGGCGAATTTCTTGAATTGCCAGCTGACGCCGCCCATATAGGTCGGCGAGCCCATGATGATCGCGTCGGCGGCGTCCAGCGCCGCCCACTGCTCCGCCGACAGATTGCCTTCGGCATCGATCGCCAGAAGTTCGGCGCCGGCGCCCTTGGCGACGGCTTCGGCCTGTTTTCGGGTGTGCCCGTATCCGCTGTGATAGACCACTGCGATTTTCGTCATGTTGTTTCTCCTTGTGGGGTGAGTTTGTGTCGAACCGTGCGGTCGCACGGCTCTTGGGCGCAGAATGTACGCCAGGCAATTCGGTCGGCATAGGATGCAATCGGCAATTGTCTGTTGCCAACGGGGCAACGATCGCCGCTACGTCATGGGGAGCGCGAAAATGACCAAACGTTCTTTCTCTCTGGCCAAGGTATATGGCCTGCTGGAACCGGGGCCGGTGGTATTGCTGTCCACCGCCCGCCGGGGCGAGATGGATGTGATGGCAATGTCCTGGCTGACGATGCTCGAGTTCGAGCCGCCGCTGGTCGGCTGCGTCGTCAGCAACCGCAACCACAGTTTCGACCTGCTCAAGGCGACGCGCGAATGCGTCATCAACATACCGACATCAGAACTGGCGCAGAAGGTGGTCGCCTGCGGCAACAGCTCCGGACGCCACGTCGACAAGTTCGCGGCCTTCGGCCTTACCCCGGTGCCGGCCTCATGCGTCGACGCACCGCTGATCGACGAGTGCTATGCCAGCCTCGAATGCCGGGTCGTCGACACGCGCATGGTGAACCGCTACTGCTTCTTCGTCCTGGAAGTGCTGAAGGCGTGGGTCGATCGCGGAGTGAAAGCGCCAGCCACGCTCCATCACCGCGGACGCGGGGAATTCATCGTGGCCGGCGCCACCCTGCGCTTGCCTTCGAAGATGAAATAGCCGCATCATTGCGCTTCGCACCAGGGGGATCCGCTTTGCAGGCACTTTCCGGCATTACCACCGTCGCCCATGTCATCCAGCTCGCGGTGGCACCGGTGTTCCTGCTCACCGGCGTCGGCGCGATCCTGTCCGTGCTGGTCAATCGCCTGGGGCGGGTGGTGGACCGCTTCCGTGCGCTGGAACGTGGCCTGCCGGAGGCGGGCACAGACGCGTTGGCTACGGCTCAGACCGAAATGTCCATCCTCGAGCGCCGTGCGCGCATGATCCACTGGGCGATCGGGTTCTGCACCGGTTGCGCGCTGCTGGTCTGTATCGTCATCGCCACGCTGTTCGTCGGCGCGATCACCGCAGCGGAAATGCCGGGCACCATCGCGACGCTGTTCATCACGGCCATGCTCCTGCTTGTCGCCGGGCTGCTCTGCTTCCTGCGCGAGATTGCGCTCGCCACCGGCAGCATCCATGTAACGCTGCGCTGAGGCCGCCTTGGGCGGCCGACCGCGCTGCCGATGCCTACTTCGCCGCGGGATCTATCTTCGTCGCCAGCAGATGCGGCACGTACTTGCGGTCGGTGACGTCGATGTGGTTCGATAGCCAGGACTCGATGAACTTGTGCAACTGGGTGGCGATGTCGGGGTCGAGCAGCCGCTGCTGGAACTGGGTGAGTTGCTTGCGCAGGCGCTGGTGCTCGGCGACATGGGCGGCGAGATCCGGGTAGCGGTGCATGCGCATCAGGCTTTCCTCGATGGCGAAATGCACGTTGGCGTAATTGGTCATCTGGCTCAGCGCATCGCGTGCCGCTTCGTAGCTGTAGCCTTTGCCGGAGTTCTCCTCCAGCTTGGCGAGCATCATGAACAACTCGCGGTGCTGGGCGTCGATCTCGGCGATGCCGATCTCATAACTTTTGCGGGGCTCGGGGGGCGGGGACTTGGCCATGGGGGAAACGTCTGGTTGAGGAAATGAAAGCATAGCCGAGATCGGCGCGGCCGGTGGTGTCGGGGAGCAACCATACGTCATGCACGGGCGCGGCAAGCTACTGGCCCGCCGGGATCGGCAGCGTCACGCGGGCAGCCAGCCCGCCTTGCGGGCGATTTTCCAGCACGACCCGCCATCCGTTTGCCTGCGCCAGTTGCCGGACGATGGCGAGTCCGAGCCCGGTGCCGCCGGTTGCCGGATTGCGCGATACGTCGACCCGGTGAAACGGCCGGAACACTGCTTCGAGCTGATCGTCTGGAATTCCCGGGCCGCCGTCGAGCACCTCGACATGCAACTCGGCATCGCACCGTTGGGCTCTCAGTTCCAGCGGGGTTCCGCGACCGTGATGCACCGCGTTCTCGACCAGGTTTGCCAGAACGCGCCGCAGGGCTCTCGCCGGCGCGTTCACGATCAGGTGGTCGGCGTTGCACGAGATCTTCGCGCCGCCCTCCTCGGCCAGACTCGCCAGGTCTTCCAGGGTTTCGGCGATATCCACGGCTTCCAGTTCCTCTTGCCCCAGGCCTCGCGCCAGGTCCAGCATGTCGCCGACGAGCTGGTTCATTTCGACCACATCGTTTTCGAGGCGTTCGATCCACTTTGGTTCCGGCCGCCGCTGCAGCATCTCTAGAGCGAGCCGCATGCGCGCCAGCGGTGTTCTCAGGTCGTGCGACAGCCCGGCCAGCAGGGTCGTGCGAGCATCGAGCAGTTCTCGGATCTGGCGCGCCAGGTGGTTGAATCGTTCCGCCAGCGCCGCCAGTTCCCGTGGTCCGGTCTCGGGCAGCAGCCCGGGCGTCTCGCCGCGGCCCAGCGATGCGGCAGCCACAGCGAAACGGTCGAGCGGCGCCACGGTGCGCCTTGCCAGCCACATCGCGGCCAAAATCGCGAAAAGCAGTCCTGCGCCGAGCGTGATCATGGCGGCGGCCAGGGGCCTCGTACCGACGCGGTTATGGGCGAAGCCCAGCCAGACAGGACCGCTGCCGCTTGGCAGCATTACCCAATGCCAGGTTTCGCCCTGCCGGAAACTACTGGAGAGCGAGATGGCGGCGCCGACACGCTCGGACAGGTGCGCTTCGAGTTCCTGGGCATAGGGACCGTGCCAATCGACCGGCTTCGTGTCGGCAGGCTCGTCCGGGACCAGGATCAACTGGTGCGCGGTTTCCAGTTCCTGCGCGAACACCGGCCGGGTCTCCGGCGGCAGTTCGCTCCAGGTCTGCGCGGAGATCACCATCAGGCTCGCGAGATCGCCGGCGGCCTGCCTGGCCATGGGCAGCATCAGCAGCAATACAACGGCAGCGGCGATCAGCAGCTCGAAGACGACGAACACCGCGGTCAGGCGCAGGGCATTTTGCTGGAACAGGCTCAGGCTCGGCCGCAAGACGGTACCTACGATTCGTTGCCGCGGAGATTGAACAAGTAGCCCTCGCCGCGCACGGTGCGTATATAGACGGGATTTGCCGGATCGGGCTCGATCTTCCGGCGCAGGCGGCCGACGCGGATATCCACGGTGCGATCGAACGGCTCCCGCTCGTAACCCTTCAGCAGCTCAAGCAGCATGTCGCGGCTTAGCACACGATTCGGCCGCTCCACGAATACCTTCAGCAGATCAAATTCCGCGCCCGACAGGCCGATATCGATACCGTCGCGCAGCAGCCGCCGCGACGCCAGTTCCAGCAGGTAGGGGCCGAACAGATGCCGCTCCTTGGCGGTCTGGGTATGTTCGACCGATTGGCTGCGCCGAAGCAAGGCGCGCAGCCTGGCGAGCATCTCCCGCGGGCTGAATGGTTTCGCCAGATAATCGTCAGCACCCACCTCGAGACCGACGACGCGGTCGATCTCCTCGCCGCGCGCCGACAACATCAGGATCGGCACCATGGACCGTGCGCGCAGTCCGCGAGTCAGCGCCAGCCCATCCTCGCCGGGCAGCATGAGATCGAGCACGATCGCGTCCGGCATCGCCTGGTCGATCGCGCGCCGCATCTCGGTACCGTCAGCGGCGAGGTCGACCTTGAACCCGTTGTCGGCCAGGTAGGCCGAGAGCAATTCCCGCAGGGCCGGGTCGTCGTCGACCACCAGAATTCTGTCGGTGTGGAGCATAGGCGTAGTGTAGTCCCCGTCGTCGCCGGCCGTTCGACCGGCGACCGGGCGATACAAACCGATACCGATTGCTACCGTCGCGACGTCGGCCGGAAACAAGCGCGGCCGAGAATGCCTATTGTCAAAGTTCCGCGAGGCCCGGCCTCAAAGGCAGCGAACCATGAACAAGCTATCTCTCATCGTCTTGATGATTACGCAGATCGCGTCGGTTATTGCCTGGGCGGCAGATGTCGCACCGGCACGGGAGGCGGCCGAGGCGACCGCGCAGGCCGGAGCCGGCCCGACGCAGGCGTCGGGTGCCGCCGCGCCGCCAGCGGCGAGGCCCGGCCAGCCCGTAGCCGGGGGCTGCCGGGGTAACTCTGGCTGCTCAGGTGGCCGGGGCTGCGGCAATGGCGGCCCACCTTACGGGGCGGGCTACGAAGCGAGGCGGCAGTCGGGCGGCTTCTCAGGCCCCGGCCGCGGAATGGGTCGGAACGGAGGCCGTGGCGCCGGCTGCGGCCGTTGATCAGGACGAAGTTGACGTACCAACTGGAGGTTCATCATGACGACACTGCTGAAGAAACTGCTGATCCCGATGGTCGCCGCGCTGGCGATGACGACCGCGGCCATGGCGCAACCCGGACCTGGCATGGGCGGGGGGCCGGGCATGGGGCGGATGGGCGGCGGCGGACCGGGTGCCAATTGGCAGGGGAACCGCGCAAATACGCCCGGCTTCGCGTTGATGACGCCGCAGGAGCGAAGCGAGCATCAGAATCGGATGCGTTCGATGCAAACCTACGACGAATGCGTCGCCTACACCGGCGAACATCACGCGCAAATGGCTGCGAGGGCGAAGGAGAAGGGCATCACGCTGCCGGCACCGCGCAGTCCGTGCGAGATGATGAAGGCCCGTGGACGGATCAAGTAAGCGTGAGCCGGTGCGCTGCGGCCGACCGGTGGCAGTCCGTCAGTCGACCGCGGCCAGCTTCAGTTCTTCATCCGCGTGACGCTGCTGCTCTTCCATGACCAGTCGGCCGAGTTCGCGCTTGAGGTCGTTGAACTCCGCCGACGCCGGGTCGCGCGGACGCGGGATGGCCACCCTCTGGTCGCGCTTGATGGTGCCGGGGCGGTAGGTCATGACCACGATGCGGTCGGCGAGGTAGATCGATTCCTCGATCGAGTGGGTGACGAACAGGATCGTCTTGCCCGTCGTGCTCCAGATGCGCAGCAATTCGTCCTGGAGATTGCGGCGGGTCAGGGAGTCGAGGGCGCCGAAAGGTTCGTCCATCAGCATAATCGGCGAGTCGAGCGCGAGTATGCGGGCGATGGCGACGCGCTGGCGCATGCCACCTGAGAGATCCTTGGGGAAGCGGTGGCGGAAGTCCCCGAGGTGCAGCAGGTCGAGCAACTGGCTTACGGTCAGGTTGATCTCGGCCTTTGCCACGCCTTGAACCTCGAGGCCGAAGGCGATGTTCTGGCCGACGGTCATCCACGGGAAGAGCGCGTATTCCTGGAAGACCATGCCGCGGTCCGGGCCCGGCGCGACGACTTTCTTGCCGCCGACAGCGATATCGCCGCCGGTGGGTAAGGAGAAGCCGGCCACGGCGTTCAGCAGCGTCGACTTGCCGCAGCCCGAGGGGCCGAGCAGGCAGACGAACTCGCCCTGCTTGATCTCCAGGGTGATGTCCTTCAGCGCGACGACGTCGCGATCCTTGGTCTTGAAGACCTTCTGCACATTGTTGACGACGATGTTGCTCATCAGTGTTCCAGGCCGCGATGCCAGCGCAGCAGGTGGTTGTTCAGGCGGCTGACGCCGGTGTCGATGGCCAGGCCGATGAGGCCGATGGTAATCATGCCGGCGATGATCTTGTCCGACCACATGAACTCGCGCGCTTCGAGGATGCGGAAGCCGAGGCCGTCGTTGACCGCGATCATCTCCGAGACGATGACGACGATGAAGGCGGTGCCGATGCCGATGCGCACGCCGGCCAGGATGTAGGGCGTGGCGGCGGGGAGGATGACGCGGGTGAACATCGTCCACTGCCGAACGCCCAGGTTGCGGGCGGCGCGCAGGTAGATGCCGTCGACGTTGCGTACGCCGGCGATGGTGTTCATCAACACCGGGAAGAAGGCGCCGATGGCGATCAGGAACAGCGACGGCGGGTTGCCGAGCCCGAACCACAGGATGGCGAGCGGAATGTAGGCGATGGGCGGAATCGGCCGCAGGATCTGCACCAGCGGGTTGAACAACTCGTAGACGCGTGCGTTGGCGCCCATCACCAGGCCGAGCGGCAATGCCAGGCCGGCGCCGATCAGGAAGCCGGCGATGACGCGAAAGAGGCTCGAATAGGCGTCGTGCGGCAGTTCGCCGGAGACGAGCCAGACGAGGTAGCTGCCGGCCGCCGGGTCGTAGGGCTGGCCCGGTATCAGGTAGGCCCACCATTTGAGCGCCACGGCAGTCGGCGCCGGCAGTACCACTGGCGAGAAGAACCCGGCCCGGGAACAGGCCTCCCAGACCAGGATCACGATGGCCGGCACCAGGATGCCGCGGAGAAAGGCTTTCAGCTTCTGCATCGCTTTCTCCGCCTTGGCTACTTCACGTTGAGATCGGCCTTGGCCTTCTGCAACAAGTCGAGCTTGACCCACTCGGCCGCCTTGGGCGGCTTGGCCATGCGGCCGACGCCGTACTTGTTCATGAAATCGGTGGTGATGTCGATGTGCTCGGGCGTGACGTCGTACGTGTAGGCCGCGTTGCCCAGCGCGTCGCGGAATTCCTCGGGCGTGATCTGGCCCTTGAACATCTGCTCGCGCACGTATTTCTCGGCCAGTACCGGGTCCTTCCTGAACAGCGCCGTGGTCTCGACAAAGCACTTCATCAAGCGCTGGGCGACGTCCTTCTTTTCGTTGTACATCTTCTCGGTCATCACCAGCAGGCGCACGGGTTCGCCCATGGCCGTGTCGTAGGGCTTCTTGATCTCGACGCCGAACTTCTTGTTGATCGCCTGCGACGACTGCGGCTCGCTTTGGCACATGGCGTCGATCTGTTTGGCCGCCAACGCCTGGTTGAGGTCGGCGAAAGCCAGGAAGACGATCTGCACGTCCTTGCCCGGCTTGTCGGCCCAGGTCAGGCCGGTCTTTTCCAACTCGGCGTAGAGCAGCAGTTCCTGCGCGCCGCCGCGGGTGACGCCGACTTTCTTGCCCTTGAGGTCCTGCATCGACTTGATGCCGGCGTCGACGCCGGCGACGATGCGCGCGCCGCCCTTGGCGAAGCCGGCGACGGTGTAGATCGGCACGCCGTTGGCCCGGCCGGAAATGGCGCCGTCGGAGGCCAGCGCCGCGATGTCGATCTCGCCGGCGACGATCGCCGGCATGATTTCCGGACCCTTGGCGAACATGCGTTCCTCGACTTTCAGGTTGTACTTGCCGCAGGTTTCCTTCATGTAGGACACCGCCCCGTAGTGGGCGAACTTGAGGTTGCCGAGCCGGACCACATCTTCGGCCTGAGCCGCGAGGGGGACGACAAAAGTGATAGCCGCCAGCAGGGCGGATCGCGCGGATTCGTACATGAGCATCTTCTCCCGAAAGTCTTAGGTCTGGCCGCTCCGCAGTCGCGGATGTTCGCAGGCGAAATGTGGGGCATTCCTCGTGGAATGGCAATACCCCTCGTTCCTGCCGCCTTGCCTGCTTGCCGAAATTCGGTATCCGGGCCGACCAGATCGACCTATGCTGGATTTGGGCTATGGCATGCGCACGGTGGGCCGGTACAACTTCTTGAGCTCGGGGCATCGATGGAAAGAGGCAGGACGATGAACAGTCGATCGACAGGGGCTCGGCGGAAGCGTTGGGTGCTGCTGGCGATCATGCTGCTGGCCGCCACGTCCTTCCTCTCTCCCGCTCTGGCGGAGGGCAGAAGTTGCGCGCTGCCTGTCCTCGTCTACCACCGCTTCGGTCCATCGGCCGTCGACAGCATGACGGTGCGTACGTCGCAGTTCGAGGCGCAGCTCAAGTACCTGCGCGACAACGGCTACCGCGTGGTGCCGCTTCGTGCGGTCGTCGACTGCCTGAAGGACCAGGGCGCCGACTTGCCCGACAAGGCGGTCGCGATCACCGTGGATGATGGCCATCGCACCGTCTACACGGACATGCTGCCCCTGATCCGGCGATATCGGATCCCCGTCACCGCCTTCATCTATCCTTCGGCGATCTCCAACGCGAGTTACGCCATGACCTGGGAACAACTTCCTCAGTTGATCGGCACCGGCTTCTTCGATGTCCAGTCGCACACCTACTGGCATCCGAACTTCAAGGTCGAGAAGAAGCGCCTCGGTGCCGACGAATACCGCATGCTGGTCCGCAGCCAGTTGGAAAAGAGCCGGCGCGTCCTCAGGGAACGACTGGGTGTCGATGCGGACATGATCGCCTGGCCCTTCGGCATCTACGACGACGATCTCGGCCGCGAAGCCAGGGCCCAGGGATACGTGGCCGGATTCACCATCGAACGGCGCGCCGTCCGTGCCGGCGACGACCCCATGGCGCTGCCGCGCTACCTGATGGTCGACTCCCTCGGACTGCGCGGATTCTCAAGCTTGATCGAAGAAGGCGCAGGGCACAGGACCAATCATGGCAAACCTTGAACGCTTCTTGGTACTGGCACTCCTGGTCTTGCTCCTCTGGTCCGGTGGCGCTCTGGCGCTCAATGGCCGAGTCATCGACGGCGTCAGCGGCAAGCCGATCGCCGACGCCATCGTCACCGCCGACAAGTCGGTCGTGCGCACCGACGGCCAGGGCAAATACCGTCTCGGCATCACCGCCGGGCGCGTCGCCGCCCGCGCCTACGGCTATCGGCAGGCCGCGGCAACGGTCGCCGGCCAGCCGCCGCGCGTGGCGGACATTGCCCTGATGCCGTTCCGGCCCAAGGCCTTGTACCTCTCGTTCTATGGCATCGGCGATCGCAAGTTGCGCCAGGCCGCCCTCGACCTGGCGACGAGCACCGAGATCAACGCGCTGGTCATCGACGTCAAGGGCGATCGCGGCATGATTCCCTACCGCAGCCATGTCGCGCTGGCCGCCGAGGTCGGCGCGCAGAAGATCATCACGGTCAGGAATATCGAGGAACAGATCCGCCTCCTCAAGGACCGAAACCTGTACCTGATCGCGCGCATCGTCGTCTTCAAGGACTCGCTGCTCGCAGTCGCGCGGCCCGAGCTTGCGGTGAAGACGGCCGGCGGCCGCCTGTGGCGGGATCGCGAGGGCCTCGCCTGGGTCGACCCGTTCCGCCGGGAGGTGTGGGACTACGCGATTGCCGTGGCCGTCGAGGCGGCCGCGCTCGGCTTCGACGAGATCCAGTTCGACTATGTGCGTTTTCCCGATGCAACCGGCCTGTCGTTTTCGCGACCCAACACGGAAGCCAGCCGTGTCGGCGCCATTTCCGGATTCTTCGCCGCGGCGCGCGAGGCGCTGGCGCCCTACAACGTCTTTGTGGCCGGAGACATATTCGGCTACGTGTGCTGGAATCTGGATGACACCGCGATCGGTCAGCGGCTCGATGATCTGACCGGCCAGCTCGATTACATTTCGCCCATGCTCTATCCTTCCGGCTTCCAGTTCGGCATTCCCGGTTGCCGCAACCCGGTGGCCCACCCGCGGGAGATCGTCAGCGAGACCCTGGCCCGCGCGGCCCAGCGCTCCGGCCTGCCGGGCGTGAGATTCCGGCCCTGGCTGCAGGCGTTCAAGGACTACGCCTTCGGCGGCCGACAGTTCGGCGCCGCCGAGATCCGCGCCCAGATCGATGCTGCCGAAAACTCCGGCAGCGACGGCTGGATGCTCTGGAATCCCCACAACCGCTACACGAGCGACGGACTCAAGAGCAGGCCGGCCCCAGCCCCGGCGCCACCGGCCGGGCCCCAGCCCCGATGAACGCCATCCGTCTGCTGCTCTTCGTCATTGGCCTCGTGGTCCCCGGGGCGATGCTCCGCGCGCAGGACTTGTCTGTTGCCGACCTGGAGTTCATCGCGCCCATCGTCGAGACGCAAATCCGTGATGGCCGGATACCCGGCGCGGTCGTCCTGGTCGGCCATCGGGGCAAGGTGGTCTATCGCCAGGCCTTCGGTTCGCGGGCGCTTGAGCCGACGGCCGAGGCCATGACCGTCGACACCATTTTCGACCTCGCCTCGCTCACCAAGGCCGTTGCCACCACCACTGCCGTGCTGCAACTGGCCGAACGGCGCCGCCTGAATCTCGACGCGCCGGTTTCACGCTACTGGCGCGGCTTCTCGGCGCACCGCAAGGGCGCGATCACCATCCGGCAACTGCTCGCCCACACGTCCGGGCTGCGCGCCGACTTCGAGGGGAAGCAGACGTGGACCGGGGCGGAGGCCGCCGCGAGACGGGTGGCCGGCGAAACGCCGGTGGCGCCGCCCGGCAGCCGCATGATCTACAGCGACCTCAACTTCCTCGTCCTCGGCGAACTGGTGCGCCGGGTTTCCGGCCAGCCGCTCGACGCCTATTGCCGGCGCCGGATCTTCGAACCGCTCGCCATGGACAGCACGCGCTTCCTGCCGCCGGAATCCTGGCAAGCCCGGATTGCGCCAGCGGAACGCGCGGACGCCGGACTCCCGCGCGGCATCGTGCACGACCCGACGGCCCGGCGCATGGGCGGTGTCGCGGGCCACGCCGGACTCTTCTCGACGGCGGACGACCTGGCCACGTTCGCCCAGGCCCTGCTCGACGGCGGCGTCGGTCACAGCCATCGCATCCTGCGCCGCGAAACCGTGGCGCAACTGATGCTGCCGCAGCCGCCCGCAGCGGGGCCCGACTTGCGCGGCCTGGGCTGGCGTGCCGAACCGCCGCTGGTGGCGAACCGGGATGAACTGCCGCCGGCGGGCGCCATCGTACACTTCGGCTATACCGGTACCGCGCTGTGGGTCGACCCGGTCACCGAGACTTACCTCATCGTCCTGACCAACCGCCTGCATGCCCGCGCCGGGGATGCCGATCCGCTGCGCCGGCAAATTGCCGGCCTCGTCGGTGCGGCACTCGGACCGCTGCCCTTTGCGCAGCTTGTCACCGGCCGGCCGCAACTTGCGCGCTACGCCAGCCTGCGTTCCGACCAGCGCCGGCGGCAGCAGCAACACCGCATCGCCACCGGAATCGACGTCCTCGCGGCGGACGGCTACTCGCCGCTACGTGGCGCCCGGATCGGCCTGATCACCAACCAGACCGGCGTCGGCGCGGACGGACGCCGCAGCATCGACCTGTTGCGCGGCGCGCCCGGCGTCACCCTCGCAGCCCTCTTCAGTCCCGAACACGGACCGGCCGGCAGCGTCGACGCCGCGGTGCCTTCGGGTGTCGATGCGGCCAGCGGTCTGCCGGTGCATTCCCTCTACGGCAATACGCGACGGCCAACGCCGGCGATGCTCGAAGGACTCGACGCGCTCGTGTTCGACATCCAGGACGCAGGGACGCGCTTCTACACCTATGCCGCGACCATGGCCTACGCGATGGAAGCGGCGGCGGCCAAGGGCATCCCCTTCTACGTGCTTGACCGGCCGAATCCCATCGGCGGCGCCATCGTCCAGGGGCCGATGCTCGACGCGGATCGAACATCCTTCACCGCCTACCTGCCGATGCCCGTGCGGCACGGCATGACCATCGGCGAACTGGCCCGGATGTTCAACGAGGAGAAGCCGATCGGCGCCCGCCTGACCGTGATCCCGATGGCCGGCTATGGCCGCGAGGCATGGTTCGACCAGACCGGGCTGCCCTGGATCAATCCGTCGCCGAACCTGCGCAGTCTCGCCGCGGCCAGTCTCTATCCGGGCGTCGGCCTGATCGAAGGCGCCAACGTCAGCGTCGGCCGTGGAACGCCGACGCCCTTCCAGGTCGTCGGCGCGCCCTGGGCCGACGCGGCAACTCTGGCCGCGCACCTGAACGAACGTCACATCCCCGGGGTGTATTTTCTGCCGACGCACTTCGTCCCCGACGCCGGCCCCTTCCGCAATCAGGCCTGCCACGGCGTCCGCATCGTTCTGGCCGACCGCCTGATCCTCGACGCGCCGGCCCTGGGCATCGAACTGGCCGGCGCCCTGTACCGCCTGTTTCCCGATCGCTTCCGTCTCGACCTGACCCTCGGCGCCATCGGCTCGCGCCAGGTTGTCGAAGCGATCCACGACGGCACCGATCCCCGCGACATCGCCGCCGCCTGGCAGGCGCCATTGGCCGTCTTCGAGAAAACGCGGGCGCGGTACCTGATCTATTGAAGCTTGGGAAAGCCAGTCGCGTCACCAAGGAAGGCAAGGGGTTCGTTTCCGGAGCCGATTTGCGTTTTCCCCGAGCAGGGATTGCCGCACGCCAATGGGCCTGATACGCTCCCGTCATTGAGCGGCGACGAATGACTGCCGTGCGATTTGCGGAGGCCTGCGTAAGGTCATGCGACTAGAGTGCCGTTTATGTGTCATTCGAGATTGGCAGCCCGGCGATGAGGCGGCCCTGATTGCGGTTGCCGACAATCGGAACGTCTGGCGAAATATGCACCATCGTTTCCCGCATCCCTACACGCAAGCCGATGCCAGCCATTGGCTCTCTTTGCTTGCGGCCATGCCCGAGCCTACGCACTGGGCCATCGAAGTGAATGGCGCCCCGGTTGGCGGCATTGGCGTCGATATCGGAGAGGGCATCTTCGCCAAGTCAGCGCAATTCGGCTACTGGCTCGGCGAACCATACTGGGGGCGTGGCATCGTGTCGGAGGCGGTGCCTGCAGCCTCCGAATACGCCCTCAGCCACTTTGGCCTGGTACGCCTGGAGGCGCCGGTTTTCGGGTGGAATCCCGCCTCCATGAGGGTACTCGAAAAGGCAGGCTTCTTGCGCGAGGGCGTTCTGCGCAAGAGCGTCCTCAAGGAAGGTCAGTTGATCGACCAGATTCTTTATGCTCTCGTCCGGTAAGGCGACGTGATTGGCCCGACTCCATTCCCGGGGCTGATCACCGCAGTTCGCTGACATGGCGCGCGTACTGTTCGTTTGCAGTCAAAACCGCCTGCGCAGCCCGACGGCCGAGCAGGTGTTCTCCGGCTACCCGGGGCTTGAGTGTGCTTCTGCCGGCCTCAACAACGATGCCGAAAATCCGCTTACGCCGGAGCTTTGCGAATGGGCCGAGATCATTTTTGTCATGGAGAAAGCGCATCGAAACAAGCTCTCCGCCAGGTTCCGCGATCATCTTCGAAACGCCCGAGTGATATGCCTCGGTATTCCAGACAACTACGCGTTCATGGATCCGGCACTTGTTCGGCTGCTCAAGTCGAAGGTCGCACCCTTTCTGGCCAATGCGGATGCGGGCGGTCGGGAACGCGGGTAATCGTCCGGCAGCTTGCGAGAACAAGGCGCAAGGACAGATCCTGACCGGGGCCGCCGGGAAGGTCTTTCAGCAGACGCGATAGTCTCTCCGGGCTGGCCGCCAAGGCGTCGGTCCCTCCGAACGTTCACAGCAGCACCCGCTCGATCCTGCCAGCATTGGCCACCCGCGTATCTGGATGAGACCACCGCGGCGACTTGGCGCGACCAGAAAATGACCCATATGCATCATGGACATACCCTGGGCAACATTCGTAGCATCGTGGCATGCGCTGATCGGAGTAAGGATGCGATGCAAACCGCCTGCGGACGTCCCCGATGGGAATCGGGCCCAACCGCGAGCGCCCGGGCGATGTCGGTCTATCGGCTCGCCCCAGACCAAGACACGTGAGGTTCCGGCATGAATATCGACAAGATGACCATTTTCTGGCGCGCCAAGACGCGCGTGTTCCTGCTGGCGTGCGCCATGGCCCTGACCAGTGCCGAGTCCGCTGCGATAAGTCCCCACTGCGCCTTGGGGGAGGTCGCCTCCCGGGAGGGAACGATTACGGTTTCCGGATCGGTAAACGCCTCGAAGTCCGAGGGTGGTCTCTGGTGGAGGCAGGTCGGCTCCAAGACCTATTCGGGCGTGTATCACTTCAAGAACGAAGTCGGCCAGTGCGTTGACGATCCTGAGTACTCGCCCACGCCGCCGTTACCGCCTACTGTAAGCTAAGGGCGGGGCTGTCGCTGGCACCGAAACCGGCAGCGGTTCGGACACGACAACCGACAATGGCTGCGAAGGCTTTGAACTAGGACTGTGGCAGGAGGAAAAGGTCACCACCAAGCCCGGTGCAAGCCTTCCCCCTGGAAGGCAAAGTGGATCGGAGTTGATTTTCGATTTCGACGCGGGCACCTATTCGGTCCTTGTGGTCGAGGTTCGCTACGCTTTGGAAGTGCAGTTGCATCTGGTCCGCAAGTCATTTCTCGGCAATGATACATATGCACTATTGATCACCTTCGTGGTGTCTGCTCATATATGCACCTAGAGATGCTGCCTCATGCAGCATGGTCATATCGCTCACATATTTCATTCGGGAGAAATGCAAATGACCGTCTCGCGCCGACCGCTTCGAAGTGTGTTCACGGTTCTTCTGTTTGGTCTAGTGCAGTTCGTGTCACCGCAAGTTTGGGCGCAACTTGCCTTCACCCAGAGCTTGGACGAAATTGTGGTGCCAGTGAATTCCTCCGTCGATCTAACCTATGTCCTCACCAACATTACGCCAGTCGACCAGACCTTCGTTGGTGCCAACACTGGGGTGACACCAATGTTGCCTTATGACTACGAAATCAAGTTTGAGGTTTCCCCGTACTCGGGTACTTGCTCACCGTACCTGGTATTGACTGCAAATGGCGGGTCGTGTTCGTTGACCGGTACATTGTCTGTAGTAAGGCCCCCAAGCAACTATCATTATCAGAATCCTTACAGCTTGGCTTCGATTCAAACGGTAGTGATGTCCTACTATTCTCCCAATGGATTTCCGTACCTTGCCCATTCCGTTCCCGTCAACTTGAAGGTCATGGAAGCTGTTCCTTACGACACCGTCGACGACCCCTGCAACAAGAAGGGGTCCATCATCGGCTGCGAAAACCAGAGTCTCGGCGAGACCATCCCCGTTACAGGTACGTCGTTCGCGCTCCACTACCGAAGCGACCGTGTGACGGGACGCTTGCGTGCGGATGCGGTGGGCGTCGCGCTTGCAAAGGATCTGGGCGGCTGGACGCTGACGCCCTATCACCGCTACGACCCGGTCGAAAATAGACTGCTCCTCGGCAACGGCGAGCGTCACGATGCAGCCGCCCTGGGCACCGTGAAGCGATCCCCGGCGGGCGGTTACCTCATCGCCTACGACAGCGACAACCAGGTTCATGAATTCGCGGCCGACGGAACGCATCTGCAAACCCGCCATACCCTGACCGGCGCCACCCTGTACCGTTTCACGACCAACGCCGGAAAGCTGGCTTTCATCACCGACGCCTACGGCAATGTCACCACGATCCAGCGCGACAGCAACGGACGGCCGACTGCCATCGTCGCGCCTTTCGGCCAAGTCACCCGGATCACGACGGATGCGAACGGCTACCTTGCTCAAGTCATCAATCCCGCGGGCGGCACCATCAAGCTGCAAAGCGGCGCCGCAGGGTTGCTGACCAGCTTTACCCGGACCAATGGTGTGAGTTCGAGCTTCGACTACGACGCGGATGGCCGTCTGGTACGCGATATCGGTCCGACGGGTGCCGTGCAGACGCTCAGCCGCGAAGGTGCCAGTGTCATGGACTTCACTGTGATTCACACGTCAGGTGAAGGACGGACCACCCGCTACGAAGTCAGTCGCCACAGCAGCGGCGGCGACGACCGGTCGATAGTCGACCCTGCGGGTTTGACGACGACAATCAACCACGCGGCCGGAACGGCGGCAGATACGCCTGACGGCATGCACAGTGGCTCGACGCTGGGTGATGATCCGCGTTTCGGCAAAACGGAATCCTTCAGCAGCGACGCTGGTGCGAGCACCCCCAGCGGATTGTTCATGATGACGTTCGGCAAGCGCACCGCCACACTATCCGATCCGAACGATCCATTCAGCCTGACCGAGCAGAACGAAACCCTGACCATCAACCGCATGCCCGACGGCGTCGAGCTTCCGCCAGGCCTACCGCCGATGCTCGGCAGGACCTACACCCAGCATTTCGATGCCGCTACACGCACCTCCACCCTGACGTCGCCTTCTGGGCAGGTGAAGAAAACCATCATCGACGATAAGGGGCGTCAGTCGCAGACGCAAGTGGCGGGCCTGGCACCCCAGACCTTCGCCTACGACACTCGCGGCCGTCTGGCCCGGGTGAGCACTGGCAGCAGCGGTGACGAGCAATTCGTTGCCCTCGGCTATGACGCCAGCGGCTGGCTATCCTCGGTTACGGACTCGCTCGGGCGGAGCATGCAATTCACGCGAGACGCTCTCGGCCAAGTCGTCAGGCAGCAATTGCCCGGCGGTCGGATTCTGCGTTTCGCCTACGATGCCGACAGCCATATGACGATGCTGACGGTGCCCAGCGGCGCCATGCATCGTTTCAGCTACGATAGGAATGGCCTTCTGTCGGCCTACGCGGCGCCCAGTGTCCCCGGCGCCAAGACGATCACCCGTTACAGTTACGATCTCGACCGCAGGCTCAAGCAGGTCAGCCGGCCCGATGGAGCGCTGCTGGATTACAGTTACGACACGGCCGGTCGCCTGAGTGCCATCACTACTCCCCAAGGAGAGTATCGATACGCTTATTCGCCGACTACGGGAAAGCTCTCCTCGATCGATGCACCGAGCAGTGTCCGCTCGGCATTTACTTACGATGGCAGCCTTCTGACCGGGGAGGCCTGGTCCGGGGCGATCGCTGGGTCGATCGGCATGGCCTACGACTTCGAGTTCCGGGTCCAGACGATGACGCTGAACGGTGCCAATCCAATCGCCCTCACCTACGATACCGACGGACGCCTATCTGCGATAGGCGATCTGACACTCACGCGTGACGCCGGCAACGGCCTGCTGACTGGCAGCAAGCTCGGCGGCGTGGAAGACCACTACGACTACGACCAATTTGGTCAAGTCACCCGCTATCAGGCCAGCGCAAATGGTACGGTGCTGCTTTCCCGCGACTACACTTACGACCTGATCGGCCACATCGTCGGCGTGACCGAGAGTTCCGGAGGGGCGACCATCCGGCACGGCTACCAATACGATGCCGCGGGCCGCCTCAGTCAGGTCACGACGAATGACGCCGTCGTGGCCACCTACCAGTACGACGCCAACGGCAACCGGACTCATGTCGATCGCAACGGCGTGTCATCCACAGCCACCTTCGATGCCCAGGATCGACTGCTCAGTTTCGGAAACGCGACTTACACTTATACTGGGAATGGCGAACTGGCGAGTCAGACCCGCGCTGGCCAGACTACCAGCTATGGATACGATGCGCTCGGCAATCTTGTGTCTGCGCAGTTGCCAAACGGCACGGCAATTTCCTATCTGGTCGATTCCTTCAATCGCCGCGTCGGCAGGCAAGTTGGCGGCACCCTCACCACCAGTTACCTCTATGACGGTCCCCGTATCGTGGCGCAACTTGATAGCGCGAACACCGTCGTAAGCCGCTTCATCTATGGCAGCAACGCACAAACCCCCGATTTTCTGCTACATGGCGGCAACACTTACAGAATCTTCTCCGACCATCTGCACAGTCCTCGCTTGGTGGTCGATGTCGCGACTGGCCAGGTGGCCGAGCGCATCGACTACGATGAGTCCGGTGTCGTTACCAATGACACCCGCCCGGGCTTCCTGCCGTTCGGATTCGCGGGCGGGCTTTATGACTTTGATACCGGACTTGTGCACTTCGGGGCGCGTGAATATTTCCCCTCAACTGGACGGTGGACCTCGAATGATCCGATCCTTTTCTACGGTGGCGACGCGAATCTGTACGGCTATGTTCTCAACGATCCCCTCAACATGACAGATCCAGCCGGTCTCGGTCCGGAGAATTTCATCAACGAGGAAACGCTTCAGAAAATTGAGCAGGGGATCCGCGATATTCAGCAGACGTTTAAAGTGAAATGGGAGGAGGCGGTCAAAATGTATTGGGAAGCCGATTCTATTAAGTCTAGCGGCAAAGCAGATAGCCGCCCCGGAGTCAAAGGCTGGAAGCCGGGCAGCGGGCCGATGCTAATCATCATCGTCTGCGGGCGCCAACTCATGGAAAGCATCAGAGAGCAAGCATGTTACTCCGGTAGAGGCGCCTGCACAGCCGAGGATTTGTTTCAGTGACTTGGGGGAAAGAGGGGACACCTTTCTCCCGCACCACTGATCATGATGTTCAGCTGACGTTACCCATTGGAAGGAGAACGAACAATGTACTCGTTAGGCAATGCAGCACGGGTGCTGCTCGCGGCAGCAGTTCTTGCATTCATATCAAGTTCAGCTTTCGCCGCCACGACCGAGCTGAACTTCCAGGCGTCCGACCAGAGTTGGGTCGCCACAGGTTTGTCGGTCGACGTGACGCCCGCTCTCGGTTACACCTTCAGCGGCAGCTACAGCGGCGACGAGATAGTCTTCTCCGTCGTTGGAACGGAACATGACTGGACCCTCGACATCATGGCGCCGGACGGGGCAGCGCTGGCTGTGGGAACGTATCTGAACACGGCCCATCCCCCGTTCCTCAATGCCGGTCAGCCCGGACTCGCGTTCTTCGGCGACGGGCGGCTCGACAGCCAGGATTCGGGATTCTTCGCGGTGCGCGAGTTGGCGATCGGCTCCGGCGGCAACATCGACAAACTTGCGGTGGACTTCACCCAGTATGGCGAAGGCAATCAGGGTTGGTGGCTGCGCGGGCAACTCAGGTACAACTCCAGTATCCCGGCTATCCCCGAACCCAGCGCGGCTCTGACGCTTCTGGTCGGTCTGCCGCTCCTGTGGCGCGCGCGTCGTTTCAGGTCTGTCGCAAATTCCTGAATGACTTTGCTGCCGCAGCTCCAAGCGTCAAGGTGTCAGTTCGCCCGGACGCTCAGAGCAGCACCCGCTCGATCCCCCCAGCGTTGGCAGCTCGTAGGTATTTCTCCAGCCAATCCTTGCCGAGCAGGCGCTTGGCCATCTCGACGACGATGTAGTCGGCCTCGACATTCACGTCCTCGCGGTAGCGCTGTAGCCCTTGCAGACAGCTCGGGCAGGAGGTCAGGATCTTGACGTCGCCGGCGTAGCCGTCGGCGGTGAGCTTTGCCACGCCCTGCGCGATCTCCTGCTGCTTCCTGAAGCGCACCTGGGTGGCGATGTCGGGGCGGCTGATGGCGAAAGTCCCGGCTTCGCCGCAGCAGCGGTCGGAGAGGTCGACCGGTTGGCCCATCAGGCCGGTGGCGACCTTGATCGGGCTCATGGTCTTCATCGGCGTGTGGCAAGGGTCGTGGTACATGAAGCGCGTACCCGGGACCGCCTCCAGTTTCACGCCCTTCTCGAGCAGGTACTCGTGGATGTCGAGCAGCCGGCAGCCGGGGAAGATCTTGTCGAACTCGTATTTCGCCAACTGGTCGATGCAGGTGCCGCAGGAGACCAGCACGGTCTTGATGTCGAGGTAGTTGAGCGTGTTGGCGACGCGGTGGAGCAGCACGCGATTCTGCGTCGTGATCGCCTGGCCGAGATCCTCGTTGCCGCCCGATGTTTGCGGGTAGCCGCAACAGAGATAGCCGGGCGGCAGCACGGTGACGGCGCCGAGGTCGTAGAGCATGGCCTGCGTCGCCAGTGCGACCTGCGAGAACAAGCGCTCCGAGCCGCAGCCGGGAAAGTAGAACACGGCGTCCCGATCTTCGTCACTGAGTTCCGTCGCCTTGGCCGGGTCGCGGATGACCGGGATCAGGCGGTCGTCCTCGATGTCGAGCAGCGCCCGCGGCGTCCTCAAAGGCACATGCGCGGGCAGCGGCTTGTTGAGGAAGTGGATGACCTGCGTCTTCAGGCTCGGCCGGCCGAGCGTGGCCGGCGGATGGGCGAGCGTTTCGCTGACGATGCCGACCGACTTGGTCAGTTGATGGCCGAGCCGCTGCGCGCGGTAGCCGAGTCCGACCATGCCGGCGCGCATGGCACGGATGGCGGACGGGTCCTTGCTGGTGAGAAAGCGCATTGCCAGCCGCGTCGTCGGGCTGGTCTTCTTCTTGTGCTGCCGGCGCAGGAAGTTGCGCATGGCGATGGAGACGTTGCCGAAATCGATGTCCACCGGGCAGGGCTTGATGCAGCGATGGCAAACCGTGCAGTGGTCGCCGATGTCGGAGAACTCGCCGAAATGCTGAAGGCTGATGCCGCGCCGCGTCTGTTCTTCGTACAGGAAGGCTTCGATCAGCAGCGAGGTGCCGAGGATCTTGTTGCGCGGGCTGTAGAGCAGGTTGGCCTGCGGCACGTGCGTCGAGCAGACCGGCTTGCACTTGCCGCAGCGCAGGCAGTCCTTGACCAGGCTCGAGATTTCGCCGATCTCGGACTGCTCCATGATCAGCGATTCGACGCCGAGCAGCGCGAACGAAGGCGTGTAGGCGTTGCGCAGATCGGCCTCGGCCATCAGCTTGCCGCGGTTGAAGCGGCCGTCCGGGTCGATGCGCTGCTTGTATTCGCGGAAGGGGCGGATCTCGTCGTCTGACAGGAACTCGAGCTTGGTGATGCCGATGCCATGCTCGCCGGAGATGACGCCACCAAGGCCGCGGGCGAGGTGCATGATGCGCTCGACCGCCTTGTAAGCGGTTTGCAGCATCTCGTAGCGGTCGGAGTTGACCGGGATGTTGGTGTGCACGTTGCCGTCGCCGGCGTGCATGTGCAGGGCGACGAAGACGCGGCCGCGCAATGCCTCGCCGTGCAGGGTGTCGATGCGCTCCAGCACCGGCCGGTAGAGGTTGCCGTCGAAGATGGCCTGGAGTTGTGGCCTGAGTTGTTCTTTCCAGGAAACGCGTACCGAGTGGTCCTGCAACTTGTGGAAGACCGTGCCTGTCGTGGCTCGCGCCTTGGGCAGCGGGTGCCAGGCCTTGAGCGGCACGGGCGGCGGCGGCAGCGGGTGCCAGGTCTTCAGCTTCGGCTTCGGCGGCCAGTGGGCATCGAGGCTGTCGAGCAGCAACTGCCAGTGCGCGCGCGTTTCGGCGATGGCGGCGAGTGCCTGCTCGCGGCGATCGCCGACCAGTTCGGCCTTGTCGACGGTCGACTCGCCGACATGCAAGGGCAGGTCTCCGCGCAGGAAATCGGCCAGGGTGTCGCAGAGTTCCAGCTTGTTGGCGATCGAGAGTTCGATGTTGATGCGCTCGATGCCGTCGCAGTAGTCGCCCATGCGCGGCAGCGGGATCACGACGTCTTCATTGACCTTGAAGGCGTTGGTGTGGCGGGCGATGGCGGCCGTGCGGGAGCGGTCGAGCCAGAACTTCTTTCGCGCCTCGGCGGATGCGGCGATGAAGCCCTCGCCGGAGCGCAGGCTGGCGATGCGCACCACCTCAGCCGTCGCGCGCATCACCGCGCTTTCGTTTTCGCCGACGATGTCGCCGATCAGCACCATCTTCGGCCGGCCCTGGCGCTTGGCCTTGGTGGCGTAGCCGACCGCTCTGACGTAGCGCTCGTCGAGATGTTCGAGGCCGGCGAGTATGGCGCCGCCGGGCCGGGGCTTCAGGTACTCGGTGATCTCGACAATGCTCGGCACCGCATCGCGCACCTGGCCGAAGAACTCCAGGCAGAAAGTGCGCACGACCGGCGGCATGCGGTGCAGCAGCCACACCGCCGAAGTGATGATGCCGTCGCAACCTTCCTTCTGCACGCCGGGCAAGCCGGCGAGGAACTTGTCGGTGACGTCCTTGCCCAGCCCGGCCTTGCGGAAAGTGCGCCCGGGGATGGTGAGGAATTCCTCGCCGAGCACCTTGCCATCGTCGTCGAAACGCTTGAGCCGGAAGGTCGCGGTCTCCTGATCGTGGATCTTGCCCAGGTTGTGGCCGATGCGCTCGACTTCCAGCCAGTTGCCGTCGGGCGTGACCATCTTCCACGACGCCAGGTTGTCGAGCGCGGTGCCCCAGAGCACGGCCTTCTTGCCGCCGGCGTTCATGGCGATGTTGCCGCCGATGCATGAGGCGTCGGCCGAGGTCGGGTCGCAGGCGAACACCAGCCCTGCCTCGTCGGCGCGGTCCATGACCCGGCGCGTGACGACGCCGGCGCCGGTGCGGATGGTGGCGTAGGGCCGGGCGACGCCGGGCAGCGTGGTTTCCGCGGCCGGACCCATGTCGATCAGCTTCTCGGTGTTGATGACCACCGAGCGCGGTGTCAGCGGCACGGCGCCGCCGGTGTAGCCGGTGCCGCCGCCGCGCGGGATGATGGTCAGTCCGAGCTCGATGCAGTCGCGCACCAGCGGCGCGACTTCGGCCTCGGTGTCGGGCGTCAGCACCACGAACGGGTATTCGACGCGCCAGTCGGTGGCGTCGGTGACGTGCGCGACGCGGGAGAGACCATCGAAGCAGATGTTGTCCCGCCGCGTGTGCTTTGCGAGCACGCGTTGGACTTCGCGGCGCAGATCCCAGGTTTCCGAGAACCAGCGCTCGAAGCTCTCGACCGCCACTCGTGCAGCGGCCAGGAGTTGCGTCACGGCCTCGTTGCCGCTGCGGCGCTTGTCGATTTCGGTCAGGCGGTGGCGCAGGGCATGGACCAGCGCCTCGCGCCGCTGCGGGTTGGCGAGCAGGTCGTCTTCGAGATAGGGATTGCGGCGCAAGACCCAGATGTCGCCGAGCACTTCGTAGAGCATGCGCGCCGAACGGCCGGTGACCCGCTGGGCGCGCAACTCGTCAAGCACGCGCCACGCCTCCCGGCCGAGCAGGCGGATCACGATCTCCCGGTCGGAGAATGACGTGTAGTTGTAAGGGATTTCCCTGAGACGGCTGGGCATGCTTCCAAGTCGCTTTCAAAGTAATGCTTCGTTGTCGGGCCTTGCCGTGCGAGTTGCACTGTCCGCGGCCCTCCGCCTCGCCTTCCTTTGAAATCGACCTGGAAAGAAGGGCGGCAACAAAAGCTTGTTATTCTAGGCCATTCGCTGCACTGCAAAAACCATGAGCCTTACGCTGTGACCCAAGCGCACCATTCCACTCTCCGCCAACTGATACGCCTTGCGTGGCCCGTGTTGATTGCACAGGTAGCGGTGGTGCTGAACGGCGTCATCGATACCATCATGGCCGGCCGGCTCTCGGCCCTCGATCTTGCCGCCGTCGGCATCGGCGCCAGCATCTACATCACGGTCTTCGTTTCCTGCATGGGCGTGCTGCTGGCGCTGACCCCGACCGTCGCCCACTTGTACGGTGCCGGCCGCAGCGCGGATATCGGGGAGGAAGTGCGCCAGTCGGCGTGGCTGGCGCTGGCGCTCTCGGTGGCTGGGATGCTCGTGCTCCTGCATCCCGACCCCTTTCTGGCGTTCTCGCGGCTGACGCCGGAGGTCGAAGCAAAAGTGCGCGCCTACTTGCAGGCAGTTTCGTGGGGCGTGGTGCCGTCGCTGGCCTTCCGCATCTTCTACGGCTTCATGTCGGGCATCGGCCGGCCGCGGGCGGTGATGACCTTCAACCTGATCGGGCTGATCGCGAAAATTCCGCTCAACCTGCTCTTCATGTTCGAGTTGGACATGGGCGCCGCCGGCTGCGCTGCCAGCACGGCGGTGATCTCCTGGGCCACGGCCCTGCTCGCCTGGGGTTGGTGCGCGCGCCAGCCCGATTGCGCCGAGTTCGCCGTCTTCGCCCGGCTGACCCGGCCGCGTCCGGCGGACATCGGCGCCCTGTTGCGCCTGGGTGCGCCAATCGGCGCGACCTTCCTGGTCGACGTTACCGCCTTCACCTTCATGGCGCTGTTCGTGGCGCGCCTGGGCCCCACGACTTCGGCCGCGCACCAGATTGCCGCCAACCTTGCGGTGCTGACTTTCATGATCCCGCTGTCGATGGGCAACGCCGCGCTGGTCCTGGCGGGCCACGCGCTCGGCGCCGGCGACCCGGCGGCGGCCCGCCGCGCCGGGCTCATGGGGCTGGCGGTCGGCATGTGCGTCTCGCTCGGCGTCGGTATCCTGCTCTGGCTTGGCGCCGGAGTGCTTGTCGCGATCTATACCCCGGATGCTGCGGTACGGGCCATCGCTACGACATTGGTTGCGATCGTCGCCTTCTATCACGTTGCCGACTCCATCCAGGGGGTCGTCGTCAACGTGCTGCGCGGCTACAAGAAGACCGCCGTGCCGATGGTCGCCTACGCGGTTTCGCTCTGGGGCGTGGGACTCGGCGGCGGCTATGTGCTCGGCCTTACCGACCTGGCCGGACCGGCGCGCGGCGCAGCCGGCTTCTGGCTGGCGGCCGCATGCAGCCTGGTGCTTGCGGGTACCATAGTCCTGGTCTACTTCCTTCGCGTGTCCCGGAGGGCGGTAGCGCTCCAGACGACGAAGGCGTAGCCGAGCCGCTCTGCGTCCGTTGGAGGCAAAGGCAAAGACAAGAACGCTCATTGATACCGACTTCAGGGGAAAACAGGCCATGGGGGAAACATCATTTGCTTTTCACGGCAGGGCATTCGGGGGCACCACGCTTCATTCGTCGCGGCGCACCGGTCATTCCAGCGCCGGATCTTCCTGGAAGGCGAAATGCGTGCTCTTCCTTTGCTCACTCGGCGTCCTCGTCGTGTCCGGGTCTGCGCTGGCCGAACAGCCAGCGCTCCTGGGGGATCTCGAGGCGATGCATCCCAACAAACTGTCGAAGCAACAACTGGAGCAGTTGCTGCCGGGCGCGAAGATGAGCCGGAAGGTGTATTCGGGCAGCACGAACTACTGGACCAACGAGCCTGACGGCACGCTGGTAGTCTCGACGGACAACCGCGGCCGCATTGGCACGAGTGCCATGGCGGTGCCATCGACCTCGCCCGGAAGATGGCACATCTCGCCGGAGGGCCGCTACTGCGTCACCATCGAATGGAAGAAGATTGCGACCGAAGACTGGTGTCGCTACGTCTTCGAGACTTCCGAGGGTTACTACAGTTCCAAGTCGGACCAGAACAGATCAGAGAAGGTCTATCGTCTCGAGATCAACGGCAGGTAAGCAGTTCCGACCGGGCTCCAGGATCAGGTGGCAACAACCCGGTTTCGTCCGGCGCTCTTGGCCTCATAGAGCGCCAGGTCGGCGCGGCCGAGCACCGCGCCGATGCTGAAATCGTCCGGCGCCAGGGTGGCCACACCGATGGAGGCGGTAAACCGGAGCGCGGGCTTGCCCGGCACGGGAACTTCGGTCGCGGCCACCGCGCGACACAGGCGTTCGGCAACCTCCAGGGCTTTCTGGCTTCCGGTCTCCGGCAACAGGATCGCGAATTCCTCGCCGCCCAGGCGGCCGAGGGTGTCTTCGGCACGCAGGGTCGCCCGACCAATCTGCACCAGCCGCTGCAAGACCAGGTCGCCGACCGGGTGCCCGTGCCGGTCGTTGATGTCCTTGAAGTGGTCCAGGTCCAGCATCAGCACCGATATCTGCTTCGAATAGCGACGGGCTCGCGCCACCTCGTGCTCGGCCAGTTCGAGAAAATAGCGCCGGTTGGCGCAGCCGGTCAGGGCATCGGTGTGCGCTTCCTGTTCGAGCTTTCGTTGCAGCTCCTTGTGGTCGGTGATGTCCTGTATCACCCCCAGCAGCTCCGCCTCTTCCGGCGCCGTGACGTCGACGAGGGTGCCGATGATCTGCGGCTGCGCCTGGGCGCCAAGAAGCATCAGCTCGCCCATGCCGTGTATCGCGCGCACCCGCTGGTCAGGCAGGATGATCCTGAACTCGATGTCGAAACTCGCCCCGTCGCGGGCAGCAGCGATGTGGCTCGCAACCCGTGCTCGGTCCTCGGGGTGTATTGCCTGGCAGAAGGTATCGTAGCTGGGGGCGTGGTTCTCCGGCTGGTAGCCCAGAATCCGGTAGGTTTCGTCCGACCAGCGAATGTCGCCGGTGCTCACATCCAGTTCCCAATGGCCGAGATGGGCCATGGCCTGTGCCATCTTCAGGCTGCGCTCGCTCTTGCGCAGCGCGACTTCGCCTTCCTTGATGCGCTGATAGGTACGTGCGTTGTCGATGGCAAGGCCGGCGACGCCGGCGACCGACAGCGCGAGATTGAGGTAATGGCTGCGATATTCCGGGAAGGCGAAACGATCGACCGCGACGACTCCCAGCGCTTCTCCCGCCCTGGCGATGCGCAGCAGGAATCCGGTCTGCGAGTCAGTCCAGGCCCAGTCGCCGTGCAGCGCCTGGACCTGCACGGCCAGCTCGGCCGGCAGCGCCGGGTCATGGTGCGCGACGCCGGCCTCAAAGCGGACGTAATGCAACTCCTGCGGTGCGAACAGCATGTGGAACATCTCTTCGATGGCCGCGATGGTCTCCTGTTCATCCTTCAGCACCGGCAGCCGCCCCAGGAAATCCATGGCTGCCTTGTGGTCGGCCATCTCGCGGCCGTGGTCGCGCTCGCGTTCGCGCGCCTCCTGTTGCGCTTGCCGCAGATGCCATTCGGCTACCAGGCGAGCGAGCAACTGGCGGACGTAATCGATGCCGACGGCGACGCGGGTGGCCGGCAGTCCGACCGCAGTCGCCAGTTCGGCCAGCATGCGCGGAGCGTCGGCGACGACGCCGGTGTCCAGCAACACCAGTTCGCGGGCGAAGTCGTGGAAGAATCCCGCTGCGTCGTCTCCGCGGAAACCCATCTTGTCCAGCTTGCCGCGCCAGTCCTCGAGCCAGCCCGGGGTGATCAGATAGGCGTCCCGGGCGATCGCTTCAGCAACCAGCGTGGCACCCGCCACCAGGTCGAAGCACTCCTCCTGGGGCAATTCCCGGACCGGGGGCCAGTCCGCGGGCGGGCTGCCCAGGCCGCCCAGGCATGCCCGGCCCAGGATCGCCACCTCGGCGCAGTTGTCCTCGACAAGCGGGCGCAGTTCTTCCCAGGTGATCGGCGGATGGCCGCAGTTGGCGGGAAAGGCGGCGACCGTGACGTCGGGCCAACGCTCGGCAGCGACTGCGGCCCTGAGCTCCGGGTAGTAGTTGCGGCAGCAGAGAATGCACAGTTTCCCGGTCATGATCTTATTCGCCTCGGGCCAGAGGATAGCGGCCCCAACGGTCGACGGCGTCGCGAATGGCCAGCAGCACGTCGTCGGGCACCTGCCACGGGATCTCGCCGTGGTTGTCGGCGAGGATGAAGCCGCCGCCACGGCCGGCATTGGCGATCGCCCGTTTCACTTCGCTCTCCGCCTGCACCGCCGTCCAGCGGCGCATTTCCACGCCATTGAGGTTGCCCAGCAAGGTGAGCCGGCCGTGCGCGGCGGCCTTCCATTCGGCCAGATCCTCGAGGGCGCTGACGCCCACGGCAGCCGTTCCGGTGGCGGCGATGTCGTCGACGATGTCCAGCCCCCGCCCCGAGGCGAGATGGGTGGCCGTCGGCCCGCCGATCCGGCGCAGCGTTTCCATGGCCACCCGGTGGCCGGTCTCCAGATAGAGCTGCCGCGGAATGTTGGTCGTCGAGGACACCGGGTCGGCATAGCCGATCGCCGTCGCCCCCGCCGCCAACTGGGCATTGGCCCATTCGACGCAGAATGCCTGGTTCACCGCCATCAGCCGGGCGAAGCGCTCCGGCTGCTCGTAGATCAACTCGATGTACGGGCCGAAGCCCATCTGCATGACCGGCAGCGAGAACGGGGAACTCACGACGCCGATGATCGGCACCGTGTCGCCCACCTTCTCCTTCAGCCGGCGTATCGTCTCCAGGCCGCGCGCAAGGCCGGCTGCCTCCGCCACCCGCGGTGGTTCAAGGCGATCGATGTCCTGGTCGCGGCGGATCACCGGGCCGCCGGCATTGGGCGGCCCATCGTCGATGAAGATCGTCTCGCCGCCGAATGCCTCGAGTTCGATGGCGGCATAGTAAAAGGGGTACAGGCAGTCGCTGCGGAACTTCTGCAACAGGCGCATCTGGCCCTCGACCACGTAATCGGCGCGGGAGAAGTAGTCGCGGATGGAGAGGCCCAGTTCCTTCGCCCCGTGCATCGTGGTCAGCAGGAACAAGGGCACGCAGTCCGGCTCCTTGTGCGCCATCGCCGTCAACACCCTCTGCATCGATGTCATCATGGCTTGCCCTCCCGCCAGCGCTGGACGATGGCCACGGCATCGGCTGCGTTGCGGCCCATGGCATCCGCCCCCACCTCGCGCCAGAGTTCGCGATCGAACAGGAAAGGCGCGCCGCCGACGGCGATCTTCACCTTGGCTCCCCTGGCCTCCAGGCCCGCGCGCACCGCCTTCACCTTGAGGGCCGAGGGCAGCATGAGGACCGAGATCAACAGGATCTTCACATCGTCGGCCAGCACGCGCTCGACCAGATCGTCCGCATCCAGGCGGCCGTAATCGAGCACATCGAAACCGCTGGCCCGCATGACCGACAGCACGATGCGCTTGCCCAGCGTGTGGTAGTCGCTGAGTACGGCGATGGCCTGGCGCGGATGCGCTTTCCGCTCCGCCGCCTCGGCCGGCAACACGCGTTCGACGATGTCCTCGCAGATCCGGCTGCTCATGTAGATCTGGGACAAGGCGATGCGGCCGGCATTCCACTCGTCGCCCAAATGGATCAGCGCCGGCACCATCAGTTCCTCGATGGCCTGCATCGGGGTCTTGCGGCTCACAGCCTGCTGGAAAAGGGCCGCGATGCGCGGACGATCCAGCGCTGCCAACGCGTCGCAAAACTCGCCCGTCAGTTTGTCCAAGCCATTCTCCTCTGGGGAAAATGCAACGGCCGGGGTCGGCGGGGATGACCCCGACGCCACGGCTTCTCGGCCTTCGGCAGGCCCGGTATCCGACTATACTCCGCTCGATTCCCTCCCGTCTCGCGGCCACAGGCGCCGCTCCGAGCCGGCATCGCGCCCGGCAATTTGGCCCCCGGTCACCGGTTCGGCTAAGCTGCATCGATGAGCTTCTTCTCGACCGTTTTCACGCGGGCGCTCGCGTCGCGCAACTACCGCCTGTATTTCGCAGGCCAACTGGTGTCGCTCGCCGGCACCTGGATGCAGCAGATCGCCATGATCTGGCTTGCCTACCGGCTGTCGAACTCGGCCCTGGTGCTCGGCACCGTCGGCTTCGCCAGCCAGATTCCGATGCTGATCCTCGGACCCTTTACGGGTGTGCTCACCGATCGGTTCGACCGGCGCCGGATCCTGCTCGTCACCCAGTCGACCGCCATGATGCAGGCGCTGGCGCTGGCCGGCCTGACCTGGCTGCAATGGATCACGCCCCACTGGCTCATCGGCATGGCATTCGTCCTCGGCTGCATCAACGCACTGGACGTGCCCGCGCGCCAGGCCTTCTCGGTGCAACTGGTCGACGACCGCGCCGACCTGCCCAACGCGATCGCCCTCAACTCGCTGATCATGAACGGCGCCCGCTTCGTCGGCCCGGCGCTGGCCGGCTTCGCCGTCGCCGGCATCGGCGAGGCCTGGTGCTTCGTGATCAACGCCGCTTCCTACCTGGCGGTGCTGCTGGCGCTATCGGCCATCGACGCGAAACCCCACGCTGTCGCCCGTGACCCGGCACTGAGCGCGCTTCGGCAGGGCTTCGACTACGTGCTGCGCCATCGCGACATACGGTTCCGTCTCCTGACCGTGGCCACCCTCAGCCTCCTGGTGACGCCTTATGCCGTGATGATGCCGCTCTTCTCCAGCGAGATCTTCCATGGCGATGCGCGCACCTACGGGCTGCTGATCGGCTGTGCCGGCGCGGGATCGCTGCTCGCCGGGCTTTACCTCGCCAGCCGCAAGGATACGGCAGAGCTGTCGCGGCGCATGGTCGCCGGCGTGATCGCGGCCGGCGCCGCCCTGTCGCTGTTTGCCATCAATCCGGTGCTCATGCTCGCCTTCCCCATCGTCATGGGCCTCGGGTTCGCCGTGCTCCTGGTCGTGGCCGGCAGCAACACCCTGATCCAGGTGCGGGTCGAGGACGCCTACCGGGGCCGCGTCATGGCCATCTTCTCGATGGCCTTCCTCGGCATCGCACCCCTGGGCAGCTTCGCCGTCGGCTCGCTCGCCCATTACGCAGGCGTCCAGGCGACCTTGCTGGGCTGCGGCATCGCCACGGTGGTCATCGGCCTTGCGGCCAGGCGCGGCAGCACTGGTGACCCGCACGGCTGACCGAATGGCCGCTACTGTGGCGCGGCGCGGCTTGCCCGTCCGCTCGATGGCCTGTTACGCCTGCCCTGTTCGCGTTCCCGTCACGGCCATGCCCCCCGACTGCCTGGAGAAGATTCTCAAGGCCCGCGTCTACGACGTCGCGGCCGACACGCCGCTGGCGCTGGCGCCCGGCGTCTCCGGCCTGTGACAAGGCGGTCGGAAGATTTAACCTAGAAACCGCGGTTGACCGCTCGTCATCGCGTGGAACACCCCATGGTTGCCAGCTTTCCGGCTTTCTATCGGATTCGCCCTTTCGGTGAGCGCGCTACGCACCCGCTGGCACGTCCGGACGCGCGCCTGGCTTTGTCGCTTCTCCTTGCAGGCATGAGCCTGCCGCGTCCCACAGGGATTTCCTGCGGTCATCGTCGCTTCGCGCCAGCCACCCGCCCAAACGCACCATCGTGCGCGTCCAACTACGGTTTCTAGGTTCAAGTGACCCGTCCGCCGGAAGACTCGAAGAAGGTCATCGACACGGCCAGCGCACCCGACTGCCGGCAGTCGGCAGCAGGGCGATGCCATGCAGGCATGGCGGCTGGCACCTCCGACATCGGCCTTGCCGGCCATCAGGCTTGCCCCGACGCCGAGGCGAGGGTGGTTGCGGCCCTATCCACCTCCGGGTAAGCTGTCGTCATGGCGCGACGGAAGCCGAGCCGCAAGGGAGAATAACAGTGCTGCACCGTGCATTCAGGACTGCCCGAGGCGTCGCCGAGGCGGCGCAACCGGTTACCGGAAACGTCATCAAGCGATTGGCACCGGGCGCCCCAGGGACCCGCAGGCTACAGGATCGTTATTGCGACGCCCTGGTCTGCGTACGCTACCGCGAGACCGCCGACGGCAGAGCCCGCTTCACGAGCGTGGAACTCGTCGTCAAGCCCCGCTCGCCGGCCGTCGCCGAAGACCCTGGTGCGTATCGAATTCGGCGAAACCGCCCTGCGCAACCAAGTCAAGGAATCCGGCGGCCGCCGGGATGCCAACCTCAGACTATGGCGCCTCCCGCGCCCCACCACCCAGGCTCTCAGGCTGAAGAACCGAGTCATCAAACCTGTCCAGTAATGGCAATCCGCACATACCCACTAATGGACACAACACTCCACCTATGGCAACAAATGGCCATAGGTGGATGTAAACGAACGCCCCACACTTCACGTTAGGTGTCATCCATGGAGCATCCCGTATGAGCGACATCGAGAAGATCATTCTGGGCGCCCTTGCCGGTATCGGCGTCTACGTCGTCGGCCAACTCCTGTCCAAGTTTCTCATCGAACCACTTCACGAACTGCGAAAGGTCGTTGGCGAGGTTCGCTTCAACTTGGCCTTTCATGCTCCAACCATCAACACACCCATTGGCCGGAACAATGAGAATTCCGATGCTGCGAGAGAAGCTCTGCTCAAGAGTTCCTGCGATCTCATCGCCAAGCTATACGCCATTCCGTTCTACGGGTTTACGCGCGTCTTCGCGTTCGGCGCCCTCCCGGACCGAAAAGCGATCGAAAGTGCTGCCATCCAGCTCCGGGGCCTCTCCACCTACGTTCACGAGGAAGGCGAAAAGGCATATGCGTCTCTGGAGATCATCCGCACCCGCATTTCCAAGATCGAGTGCTTCCTTGGCCTCAAACCCCTAGAGTAGCCGCCGTGACACCTAACCATTCGTTCGAGGGGACTGCCGAGAAGCTGCGCTTCTCGGTACCCTCCGCCCTTCGGGCTCCGGCAGCCCCTCAACGAAAACGTTAGGGCGCTATGAAGAAGGTTGCTCGCACAATTGATTTCAAGACCGCATCCCACGACGATCTGGATGATTACGGGATGCAAATGCTCATTTACGACGCACCCGAGTTATCGGTTGTGCTTCGTGGGCATCTGCTAATTGAACAAGTGATCGAAGCCCTGATTGCACAGAAAATGAAATACCCCGATCGCTTCTTCAATAACCAGCGCATTTCCTTTGAAATGAAGGTGGACCTTGCCAGCGCATTGGGTGTGCTACCGGAGACACATTTGGGTGCCGCCAAGGCAATGAACAATATCCGCAATAGCTATGCCCATCGCGAGGACCACTCGCTCTCGATTGATGAACTCAATTCGCTGAAAATTCGATGGGACAAGAAGCAAAAGCAAGCGTTCGACATGGCGTGCACCAAGGGTGTAGATGAAGCAGCTCGCCTTGCCATCATCTTTCTCAACTGGTCCTTTCTCAAGCTGTTGCCTCAAGCTAATGCATAGGCCGCCAAAGCGCCCTAACCCGCGCTTCGAGGGGACCGCCGGCAAGCAGGGCTTGCCGGTACCCCGTCGGCTTCGCCGCCGGGCGGCCCCTCAAGCTGAACGTTAGGCCCCAGAACCAAATGCAACAGCACCCCGTCGCCCACCGTCCGTTCTCGCGCCGCCTGCGAACGCTCACAGCATCTGCCTCTTCAGGCGTCGGTGTTTGCGCTGTCTCTTCCGTGCAGTGTGCGCGAACCGCTGATGTCTTGGCGTTCCACCGGCCTTTACTTCGGTCAGCCTTCTCGCCGCCTGGCACGACTGATCAAAG
>JBGOZF010000021.1:0-63635 GCA_041480065.1 Rhodocyclaceae bacterium
CTCCCCCTCCATCAGGATGCGGTTGCACAGAAGCAAGACGGTTTCCGGCGCGCCTTTGCAGAACAGCGTAGTGCCACCCTCCTCCATCATGACCCCTGAATTCTAAAGTTTTAGCAAGCTGGTGGTGTCCACCATTCATATCAAATGTTGATCCTGGAAACGGCAGTTGGACTGGGTGGAGGGGTAGCTCAATCCCTGGTCAAAATTCGTTGCAATTACATATAAATCAACACCTCTTTATTGAGGATTTTTTGTTGTGACGTAATTGTGACGCAGATTCAGATGATCATTCTTGAATACCCCTGTGTGATGCTGGAAATGAAACGCGGCAAGCGTTGTAAGTAACTGATTAATATAATTACACTATAAAACACTTGCGACTGTTAATCCGCAGGTCCCTTCGGGGAGCCACACAAGACAAGGGCCTACAAAGATGTAGGCCCATTTTTTTTACCCCGCACCACGAAAGGGCGTTCTTTACTCCGTCCCCTTCACCAGCACTTCCCGATTCCCGTTGCTCTGCATCGCCGACACCAGCCCCGCCTTTTCCATCTGCTCGATCAGCCGCGCCGCCCGGTTGTAGCCGATTCTGAGCTGGCGTTGCACCGCCGAGATCGAGGCGCGGCGCGATTTTAGCACCAGCGCCACGGCCTGGTCGTACATCGGGTCGGATTCGGCGTCGCCGCCCGCTTCGCCGTCCCCACCTTCGCCGGCCACTTCCGGCGCGTCGAGGATGCCTTCGACGTAATCCGGTGAGCCCAGCGCTTTCAGATAGTCCACCACCTTGTGCACTTCGTGGTCGGCGACGTAGGCGCCGTGGACACGCTGCGGGTAGCCGGTGCCGGGCGGCAGGTAGAGCATGTCGCCTTGGCCGAGCAGCGCTTCGGCGCCCATCTGGTCGAGGATGGTGCGCGAATCGATCTTGGATGACACCTGGAAGGCGATGCGCGTCGGGATGTTGGCCTTGATGAGGCCGGTGATGACGTCGACGCTCGGCCGCTGCGTCGCCAGGATCAGGTGGATGCCGGCAGCGCGCGCCTTCTGCGCCAGTCGCGCGATCAGTTCCTCGACCTTCTTGCCCACCACCATCATCAGGTCGGCGAGTTCGTCGATGACGACGACGATGTGCGGCAGTGCCGCCAGCGGCTCGGGCGATTCCGGCACCAGCGGGAAGGGATTGGGCACGTGGCTCCCGGCCTTCTCGGCATCGCGTATCTTGCTGTTGTAGCCGGCGAGATTGCGCACGCCCAGCGCCGACATCAGCTTGTAGCGGCGCTCCATTTCGCCGACGCACCAGTGCAGCGCGTTGGCCGCCTTGTTCATGTCGGTGACCACCGGCGCCAGCAGGTGCGGAATGCCTTCGTAGATCGACAGTTCGAGCATCTTCGGGTCGACCATGATCATGCGCACTTCCCTGGGCTCGGACTTGTAGATCAGCGACAGGATCATGGCGTTGATGCCGACCGACTTGCCGGAGCCGGTGGTGCCGGCGACCAGCAGGTGGGGCATCTTGGCCAGGTCGGCGACCACCGGGCCGCCGGCGATGTCTTTGCCCAGCCCGATCACGAGCGGCGAATGCAGGTCGTGATAAGCCTTGGAGCCGATGATTTCCGACAGGCGCACAGTCTGCCGGCGTGGATTGGGCAGCTCGAGCGCCATGCACGACTTGCCGGGCACGACCTCGACGACGCGGACGCTGATCAGCGATAGCGCACGGGCCAAGTCCTTGGCCAGGCCGACGATCATGGCGCCCTTGACGCCGGAGGCCGGTTCGATTTCGTAGCGCGTGACCACCGGCCCCGGGTGCGCGGAAACGACTTTCGCCTCGATGCCGAAATCGCCGAGCTTGCGCTCGATGAGCCGCGAGGTGAATTCCAGGGTTTCGGCCGCCGGCAGATCCTCGGGCTTGAATACCGGCTCGTCGAGCAGGCGTAGCGGCGGCAGCGCTTCGCCGGGCGCGTCGTAGAACAACGGCACCTGGCGTTCCTTTTCGATGCGCGCCTCGGCCTTGCGTGCGCGTGGAATCTCCAACTCCACTGGTTCGATCTTCACCGGCAACGGGTTCTCGTCGAACTTGCGGCGCACGGTCTCGATGACAGCTTCACGCTTCTCGGCGACGGTACGGCCATAACGCCTGTCCTGCCAGCGCTCCCAAAGGTGGAAGCTGCCGAACCAGGCGGCTTCGAGCAGCGCGCCCGTGCGCTCGGCCACGCCGAGCCAGGAAACGCCGAGGAACAGCGCCATGCCGGCAAGGCACAGGGTCAGCAGGACCAGCGTGCCACCGGTGAATCCGAGGACGGAAGCGCTGAAGCGCGCGATCTCCTGACCGAGCATCCCGCCCGGCCCCTGCGGCAATGTCACCTTCAGGCTCCAGAAGCGCATGGCTTCGATGCCGCTGCTGGCGACCAGCAGAACCAGGAAGCCGGCGAGCGCGATGATCAGCGGACGCCGATCGCCGCCAAACAGGGTATTGACGCGCCGGTAGCCCCAGGCCACCAGGAAGAACATAAACCCGGCCCACCACCAGGCCGAAAGTCCGAACAGGTAGAACAGTAGATCAGCCAGCCAGGCACCGAAACGGCCGCCAGGATTGGCGATCTGCTCCACGCGGGCGACATGCGACCAGCCCGGATCGGCGGTGTCGTAGCCCCACAAGATCATAGCCAGATAGATCCCGACGCCGGCCACCACCAGCCAGCGCACTTCGTGCACCAGAGCGGCGATCTTTTCGGGCAGGGGGACGGTGGGATTTCGGGGTGCCAAGGTGATTGCCATGTCTATGGGCGCTCGAACGCTAACATATCGATTCTGCGCAATCGACCGGTGGCCGAAATGCGGATTAAGGGCCATATCCGACCCCTATTGGCACCATCCGGCGTAGCTATCGGGCCAGTGCTTATAATTGCCCGCAACACCATAACGAACGGAGCACGCACCCCATGACTGCCCGCCACATGCCCCTACTGATCCTCGGCTCAGGCCCTGCCGGATATTCGGCCGCCGTCTATGCCGCCCGCGCCAACCTGAAACCGGTCCTGATCACCGGTCTCGCCCAGGGCGGCCAGTTGATGACCACCACCGAGGTGGATAACTGGCCCGCCGACGCCGACGGCGTCCAGGGTCCGGATTTGATGGCGCGCTTCCAGAAGCATGCCGAACGCTTCCACACCGAGATCATCTTCGATCACATCCATACCGCCAAGCTGACCGAGAGACCGTTCTGCCTGACCGGCGATTCGGGCGAATACACCTGCGATGCCCTGATCATCGCCACCGGCGCCTCGGCCCAATATCTCGGCCTGCCTTCCGAGCAGACCTTTCAGGGCCGCGGCGTGTCGGCCTGCGCCACCTGCGACGGCTTCTTCTACCGCAACCAGGCGGTCGCGGTTATCGGCGGCGGCAACACTGCCGTCGAAGAAGCGCTCTACCTATCGAACATCACCAGCCACGTCACGGTCGTTCATCGGCGCGACAAGTTCCGCGGCGAGAAGATCCTGCAGGACCATTTGTTCGAGAAGGAAAAAGCCGGCAAGGTCACCATCAAGTGGAACTGCGTGCTCGAAGAGGTGCTCGGCGACAAGACTGGCGTTACCGGCATGCGCATCAAGAACGTCAAGTCGGGACAGACCGAGGACATCAAGCTGATGGGCGTGTTCATCGCCATCGGCCACAAGCCGAATACCGATTTGTTCGTCGGGCAACTCGAGATGGAGAACGGTTACATCATCACCGAGGGCGGCCGCAAGGGCAATGCCACGCAGACCAGCATCCCGGGCGTCTTCGCGGCCGGCGACGTGCAGGACCAGATCTACAAGCAGGCGGTCACCAGTGCCGGCACCGGCTGCATGGCGGCCCTCGACGCCGAGAAGTATCTCGACGCATTGGCGGGATAGCGTGGCCAAAGGCGCGCCCGCGGACGAAGACGATGTCGTCGGCGCGCGCGCCCTGTTCCGGGCTGCGGTCGCCGACGCCAAACCGCTGGCGACGGATCGCGTGCATCACGAGCCCCCGACACCGCCGCCCATTCCCCGGCAGCGGCGGCGCGACGAGCGGGCTGCACTGGCGGAATCCATCGAGGCGCCGGAACTCCTCGACCTTCACCTCGAAGGCGGCGACGAAGCGGCCTGGCTGCGGCCGGGAATGGCCGGCCACGTGCTGCGGGATCTGCGCCGGGGCCGCTGGGTGGTCCAGAACCACGTCGACCTCCACGGCATGAACCGCGACGAGGCCCGGCATCATGTCGGCCTCTTCCTGGCCGAGTGCGTGGCGCGCAGCCACCGCTGCGTGCGCATCGTGCACGGCAAGGGCCTGCGCTCGCCAGGGCGCGAACCAGTGCTGAAGAAATTGGTGCAGGGCTGGCTCGCCCAGCGCAAGGAGGTGCTGGCCTTCTGCCAGGCCCGCGCCGCCGAGGGCGGCGCGGGGGCAGTCATAGTTCTGCTGCGCGCCGGCCGCTGATCCGGCCGGCGCCTCGGTTTAGAACACGAAATCCGAGGCGGTCAGCTTCGTAGCCTGAACGTTGTTCAACAACACGTCGTAGCCACCAAAGGCAATCCGCGTGTTGGTACCTTCGGCCGTGATGGTCAGGTTCGCCATGCCCGTGACGTTGGCATCGTGGAAGTTCAGCTTGTCGGTACCGCGCTTGAAGTCCGTCACCGTATCGTGGCCCCAGCCGGCGCCGAAGGCGAAGATATCGTTGCCGTTGCCACCGGTCAGGATATCGTTGCCGCCCATGCCGTTGAGGTAGTCATTGCCGTCGCCGCCGAGGATCTTGTCGTCGTAGCTGGCGCTGCCGGTAATGGTGTCGTTGCCGCCGCCGCCGTTGATCGAAATGCTTCCGGCCGAGTTGCCGATGAATGAGGTACCACTGAAGTCCAGCGTGTTGTTCTGCCAATCGCCGAGAACACGAACGGCACCCGTGGCGGCCGATGCGTCCAGAGTACCGATCTTGTTGGCCGCGCCGAACGAAGCCATGCCGATGTCGACTTTGCCGCCGTAGGCCACAATCTTGTTGGCGCCAGGGCCTACGAGCGAAGCCGTGCCGATGCTGACCGGGCTGGCGGCGGAGGCCACGACCTTGTTGGCACTGCTGGAACTGGCTTCGCCGAAGTAGCTGTCGTAGCCTTCGAAACCCGATCCTGTGTTGCCGGTCACCCGGAAGACGTCGTCGCCATCACCGCCGTACAGCACGTCATCGCCGGTACCACCGTGGATGACGTCATTTCCGGCGCTGCCGTGGATGGTGTCGTTGCCGCCGCCGCCGTCGATGGTGATGTTGCCCTTCAGGGTCGTGTTGGTGAAGTCGAACACGTTGGCATTCCAGTCGCCAAGAAGGCTAACCACCGCACCGGCATCAGTCTCGATGGTTTCGATACCATTGGCCGAGCCGAAGGCCGACATGCCAATGTCGACCATGGCGCCGACGGCGACGATCTTGTCGGCCCCACTGCCGCCGAAGATCGAGTCGTAACCTTCGAAGCCGGAGCTCTTGTTGCCGGTCACCTGGAAGACGTCGTTGCCCGCACCGCCGAGCAGCGTATCGTTGCCGGTACCGCCACGAATGATGTCGTTGCCGGCGCTGCCGGTGATACTGTCGTTGCCGCCACCGCCATCGATGGTGATGTTGTTGCCTTTGAGGGCGGTGCCGCTGAAGTCCAGCGTGTTGGCGTCCCAGTTGCCCAGCAGACGCACGCTGCCGGTCGCGCCGGTTGCATCTATGATTTCGACATTGTTGGCGGCGCCGAACGATTTCAGGCCGATGTCGACATTGCCGCCGTAAGCCGCGATGGTATCTGTGCCTTCGCCGCCGTCGTAACTGTCGTAGCCTTCGAAGGCTCCATTGCTCGTGTTCGTGCCGGTGACCTTGAAGACGTCATTGCCCGTACCGCCGGAGAGAACGTCGTCGCCGCCGCCGCCGTGAATGGTGTCGTTTCCTGCGCCGCCCGAGATGGACTGGTTGCCCCACGAGCCGCCTTCGATGACGTCATTGCCGCTGCTGCCGATGATGGTATCGTTGCCGCCACCACCGTCGATCGTGATGTTGCCGACGAAGCTGGCATTGCTGAAGTCCAGCGTGTTGGCCTCCCAGTTGCCCAGCAGGCGCACGCTGCCGGTCGCCCCGGTTGCATCTATGATCTCGACGCTGTTGGCCGCGCTGAACGATTTCAGGCCGATGTCGACATTGCTGCCGTAGGCGGCAATGGTATCTGTGCCTTCGCCACCATCGTAGCTGTCGTAGCCTTCGAAGGCTCCATTCTTCGTGTTCGTGCCGGTGACCTTGAAGACGTCATTGCCTGTGCCGCCGGAGAGAATGTCATCGCCGCCACCGCCGTGAATGGTGTCGTTTCCTGCACCGCCCGAGATGGATTGGTTGCCCCACGAGCCGCCTTCGATGACGTCATTCCCGCTGCTGCCGATGATGGTGTCGTTGCCGCCACCACCGTCGATTGCGATGTTGCCGACGAAGCTGGCATTGCTGAAGTCCAGCGTGTTGGCCTCCCAGTTGCCCAGCAGACGCACGCCGCCGGTCGCGCCGGTTGCATCTATGATCTCGACGCTGTTGGCCGCGCTGAACGATTTCAGGCCGATGTCGACATTGCCGCCATAGGCCGCGATGGTATCTGTGCCTTCGCCACCGTCGTAACTGTCGTAGCCTTCGAAGGCTCCGTTCTTCGTGTTCGCGCCGGTAACCTTGAAGACGTCATTGCCCGTGCCGCCGGAGAGAATGTCGTCGCCGCCACCGCCGTGGATGGTGTCGTTTCCTGCGCCGCCCGAGATGGATTGGTTGCCCCAGGAGCCGCCTTCGATGACGTCATTGCCGCTGGTGCCGACAATGGTGTCGTCGCCACCGCCGCCGTCGATGCTAATGCTGCCCTTGAACGTGACATTGCTGAAGTCGAGGACGTTGGCCTCCCAGTTGCCTAGCAGCCGCACATTGCCGGTAGCTCCGGTCGCATCGACGATTTCAACGCCATTGGTCGCGTCAAAGGACTTGACGCCGATATCGACATCGCCACCGTAGGCGACGATCTTGTCCGTGCCTGCGCCACCGTCATAGGTATCGTAACCCTCGAAGCTGCAGCAGTCATTGTCATTGCCGGTAACGCGGAAGATGTCGTCGCCGGCACCGCTCTTCAGCGTGTCATCGCCGCTGCCGCCGTAGATGATGTCGTTGCCGGCACCGCCATCGATCGAATCGTCACCCCAGTCACCATAGATAAGGTCGTTGCCGACGCTGCCGGTCACCGTATCGTTGCCGCCGCCGGCGTTGATCTGCGCGGTACGTTCGTCGGCGACGAGCAGATCGTCGCCGCCGCCACCCTCGATGACGGTCGCGTTGTTGTAGAAGAAGTTGAGCCAGGTGGCGATATCGTCGAGCGTCTGGTTGAGGTCGCCATCCTCGTTCAGGAAGCGTCCATCGCAGATCGGGAAGCACATGTGATAGATGCCATCGGCGACCGTATTCACCAGGTTCTGGCCAAAGAAATCCGTGTTGGACCCGTCGTTCTGGATCAGGTGGTAGCCGGTCTCATAGGTGTCCTCGTCGTCGCCGTGAAGATCGGTCCACAACTGAAGGGCAGCCGAATCACAGCGGATGGCGGCGTTCATCTTCACCAGATCCTCGGCATTGATCCAGCCGTCGGCATTCGCGCCCGTCTTGGCGATGAGGTCGACGATCAGGTGATTCATCTTGTCGGCGTCGGCGATGCCTTCTTGGATGTCCGCCGCGCTGGTGCATTCGGCCAGACCGCGATCCTGCTTGATGAAATCGACGATGTGATCGAGGCCGGTGCCGGTGGTCGATTGGTCGGCCATGAAGTAGTTGAGCCAGTCGGCCACCTGAGTCGTTGTTGCCCCGGCCTTGCCCTTTTCGTTGAGAACCTGTCCCGTCGCGTTGACGCCGAAGCCGATGTCGTAGATGCCTTCAAGCACCTTATCGACAAAGTTGGTGCCGAACATCCATTCATTGGCGCCGTCACCCTTGACGATATGAAAGCCTGACTCACCAGTGAGCTTGGAATCTGCGCCGTGCAGGGCAGCCCACTGCGTCCTCAGGGCGTCGGAACCCTGGATGTGGTTGGCGAGCGTGGTGACATCTTCAGCGGAAATCGAGCCGTCGTTCAAGATACCGGTATCCGACATGGCTGTGAGCAGAAGCTTGTTCAGGCCATTGGCGGCGTCGGCTCCAGCGGCGATCTCGGCGTCGGAAATGCAGCAGTCGAGCCCGGCGTCGGCAGAGAGGGTATCCGTGAGCCGGTCGAGTGCTGTGCCGGTCGTCGAATGGTCCGTGTAGGCCTGGGTGAGCCACTCAGCGACCTGTGAGACATACGCGTTCGGGTCGCCGTCTTCGTTCAGGAACTGCTCGCCGCAGATCTCGAAACAGATGTGGTAGACACCGTCGATGACAGTGTCGAGGAGATTGTCGCCGCGGTAGTTGAGGTTGCTGCCGTCGTTCTGGACGAGGTGGTAGCCGGTCTCGTAGGTGTCTTCGTCGTCGCCGTGCAAGTCCGCCCACTGCTTTAGCCGTGCCGGATCAGCACGGATCCAGGCGTTCATCGCGGTCACTTCTTCGGTAGTAAACACGCCGTCCGCGGCCGCTCCGCCGGGCGTGTCGGGAAGTGCCTTGACGGCAGCTTCGAGAATCAGATGGTTGAGTTGGTCAGCCGCGTCTGCGCCTGCGATTATGTCTTTGCTGTCCGTCGCCCCAGCCAGGCCCGGATCAGCGAAAACGTAGGATACGAACTGATCGAGGCCTGTGCCGGTGGTGCCGGCAATCGGGGTGTCAACCAGGGAATAGACATGCTTCTCGCTGGACGTATCGCACATTTGCAGGCTCCTATGGCTATCGACAGGGTCGGCCACCCGACCTTAACCACAATTAAATGAGGGGTAGCCCGTTTATGCAAATGTCGCTAAATGACGACTAGCTAAGCCAACGATGACCCTAAACCCGCATCAGAAGGACCATTTCCAGCCGAGAAGCTTCTCCGCCGGAGCCACGAACTTGGCATGGAGGCCGTTGGCACCGGCAGCGGCAAGGCGGCCGGTCGCTCGCGGCCGAGACACGCGATGGCATATGCCCTTTGGGTCAAACGTCGGCCGGCCGCGTGGCGCGGCCCGGTCTCAGATGGCGGCTTCGTTGGTCTCGCCGGTACGGATGCGGACCACCTGCTCGACGGCGGTGACGAAGATCTTGCCGTCGCCGATCTTGCCAGTGCGCGCCGCCTTGATGATCGCCTCGATGGCCGCCTCGACGGTGGCCTCGGCGACGACCAGTTCGATCTTGATCTTGGGCAGGAAATCGACGACATATTCGGCGCCGCGATAGAGCTCGGTGTGGCCTTTCTGGCGGCCGAAACCCTTGACTTCGGCGACCGTCAGGCCGCTGACGCCGACTTCCGACAGGGCTTCACGCACCTCGTCGAGTTTGAAGGGCTTGATGATGGCTTCGATCTTCTTCATGCTTCCTCCACTACCATTCGTCGGAATAACGTGATGTTATCGGATATCGCCAATCCTTGCCGAACCCTCTGCGGGTGACCCTGATACCGATCGGCGACTGGCGGCGCTTGTACTCGTTGCGTTTCAGCATACCCACCACGCGGCGGACGTCGGCCTCGGCAAAGCCCGTGGCGACAATCTCGCGCGGCGACAGGTCGCGTTCCATGTAGGCCTCGATGATGCCGTCGAGCACCTCGTAGGGCGGCAGCGTGTCCTGATCGGTCTGGCCGGGCTTGAGCTCCGCCGACGGCGGCCGGGTGATGATGTTCTCGGGAATCACGTCCGAGATCTCGTTCCGATAGCGGCAAAGCCGGTAGACGAAGGTCTTGAACACGTCCTTGATGACGGCAAAGCCGCCGGCCATGTCGCCGTAGAGAGTCGCGTAGCCGACCGCCATCTCGCTCTTGTTGCCCGTGGTGAGGACGATCGATCCGGTCTTGTTGGACAGGGCCATCAGGATCATGCCGCGAATGCGGGCCTGGAGGTTCTCTTCGGTGGCGTCCGGCGCCGTCCCCTTGAACTGCGGCGCCAGCATGTCGGCGAGCGTGGTCATCGCCGGCTCGATGGCAATTTCGTCATAACGCACGCCCAGCCGCCGCACCATTTCGCGCGAATCGTCGAGGCTCATCTGCGCCGTATAAGGCGAAGGCATCATCACCGCCCGCACGCGATCAGCGCCAAGAGCGTCGACGGCGATGCAAAGCGTGAGAGCCGAGTCGATGCCGCCCGAGAGCCCGATGATCGCGCCAGGGAAGCCGTTCTTGCCGAGGTAATCATGTACCCCGAGCTTCAAGGCCTCATACACTTCCGTAGTGGCCGAGCTGGCCGGCATCTGCGCCCCCGGCAGCAGATGGCCGGCGTTGTACTCGACCACTTCCAGCGCCTCGGTAAAGGCCGGCAGCTGATGGGTCAGGCGCCCGGCGGCATCGAGGGCAAACGAGGCGCCATCGAAAACCAGTTCGTCCTGGCCGCCGACCATGTTCACGTAGATGACCGCCATGCCGGTGCCGGCGACGCGCTGCCGCAGTACCTCGTGCCGACGGGCAAGCTTGTGCATGTGGAAGGGCGAAGCGTTGAGCGTCAGCAGCAGCTCGGCTCCGGCGGCGCGCGCAGCCTCGGCCGCACCCGGTTGCCAGACGTCCTCGCAAATGGCGAGGCCGACGCGCACGCCACCAAGTTCGATGACGCCTGGGGCATCGCCGGCATCGAAGTAGCGTTCCTCGTCGAAGACCTCTGTGTTGGGCAACCGCTGCTTGCGGTAGGTGGCGGCGATGGCACCGTCCTTGAGCAGCGAGGCAGCGTTGTATCGCCAGCCGGTGCGCTCTTCGGGGTGGCCGACGACCATCGGCAGCGGCGCTACGCTCGCCAATGCCGCCAGTTCCCGCGCGCAGGCCCGGTAGAAATCTGGCCTCAGCAGCAGATCCTCGGGCGGATAGCCGCATAGCGCGAGCTCAGGGGTCAGCAGCAGATCGGCCCCCGCCTCGCGCGCCCTCTCTGCCGCATCGAGAATACGGCTGGCATTGCCGGCGAGATCGCCGACCGTGCAGTTGATCTGGGCGACGGCTATTTTGAGGGAGGCCATAGTGCCGAATATACCCCAGCCGGCCCAGTCGAAAAGCCGGGCATCAACTCAAAACGCCGGCTTCTCCTCGGCGTCGGCAAAGCGATCGACGCCGGCGACGATTTCCTGTTTGGCATCTTCCTTGTCGCCCCAGCCTTGGACCTTGACGAACTTGCCCGGCTCCAGGTCCTTGTAGTGTTCGAAGAAGTGGGCAATCTGGTCAAGAATGATCTGCGGCAGGTCGCGCGGCGAGGTGACGCTGCGGTACATGGTCGTCAGTTTGTCTACCGGCACCGCCAGGATCTTCGCGTCGTCGCCAGCCTCGTCGGTCATCTTGAGCACGCCGATCGGCCGGCAGCGCACGACCACGCCGGGAGGCAGCGCGAATTGGGAGATGACCAGGACGTCCACCGGGTCGCCGTCGCCGGCGATCGTATGCGGGATGTAGCCGTAGTTGCAGGGGTAATGCATTGCCGTGGACATGAAACGATCGACGAATATCGCGCCCGATTCCTTGTCGACTTCGTACTTGATCGGCTCGGCGTGCATGGGAATTTCGATGACGACGTTGAAATCGTTCGGCAAATCCTTGCCGGCTGGAACACGATCGAGACCCACGGCGAACTCCTTCCACAGAAAGGGTAAATTCTATTCGTTTTGCCGCATTGCCGGAAAACGAATCCATCCGACCGGTTATGGCGATAGAATTATCCCAATGAACTGAACATGGAGGAACCGAAATGCTGGCGAGCTTGCAGTGGGAAGACAAGTACAGCGTCAACATCCCCGAAGTGGATGCCCAGCACAAGGTCTTGTTCGAGCTAATCGAACGGCTGGACACCGCCATCCGCGAGAAACGGGGCTCCGCGGCGTGCCAGGGGATACTTGGCGAACTGGTCGATTACACGCGAATCCACTTCGCGCTCGAGGAAAGCCTGATGCGATTGGCCAGGTATCCAGAATTCCATGGCCACAAGCAGTTGCATGAAGACCTGATCACGGAAGTTGGCGAGCTGCAGCAGAAGATCGCCTCCGGTACCGCCTCGATCAGTTTCGAACTGATGCAGTTCCTGCGCCTCTGGCTGACCAAACACATCATGCAGAGCGATCAGAAGTACGCGGCGCATTTCCAGAACTCCGGTTTCTCCGATTTCGGCGCCTGGGAAGCCGAGGCCAGAGCGACCACGAAGAAGCGGAAATGGTGGAAGCTCTGGTAATGGAAATCAGGACGCCTCGAAGCCGGCGTCTTCGATAGCAGCCGCCATCTGCTCGCGACTCACAGCGGCCGGGTCGTAGCCGACGACGGCCTCACCCTTCTCCAGGGAAACCTCCGCCTGGCTGACGCCCGGTAGCGCCGACAGCACGCCGGTCACGCTCTTGACACAGCCGCCGCAGGACATGCCCTTCACTTTCAGGATGGTCGTTTCCATTTCTACTCCTCCGGTTTCCATCTTCTGAGCAACAGAGAGTTGCTGACCACGGAGACGGAACTCAGCGCCATGGCCGCACCGGCGATCACCGGATTGAGCAGGCCCAAGGCCGCCGCCGGGATGCCCAGCACATTGTAGATAAACGCCCAGAACAGGTTCTGCCGTATCTTGGCCAGCGTCGCCCTGGAGAGACTGACGGCGTCGGCAACGCCGCGCAGGTCGTTGCGCATCAGCGTCACGTCGGCCGCTTCCATCGCCACGCCGGAACCGGCGCCCATGGCGAAGGAAACATCCGCCGCTGCCAGCGCCGGCGCATCGTTGACGCCGTCGCCGGCCATGCCGACCCTACGTCCAGTCGCCTTCAGACGGCCGACAGCATCAGCCTTGCCTTCCGGCAGCACCCCGGCCTCGAAGCGTTCGACACCTGCCTGGGCGGCAATCGCCGCGGCCGTTACAGGATTGTCGCCGGTCAGCATGACGACCTCGACACCTTGCGCACGCAAGCGCGCAACCGCTGCCCGAGAGGAATCCCGAAGCGGGTCGGCCACGCCGATAAGGCCGATGGCTCGGCCTGCCGCGGCCACCACGACGATGCTGCGGCCGGCTGCCTGCAGTGCGGAGACATCGGGAATTGCCATCCCCAGCTCCGTGAACCATGCCGGCGCGCCGACGGAAACTGCGCGATCCTCGACCAATCCGACGATGCCCTTGCCAGCGGTGGACACTGCGTCCTGAGGGATCGTCAAGGGTAGGCCTTCGGCCTTTGCCCGCGCCACGATCGCCGCCGCCAGCGGATGCGTGGAGCCCTGTTCGAGGCTTGCCGCCAGCCGCAGCACCTCGGCAGCGCTGCTGTCGGGTTGCGCTTGCAGGTCGGTAACGGTCGGTTTGCCCTCGGTCAGCGTGCCGGTCTTGTCGACGGCCAGCACTTCCAGTTTCTCGGCCAGTTCCAGGGCCTGGGCATTGCGGATCAACACGCCGACGCGCGCGCCCTGCCCGGTCCCGACCATGATGGCGGTCGGTGTCGCCAGACCCAATGCACAAGGGCAGGCGATCACCAACACGGCCACCGCATTCACCAAGGCGACGGTGAAGTCCCCTCCGAACCACCACCAGGCGGCGAAGGTGCCCAGCGCAATCACCGTCACCACGGGCACGAAGATCGCCGCAATGCGGTCGACCAATCGCTGCACCGGGGCTTTCGATCCCTGCGCCTGCCCGACCAATCGGATGATGCCGGCGAGCAGCGTGTGACTGCCCACGCCAGTCGCCTTGCAGCGAAGCAGGCCTTCGCCATTGACCGTCGCCGCGAACACCTTGTCGCCGGCACCCTTCGCAACCGGCAGGCTCTCGCCCGTCAGCATCGCCTCGTCGGCGCTCGAACGGCCCTCGACCACCTCACCATCGACCGGAACCGCTTCGCCTGCCCTGACCACGAACAAGTCGCCGGGAATCATTGTCGCCACCGGGACTTCGACCAGGCGCCCGTCGCGCTCGACATGGGCTGTCTGGGGTTGCAGCTTGACCAGCGACTCGATCGCCGCCGAGGTCTTGGCCTTCGCGCGGGCTTCGAGAATCTTGCCCAGCAGCACCAGCGTGATCACGGTCGCCGATGCCTCGAAGTACACGTGCTCGTGCAGACCCAGCGCGGTCACCACGGTGCTGAAAGCCCAGGCCATGCTGGTGCCCAGTGCCACCAGCACATCCATGTTGCCGGCGCCGCCGCGTATGGCATTGAAGCCGCCGACATAGAAGCGCCAGCCGATCCAGAACTGGACCGGTGTCGCCAGCGCGAATTGCAGCCAGCGCGGCAGGATGTCTTCGTGGCCGCCGGCGCCGGCCGCGAACATGAACAGCATCTGGCCCACCAGCGGCAGCGTCAGGGCAGCGGCAATCCAGAAACGCTTGACCTCGGCACGGTAGGCGGCGAGCTTGCGCGCCTTCTCTTCCGCATGAGTGTCGGCCGTGGACACGGTGGCCGTGAAACCCGTCTTGACCACCGTCGCCAGGATCTTGTCGACGGACGACAGACCTGGCTGGAACCGCACGTGCGCGCGCTCGGCGGCGAGATTCACCGCTGCTTCCACACCCGGCAGCTTGTTGAGCTGCTTCTCAATGCGCGTGGCGCAGGCGGCGCAGGTCATGCCGCCGACGGCGATCTCGACAGTGGCCGGATCGGCCGTGTCGCTCATGGACTACTCGAAGTTGATCGGCTGCGGCTTCTCGGTGGGACGGCCTTCGTTGTTCCAGACTTCGAAGCCGCCAGCCATCGAGATGACGTTCGTGTAGCCGATCTTTTGCAGTTGGACCGCCGACAGCGCCGCGCGGCCGCTGCTGCGGCAGTAGAGCAGAAACGCGCCGTCCTTGTTGGCGCACTCGGGCACCATACCGATCTTGAATTCCAGGACACCGCGCGGGATGTTGATCGCACCCGGCAGGTGGCCGGCCGCAAATTCATCGTACTCGCGCACATCGATCACCACGCGCTTGCCGAGCAGCGCCTGGCCGTCGGCAGTGGAGACTTCCTTGATTTGGGACTTCGCTTCGAGAACCAGTTCGTGGGGTGTGACTACCATCACATGCTCTCCATGGGGTTATATATTAGGAACTGCTAATCATCGCAAAACGACCGCCGGCAGGGCAACTGTACCCTCAGCGGAACAGCAGCACCGGCACCGGGGAAAGTTGCAGAACCTTGAGCGCGACAGAGCCGAGAACCGCGGTCGCGATCGCTCCGCGACCGTGCGCGCCCAGGCAGACCAACTCGCAGGCCAGTTCTGCCGCGAGCCTGACGATCACGTCCGCTGGATGGCCGACATGGATGTGCGTAGTGGTCGAAAGGCCTGCGGAACGAAGCAGTTCCGAGGCGGGCGCCAGCACCTTCTCGCCCTCTTCGAGGTAGTAGCGGTCCAGGGTTTCGCGACTAACGTGCTGAAGCGCGAGACCAACGGGCACCGGCAGATGTACGTGCAGCAAATGGATGGCCGGCGGTTCCGCAAACCAACGAACGTGACTCGCCAGGCCGGCGGCCGCTCGCAGGGATGTCTCGGAACCATCGACGGCCAGAAGAATATTCATGGTTCGATTCTACCCGCCGCCGCCGAGCACATGATTCCAGAGATGCCCGCCCAGAGTGCTGGCATTGATCAAGCCCCAGACGCCGAAACAGAGCACCAGCAACCCGGAGAACACCCGCACCGCCGGTGCCTGGACAAAGCGACGAAACCGCGAAAGAAGGATGCCGGCCAATAAGAGGTTAGGCAACGTGCCCAGGCCGAAGACCAACATGGCCAGCGCACCACTCGCCGGGGAGCCCGATACCATCGCCGTCGCGAGCACGCTGTAGACAAGCCCACAAGGCAACCAGCCCCAGAGCATGCCGAGCGCCAAGGCCTGCCTGAACCGGCGGGCCGGCACGAAACGCGACGTCAATGGACGGATGCGGTTCCAGAGGATCTGGCCCAGCCGCTCAGCAAACGCGAGGGAGCGCGTGAAGCCCATCAGGTAGAAACCGAGGGCCACGAGCATCACGTTGGCCAATACGTAGAGCCCCAACTGCACCGAGGCGAGCGAACTGAATGCCATGCTCAAGCCGCCGATCGCACCGACCAGGGCGCCGGCGAGAGCGTAGCTGGCAATCCGCCCCAGGTTGTAGCCCGCGTGCAATGACCAGGCTGGCCGGCCGCCGGCATCCTGCACCGCCAGCGCGCTGACGATGCCGCCGCACATGCCTACGCAGTGGGTGCCGCCCAGCAAACCGACCAGGAAGATCGCGAGAAACCCGGCGTCGGACAAAAACTAGATGACCTTGGAATAGCGCGCCCGTTCGCGGTCGGTGCGCAGGTAGCGGTCGAACACCATGGCGATGGCGCGCACGAGCATACGTCCGGGCGGCAGGACACTGATCCAGCGATCCTCGATGCGCAGGAGCCCGGCCTCCTCCATCTCCCTGAGGTCGGCGAGTTCGGCGGCAAAATAGGATCTGAAGTCGATCAGGTGGGCAATTTCTATCGATTCGAGCGAGAGTTCGAAGTGGCACATCAGCGCCTGGATGATCGAGCGGCGCAGCAGATCGTCCGCGACCAGTTCCAGTCCGCGCATGACCGGCAGCTCGTTGCCGTCAAGGCGTTCGTAGTATTCGTCGAGCGTGCGGTAGTTCTGGCAGTAGGTGGGGCCCACCTTGCTGATCGCCGAAACGCCGAAGGCGAGCAGATCGGCCTCGGCATGCGTCGAGTAGCCCTGGAAGTTCCGATGCAGGCGCCCCTGCCGCTGCGCCACGGCCAGTTCGTCCTCGGGCTTGGCGAAGTGGTCCATGCCGATGAAGACGTAGCCGGCGTCGGTGAGCCTGCGGATCGCCGTTTGCAGGATCTGCAGCTTGGCGTCGGCGCTCGGCAGCTCGGACTCGTGGATACGCCGCTGCGGCTTGAAATGCCCGGGCAAGTGCGCGTAGTTGTAGATCGACAGGCGATCGGGCGAGAGCTTGATGACTTCGTCCAGCGTGTGATTGAAACTGATCACGTTCTGTTTCGGCAGCCCGTAGATGAGATCGACGGACACCGACTTGAAACCGAACTCACGTGCCGAATCGATCACCACGCGGGTTTCGTCCAGCGTCTGGATGCGGTTCACCGCCACCTGCACCGAGTGCTCGACATCCTGCACGCCGACGCTCATGCGATTGAACCCGAGATCCGCCAGCAGCTTCACGGTCTCGCGATCGACCTTGCGCGGATCGACCTCGATCGAGTATTCGCCGTTCGGCAGCAGGCGGAAGTGACGGTTGATCAGATCCATCAACCGCCGCATCTCGTCATGCGACAGGAAGGTCGGCGTTCCGCCGCCCCAATGCAGCTGCACTACATCGTGACTGCCCTCGAGGGCTTGCGCCTGCATGTCCAACTCTTTGCCCAGATATTTGATGTACTTGGCGGAGCGACCATGGTCTTTAGTAATAATCTTGTTGCAGGCGCAGTAATAGCAGATCGTGTTGCAGAACGGGATGTGGACGTATAATGAAAGCGGTCGGCTGATTCCACCGATTGTTCGCCGCCCGAGCCATGAGCGATAGGCTTCCGCATCGAAAGCCTCGACAAAGCGGTCAGCCGTCGGGTACGAGGTGTACCTCGGACCGCTGACGTCGAAGCGACGAACCAGTTGGGGATCGAAGATCAGTTCTTGGTAATTGCTCAACATCAAGGAAAAAGTGGGTACCGACGCAAATGAGCGGCGAAAGTCAAAGATGCCGGAACCGTGACGAAGCGGCTTTGATGCAGATCAAAGCCCCTTCGGGCTCCGACATTCATCCGAACGTCATTCCGCTGACACTGACTTCGCTGAAGGCCGCGTGCTCTCAGTGCAACCTGCGCGAGTTATGTCTTCCGTACGGCCTCTCCGAAAAGGAAATCGTCAAGCTGGACAAAATGGTGGCCGCCCGGCGCAAAATCAAGCGCAGCCAGCATCTTTATCGTGCCGGCGACCCGTTTGAGGCGATCTACGCCATCAAGACCGGCTTCTTCAAGACCGATGTGCTGCTGGAAGACGGCCGCGACCAGGTAACCGGCTTCCAGATGGCCGGCGAGATCCTCGGCATGGACGGCATCAGCGCCGAATCCCACAGTTGCAACTCCGTTGCGCTCGAAGACAGCGAGGTCTGCGTTATTCCGTTTGCCCAGTTGGAAGGACTGTCGCGCGAAATTGAGACCCTGCAGCACCATTTCCACAAGGTCATGAGCAGAGAAATCGTTCGCGACCATGGTGTCATGATGCTTCTGGGCACGATGCGGGCCGAGGAGCGACTGGCTGCTTTCCTGCTGAATCTTTCCCAGCGCTTCACAGCCCGTGGCTATTCACCGCAGGAGTTCCATCTGCGTATGACCCGCGAGGAAATCGGCTCCTACCTGGGCCTCAAGCTCGAAACCGTAAGCCGCGCTTTCTCGCGCTTTCAGGACGAGGGCCTGATCAGCGTTCAGCAGAAGCATATCCGGATCCTCGATATCGGCCCGCTCAAGAAGCTGCTGACCCACCACCCGGGCTGAGCTGCGACAGCCAGATCAGGAAACCCATCGGGTTCTTGGTCAGTGCCACCGATACAACATACGCAAACGCCGCTAGGGCCAGCGCCCAGGCGACGAGTCGCGTCGTCTTCCCGATGCCTTCCTTGAGGGCAATCCAACCCAGTGTTATGTAAACGAGCAGACCAAGCATCTTGGCCGTCAGCCAAGCGTTTACCAGAGGATACTGGTCTGTGATCACGGCCAACGCAATGGCCGCCAACAGCAGCACCGTATCGTTGGCATGCGGAGCCCAGTGGCGCCAGCCCCGCCGTGGCAGCGCTCGTCCCGAAATTCTCCAGAGGCCCCGGCATACGAAGCCGGCGATGCTCAGCGTCACGCAGGCTACATGCAGATGCTTGACCGAGTGGTACAGATCCATCAGCGCCCACCATTCCCCGAGTTGCCGGAGAGCGCCATGCGCGCAGGCACCCGAAACGACGGACATCCGTGATAAGGTTTCGCGCCATGAGTGGCGAAAATGCACCGAGACGCGAAGCGGACATCCCCGCCTTGCTGGCGAGGTTGCCCCTGTTTTCGGCCCTTACGCCGGCGCAGATCGAACCGATTGCAGCCGCGGCGCGCGAGCGGCGCCTGGCCAAGGGCGAGATGCTGTTCCAGAAGGGTGACCCGGCCAAAGGCTTCTTCGTCGTCGTGTCCGGCCAGATGAAGCTCGCGTTTCCGTCGGCGCAGGGCAACGAGAAGGTAGTCGAAATCATCGGTCCGCAGCAGAGCTTCGGCGAAGCCGTGATGTTCATGGATCGGCCCTTCCCGGTATTCGCCGAGGCGTTGCTCGACACGCTTCTGATCCACATCGGCAAGGATGCGGTCTTTCGTCTCATTGAGGCCGATCCGTCCTTTGCCCGCCGCATGCTCGCCGGCCTGTCGATGCGTCTGCATTCCCTGATCGCCGATGTCGAGTCCTACTCGCTGCGCTCCAGCGCCCAGCGGGTGATCGGCTATCTCCTGCAACACGGCCCTGACGAAGACCGCAGCGAGGGCAAGATCGACGTCACGCTGCCGACCTCCAAGCAGGTCATCGCCTCGCGCCTCAACCTGACGCCGGAAACGCTCTCGCGCATCTTCCATGACCTCACCGAGGCCGGCCTGATCGAGGTTCACGGGCGCCAAATCACGGTGCCCGACTTGCAGCGCTTACGGCAATTCGATCTCTGAAACCGCAATAGACGCGCACGGCGCGAATCAGGTTCACGCCCAGCCAGCCGCAGGACACCGAAAACAGCGCGCCAGCGGGGCGGGCAAGCGCAGGCCAGAACAGGGCGGCCAGCAACAAGATCACCGAAAGAAGATGCAAGCGCATTTGCCCCGACATCGCCCGCTCGGAAATCATGTCCCTCAGGTTCGGCGGCACCCCGCCGAGACCCATCAGTCGCTGCAAATGCAGCCAATTGAGAAAAGGGACGATCTTGTACGTCATGCCATTGATCGCCGACACGAATACGCCCGGCAGGATGAGGACTCCCAACCACCAGCCAGACCGCGGATCTTCGCCCAAAGCCGGCACGGCCGCGAAAACCACCGCCGATAGCAGGACCGCGAGCAGGCAGACCATGGCACCGCGAAAGAACCAGAATGTCGGATCCGTCACTCGACGTCGGCGACGAAACTGAAGCCGTAGGGTAACGGCACCGTACGCCGCCGCCAGCGAGAGGCCGACGAACCAGATCAGCGTCATCCATTCGGAGCCGGCGCCAACCAACTGCCACGACCAGCCGACGACCACAGCCAGCAGCGCGACAGGTAAGGCGCGGGCGAAGCGATCCGGATACGGCGGCGTGAGCTGGAACATCGGCACTACGAAGTACGACACGCCTGCGAGCAGCGTCAAAGCCCAGGCACCGAGCCCCCAGGCAGCGTGCACGTTGGTGATCGCCGCCAACGGCCAGGCATGGCCGCCGGAGAGGCCTTCCGCCAGCAGCGTGCCGAGCAGCACCGTGACCGCGAGACCACCGATTGCCAGCCGCAAGGCCCGGACCGTGGCGCCACGTGCCGGCGTGCGCAGCAGCGCCGTACCTATCACCGCAACCAGAAAGGCAACCGTCGGCAGGAATATGGCCGCTGCCAGGCGCAACAGTTCGCCGATACCACTTAGAAAGCCGGCCACCAACAGCAGGGTTGCAACCAGTAGCGCCGGATGAACAATGCTGGCCACCAGTCCCGGGCGCCAGACGTTTCCGCCCGCCGCCACAGGCACGAACTGGAACAATGCTCCGGTCATCGCCTGGAGCATGAGGCCGCCCGTCAGCAAGTGGGTGAGCGCCAGCGCGCCCGGCGACCACCGCGTCGCGATAGCCTGATCGCCGACCCAGACGAGCAGCAGGCCGGCGGCCACACCGAACCAGGGCGCCGTCATCAGGAAGCGAAAAGGTACCGATATCGAAGGCGCCTGTTCGAAGGACAGGTTCGGATGCGCAGTCAAGCTACTCCCGTTCGGCCCTTGTGGATGCGGATCTCGTGGGTGCCGTCGGCCTGCACGTCTTCGCGCCAGACGTAGCCGTAGCGCCGCAGGATGTCGAACAACGGATGCGGCTGGCAATACAGCAGCAGTACCAATTCTTCGCCCGCCGGCAGCCCATCAAGCGCCGACAGGGTCAGCTCCAGCGGCTCCGGCGGCATCAGTCCGCGGCCATCGATCAGTCGCGACACGCGCTCGCCGCCCTGGTCCGCAGCTCGTCTGTGATCGGCAGGTCACAGCCGGCGAGCGCGCGATCGCACATCGGATAGAGGATGTTCTCTTCCTTCATGTTGTGCTGCTGCATCAGGATCAGCAGCGTTTCGGCGGTGCCGCCGAATCCATCCGCATCACCGGCGGTGACGGTCGTCGCCAGCGCCGCCAGCAGTGTGCGCATCTGCGCATGCTCGAAACGCATCATTTGCGTGGGTCCGCCTGTCATTCCGGACGCCGCTTCGAATGCCGGGAACAGCACTTCCTCTTCGGTGGCGAAGTGGGCCAACATTTCGGCCTGGAAGTGGTCGCAGGCAGCGTTGCCGTCGGCCCAGCGATGTTCGTTGACGGCCGCTTCGGCGGCCGCGAACAGGTCATCGCAATACTTGTGATGCGTGGGAAGGGCGCGGGTTGTGGTCATGATGGCATCCGGAAATGGAACGGCTGCATTGTCCGCTGCCGCCCAACCGTGCCGCCTTGACCGCCATCAAGAATGGCGGCCGACTATTACCTAGGCATGGCGCGGGGCCAGACCGCCAAGCATGAACTCGATCAGATCCTTGACCGGCCGGATCGCGGCACCAAACGGCAGACGCTCGGCACCGCGGAAGAAGAGCCCCTTCTCCACATCGCCGTCGAGTGCCGCCGCAAGCTGGTTGTCGATGCAGAACTGACCGGCCTTCGGCAGGCTGTCGCGCAAGCCGCAGGACACGAGGCAGTCCCAGACCAGGGTGCACTTGTGGGCCTTGCCGACCGCAGCGGCACTGAGTTTTTCCGCTCGCTTGAGATAGTTGGCGAGCCAGGGGGTTCGCACCGCCCGCGCCGGCAGTCCGGCCACACTCATGAAGGTGACGATGTCCTCGGGCTTCGCCTCGGCCAGGATGCGCTTGAAGTTCGGATGGGCATCCCCCTCCTCGGTAACCGCGAACGGAGTCCCCAGTTGGACCGCCGAGGCACCGAGCGAAAACATCTTTGCCACCTTCTCGGGGCTGTTGATGCCGCCGGCCGGAATCAGCGGAATACTGGCCGGGTCGACGCCAAGTTCGCGCAGTGCCGCCAGCGCCCCCGGAATCACGGTCTCGAAATCAAAACGCGCATCGCCAAGGTCCGATTCCTTGGCAGCGCCCAAATGACCGCCGGCATAGCGCGGATGCTCAATGACGATTGCATCTGGCAGGCGCCCCTTGCGCAACCATTTCTTGATCACCAGGGCAATGCCGCGCACGTCCGAAAGAATGGGAATCAGCGCCACCTTGGGGAAATCGGCGGTAAGCTCGGGCAGATCCAGCGGCAGGCCCGCACCCATTACAATGGCATCGATGCCGCTCTTGCAGGCCTGGCGCGCATGGGCGGCATATTCCGACACGGCCCGCATGATGTTCACCGCGACGATGCCGCGGCCACCCGAGATCTCCTTTGCCGCCTTGATCTCGCGATCGAGCGCCACCAGATTGGCCTCGTTGATGGTGTTCTTCAGTTCGCAGCCGGTCATGTCACGGCTGCGCGCCGTTCGTTCCATTAGATCCGGATGCAGGCGTCGCAAGTCGACGCTGGCGATGGTGCCGACGGCGTTCAGACCGGCAACAGTGCCGGAAAGACGGTGCGCGGACACGCCCACACCCATGCCTCCCTGAACGATCGGCAACAACTCATGCCCCTTCAAACGCAAGGGCGGAAACGGGCTGGCAAGGGACATGTCGCGCGGCACGGCAATTAGGGGCCGCTAGGTTACCCGGTTTCGGTTTCGGCAGGTGTACATAATGCGCCCTATCGCTCAAGGACATAGGTTCCGGGCGCATCGGCAAGCCCCGGATACTTGGCGGTCGTGACGCCCGGCGACTTGCGCAATTCACCGGACATCGGTTTCAGCCATGCCATCCAGTCTTCCCACCAGGACCCCGCCTTATGCTCCGCCCGTTCATGCCAAGTTTCGGCGGTATCGTGGCGCTCCGCAGTGCCGACCCAATATTCCCGCTTGGGTGGATGGACCGGCGGATTCACGATGCCGAGGATATGGCCAGAACTCGACAGGACATAGCGCTTCGCACCCGAGACGTGGTTGTTGATGCGGAAGGTCTGCTTCCACGGCGCGATGTGGTCGTCGGTAGCAGAAACCGCGTAGACCGGCTGGGCAATGCGCTCGAGGTCGATCTTCTCTCCGGCCACCGTCAGGGCATCCTTCTTGACGAGCGCGTTGTTGAGGTAGAACTCGCGCAAATACCACTTGTGCATGGTTGCCGGCATACGCGTCGTATCCATGTTCCAGTAGAGCACATCGAACGGCGGCGGCGATTCTCCGTAGAGATAGCCGTGAACGACGTAATGCCAGATCAGGCTGTTGGAGCGTAGCAGCCGGAAGGCCGACGCCATTTCCTTGCCATCGAGGAAGCCCTTCTTGTCCATGGCACTCGAGAGCCAACGCACACTGCCTTCATCGAGAAACACCTCGATGTCGCCAGGTTTGTGGTAGTCAACCAAGGTCGTCAGGAACGTTGCCGACACCACGGGGACTTCCTCGACGCGGTAATGACGATTGGCCCAGGCCAGATAGGTTGCCAGTGCGGCGCCGCCGATGCAGTAGCCGACCATATGCACCTTCTCCGCGCCGGAAATCGCCTGCGCCGTCTCGACAATGCGGCCAACGCCCTCGGTCAGGTAGTCGTCGAAACTCACCTCGCGCATGTCTTCACCGGGGTTCTTCCAACTCGTGATGTAGACGTCGAAACCCTGCTCGGCAAGGTATCGGACCAGGCTCTTCTTGGCGTTCAGGTCCAGAATGTAGAACTTGTTGATCCACGGCATGACGATAACGATCGGCACAGCGTGCACCCGGCTTTGTGTCGGTTGGTAGTGAATTACCTCCAGCATGCGGTTCCTGAACACCACCTTGCCTAGCGTGGTCGCGAGGTTCTTGCCGACATGGAAATCTTCCGGACCGGTCATGCGCACGGTACCGGCCTTGAGATCATCGAAGAAGATGCGCATGCCACGGACCAGGCTCTCGCCACGCGTTTCAGCGGCTTTGCGCATGGCCACCGGGTTCGTCAGCAGGAAGTTCGTCGGCGCCATCGCGTTGAGCCATTCCCGCCACCAGAAGCCAGCCCGCCGGCGCTCTTTGCCCGTCAGCCCGGGCGTGCCATAGAGCATGTCTTCGACATGGTGGGTCGCCAGCAGGTACCACTCCTTGGTGATATCCCACGCGGCCGACTCCTTCCAGATTGGATCGGCAAAGCGGCTGTCGTCAGGATTGGGTTTCTCGACATCCTCGCCGGATATACCGAATGCCCGCTGCCAGGATTGCCACTGCAACGCGAGCATCTTGGTCGAGAAACTCGCCGTCGCCTCCGCGAGTTCCTGGGGGTGCATCAGCCAGGCCAACTGAGCATGCATCAGCGGCATGGCAACACCCATCGGATCGATATTGGTTTCGACGGCTTGGTGCACCGCCTGCCAGGTTTCCTGTGGTAAACCGCTCATTTTTCTCATGACGCCACTCCTATTCAAGGTGGACGTGCTCGCCATATTCTGGCACGTTCACGTACAGCCAGCCGAGTTGTCTGATCGCCGCCGCAAACTCGGCCGCCGTCTGCGCCTCGCCATGGACGACGAAACAGCGTCCAGGCGGTCTGCGGAATCCCTTGAGCCAACCCAGCAGTGCCGCCCGATCAGCGTGCGCAGACAAACCGCCTATCGTGTAGATATCAGCTCGCACCGGCAATTCCTCGCCGAAGATGCGCACGCGACGCGCACCATCGACCAGTCGCCGGCCGAGCGTGCCACCGGCCTGGAAACCCGTGATGACAACAGAGCATTCGCGGCGGGAGATATTGTGGCGCAGATGATGTTTGACCCGCCCGGCATCGCACATGCCGCTGGCGGCGATGATCACGGCCCCTGACCGGATTTCGTTCAGCGCCATCGACTCTTCCACCGCCTCGACGAAACGTACCTGCGGACGGTCGGGATGGTGCCGCTGCCAGGCGATCAGTTCGCGCGTCTCGGAATCCAGCAGTTCCTGATGCCGAAGGGTCAGTTCAGTCGCCGCAGCCGCCATCGGCGAATCGACGTAGATGGTCATGACCTCCAGGCGGCCCCGGCGCACCAGATCGGTCAGCACATAGAGCACTTCCTGGGTTCGGCCAACGGCAAACGCGGGCATGATCACGTTGCCGCGCTTTCGGTGCAAGGTATCGTCGAGCGCATGGACAAGCTCGTCTTCCGTTTCCGCCAGCGTCTTGTGCAGGCGGTTTCCGTAGGTGGATTCGACGATCACGACATCGGCCTCCGCGATCGGGGTCGGATCCCGCAGCACCGGGCGACCCGGCTGGCCCAGATCGCCGGAAAAGACCAGTTTGCGCGTCACCCCGGCATCGCTCAGCCAGAGTTCCACGATCGCCGATCCCAAGATATGGCCGGCATCGCGGAACGCGAAACGAATTCCCGGCAGCGGCTCGTCGGACTGATCATAATCGCAGCGCCGCAGTTGCCTGAGGGATTCCCGCGCCTGGTTCACCGTATAGAGTGGCGCCTTCTCCCAGCCGCGGCGGGCATGACGGTCATGCTGGTGACGATTTTCCCACTCGGCCTCCTTCTCCTGGATATGGGCCGAGTCCAGCAGCAGAACCTCCAGCAGGTCGCAGGTTGCCGCTGTCGCGAAGACCGAGCCCCGAAAACCCAGCGCCACGAGACGGGGCAATAAGCCGGAGTGGTCCAAGTGCGCATGGGTCAGGATCACGAAATCAAGCGCCTTGGCCGGAAAACCGAAGCTCAGCGCGGCAAGGTTCTTCCGATAGGCTTCATTGCCGCCCTGGAACAGCCCGCAGTCGACAAGAAATCTCCGCCCGGCGGCTTCAAGCAGATAACAGGAGCCGGTAACTTCGCTGGCAGCACCGAGAAAGGCAATTCGCATAATCGGTTATGATTCTGCGCAGCATCCGTCGGGCGGTGTTGACTTGCATCAACGGCCCCAACGGCACCGCTCCGATAATGATTTGCTACCCTGCAGTCAGGAGACGATCATGTTCAAGCATATCCTCGTACCGACAGACGGCAGTACGCTCTCTACGGACACAGCCAAGCGCGCGGTGACCTTCGCCAAGGAAAGCGGCGCCAAGGTCACGTTCTTTTTTGCCAAGCCAGAGTACCCTGTGGCCTTCTACGGCGAAGGTGCCCTGATCGATCCGACAACACCCGACAAGTTCGCCGAGATGGCGGACCGACAGGCGAAGGAGATTCTCGCGCACTGCGAAGCCATGGCCGCGGAAGCTGGAGTGGCGCGCGGCAGCGTCGCCAGCACCAGCGACGTGCCCTACCAGGCGATCATCGACGCCGCCAGCGCCGCGGGCTGCGACCTGATCTTCATGGCTTCACACGGACGGCGCGGCATCAGCGGGCTGTTGCTGGGCTCCGAAACCCAGAAGGTGCTGACGCACTCTACAATACCGGTATTGGTCTATCGCTGACTGCTGAACGTGCAGAACACCGCAATTTCCATCATCCTGGACGAACACCGCTCTCTGGCTGCCGTGCTGCATGGCTTGCGCCACCTTGCCCGGGAGATGCGCGACCGCGGCAAGGCGCCGGATTTCCGGTTGCTGGGCGCCATGCTTTACTACCTCGACGCCTTCTCGGAGAAGCTGCACAACCCGAAGGAAAGCGCCTATCTGTTTGCGCGGCTACGCGAGCGCAGCCACGAGGCCGACGCGGTTATCGATGAGCTTGAACGTCAGCACGCCGAAAGCGCCCAGCTCGGCAGGAATCTGGATCATGCGCTGGCGCGCCTCGAAGCCGGAATGGGCGACGGCGTAGCACTGTTCTCGGCCGCGGTCGAAAAGCTGATGGAAGAAGCTTGGCAGCACATGGCCACCGAGGAAAAGGTCCTCATTCCGCTGGCCAGGAAGCACCTGACTGCAGAGGACTGGGCGGAGATCGCCCGGGCATTCGGCGAAAACGGGGATCCGCGTTTCGGTGCAGAGCCCGATCACGAGTTCCGCGACCTGTTTTCGCGTATCGTCAACCTCGCCCCGCCGCCGATCGGCGTCGGACCGGATCGCTGAGAAACAGCCGGGGCACCGCCGGTGCCCCGGGTCAAGCCTTACTTGGCGTTGCGTGCGTCCTCGTCCATGTGCTTCTTGGCGTAGCCATAGATATAGATGGCCATCACCACGCAGAAGCCAATCGTAAACACGCTCAACAGCCCGATGTCGGTGCCAAACAGCTCTTTCAGTGCCATAGTCACTCTCCCCTTGCTAGTTACGAATATCAGCAGGAACTTCCCCGCCAATCACGGTTTCGCCTGACGACGGCAGCATGACACTTGCCATCAGGCGCCAAGACTTCGCTTCGTCCTCCAGGAGAACGAGCCAGTGCCCAGAACTAGGCAGATTCAGTTTGCCCACGTACGCGTCGCCCTGCATAACCAGTTTCTCAGTTTGATCGACACCGGCGCGCGTGGGATGAGAAAGGGTGATGAAAATCGATGACGGTGCCGAGAACCCCGCTTCCGCGCGCCCACTCAAGCGCACGCGAACCGAGCCCTCGACAAGCCTGACGCCGGCGCGAAGCCCCAGCGAACGCGCCTTGGCGCTTTCGGTCAGCGTCTCGTTCACCGCCAGGCCTTTCTTGTAGTAGTCCTCGGAGACCAAGCCGTCGCTGGTGGAAACCGCCAGCCAAGCCGTGAATATCGCTGCAACGACCACGATAAACGGCCCGGCCATCAATATCCATGGCCAGGGTTCGCGATACCAGGGCTTGGGGGGGTGCGTAGTCAATGTATTCATTGGATCAGGAATGCGGCCTTCTCATGTACAGATATGTTTGGATCATCCAGGGCCTTGATGTCGAAGTAGATGACATTGGACCCCTGCTTGCCCGACTCTGGCGGTACACGCACTTGCAACGTGACGTTCCTGTTGCTGGCGGCTCCTAGATCGACCGTCTGGTCTCCCATGAGTTGGGCACGGTCCATCCCGCTCACAGCAATCGAGTACTTATGCGGCTGTTCCGTCACGTTCATGACCTGAAGGCGGTAGACATTCTCGATCAGCCCGCCTTCGACTTCCCTCGACAACGTGCCGCGATCGCGGATGACGTCCACACGCAACTGCGCCTTGTGGGAGATGCCCCAGACCAAGGCCAGACAGATCGCTCCCAGAATTGCACTGTAGATCATGGTTCGCGGTCGCGCCACATGCGCCAGGATGTCTTTGGCGCTCCAGTGCTTGGCCAGGGCGTTTTCGGTCGTGTACCGGATCAGGCCTTTCGGATAATCCATCTTGACCATGACTTCGTCGCAGACATCGATACAGGCGGCGCAACCGATGCATTCGTACTGCAAACCCTTGCGGATATCGATGCCGGTCGGGCACACGGCCACGCAAAGGTCGCAGTCGACGCAGTCACCCAGCCCCTTGGCCTTGTAATCGACGGCCTTGCCCCGCCCGCCCCTGGGTTCGCCACGCTCCTGGTCATAAGTGATGATCAGCGTATCGGGGTCGAACATCACACCCTGGAACCGGGCATAGGGGCACATGTACTTGCACACCTGCTCGCGCAGATGACCGGCGAAACCGTAGGTAAAGGCGCCATACAGGCCGATCCATAGCCATTCCCAAGGCCCGAAAGAAAGCGTCTGGGCTTCCGCCCACAGTTCCTTGATCGGCGTGAAATAGCCGACAAAGGTGAAACTCGTCCACAAGGACAGCAGAACCCAGAGTCCGTATTTCAGCACCCGCTTGGTAAACTTGCTGCCATCCATCGGGGCTGCATCGAGCTTGATGCGGGCATTGCGGTCGCCCTCGATCTTCTGCTCGATCCAGACAAAGATCTCCGTATAGACCGTCTGCGGACAGGCGTAGCCGCACCAGAGTCGGCCGGCAATCGCCGTAAACAGGAACAACCCGTAGGCCGAGATGATCAGCAGGACGGCGAGAAAGATGACGTCCTGCGGCCAGAAGACCAAGCCGAACAGGTAGAACTTGCGTTCGACGACGTCAAGCAGAACCGCCTGGCGGCCATTCCAGGGCATCCAGCACAAGCCATAGAACGCCAGTTGAGTAACCCAGACAAATATCCAGCGCCAAGTTGCAAACACCCCGGAAACGGCCTTGGGGTGAATCTTCTTGTGTACTTCGTAAAGGGTGCTCAGAGCTTCAGTTTTCGGCAGAGCAGGTGAAGAGGGGGAGTTGGGGGAATTTGATGTCATGTTTGCCGCGTAATCACGAAGAGTGGTAACGAAATAATAACTTCGAGGCCCACTCCGACGTCCCCAATACGTCAACAAAACCTGAGAAAACCTCGAAACGCCTTTCCGCCTAACCCTTGCGCCTGCCGGACTGCTGGCAGCGATGTCCCCCGACTCAGGTCATTTGGTAACCCCGGCCCGATCACGGGCCGGGGCGATTGCAAGCTACTCCTTACTGCGTCTCGATTCTGGCAGGAGCGGGCGCCGCGTCTGCAGCAGGCGCCGCCGCTGCCGGAGCTTCGGCAGGCTTCGGTTCGGGCTTGACGCCACCACCCAGGCCCCAGACATAGGCCGCCAGCAGGTGCACTTTGGCGTCGCCAAGGAAATCACCCCACGCAGGCATACGGTTGATGCGACCCTTGGTCACGCCTTCGATCATGGTGGCCTCCTGGCTGCCATACAGCCAAACGCCGTCCGTCAGGTTCGGGAAACCGGCTTCCGGATTGCCCTTGGCTTCGGGACCGTGGCACGCTGCGCAAGCCTGCGGGAAGAGTTCCTTGCCGCGTTGGACCCGGACCGGATCGTTGGAAAGATTGGACAGCGAGCGGACGTAGTTGACCACGTCCTTGATCTGCTCGGCATCCATATCCGGCTTGGTACCCTTCGGGGTCATGACGGCATCGCGGCCCTTAGTGATGGTTTCCACGATGCGATCAGGCGTACCGCCCCAGAGCCAGTCCTTGTCCGTCAGATTCGGGAAGCCCTTGCCGCCCTTGGCGTCGGAACCATGACACTGCGCACAGTAGGTCAGGAACAGGCGCTGGCCGATTTCCTTGGCCTTCGGGTCCGCGGCGACCGTCATGATGTCCTTCTTCAGGAACTCATTGAACAGCGGATCGTACTTGGCCTTGGCCGCTTCCATCTCCTGATCGTACTGGCCACGCATGGTCCAGCCGAACTTGCCACCAAAACTGCCCAAGCCCGGGAAGATCGCCAGATAAACGAGCGCGAAAACCACGGTGATGTAAAAGAGCCAGCGCCACCAGTTCGGCAACGGGTTGTTGTACTCGGCCAAGGTTTCATCCCAAACGTGCCCCGTGGTCTGCCCGGCGGTGAAGTTGGCCTTTTCCTGTGAAAACAGGAACAGGCCACACCCGATCACACTTACCAAAGTAAGCACGATCACATAGAGGCTCCAGAAGCCACTAACAAAATCATTTGTGATATTGAGGTTCATATCCGTTCCCTTTACTTGTCCGGATGACTCGGATGGCTGGCGCCTTCGGCGACGAAAGGAGAATCGTCATCCAAAGGCAGCCGCGCCGCCTCCTCGTAGACCTCCTTGCGATGGTCCGAGAAGGCCCACCACACGATGCCGACAAAGATCAGAAATGTCAGCACCGTGATGATGGAACGCAGGTCGTTGACGAAATCCATCCGCTTACCGGGTCTGCTTGAGAGCAGTACCCATGCCTTGCAGATAGGCGATGACTGCTTCGAGTTCCGTCTTGCCCTCGATCGCCTTCGGCGCATCGGCGATGTCCTGATCGGTGTAAGGCACACCGACCAGTTTCAAGGCCGCCATCTTCTTGCCGATGACCGGATCCTTGAGCGGACGATCCAGCCACTTGTAGGCAGGCATGTTGGACTCGGGCACCACATCGCGCGGATTCAACAGGTGGACCCGATGCCATTGGTCGGAGTAACGACCGCCGACACGAGCCAGATCAGGACCCGTACGCTTGGAACCCCATTGGAACGGATGGTCATACACGAACTCGCCGGCCACCGAGTAGTGACCATAGCGTTCGGTCTCGGCACGGAAGGGACGGATCATCTGCGAGTGGCAGTTGTAGCAGCCTTCGCGAACGTAGATGTCGCGCCCTGCCAACCGAACCGCGTCGTAAGGCTTGACCAGTTCGTTGACCGGCTTGGTCGTGGATGTCTGGAAGAACAACGGCACGATCTCGACCAAACCACCGACGCTGGCGAACAGCAGGATCAATACGATCAGCCAAGCGACGTTTTTCTCGATAGTCTCATGCTTCAACATGATTCTCTAGCTCCTTAATTGAACGCGATCGGCTCAGTGGGCCGCAGCCGGCGCGAGAACCGGCGCATCGACCGCTTTGCCGCTACCGATGGTCTTGAACATGTTGTAAGCCATCAGCAGCATGCCGACGAGGTACAACAAGCCGCCGACGACACGGATAGCCCAGAACGGATAGCTGGCTTTGACCGCTTCAACGAACGTGTAGGTCAGTGTGCCGTCCGCATTGGTGGCACGCCACATCAGACCCTGCATGACGCCAGAGATCCACAGCGCGGCAATGTACAGAACGGTGCCGAGCGTCGCAACCCAGAAGTGGACGTTGATCAGGCGCGTCGAGTACATCTCGGTCTTGCCGAACAACCGCGGCAGCATGTAGTAGGTACAGCCGATGGCGATCATGCCGACCCAGCCCAGCGCACCGGAATGCACGTGACCAACCGTCCAGTCGGTGTAATGCGACAGGGCATTGACCGACTTCACGGACATCATCGGGCCTTCGAAGGTCGACATGCCGTAGAAGGACAACGAGGTGATCATGAACTTAAGGATCGGGTCGTCTCGCAGCTTATGCCAGGCGCCGGAAAGCGTCATGATGCCGTTGATCATGCCGCCCCAGGAGGGAGCCAGCAGGATCAGGGAGAAGATCATGCCCAGCGACTGCGCCCAGTCGGGCAGCGCGGTGTAGTGCAGATGGTGCGGACCGGCCCACATGTACGTGAAAACCAGGGCCCAGAAGTGCACCACGGACAGGCGGTAGGAGTACACCGGACGTCCGGCTTGCTTCGGCACGAAGTAATACATCATGGCCAGGAAGCCCGCGGTCAGGAAGAAGCCCACCGCGTTATGGCCGTACCACCACTGCACCATGGCATCCTGCACACCAGCATAGGCGGAGTAGGACTTCGGCGTCAGTATCCCGGCGGCAAAGACCGGAATCTCGGCACTATTGACGATGTGCAGCAGCGCAACTGCGATGATCATGGAACCGAAGAACCAGTTCGACACGTAGATATGCGAGACCTTGCGGGTCGCGATGGTGCCGAAGAAGACGATCGCATAAGAGACCCAGACCACGGCGACCAGAAGGTCGACCGGCCACTCGAGTTCGGCGTATTCCTTGCCGGTCGTGAAGCCCAACGGGAAGCTCAACGCTGCGCACAGAATAATCAGTTGCCAGCCCCAGAACGTGAACGCTGCCAGCCCGGGAAGGAACAACCGCGTGTGGCAGGTGCGTTGCACCGAGTAGTAGGAAGTGGCGAAAAGCGCGCAACCGCCAAAAGCGAAAATCACCGCATTGGTATGCAGCGGACGAAGACGACCGTACCCAAGAAACTCGATGATATTCAACTCCGGCCAGACTAACTGGCTGGCAATAATGACGCCAACCAGCATACCGACGATGCCCCAAATTACGGTCATCACGGCGAACTGGCGCACGACTTTGTAGTTGTAAGTCGCTTGCGATTGCATGATGGATTCACCTCACGAGAACAAAGAAACTGGTTGGTGGCCAACCTCCCCTGCGTCCGACAAACCTCTTCTGACGCCAAGTCGGCCGCTGCCGCGGAGCATAGCCACCACAGCGTGCGGCATTTTGACTCAGATCAAGAAATGACGCGCCGCAAGGAATTTGATGGGCCAATAGAATTGGACATATGCAGGTCAACCAAGGCCATAAATGATGCGCCGCATAGAAAATCTTATAGCCAGATAAATTTCACTGAGCACCGCAAAAAAACATAAAAAAAGGGTGCGCCGAAGCGCACCCCCAACCCCAACAGAGAGACTAACCGATGAAACCGAATGACGGCGACAATCTACGGTCGGCATCCGGCAAGAAACCTGTACTAAAGTATGGGTAAGTCCTTCAGGGTCATTATTGATCCAGATCAAATTCGCGGTTCGTTCCCGGCCGATTTTGCGTCTTTGTCTTCTGGTGCTTCAACCACATCCTTGCCTGGGCCGTCGTCATCCATCAGGATCCTGTAGCCTGGCCCTTCCAAGTCCTCGAACTGGCCCCCTTTGAGCGACCACCGGAAGAAGAAGCCGATGACAAACACCAGCACCACCGACAACGGCACCAACAGGTAGAGAATATCCATCAGGCAGCCTCGTCAATTCTTTCCGTTGGTCCGCTGCAGTCGCAGGGCATTGAGCACTACGAGCAGCGAACTGGCGGACATCCCGATCCCCGCCATCCAGGGAGTAATCCAGCCAAACATGGCGAGTGGAATCGCTGCCAGATTATAGGCAAATGCCCAAGCAAGGTTCTGACGGATGACTCTTAGCGTACGCCGTGCCACCGCGACACCAACAGCCAGATGGCCAAGGTCGTCCGACAGAAGGACGACATCGCCCTGGCTACGCGCGATATCGGTACCGCTGCCCATGGCGATCGATACGTGAGCCTGCGCCAGGACCGGGGCGTCATTGACACCGTCGCCCACCATGGCGACGATTGCGCCTCCCGCTTGCAGGCGAAGGATGGCAGCGTGCTTGTCCTCGGGACTCATGCCTCCCTGCGCCGAAGGAATGCCGAGATCGGCAGCAATCTTGGCCACGGTCGCCGGCGTATCACCGCTCAATGCTAATAGCGCAATCCCCTGGGCCTTGAGTGCGGCCAGCGCGGTTGCGGCACCTCGCCGTGGCCGGTCGGCCAGCCGGAACCAAGCCAGCCACCCATGGCCGTCGCCCAACGCGACGACAGTGTCACCGTTTGCCAACCACTGAGCCGCTGTATCTGGCGGAGCCTGGCCACCAAGGGAAGCAACAAATTCGGGGGTGCCCAATCTCAGCATACGTTCGCCGATCCGCGCTTCGACCCCCTGCCCCGTCACTGCGTGTGCACCTTCGACGACGGTGGATGCAGCCCCGGCCGCCGCCTGTCGCAAAGCACGGCCGATCGGATGCTCTGAACCGAGTTCCATTGATGAGGCCAGCGCCAGCGCTTCCGTTATGCTCGTACGGTCGGCAGCGAACGTTTCGACCAGATCGGGCTGCCCCTCGGTGAGCGTGCCGGTCTTGTCGAACACAAAATGGGTCGCGCGCGCCAGAGTCTCGATCGCGTGCCCGCGCGTCACCAGGACGCCGTTGCGCGACATGAATCCGGTCGCCACGGTCAGCGCCACCGGTGTCGCCAAGGACAGCGCACAGGGACAACTCACCACCAGCACGGAAACGAAGACCCACAGAGCCTGTGACGGTTCATGCCACCACCAGTATCCGCCCGTGATGGCAGCCAGAACCAGCAGCGCGCCGACGAAGCGCGCCGCAATGCGGTCGGCCAACTTGACGACATCCGGCTTCTCGGCAGACGCCCGCTCCATGAGGCGCTGGATCGATGCCAGGCGGGTTGATTCGCCAACGCGATCGACACGCACGGTCAGCGGACTACCGACGTTCACACTGCCGCCGGTCACCGCGTCACCGGGCTGTTTGGCCACCGGCCGGCTCTCGCCCGTCAGCAGGGCCTCATCGGCATTGCTGGCGCCCTCGATGACCGAACCGTCCGCCGGCATCGCCTCGCCGGGCTTGACTAGCAGCACATCGCCGGCCAGGAGATCGGCAACCGCGACCCGTTCCAACTCGCTGCCCGGATAGGTGACGAAGCGGTGTGCGAAGGCCGGCAACGCCCGCGCCAGCGCCTCGACCCCGCGCGCAGCCTTCTGCCGGGCGCCCATTTCAAGAAACCGGCCGCCGAGGAGGAAGAAGACGAACATGGTGACCGAATCGAAATACACCTGACCGGAGGAGGTCAGCGTTGCCCAGACGCTGGCCACGAATGCCGCGCCGATGCCCAATGCCACCGGCACGTCCATGCCGACCCGGCGGAACCTGAGGTCGCGCATGGCATTGGTGAAGAACGGCGCCGCCGAGTAGATCATCACCGGCAGCGTCAGCACCATGCTGGCCCAGCGCATCAGCCGCTCGATGTCCGGCGTCATGGTGCCTTCGTCTGCCAGGTACACCGGCACCGCATACATCATGACCTGCATCATGCCGAAGCCTGCCACGAACAAGCGCCAGAGCGCGGCGCGACGTTCCTTCTGGGCCAGCAGTTCCGCACGCGCGATATCGTAGGGATGAGCGCGGTAGCCGATGGCCGCGATCGCTTCCAGGATCTGCGACAGCTTGATCTGCCGCTCGTCCCAGCGCACGCGGGCACGCCGGGTCGCGTAGTTGATGTCCACCGCAGTCACGCCCGGCTGGCGCGCAATGTGCTGCTCGTTGAGCCAGACGCAGGCCGAGCAGGTGATGCCTTCGAGGATCAGGGCCGCTTCTCTTTCATGCTCGCCGACCGGACGCACGAAGTTCTTCTGTACGTCGGGATGATCGAACAGCCCCAACTCCTGCAAGGCTTGCGGCATCGACTCGCGCTGACTCTCCGGCATCGCGTCCCGATGGCGGTAGTAGTCTCCCAGACCGCCAACGACGATGGCCTGTGCGACTGCCTGGCAGCCCGCACAGCACATGTCGCGCCGCTGGCCTTCGATCTCGACCTGATAAACGGTTCCCGACGGTATCGGTAGTCCGCAGTGGTAGCAGGCGTCGCTCAAGAGCTTACTTCGGCTGCATGCGGATGGCCCCGTCAAGGCGGATCACCTCGCCGTTCAGGTAGGTGTTCTCGACGATATGCAGCACCAGCGCAGCGAACTCGCCGGGCCTGCCCAGGCGTGCCGGGAAGGGAACCATCTTGCCCAGCGCCTCCTGCACCTCGGGCGCCATGCCGAGCAGCATGGGCGTCTCCATGATGCCGGGCGCAACTGTCATCACGCGAATACCGGAACGAGCCAGTTCGCGCGCAATGGGCAGGGTCATGGCGACGATACCGCCCTTGGACGCGGAGTAGGCGGCCTGCCCCAGTTGACCTTCGAAGGCGGCCACCGAGGCAGTACTGATGATCACGCCGCGCTCGCCATCGGAATTCGGCGGGTTGTTCGTCATCGCTTCGGCAGCAAGCCGGATCATATTGAAGCTGCCGACCAGATTGATGTCGATGACCCGGCGGAACGCGTCCAGGGAGTGAATACCTTCCTTGCCGACCACCTTCTCGCCGTGGACGATGCCGGCGCAGTTGACCAGTCCACGGACTGCGCCGAACTCGAACATGGCCATGGCCATCGTCGCGCGTGCCGAGGACTCTTCGGCGACATTGGTTTCGGCGAAACGGGTATTGCTGCCGAGCTCGGCGACCAGCGCCTCGCCGGCAGTCCGGTTCAAGTCGGCAATGACCGCCCGGGCACCCCGCGCAACCAGGGCCCTGACGACACCGGCACCCAGCCCCGAGGCACCCCCGGTAACGATGAAGACGCTGCCCTCGATCTGCATGACGGCCCCGCGAAAGCGAAAAAGGCTTGCCATGCAAGCCTTTGAAAGTGGTGCCGCTTGTCTGACTCGAACAGACGACCTACCGCTTACGAAGCGGTTGCTCTACCAACTGAGCTAAAGCGGCCGATGCTGGCGGCGGATTCTACCGCGTTTCGCCGTCCGCGGGCTCGGCCACCGCTCTCAGGCAAGTGATCTTGGCAGCGGGAAGCTCACGCCTTCGGGTTCATGATCCGGATCGATGACCTCGCCGCCGACCAGCTTCTGGACGGCCCCTGCCACGTCGTTGACGAGTACCTCAGGCGCCGAGGCGCCGGCCGTGATACCGATTTGCCTGGCACCGACGAACCAGGCCGGATCGAGTTCGCCGGCCCAGTCGACCAGGTAGGCCTGAGCGCCCCCCTGGACGGCCACCTCCTTCAGGCGATTCGAGTTGGAACTGTTGCGCGAGCCGACCACGATCACCACATCGCATTCGGCGGTCAAGCGCGTGACCGCGTCCTGGCGGTTCTGGGTCGCGTAGCAGATATCGTCCTTCTTGGGACCGACGATCGCCGGGTAGCGTGCGCCCAGGGCGGCAATGATGCCGGCCGCATCATCGACCGACAGCGTCGTCTGGGTTACGAAAGCGATGTGGTCCGGCGTCGCCACATTCAGCCTGGCCACATCGTTCACGGTTTCCACCAGATACATGCCGTCTGGGCTTTGCCCCATCGTGCCTTCCACTTCCGGGTGTCCCTTGTGGCCGATCATCACCACCTCCCGGCCGAGAGCGCGTTGGCGGGCGACTTGCAGATGCACCTTGGTCACCAAGGGACAAGTCGCGTCGAAAACACGCAGGCCCCGACGATCGGCTTCCTCGCGCACGGTCTTGGAAACGCCATGAGCGCTGAAGATGACGGTGGCGCCGTCGGGAACCTCGTCGAGTTCCTCGACAAAGAGCGCACCCTTGCCGCGCAGGCTATCGACGACATACCGGTTGTGCACCACCTCGTGACGAACGTAGATCGGCGCGCCAAACTGATCGAGCGCCTTTTCGACGATGGCAATGGCCCGCTCGACGCCGGCACAGAAGCCGCGCGGATTGGCCAACAAGATGTTCATCAGAGTATTCCCACCACCTCGACCTCGAAGCGAATTGCCTTGCCGGCAAGGGGGTGATTGAAGTCGATCAGCGCCGAGTCGGCATCGAGTTCGCGAACCAGCCCGGCAAAGCGACCGCCGCCTGGCGCGGCAAACTCGACCAAGCTGTGAAGTTCGACCGGACTGCCCGCGGGCAGTTCGCCGCGGGCGATCCGCTGCACCAGATCCGGATTGTGCGGACCGTAGGCCTGCTGCGGATCGAGCAGGAAGACATGGCGCTCACCAACCGGCAAGCCTTCCACACAACGCTCAAGCATCGGCGCCAGTTCACCACTGCCCAACTGCAAGGTCGCCGGTGTAGCGCCGAACGTGCTCACGAGTTCCGTGTCGTCGCCGGTGGCAAGCCGGTAGTGCAAGGTCACGAGGCTGTCGGCCTTGACGCACTCAGGCATTGGCGGGCTCCTTGGTCATGAATTGGTGCCACAACATCAGGGCGACACCAACGGTGATAGCGGAATCGGCGACATTGAAGGCCGGGAAATACCAGCCCGCGGCATGGACTTGAATGAAATCGACCACGGCACCGAAGCGGATGCGGTCGATGACGTTGCCCAGGGCGCCACCCAGGATCAGGGCCAGCGCCGCCGGCAACAGCTTCTCGCGGGCATGCTGGGCCAGCATCTTCAACAGCCACAGCGAGATCACCAGTGCCAGGCCGACGAACAACCACCGCTGCCAGCCGCCGGCGTCGGCGAGAAAGCTGAACGACGCGCCCGGATTGAAGACATAGACGATGTTAAAGAAGGACGTCACTGTCAGACTTTCGCCCAGACCGAACGTCGCCGCGATCCAGGCCTTGCTGACCTGATCGAGCGCGATGACGAATCCGGCCAGGACCAGCCAGACGCCCAGGCGAGCCGGCATGTCAGGCAAACTCGCGGGCTTCGCCGGCGCCGAACAGGTTGCTGGCACAACGGCCGCAAAGTTCAGGATGTTCGGCAGCGTGATCGTGATGGCCGACATCTTCCCGCCAATGCCAGCAACGCGCGCATTTCGGGTGCGGGCTCGGCGTAGCGATCACGGCCTCGGCGCCCGGATCGGAGGCCTTGACCAGCGTCGTCTTCGAGCAGATGAGTACGAAGCGCAAGTCATCTTCGAGGCTGGACAGCAGTTCGTACTTGGCGCCGCTGGCGCGGATCTCGACTTCGGCCTGCAGGGACGACCCGATCCCGCCGGCCGTGCGCAGGTCCTCGAGCACTTTGCTCGCATCCGTCTTCACTTCGCGGATGCGCTGCCAGCGGTCGATCAGATCTGTTTCGCCGTCCTGGGCCGGCAGCGTATTCCAGGTGGTCAGCATAACCGAATCGCCGCCGCCGATCACCTGCCAGATCTCTTCGGCGGTGAATGACAGCACGGGCGCCATCAGCCGCGTCACGGTTTGCACGATGTGCCAGAGCGCGCTTTGCGCGGCGCGGCGCGGGCGCGAGTTTGCCGCGGTCGTGTACAACCGGTCCTTGAGGATATCGAGGTAGAAGGCGCCCAGGTCTTCGGCGCAGAAGTTCTGCAGGGCCTGCACGATCTTGTGGAACTCGTAGCGCTCGTAGTCGGCGATGCATTGCGTCTGCAACTGCCGGGTCATCGCCAGCGCATAGCGGTCGATCTCGAGCCATTGATCGACGGGCAGCATGTCGGTCTGCGGATTGAAGTCGGCGGTGTTGGCGAGCAGGAAGCGCAGGGTATTGCGCAGCCGGCGATAGACCTCGACGACGCGATCGAGGATCTCTTTCGAGATCGAGAGTTCGCCCGAGTAGTCGGTGGCGGCCAGCCAAAGGCGCAAAATTTCGACGCCGAGTCGGTTACCCACCTCTTGCGGTTCGATGCCGTTGCCAAGCGACTTGCTCATCTTACGGCCCTGCGCATCAACCGTGAAGCCATGCGTGAGGAGCGCCTTGTAGGGCGCGCGGCCGTCGATGGCGCAGCCGGTAAGCAAGCTGGAATGGAACCAACCGCGATGCTGGTCTGAGCCTTCGAGATAAAGGTCGGCCGGATAGGCAAGATCGGCAGCATGCGAACCGCGCATCACGGACCAGTGCGTAGTGCCCGAATCGAACCAGACGTCGAGCGTGTCGCTCATCTTCCGGTAGCGCTCGGCGTCCGCCCCGAGCAATTCCTTCGCATCGAGCGCAAACCAGGCTTCGATGCCGCCCTGCTCGACCCGCTTGGCAACCGCCTCGATCAGTTCGCTGCTGCGCGGATGCGGCTCGCCGGTCTTCTTGTCGAGGAAGAAAGGAATCGGCACGCCCCAGTTGCGCTGGCGCGAGATGCACCAATCGGGCCGATTGGCGATCATCGAATTCAGACGTGCCTTGCCCCAGCTCGGGAAGAATTCCGTCTCGTCGATCGCCTTCAAGGCAGATTGACGCAGCGTGATCGCCTGCTCGCCATCCATGCGTGCAAACCACTGGGTGGTGGCGCGGAAGATGATCGGCGTCTTGTGGCGCCAGCAGTGCGGGTAGCTGTGCGTGAGCTTGGTATGCAGGAGCAGCACGCCCTTCTCAGCCAGCGTCTCGATGACCTTCGGGTTCGCCTCCCAGACCGACAAGCCGGCAAAGAGCGGCGTGCCGGCGATGAAGCGGCCGTCGTCGCCGACCGGGTTGGCTATCGGCAGACCATAGCGGGCGCCGACGTAGTAGTCGTCGACGCCATGCGCCGGCGCCGTGTGAACAAGGCCCGTGCCGGCCTCGAGCGTGACATGGTTACCGAGGATCACCGGCACCTGCCGCTCGAGGAAGGGATGATCTAGCTTCAGCCCTTCGAGCTTCGCGCCGACCGTCGACGCGATCGCCTTGCCGTGCAGCCCGTAGCGGGCGAGACAGGCCTCGGCCAGGTCGTGGGCCAGGATCAGCAGTCCTTTCTCGGTTTCAACGAGGTCATAAACGAATTCCGGCTGGGCACAGACCGCCTCGTTGGCAGGCAGCGTCCAAGGCGTGGTGGTCCAGATCACTGCATAGGCCGGATGCTTTACACCGACGCCAAAGATCTCGCGCAGGCGTTCCAGGTCAGCGACGGGAAAGGCCACGTCGATGGCGTCGGAGTTCTTGTCCTCGTATTCCACTTCTGCCTCGGCCAGCGCCGAGTGGCAGTCCAGGCACCAGTTCACCGGCTTGAGGCCCCGATAGATGTGGCCGTTTTCCAGCATCCGACCAAGCGCGCGGATCTCGTCGGCCTCGGTCCGGAAATTCATCGTCAGGTAGGGATTGTCCCAATCGCCCAGCACGCCGAGACGGATGAAACCCTTCTTCTGGATTTCGACCTGCTCGGCGGCGAAGTCGCGGCACAACTGGCGCACTTTGTTGCCTTCGAGATGCTTACCGTGCTTCTTCTCGATCTGGTGCTCGATCGGCAAACCGTGGCAGTCCCAGCCCGGCACGTAGGGGGCATCGAAGCCGGCCAGCGTGCGGGCACGGACGATGATGTCCTTGAGTATCTTGTTCACCGCGTGGCCGAGGTGAATATCGCCGTTGGCATAGGGCGGGCCGTCATGGAGTACGAAGCGCGGCCGGCCTTTCGAGGCTTCGCGAATCTTCCCATAGAGGTTTTGCTCCTGCCACTGCTTGATCCAGCCCGGTTCCCGCTTGGCGAGATCGCCACGCATCGGGAATGGCGTGTCGGGCATGTTGAGTGTCTTGCGATAGTCAGCCATGTTGGACGCCACCTGCGAAGTAGTCCCGCGCGGTTGCCACGTCGCGGGCGATCTGGGCCATCAGGGCCTCGAGTGAATCGAATTTCATTTCGTCGCGCAACTTGTGCATGAAATGCACCGCGACGTGGGTGCCGTAGATGTCGCGGTCGAAGTCGAGCACATGCACTTCGAGCACCGGCTTCTTGCGGTCGCTCACCGTGGGCCGGATGCCGAGACTGGCGGCGGCCGGCAAATGGCGTTTGTCGAGGCCGGCGACCATGACGGCAAACACACCCATCAGCGGCACGCGCTTGCGCTTGAGCTGGATGTTGGCGGTCGGGAAACCGATGCCGCGGCCGATCTTCTCGCCATGCACGACCCGGCCGGAAATGTTGTAGGGCCGGCCAAGCAGGCGCGCGGCGTGCTCCAGGTCTCCCTCCGCCAGCGTCTCGCGCACGGCGGAACTGGAGACGCGCTCGCCGCCGAGATCGATGGTGTGCATGGCTTCGACGCCGAAACCGTGTTCGATGCCCGCTTGCTGCAACATCGCGAAATCGCCGCCACGACCGCGGCCGAAGCGGAAGTCGTCGCCGATGATGAGATGCCGGACGGCCAATCCACCCACCAGCACGCGCTCGATGAACTCCTCGGCGGTGAGCGTGGCGAGCTTGCGGCTGAAATGGACGACGTAGGCCCTGTCCACGCCGCAGCCTTCGAGCAGCCCAAGTTTCTCGCGCAGGCTGGTCAGGCGTGCCGGCGCCTGCTCGGGCGAGAACAGTTCGCGCGGATGCGGCTCGAAAGTCATCACCGAAGCAGGCAGCGCAAGTTCGCGCGCCTTGGCCTCAAGCCGCGCCAGCAAGGCCTGATGCCCCAGGTGCACGCCGTCGAAGTTGCCGATGGCCAGGACCGACGATGTCGTCGCCCGCTCGGGAATCGTGCGAAAAACCAGCATCTACAGGTGATTTCGGGAAAAGAGGCGGATTATATCAATCCAGCCGGGCGAGCTTCGACTTGGCGAGCGGCGGGTTCTTGGCGAAATAGCGCTTGATGCCGCGCAGCAGGGCTTCGGACATCTGTTCCTGGTAGTCCTCGTCGAGCAGGCGCTTTTCCTCTTCGGGGTTGGAAATGAAGGCCGTTTCGACCAGGATCGACGGAATGTCCGGCGCTTTCAGCACCGCAAAGCCCGCCTGCTCGACCTGGCCCTTGTGCAGCGTGTTGACGCGGCCCAGTTCGCCGAGCACGTCCTTACCGAGCTTGAGGCTGTCGTTGATGGTCGCCGTTTGCGACAGGTCGAGCAGCGTGCGCGCCAGATGTGGATCCTTGGCGCCGAAATTCACGCCGCCGATCAGGTCGGCCGCATTCTCGCGCTGCGCCAGCCAGCGCGCCGCCGACGAAGAAGCGCCGTTCTCCGACAACACGAAAACGCTTGAACCTCGCGCCGTCGGCTTGACGAAGGCATCGGCATGCACCGATACGAAAAGGTCGGCGCGTACCCGCCGCGCCTTCTGCACCCGCTGCTGCAAGGGGATGAAGAAGTCGCCGTCGCGGGTCAGCAGCGAGCGCATGTTCGGTTCGGCATCGAGCTTCGCCTTCAATCGGCGGGCGATCGACAGGGTGACATTCTTCTCGTAGCTGCCGCCGCGGCCGACAGCACCGGGATCCTCGCCGCCATGGCCGGGATCGAGCACCACCGTGACCAGGCGCGAGATTTCCGGTTTCGCGGCCTCGGCCTTCTCCGGCGCCTCCGGCTTCTTGTCGAGCAAGGCCATCAGCGGATCGGGCGCTTCGACCGGATACAGGTCGAGGACCAGTCGGTGGCCGTATTCGCCGACCGGTTGGAGCGTGAACACCTGGGGCCTGACTTCGCCCTTGAGTTCGATCACCAGCCGCACCACGCCCGGACGGTTGCGGCCGGCACGGATCAGCTTGATGTGCGGGTCCGTCTCCGCGATCTTGCCGGGCAGGCTGGCGAGCACAGAGTTGAACTCCACACCTTCCAGGTCGACCACCAGGCGGTCCGGATCCTTGATCAGCAGTTGCGTGAACTTGATCGGAAGATCGTGCTCGAGCGTGACGCGGGTGTAGTCGACCGAGGGCCAGACGCGCACGCCGAGAACACTGGGCGCGTTGGCGGCCATGACGCGGCCGACCGGAACGACCAGCAGACTCAGGCTGGCGGCGGCGAACCTGAGGACATCGCGGCGGGAAGAACGAAACTCGTCAGACATCGCCGGCCCCGCTCGCTGGCCGCTTCGATACAGGCATCGCGCCCCGCGCCATGCACGGTGAGCCGGATGTGCAGATCAGGCGGGGGCAAATAGGGTGCCGCCCGCTCCGGCCACTCGACCACGCAGACTCCCTGTCCATCGAAGTATTCGTCCAGGCCCGCATCCAGGTATTCTTCAGCTTGGTTGAACCGATAAAAATCAAAGTGATACAAGTCTAATCCAGAAATAGCATGAAGTTCAACCAAAGTATAGGTCGGACTCTTCACGGGGCCGGTGTCGCCCAAGGCCCGCAGCAGCCCCCGCACCAGGGTCGTCTTGCCGGCGCCGAGATCGCCGTCGAGGTAGACCACCAGCCCCGGCACGGCAAACGGGGCGATCGCCGCGCCCAGCGCCAGGGTGGCGGCTTCGTCGGACAGGAAGACGGAAATCGGCTGGCTCATAATGTCGTATGGACGCAGAAAACTCGCGGATCCTGGCCGCGCATATCAAGGACTGGGGCAGGGAACTCGGCCTCTCCGACGTGCGAATCGCCGGGCCGGACATCCCCGACGCCGAAACCGGCCTCGCGGCCTGGCTGGACGCCGGTTTCCACGGCGAGATGGATTATATGGCCCGCCACGGCCGCAAACGCGCCCGCCCCGGCGAATTGGTGCCTAAGACGCGGGCCATCATCGTCGCGCGTATGGATTATCGGCCCGACGACGCCGATCCGGAGGTCGCGCTTGTCGACACGTCGCGCGCCTATGTTTCCCGGTACGCCCTGGGCCGCGACTACCACAAGGTATTTCGCCAACGGCTGCAGAAACTCGCACAACGCATGGTGCAGGGAATCGGCCCCAGCGCCCATCGCGTGTTCGTCGATTCGGCGCCGGTCATGGAAGTGGCACTCGCCGCCCAGGCCGGCCTCGGCTGGCGCGGCAAGCACACGCTGCTGCTGTCGCGCACGGCGGGCTCATGGTTCTTCCTCGGCGAGATCTACACCGATCTGCCGCTGCCGGCGGACCCGCCGACGACCGATCACTGCGGCCGTTGTCGCGCCTGCTTAGACATCTGCCCGACCGGTGCCATCGTCGCCCCGTACCGGCTCGACGCCCGGCGCTGCATCTCCTATCTCACCATCGAGTTGAAGGGCAGCATCCCCGAGGACCTGCGGCCGTTGATCGGCAACCGCGTCTACGGCTGCGACGATTGCCAGCTCGTCTGCCCCTGGAACAGCTTCGCGCCGCTTACCAAGGAGGCTGGCTTCTCCGTCCGCCACGGGCTCAACCAGGCAATGCTGGCCGAACTTTTCGCCTGGACGGAAACCGAGTTCGAAGAACGGCTGGCCGGCTCGCCGATCCGCCGCATCGGCTATGACCGCTGGCTGCGCAATATCGCCATCGGGCTGGGCAACGCGCCGACCGGCGCCGACATCATCGCAGCACTCGAATCGCGCCGCGACGATCCCTCAGAACTGGTCCGCGAACACGTGGACTGGGCCCTGCGAAGGCACCAGCCCACGCGTTGAACGGGGTTACGCGATGCCTGCGCCGTTGAGCACCGGGCCGTAGCGCTTGTCGATGTTGGGAATGTGGTTCACCAGCCAGTCCTTGACGAAGCCGGTCGTCTCCTGGGTAACCTCCGCCTTGCCGGCGTGGAACTGCTTCTGCAGATCCAGGCAGATCAATACCAGGTTGTCGTGTTCCTGCTTGTGCTTCTGGTAATCCGGATAATTGGTCTTCAGCATGTTGCGTTCCTCCGAGCCGAAGTGATCCGCAACAAAACCGATCAACTCGTCAAGTTGCGCGCCGACGATCTTCCGATCGCCGCCCGCGGTGCTGTCGTGCAGCGAGTTGAGCATGCGAAAGATGGTCTGGTGTTCCTGATCGTGCATGGAAACATTGGTGCCGAACTGTTCCTTGGTCCAGGTGAGCAATGACATAGGTATCTATCTCCAATTGAATCGAGCATTTGATGGAAGTGTCGCGCGACTATGGACACCTTACGCCACCGGATATGCAAACGGAGAGTGTCGGGCGAGGGTGACACATTCATCGACGCCCGAAGAACCGCATCAGATATACCTTCCGTTGGATGCAGCCGACCCGGAAGGCGCACGCACTCAGCGATGCAGAATTCATCCCGCTGGCATCTGCATTCACTGATGGAATTGGAGCCGCGACAATTTGCCGCGGCTCGACGCCGACAAAGGCCTCTAACTCAGGAGCCGGTCGCTATCGGTCGCGACGGATCGGCGCACCACTCGCTCCAGGAGCCGGCGTAAAGCTTCGAGCCCGAGAGTCCGGCGAGTTGCATCGCGAGGATATTGTGGCAGGCAGTGACGCCGGAGCCGCATTGCTGGATGACCGTCTCGGCACTGCGACCGGCAAGCAACTGGTCGTATTCCGTGCGCAGTTCTTCTGCCGGTTTGAAGTAGCAGCCGGCATCGTCGAGGTTGTCGAAGTAGAAACGGTTTACGGCGCCCGGGATATGGCCGCCAACCGGGTCGATGGTCTCCTGCTCGCCGCTGAAACGCTCAGGCGACCGGGCATCGAGGATCAGGGCTGACGGCGAGCCGCGGACGGCCATCACAAAATTCGCGTCGACCAGCATCTGTTCTTGCGGTCTCGGTTCGAATCGCGCCGGCGGGAATTGGGGAACCTCGGCAACCAGCGGTTGTTTCGCGCGGCGCCAGGCTGCCAGCCCGCCGTCGAGCACCGCGACCTTGGGATGTCCCAGCCAGCGCAACATCCACCACAGCCGGGCCGCGAAAACACCGGCCTCGTTGTCGTAGGCCACCACCTGGGTGTCGGGGCCGACACCGCACGCGCTCATCTTCGCAGCAAAGGATGTCGGATCGGGTAACGGATGCCGGCCATTGCGACCGTTCTTCTCGCCAGAAAGATCCCGGTCGAGATGGAGAAAGAGGGCGCCGGCAATATGGCCCTTGACGTAGGCCTGGGCACCGTATTCGGTGTTCTGAAGATCGTGGCGGCAATCGAAGATGCGCCAGTCCGAATCGCCGAGGTGGGCGATCAGTTGTCCGGTGCCCACCACAAGATCGCTCACCTCAAGGCTTCTCGCTCAGCCACTCCCGCGCCTCGGTCTCGTCATCGAAAACGCGTAGGTCGGCGGTCACGAATAGTTGTTCGAGCCACGCGCTCCAGGCCACCCACTGGCTGTTGGTAACCACCGCGATGCGGCTGAAGTCGCTGCCATGCTGGCGCGAGAACTTGATTTCCTCCCAGGCCATGTCGACCGTGAAGTCGGCCATTTCCCGCAGGTCGAAAAGCAGGTTCGCCGGGCTGTCGAACTTGACCTGGACCAGGACCAGTTCTTCGAACTCGCGGAAATCGGCGAGGGTGAATTCGCCGAGCACGGCGATGGAAACGAGTGAGTCGGAATGGTCGATGGTGATCATTTCTATTCCTTTTTGGCTGCGCCAACTATAACTCAGCCGGGGCCGGACGACGCGGTGCGGAAGCCACGGTTGCGACGATACCCGCGAAGACTATCAGGGCCATGCCGACCCACGCGGTCGCCGTCAAGGTTTCCCGCCAGACGACAACACCGAAGAGACTGGCGAAAACCACGGTGCTGTACGCCAGGCTCGCCGCGGTCAGAGTGCGGCCGCGCGCGTAGGCCGCGGTCATGCACCATTGGGCCGCCGCGCCGAAGCCGCCGACGCCGAGTACCAGCAACCAGCCGCGACCATCGACCGCCTGGTGCGGCAACGACCGAAGAGCCCAAGGGAGGCTACCGACGGCCGTGAACAAGGAGAAGTAGAACACCGTACGCCACTCGGGCTCACCGAGTTCGCCCAATCGGCGCACGTTGAGGTAAGCGACGCTGGAGATGACGCCCGAGGCAAGGCCAAACACCCCGCCCAGCCACTGCTGTTGGTCCAGGGTCGGTTGCAGGACGAGTACCACGCCGAGGAAACCCGCCGCCAGCGCCGGATACAAGGGCGCCGCCTGTCCTTCCCTGACCCAGAAGACCAGCAGCATCGCCAGGAACAGCGGCGACGTGTAGCCGAGCGTAACGGCAGTTGCCAGCGGAATCAGCGTGATGGCGTGGAAATACGCAACCAGGGCCACAAACCCGGCCAGCCCGCGCCTGAAATGCGTGGCCACATGCTTGGTCCGCAACGGCAAGCCGCGCCAGACGACGAAGCTGCCGAGAATCAGCGTGGCCACGAAACCGCGGTAGAACACCAGCTCGCCCGCGCTGAACTGTTGCGCCCCCAGTTTGACGCAGACGCCCATGCAGGCAAACAGGAAACTGGCGGCAATCATCCAGAGAGCGTTCATGGGCGGCCAGAGAACAGGCGCCAGCGATGACCGGCGCCTGCCGTCGATCGATACGGACTAGCGAAGATGGTCGCCCATCACACGCCGATAGAACTCGTGAAAGTGCTGCATGCCGTCTTCGGTCGGCGACTGGTAGGGACCGACCTCGTTGCGCCCTTCCTTGAGCAACGCATGGCGGCCGCGGTCCATGCGTTCGCCGATGTCGTCGTCCTCGATGGCGGTCTCCATGTAAGCTGCCTGCTCGGCCTCGACGAACTCGCGCTCGAACAGCGCGATATCCTCGGGGTAGTAGAACTCGACCACGTTCATGGTGCGATTGACGTCCTGCGGAATCACGGTAGACACCACCAGCACGTGCGGATACCACTCGACCATGATGTTGGGGTAGTAGGTCAGCCAGACGGCACCCTGCCTGGGCTTCTCACCTTTGGCCCCGTAGTAGTCGAGCACCGCCTGCTGCCAGCGGCCGTAAGCCTTCGAGCCGATGCGCTCAAGCGGCGTAATGCCGACCCGCTGCACCGAATACCACTCGCCGAACTGCCAGGTGAGATCGTCGCAGGTGACGAAGTTGCCGAGGCCCGGGTGGTAGGGCACGACATGGTAGTCCTCGAGATACACCTCAATGAAGGTCTTCCAGTTGTAGTTGCACTGGTGCAGTTCGACCCGGTCCAGCTTGTAGCCGGAGAAGTCGAACTCGCTGCCGAGATGCATGCCGCCGAGGTCGTCCACGGCACGGCGCGGCCCCTTGAACAACAGGCCTTGCCAGGATTCGAGCTTGCGCTTGTGCAGGTTCAGGCAGGGGTTGGCCGGGAAATGCGGCGCGCCGATCAGTTGGCCGTGGGTGTCGTAGGTCCAGCGATGGATCGGGCAGACGATATTGTGCGCCGTCCCCGAGCCTTGCAGCATGATGGCCTGACGGTGGCGGCAGATGTTCGACATGTCGTAGAAGCCGTCCGGCTGCCGCACCAGCAGGCGCGAGTGATCGAGCCACTCCTGGGAGCGGTAGTTGTGGATTTCCGGCACCATCAGCTCATGGCCGACATAGCCCGGACCGGCGTCGAAGAGAAGCTTCTTCTCGAGTTCAAAAAGCTTCTCGTCGAAGTACCACTCGACGGGGAATTGCGAAACGCCGGGCGCAAGCTGCGAACGGCTGCCGATGTCGGTCATAACATCCAACCTCCAAGTGATTTGCTCCCCGAAACCGGGCGTTCGAGTATAGCCAAATTGACCAACTGGCGCAGCTTAGGGTATTTTTCGTGCTTTTCCCAAGCCGTTTCCCATGGCCAAGGCCACGTCCCAGGCAGTACCCTCCGGCACCCCCCTCAGCTTCGAAGCTGCATTGCAGGAACTCGAGCGCATCGTGCAGGCGATGGAATCGGGCGAGGCTCCTCTCGAGGAGTCGCTAGCAGCGTACGAGCGCGGCATGACGCTGCTGAAGCATTGCCAGGAGACGCTGGCGGCTGCCGAACACAAGTTGCAGATACTGGAGAACGGAGTCCTGCGCGACTTCGATCCTCCCGTCGAAGGCGGTTGAACATGGACTTCCCTGCCTGGATGTCCGCAATGCAGGCGCGGACCGAAATCGCCTTGGAGCGTTTTCTGCCCGTGAGCACGGCCGCGCCAGCACGTCTGCACGAAGCGATGCGCTATGCCGTTCTCGGCGGTGGCAAGCGGGTGCGGCCTCTGCTGTGTCACGCGGCCGGCGAGGTGTTTGCGGCCGACCCGGCCCGGCTCGATGTTGCGGGCTGTGCCGTCGAACTCATCCACGTCTATTCGCTGGTGCACGACGATCTGCCCTGCATGGATGACGACGTTCTGCGCCGCGGCAAACCGACCTGCCATGTCGAATACGACGAGGCCACCGCACTTCTGGTCGGCGACGCATTGCAGACGCTCGCCTTCCAGGTCCTGGCCGACCACGGCGGCACCACCGCGATGGTCGCGCTGCTGGCCCAGGCAGCCGGTTCGCGCGGCATGGCCGGCGGCCAGGCCATCGACCTCGCTGCCACCGGCCAGGCGCTTACGCTCGAAGAACTCGAGTTCATGCACATCCACAAGACCGGGGCGCTGATCCGGGCCGCCGTGCTGCTGGGTGCCCAGGTCGGGGGTGCGGACGACGACGCCTTGCGCCGGCTCGCTCAGTTCGCCGGCCGCGCCGGTCTTCTGTTCCAGGTGGTCGATGACATCCTGGATGCGGAGGCCAGCACGGCGACCCTGGGCAAGACCGCGGGCAAGGATGCCGCACAGAACAAGGCCACCTACGCCAGCCTGCTCGGCGTTGCGCGGGCCAGGGAAATGGCTGCCGAGTTGCGCGCCGAAGCCAAGACCGTCTTGACGGAATTCGGCACGCACGCCCGTCGTTTGATCGAACTGACCGACTACATCGTCGAGCGTACCTTCTAATGTCCTTTCCATTGCTCGAAACCATCAACTCGCCTGCGGACCTGCGACTGCTGCCGCGCGAATCGCTGCGGCAGTTGGCCGAGGAATTGCGCGCCTTCCTGATCGAGTCGGTGGCCAAGACCGGCGGGCACTTGTCATCGAATCTGGGCACGGTGGAACTGACCATCGCGCTGCACTATGTCTATGACACGCCGCACGACCGCCTGGTCTGGGACGTCGGCCACCAGACCTACGGCCACAAGATACTGACCGGGCGACGCGAAGGGATGGCGCGGCTACGCATGAAGGATGGCGTCAGCGGCTTTCCGCGGCGTAGCGAGAGCGAGTACGACACTTTCGGTGTCGGCCACTCGTCGACTTCGATTTCCGCCGCCCTGGGCATGGCGGTCGCCGCCCGTGACAAGGGCGAGGACCGCCGCGTCGCCGCAATCATCGGCGATGGTGCCATGTCGGCCGGCCAGGCCTTCGAGGCGCTCAACAACGCCGGCGTGGTCGACGCCAACCTGCTCGTGGTACTCAACGACAACGACATGTCGATCTCGCCGCCGGTAGGGGCGCTGAACAAATACCTGGCGCGCCTGCTCTCCGGCCGCACTTTCAACGCCGCCCGCAAGGCCAGCGAAAAGGTGCTGGCCAAGGCGCCATCGCTGCTCGAGCTGGCCAAGCGCGCCGAGGAACACGTCAAGGGCATGTTCGTGCCGGGCACGCTGTTCGAGGAATTCGGCTTCAACTACATCGGCCCGATCGACGGCCATGACCTCGACTCCCTGATCCCGACCCTGCAGAACCTGCGGCAGTTGAAGGGTCCGCAATTCCTGCACGTCATCACCCGCAAGGGCCAGGGCTACAAGCTTGCCGAGGCCGATCCGGTGCTCTATCACGGCGTCTCGAAGTTCGACGCCGGCAATGGCATCCAGTCGACGGCCGGCAAATTGACCTATACGCAGATCTTCGGCGACTGGCTGTGCGACATGGCGCGCGAGGACAACCGGCTGATCGGCATCACCCCGGCAATGCGCGAAGGCTCGGGCCTCGTGCGCTTCGCCGAGGAATTCCCGGACCGCTACCACGATGTCGGCATCGCCGAGCAGCACGCGCTCACCTTCGCCGCCGGCCTCGCCTGCGAGGGCATGAAGCCCGTGGTCGCCATCTACTCGACCTTCCTGCAGCGGGCATACGATCAACTCGTTCACGACGTCGCACTGCAGAACCTGCCGGTGATGCTCGCCATAGACCGCGGTGGCCTGGTCGGCGCCGATGGGGCCACGCATCAGGGCGCCTTCGATCTCTCCTACCTCACCTGCGTGCCGAACATGGTGATCATGGCGCCTGCGGACGAGAACGAGTGCCGCCAGATGCTGACGACCGCGTTTCATGTCGACGGCCCGAGCGCGGTGCGCTACCCGCGTGGCAGCGGGCCCGGCACGCCGGTGGCGAGAACGCTCGAAGTGCTGCCGATCGGCAAGGCCGAAGTGCGCCGGCGTGGCCGCAAGATCGCGCTGCTCAGCTTCGGCACCCTGCTGGCGGCTGCGCTGGAAGCCGGCGAAAAGCTCGATGCGACGGTCGCCAACATGCGTTTCGTCAAGCCGATCGACCATGAACTGGTGCGCGAACTGGCCGAAAGCCATGATGCGCTGGTGAGCATCGAAGAGAATGCCGTCATCGGCGGCGCCGGCGCCGAAGTGGCGCGTTCGCTGGAGACGCAGGGCCTGAAGACGCCGCTACGGCGCCTCGGTCTGCCGGATCGCTTCATCGATCACGGCGACCAGGCAGCCATGCTGGCGGAATTGGGACTCGACGCCGCGGGCATCGTCCAAAGCGTCAATGACTTTATTACTTGAGCACTTTTGTCAGGAATGTTATCCTAGCGGCGCAAGATAACGATGGAGCGGCACGAACCGCTCCGCGCAACCTCAACCCCAGGAGACATTCCCATGAACGTTAGGGATCCCATGGCCATACCAGACGTACAAGGCAGCGCCGATTCGCGCCAGCTCCCGATCAACAAGGTCGGCATCAAGTCCATCCGCCACCCCGTGCGGGTGCTGGACAAGAGCGGCGGCGTGCAGCACACCATCGCCACCTTCAACATGTATGTCGGACTGCCCCACAACTTCAAGGGAACGCACATGTCGCGTTTCCTGGAGATCCTCAACGGCTACGAGCGCGAGATCTCGGTCGAGAACTTCGAGTCCATGCTGCGCGACATGGTCGAGCGCCTCGAAGCGGAAACCGGGCTGGTCGAGATGACCTTCCCCTACTTCATCAACAAGCAGGCTCCGGTTTCCGGCGTCAAGAGCCTCATGGATTACGAGGTGACCTTCGTCGGCGAAGTGCTCGCCGGCGGCGGCTATCGCCAGAACACCAAGGTCGTGGTGCCGGCGACCAGCCTTTGCCCGTGCTCCAAGGAAATCTCTGCCCGCGGTGCCCACAACCAGCGCTCGCACATCACCGTCACAGCGACCACCAACACCTTCGTCTGGATCGAGGATCTGGTGCAGATGATCGAAGCCCAGGCCTCCTGCGAGGTGTTCGGCCTGCTCAAGCGCACCGACGAGAAATACGTCACCGAGCGCGCCTACGACAATCCGAAGTTCGTCGAGGATATCGTGCGCGATGTCGCCGCCGCACTCAACGCCGATCCGCGGATCGACGCCTACGTTGCGGAGGCCGAGAATTTCGAGTCGATTCATAACCACTCGGCCTACGCCCTGATCGAGCGCGACAAGAAGAAGTCCTGAACAACACGCACAAAAGCAAACGGGGCGCCGCGGCGCCCCGTTTGCTTTGCTGGTCCTTCCTTGCTTACTCTGCGCTCTTCTCGCCGCCACCCTTGATCGCAAGCTTTTCCTTGATGCGCGCGGACTTGCCGGAACGCTGGCGCAGGTAGTAGAGCTTGGCGCGGCGGACGTCGCCCTTGCGCTTGACCTCGATCGCGGCGACCAGCGGCGAATAGGTCTGGAAGGTCCGCTCGACGCCTTCGCCGGCGGAGATCTTGCGTACGATGAAATTGGAATTGAGGCCGCGGTTGCGCTTGGCGATGACCACGCCTTCATAGGCCTGGAGACGCTCGCGGTTGCCTTCCTTCACCTTCACCTGAACGATGACGGTGTCGCCCGGCGCGAATACCGGGATGGTCTTGCCCAGACGGGCAATTTCTTCCTGCTCGAGTTGCTGAATCAGATTCATGAACTTCTCCTTCAAGTCGTGGCCCTTGGCCGTTCGCGCAGAGCAGGAACTCGACTCCTGATGCACGCCGTTTCTAGTTCTGGCGCTCCCGCCTGAATTCCTCCAAGAGTCGCGCCTCCTCGCTACTGAGCTTGCGGCATTCCAGCAAATCGGGCCGCCGCAGCCAGGTCCGTCCCAGCGCCTGCTTCAGGCGCCAGCGGCGGATATTCTCATGATGCCCGGACAGCAACACATCCGGCACCGCAATTCCTTCATACACCTCCGGCCGCGTGTAGTGCGGGCAATCCATCAGCCCCGCGGCAAACGATTCCTCGACCGCCGAGGCCTCGTCGTTCAACGCGCCCGGCAACTGCCTGACGCAAGCATCGATCAGCGCCATCGCGGCCAATTCGCCGCCGGAGAGAACGAAATCCCCAAGGGAAATCTCCTCATCCACGCAACGCCCGATCAGACGCTCATCCACTCCTTCGTAGCGACCACAAAGAAGGATCGCTCCTTCCGTCGCCGCCAGCTCGCACACCCGGCCATGCGTCAATGTTCGGCCTTGCGGCGACATGTAAATCACCCTGCCACCACCACGCGCCTCCTTCGCCGCCGCGATGGTCTTTTCCAGCGGACCGGCCATCATCACCATGCCCGGGCCACCGCCGAAGGGCCGGTCATCGACCGTCCGGTAGGCATTCTCGGCCCAGTCGCGCGGATTCCACGAGGCCAGTTGCCACAGCCCCCGTTCCAGCGCGCGCCGCGTGATGCCTGCTTCCGTCACCGCTGCAAACATCTCGGGGAAGATCGTGACGACATCGAATCTCAGCGTCACCAGTCTTTCCCCCACTCGACGCGGACGCAACCACCGGCCACATCCACGCTCTTCACCACGTGGTCTACGAAGGGCAGCAGCCTCTCCGCTTCCCCATCCTTCACCACCAGCACCTGATGGGCACCGCTTTCGACCAGCGAATCCACCTTGCCGAGCGATTCATCCTGCTCGTTCACCACTGCCAAGCCGATCAGGTCGGCCCAGTAGTACTCATCCCCGTGCGTCTCCGGCATCGCCTCCCGGGGCGCCGCGATGAACCAGCCATCCAGCCGCTCGGCGGCACCGCGATCATCGACACCGCTCAACTTGGCTACCCAGCCGGCTCCGTGCGCGCGCAGACTCTCGATCTTCCAGGTCTGCCACGCGTCGCCATCGGCATCGGCGGCGAGCCACCACTGCGACATCTTCCGCCAGGAGCCTGGGTCATCCCCGAAGGGATGGATCTTCAGCCAGCCGCGGACACCGTACGGGGCGACGATGCGCCCCAGGACGATCATGCCCATTGCAACACCCCCCCCGAAAGCCTCGCTTCGCTCGGCTCTCCCCCCAGGGGGCCAGGAAACACTTGGGGCGGCCCAGCGTGTTTCCTGCCTATCAGGCGGCCTTCTTCGCGGCAGCCTGCTTGGCGAGGCGGGCAGCGGTCGGCGACAGCTGGGCGCCGTGGCTCTGCCAATAGGCTAGGCGCTCGGTGTTGATCACCAGGCCCTGCTCATTCTCTGCGGCCACCGGGTTGTAGAAGCCGATGCGCTCGACGAAGCGGCCGTCGCGACGATTGCGCGAGTCGGCCACCACCATGTTGTAGAAGGGGCGCTTTTTGGCACCGCTCCGGGCGAGTCGAATAACGACCATGTCTCGTTCCCTTGAATTGGAAAAAAGGGGGCGATTATAGCCGAATTTGCCGTCTAGCCAAATACTTCCGTGATCGTGCGCTGAACCGCTGCGGCCGCCGCCCTAGGGTCCGGCGCCTGCCGAATAGGACGTCCGATCACGATGTAGTCGGCGCCGTTCCTGAAGGCCTGGGCTACGTCCACCGTTCGCTTCTGGTCGTCGACCGGCCGGTTCTCGACCGGCCGGATACCCGGCGTGACCACCAGCAGCTTCTGGCCGAGTTCGCTGCGGATCATGGGCGCTTCGAGGCCCGAGGAAACGATGCCGTCCACGCCAGCCTCCAGCGCCCGCCGCGCGCGGGAGAGGACCAGCTTGTCGACGTCGCAGGCGAAACCCAGATCGTCGAGATCGCCGCGATCGAGGCTGGTGAGGACCGTCACCGCCAGGATCTTGAGATTGCCTTTGTCGCGCACGGCGGCTTCCATGATGGCCTGGTTGCCATGGACCGTGGCGAAGGTCGCGCCGCTGCCCGCCAACGCACGCACTGCAGACCGGACAGTCTCGGGCACATCGAAAAACTTGAGATCGACGAAGACCTTCTTGCCGTTGGCGACCAGCCAGTCGAGCAATTCGAAGTAGCCGCCGGCCATGAACAACTCGAGCCCAATCTTGTAAAAGCACGTGGCATCGCCGATCTGGCTAACGAGCGCCTTGGCGGCGGCGGCATCGGGCAGATCAAGCGCGACGATCAGCCGTTCTGCGCTTGGAATCGACTTCTCGGGAATTGGATTGGACATAAGCTGGATCTTGTTGAATGTGACGCGGTCACTGCCCGCGCAACGGGGACGCCAAGCAGTTTTCCCCGGCGTTTTCCTTCGATTGACAGTCGGACGATTTTACTAGAATCCGCCCCATTTCCCAGTTGCCATCGCCATGACCACAGTCGCCCGCGGCCCGCATTCGCTGCCAGTGCTGAACAGCGCGCTGGCCTGGCTCGACGCACCCCAGATCGGCGATCCGCTGCACGACCTTGCACCCCTGCGTCATCACTTGCGCGGCTTCGTCGGGACGGCGATAGGCCCGGTCGAACGCTCGGAGTTGGTGGGCCTGTTCCAGAAGCGGGCCGACACAATCAACGATTCGCTCAAGGCCCTACTGCGGCAATCCACTCTCCCCCTGACACATCGCCTGCGCCTCATTGCGCAGGGGCTGACCGACATTCATGGCCTGTTGGCAACGACAACCCTCGATGCCGCACGCAAGCTGACGGCGAGCCAAATGACCGAGGCGGGGCAAAGTCTCGCGGGGTTCTGCGGCAACATCCTGCACAACCTGGCCGAGCAGCAGCAAGTCGCGCTCATGGTCGCGGCCACCCCTCCGGCTGATCTCTGGCGCCATGGCCAGATCGCCTACGCGCTCTCAAGAAGGTGCCAACCCGACCAGGTCATGACCGCGGAACAGTTGCTCAAGGGCATGTTGGCGCTGGCGGCCGCGCAACCGGAAACCTTCGTCGGTCACGAAATCGGATTCCTGATCGACTATCTGCGCAGCTTCCCCATCGGTGTGACGATCGATCCGCAGCCCAAGGGACCACTGGACTCCTGGTACTGGCTGGACGAGAAGCGCGGTCTGCCACCGGTTGCGGTCACCCGAAGACCACCGCTCGCGGGTGGCAAGACGCTCTATTTCTCCTGTGCGACGCTTGCCCAGACGGCCGAGGAACATCTGCGCAGGCTGGCCGCCGGCGAAAACCCCGAGGCGCTCGGATTACCCGCATCGGCGGCGACCGACGACTACCGCATCGTCCTGGGCAGAGCGCAGGCGCGCTGGTCGTCACCGCCCAGGCGTCGCCATCATCATCGGCCGAGCAGCTACGCAGTCGAAATCTGCCCCGAACTCGATCGGCTCTGGGACTTGCTACGCGGTCGAGGTAGCGAGGAAGTCGAGCAGGCTCCGATCCCGATCACAAAGTGGTTGGTCTTGAATGAAAGCCCCGGCGGCTTCGCCATGATGCACTTGTCCGGCGCCATCTCCGGTCTGGTCTCGGGCGGTGCACTTGGCCTGCGCACGTCGCCGGAGCGGCCCTGGAATATCTGCCTGGTTCGTTGGGCGCGCAGCGACAACCCAGAGCATATCGAGCTCGGCCTCGAACTCATCGCCCCTTCCGCGGCGCCGGTTCAGATCGTCCGCCGCGACGACAAAGCCGGATCGCGTCTGACGCCAGCGCTTCTGCTTCGGTCGGCGCACGGGCATCAGCGCCACGAGGCTTTGCTGACCACACGATGCGGCACGACGGGCAGACCTTTCACCATGATTGCCGAGCCGGATGGCAAATTGCAGTTGACCGAGTGCCACGTCAATCGTCTGGCCCTGCAGACTTCCAGCGTCGAGATGCTGGAGTTCTCGCGCGACTTCTCTCCGTGCTGATGTCCTATCCCGGCTGCGTCGAGCGCGGCAGTTCGGCCGTCACCAGCGCTCCGACCAGGATCACCGTCCAGGAAAGATAGAGCCAGACAAGGAAGATCGGCATCGCCGCAAACGGCCCGTAAACCAAGGTGTACGTCGGGATCTTGACGACATAGGCGCCGAACAGCCGGTGCATCCCGGCAAACGCTCCAGCAGCGAGAACACCCCCCAGGATCGCCTGTCCGCCGGCGATCGCCTTTCTTGGTACCTTCCAGTAAAGCAAGGCCAGCAGACCCGACAGAAAGACAAACGGAACGACGCGAAGCGTAAGGGTCGTCAGCCATTGCGGCTCCGCCACCACACCGAGTGAAATGCCGACGAGATAGCTGATGGCGGCCAGGCTGCCGCCGAACACCAGCGGTCCCAGCAGTAGAGCCAGAACGTGCATGAAGAGCCGCTGGGCAAGCGGACGCGGTGCCTTGATTTTCCAGATGGCGTTGAATGCGTGCTCGATGGTCAGCATCTGGGTCAGCGCTGTCCCCGCCAGCACGGCGAGACCGATCAGCGTCATTCGTTCGGCACGGTCGGCGAACTGGCCCACATACTTGGCAATCACCACCCCGGCTTTGTCCGGCAGGAGGTTGGCGAGCAGGAACTTCTGCAGCGCCGCACCGATGCCGGCGGCGAATGGCAGGTGATCGATCAGCGCCGCCGCGACGCCGATCATGGGCACAAAGCCAAGCAGAGTGGCAAAGGACAGCGCGGCCGCGGTCTGCGCCAGTCGCTCGCTGCGGAAGCGCTGAACAACGCGGAAGACGAGTCTGAATGGAGCAAGCAGGCGCATAATCCGTCGCGATTCTACCGGAGCCCAACTTGAACAACTCCGCCGTGCCGCGCAACACCAACTGGCTCAACCTCGTCGCTGCGGCCAGTCTGATCGGTCTTGTGATTCTGTGCCTGGCCTGGGAAATGCGGCTGGCGCCGTTGCGACCGGGCGGCTCCTGGCTGGTGCTGAAGACGCTCCCCCTGCTGGCCCCCGTATTCGGCGTGCTGCACGGCCGCCGCTATACCCACCAGTGGGCATCGATGATGATCCTGATCTATGTCGTCGAAGGCATCGTGCGCGCGATGTCGGAGCATGGCCTGGCGGCGATGCTGGCTGCCGCCGAGGCAATGCTGGCGCTCACCTTCTTCGTCTCGGCAGTGCTCTACGCGCGGCTCACGCGGCCGGCATAGCCGGCCGCGCAAGACGTCACAGTTGCGGATTCAGGCGCTCCGTGTCCTGATAGAGCTTGTTGAGCGCGTTCAGGTAGGCCTTGGCCGAAGCAACGATAATGTCGGTGTCGGCCCCCTGGCCATTGACGATGCGGCCGCCGCGCGCCAGGCGTACGGTCACCTCGCCCTGGGCGTCGGTACCGGTCGTGATCGCGTTCACCGAATACAGCAACAGTTCCGAGCCGCTCTTGACCACGCTCTCGATCGCCTTCAATGCAGCATCGACCGGACCGCCGCCGTCCGCCTGCGCCTGCTTCTCGGCCCCGCCGACCGACAGCGTGAGTTCGGCATGCGGCGTCTCGCCGGTCTCGGAATGAAACTTGAACGAAACCAGCTTGAAGTGTTCGTGGGCGGGCGTCACCACGTCCTCGGACATCAAGGCTTGAAGGTCCTCGTCGAAGATCTCGTGCTTCTTGTCGGCCAATTCCTTGAAGCGGGAGAAGGCGGCGTTGATTGCCTCCTCGCTGTTCACGCTGATCCCCAGTTCCTGTAGGCGGTTCTTGAAGGCATTGCGGCCCGAGTGTTTGCCGAGCACCAGTTTGTTCTGCGCCCAGCCGACATCCTGCGCCCGCATGATCTCGTAGGTCTCGCGGTGCTTGAGTACGCCATCCTGGTGGATGCCGGATTCATGGGCGAAGGCATTGGCGCCGACGATGGCCTTGTTCGGCTGCACCGGATAGCCGGTGATCTGAGACACCAGGCGCGAGGCGGGAACGATCTGTGTCGTGTCGATGCGCGTCTCGACGGCAAATAGATCGCCGCGCGTCTTCACAGCCATGACCACCTCCTCGAGCGACGCGTTGCCGGCACGCTCACCCAGTCCGTTGATCGTGCACTCCACCTGGCGGGCGCCCGCCTGCACCGCGGCCAGCGAGTTGGCCACAGCCATGCCGAGGTCGTTGTGGCAGTGGGTGGACCAGATGACCTTGTCGGCATCGGTGACGCGGCTGATCAGGGTGCGCATGCGCTCGCCCCACACCGAGGGCACGCTGTAGCCGACCGTGTCCGGGACATTGATGGTCGTCGCACCGGCGGCGATGACGGCGTCGAAGATCCGGCAGAGGAAGTCGATATCCGAGCGCACGGCATCCTCGGCGGAAAACTCGACGTCATCCGTGTACTCACGGGCAAAACCGATCGCCCTCACCGCCGCGTCGACGACTTGGTCGGGCGTCATGCGCAGCTTCTTTTCCATGTGGATCGGGCTGGTGGCGATAAAGGTATGAATGCGGCGACGCTGCGCCGGCCTGATCGCCTCGCCGGCCTTGCGAATATCGTTTTCGTTGGCGCGCGCCAGCGAACACACGGTCGAGTCCTTGATCGTTCCGGCGATCGCCTTGATGGCCTCGAAATCCCCGGGCGAGGCGGCGGCAAAGCCGGCCTCGATGACGTCGACCCGCATGCGCTCCAGCTGGCGGGCGATACGCAGCTTTTCCTCGTGGGTCATCGAGGCGCCGGGACTCTGCTCGCCGTCGCGAAGCGTGGTGTCGAAAATGATTAATTGCTGCTTGGCCATGGTCGTCTCCAGTGCGGATACGTTAAATGAAATCACGGCCCCGAAGCTTGTGCCTTCGGGCCTGTCAAAACTCTGATTGTGGGGGTTTGTTTGCTAGCGCGCGCGGCGCAGCAGCGGACGCAGCTTGGCGCGCAGCGGCGAGTACGCCAGTGCGAGGCCGGAGAGCATGAGGAATGCAGCGGCAAAGAGAATGGTTGCGTCCATGATTTTCACTATAGCGGCTTTATTCCGAGCGTGCAACTGTCCTGCGCTTGGTGGCGAAATCCCATGCCATCATCACGTATCCCGACAGGGCATAGGCAAGGAAGAGGACGAACAGGACGCCCGGCGGATAGCTCGAAATCAGCGCGAAGCCGAGCGCGAAGGCCACCACGATGATGAACGGCACACTCTTTCGAAGATTGATGTCCTTGCCCGAGTAGTAGCGCACGTTGCTGACCATGGTGACGCCGGCGAATATGGTCGCCACGCAGGCATACCAGCGCGATTCGTCACCGGTCCAGCCGTTGTCCATCATGACCCAGACCAGCCCGGCCACCAGCGCCGCCGCTGCCGGGCTCGGCAAACCCTGGAAGTAACGCTTGTCGATCACCTCGATGTTGGTATTGAAGCGGGCCAGCCTGAGGGCTGCGCCGGCGCAATAGATGAATGCGGCGATCCAGCCGAGTTTGCCCAGGCCTTTGAGCGCCCATTCGTAAATCACCAAAGCCGGCGCCGCGCCGAAGGAAACCATGTCCGAGAGCGAGTCGTACTCGGCGCCAAAGGCGCTCTGGGTGTGGGTCAGACGCGCCACCCGGCCATCCAGGCCATCGAAGACCATCGCCAGGAAGATCGCCACCGCCGACATTTCGTAGCGTTCGTTCATCGCCTGCACAATGGCGAAGAAGCCCGCGAACAGCGCCGCGGTGGTGAATAGGTTCGGCAGAATGTAGATGCCGCGCCGACGTACGTCGGGGTTCATCAGCGCCTTGCGGGGGCGAAGTACCGGCATAAGGGAAATCCGTGTGACTGAGCGGGCCATTGTAGCCCGGCCACGACAGCTTATGGCAGTTCGGCGAGCACGGTACTGGTGGCACGCACCTTGTCGCCGATCGTCACCCTGACCCGGACATCAACTGGCAGATAAAGGTCGACGCGGGAGCCGAAGCGGATGAAGCCGTAGCGCTGGCCGCGCGCCAGTTGCGCCCCCTCGGCGACGTAGCAGAGGATACGCCGCGCCACCAGCCCGGCCACCTGCACGCAGGTGACGTCGTGGCCGGTGGTCGAGCGGATGTGCAGCGCATTGCGCTCGTTCTCCACCGAGGCTTTGGCCAGCGCGGCGTTGACGAAGGCGCCGCGGTGGTACCAGCGCTGCCTGACTTCGCCATCGACCGGACTGCGGTTCGAGTGCACGTTGAACACGTTCATGAACACGCTGATCTTCAGCGTATCGCGGTCGAGCCAGGGATCACGGGTCGGTTCGATGGCGACGATGCGTCCGTCGGCCGGTGATAGCACGCTCCTGGCATCGCCAGGCACCGGTCGCGCCGGATCGCGGAAAAATTGAAGCACGAAGATGAACACCAGCCACAGGGGCCAACTCCACAACAGGCCGCCGGCGCCGGCGACCATCAAGGCCAGGCCGAACGAAATGCCGAGAAAAGGCCAGCCTTCGCGGGCGATGATCGGATGAGGGTACTGGGAGCTCATATGGGTTCCTTCAAGACGACGAGGGCACAGACGCGCTGTGCCCTCGGAGCCGAATCGAAAAACGCGAGATCAGTTCTTGCTCTGATCGACCAGCTTGTTCTTCTTGATCCAGGGCATCATGGCGCGCAACTGCTCGCCCACCTGCTCGATCGGATGTTCCGCCGTCAGTCGCCGGCGCGCGGTCATCTCGGGATAGTTGGTGCGTCCTTCGAGGATGAAGCGCTTGGCGTAGTCGCCGTTCTGAATGTTCTTGAGCGCTTCCCGCATGGCGGCGCGCGCTTCCGGGCCGATCACCCGTGGGCCGGTGACGTACTCGCCGTACTCGGCGTTGTTGGAAATCGAGTAATTCATGTTGCCGATGCCGCCCTCGAAAATCAGGTCGACGATCAGCTTCACTTCGTGCAAGCACTCGAAGTAGGCCATCTCCGGCGCATAGCCGGCTTCGGTCAGCGTTTCAAAACCGGTCTTGATCAATTCGACCAGGCCGCCACAGAGAACCGACTGCTCTCCGAAGAGGTCGGTCTCGGTTTCTTCGCGAAAGCTGGTCTCGATGACGCCGCCCTTGGTGCCGCCGTTGGCGGCCGCATAGGAAAGCGCAATGTCCTTGGCCTTGCCGCTCTTGTCCTGGTAGACCGCAATCAGGGACGGCACGCCGCCGCCCCGCAGGTACTCGGAGCGCACCGTATGGCCGGGACCCTTGGGCGCCACCATGATCACGTCGACGTCACCGCGCGGCACAACCTGGTTGTAGTGGATGTTGAAGCCGTGCGCGAAAGCGAGCGCCGCGCCCTTCTTCAGGTTGGGCTCGACGTCGTTGTAATAGACGGCGGGAATGTTCTCGTCCGGCAGCAGGATCATGGCGACATCCGCATCCTTGACGGCCTTGGCGACCTCCTCGACCTTGAGCCCGGCCTTCTTGGCCTTGTCCCAGGAGGCGCCGCTCTTGCGGAGACCGACGGTCACCTTGACGCCCGAATCCTTGAGGTTCTGCGCGTGGGCATGGCCCTGCGAACCGTAGCCGACGATGGTGACCTTGCGGCCCTTGATCAGGGAAAGATCGGCATCCTTGTCGTAATAAACCTTCATGTAAAACCCCTTGTGAAAAAACTAGACCCGCAGGATGCGGTCGCCGCGGCCAATGCCGCAAACACCGGTGCGCACGGTCTCGAGAATCAGCGAGCGATCGATGGCGTCGAGGAAAGCGTCGAGCTTGGCAGTATTGCCGGTCAACTCGACGACGTAGGCGGATTCCGTGACGTCGATGATGCGGCCGCGGAAGATATCGGCGACGCGCTTCATCTCCTCGCGGTCCTTGCCGGTGGCGCGCACCTTGACCAGCATCAGTTCGCGCTCGATATGGGCGGCTTCGGAAAGATCGACGACCTTGACCACGTCGATCAGCTTGTTAAGCTGCTTGGTGATCTGCTCGATGACATCGTCGGAGCCGA